>JAJEEU010000048.1 GCA_022820825.1 Vicinamibacteria bacterium
CCCCGCCCCCGCCGCCGCCCCCGCCCCGCCCGGCCGCGGCGCCCGAGCCGCCCCCGGTCGTTGACGTCAACCCGAACGCCGCGCCCGTCGTCGCTCCCGAAGAGATCATCGAGGAGACCGGGTTCGACCTGACCGCCGTTGGCGGCGTCGAGGGCGGTGTCGTGGGCGGCGTCGTGTCCGGCGGCATCGTCGGGGGCATTGTCGAAGCGCCTCCTCCGCCCCCGCCCCCGCCCGAGCCGGTGCGCGTGGGCGGCAACATCTCTCCGCCGACCAAGACCAAGGATGTGCCGCCGGTCTATCCGCCGGTCGCGCAGTCGGCGCGTGTGCAGGGCATCGTTATTCTCGAGGCCGTGATCGGTCCGAGCGGACGCGTCACCGACGTCAAGGTGTTGCGATCGGTGCCGCTGCTCGACGAGGCGGCGATCGAAGCGGTGAGGCAGTGGGAGTACACCCCCACGTTGCTCAATGGTGTGCCCGTCCCGGTCATCATGACGGTGACCGTGAACTTCACGTTGCAGTAGCTGTCACCTGACCGGGAAGACCAGGAGGATCAGATGGATTTGCTTGAGATGTGGGAACAGATGAGCTGGCCGGTCAAGGCCCTGATGGGCGTGCTCGGCATTATGTCGGTGGGTTCGGTCGGCGTGTTCGTCGAGAGGATCTTCACCTTCATGCAGGCGCAGAGGCAGTCCAAGACGTTCGCGCCGCAGGTGGCGAAGCACCTCAAGGACCACAAGCTCAAGGACGGGATCGCGGTATCGCAGTCCAAGAACTACAAGTACAGCCACCTGGCCAAGGTCGTCCTGGCGGGCCTGCAGGAATACCAGTTCCAGCAGGACTCGGGCGTTCAGCTCTCGAGGGATGACGTGGTCGACAGCGTCCGGCGGGCCATTCAGCGCGCGGCCGCGCTGACGTCGGCCGATCTCAAGAAGGGGCTGGGCATCCTGGCCACCATCGGGTCCACGGCAGTGTTCGTCGGCCTGCTGGCCACGACGCTGGGCGTCATCAACGCGTTCCAGGGGATCGCGCAGACGGGGTCGGGCGGACTCGGCGCGGTTTCGGGCGGTATCTCGGAAGCCCTTGTCGGTACGGCCATCGGGCTGTTCGTGGCCATCCCGGCCGTCTGGTTCTACAACTACCTCACGGGGCGCATCGAGTACTTCAACGTGGAGATGGACAACTCCTCGTCGGAGCTCGTCGACTACTTCATCAAGCGGGAATAGGCGAGCATTCGAGAGTTGACGAGTGCGTCTTGCTCGGGACGTCCTAAAGGAGGCCCCCCATGGGGATGGATGTAGGTAAACAGTCAGGCGGCCTGAACTCGCAGATCAACGTGACGCCGCTGGCCGACGTGATGCTGGTGCTGCTGATCATCGTCATGCTGATCGCGCCGCTCTTGCAGGCTGGTGTGATTGTCGCGTTGCCCGAAGCCGCCAACACGGTGGAAAAGCCCGACCAGGACACGCAAACGGTGCTCCACGTGGATTCTTCCGGACGTTTCTTCGTGGACAACATTCCCACCGACGAGAACAACCTGATGTCGGCAGTCCAGCGCGCACTCGACCGCAAGTTCGAGCGGATCGTGCTGATCAAGGCTGACCAGCAGGCTCCCTATTCCGAGGTGATGGAAGTGCTCGACCGCCTGCAGCGCGCGGGGATCGAGGACATCGGCCTGGTCACCGAGCGCAAGCTGCGTGGAGCGGCGGGAGGCTAGCGATGGCGCACAAGCATCACGGAGCGGAGTCGGTCGTTCAGGCGGAGAAGCCGGAGGAGAACTCCGAGATCAACATCACGCCGTTCATCGACGTGCTGCTGGTTCTCATCGTCATCTTCCTGGCGGCCCTCCCCTTGAACCAGCGCGGCCTCGACATCAACCTGCCGCTCGAGACGCAGGGGTCTGCGCAGGCCGCGACCGACAGCAGCCAGATCGTGCTGGAGTACACCGCTGATCGGCGGATTTCAATCAACAACCAGGACGTCACGATCGTCGGGCTCGAAAGGCGGCTGCGCGAGATATTCGAGACGCGCCGCGACAAGACGATGTTCATCGCCGGCGCGGGCACCCTGACGTACGGCGAAATCGTCGAGGTGATCGACGCGGCGAAGGGCGCCGGTGTCGACAAGGTCGGGATAGTGACCGAAGGGATGCGCCGCGCCGCCGGGGCAGCTCCGGTCGGCTAGGCTCCCGCAGCCTGTCCCGCGAACGAACGAACCTGCCCGGACGGCCGGTGCGCCACCTGCGCGCCGGCCGTTCTTCTTGTACGCGGCGCCCTCCCGGCGCCGCGCTCCCTGCTGTCTACTGCATCGTTGCCGACCGGATGACGACCGGGTCGACGGGAACGGCCTCGTGCGAGCCCGCCCGGCGCGTCCGTTCGGCGGCGATGGCGTCGACAGCATCCATGCCGTCGATGACCCGGCCAAAGACGGCGTAGCCGTACTCCTCGGGGGACGTGCCGCGGTGGTCGAGGCGCTGATTGTCGCGGGTGTTGATGAAGAACTGCGACGTCGCGCTGTCGATGCCGGCGGTGCGGGCCATCGCGACCGTGCCGCGCTCGTTGGCGAGCCCGTTGGCCGCCTCGTTCCGGATCGGCTCGCGCGTGAACTTCGCATTGAGGTCCGCCGTGAGGCCGCCGCCCTGGATCATGAAGTCCTCGATCACCCGGTGAAAGACCGTGTCCTCGTAGAAGCCGGCGTAGACGTAGCGGACGAAGTTAGCGACCGAGATCGGGGCCTGGTCCTGGAACAGCTCCATGGTGATCGCGCCGTGCGTCGTCTCCATGACCACCGTCGGGTTGCTGCCCGGGATCGTGCCGCCGGTGCCCAGCGTGATGCGGTAGACGCCGGTGTTGGCCGTCATGTAGAGCGTCCGTCCGTCGCCGCCCCAGGCGACGTTGGCCGGGACCTCGTCCGGCAGGATCGTGCCGAGGTGCACACCATCCCAGCCGAAGACCCAGACGCCGCCCGGCCCGGTGGCGAAGACGTTGCCCTCCAGGTCGACCTTCATGCCGTCGGCCGCCCCGGGCGCGTCCTGGTCGTTCACGTCGTAGAAGACGCGCCCGTTGCCCGCACCCCCCGCGTCGAGGTCGTAGACCATCCAGACCTTGTGGTTCTCGTCGGAGTTGGCGACGTACAGCAGGTCCTCCTCGGGCGAGAGCGCGATGCCGTTGGGCCGGGACTGGTCCCGGACGAGCAGATCCAGCTCGCCGTCCGGGTGCAGCCGGTAGATGCCGTTGAAGTCGAGCTCGCGCAGCGGCGACTCCTCCAGCCCGTCGAGACCGTACGACGGGTCGGTGAAGTAGAGCGTTCCATCGCTGGCGTACACCAGATCGTTGGGGCTGTTGAGCCGGCTCCCCTGGTAGTTGTCGGCCAGCACCGTACGGGTGCCGTCCTCTTCGAGCCGCGAGATGCGCCGGTTGCCGTGTTCGGCAATGACCAGCCGTCCCTCGCTGTCGAGCGTCAGCCCGTTCGACGAGATCGACCGGAGCCCTTCGCGGTCGCCCTCGAAGACCGGTTCGAGGAAGGGACTGGCGCCGTCCGCCTGCGTCCACTGGTGGATTGCGTTGGCGCGAACGTCCGAGAAGAGGAGTCGCGACTCGCCGCGCACCCAGACCGGGCCTTCCGTGAAGATGTAGCCTTCGGCGAGCTTCTCGATGGTCGCGCCGACCGGCACGAGCCGGTCGAGCCGCGGGTCGACCCGCAGGATACGGCCCGCGCCGGCCGCGTCTCCCACCGGTCCGGTGTCTTCCGGCTCGTCGGGCGCCCCGCCACACGCCGTCGCCCACGCCACGAGCACCGCCGCCGTCACGCCGGTCAGTGTCCTCATGTCGTCCTCCCGCGTGCCGCCGTCGCCCCAAGATCGCACGCGCGCCCGTGCGCGTCAACGATTTTGAGAGCGGGTGTTGGCGCCCGTACGCAAAAAGGGCCGGGGGAGTTCCCCGGCCCTCGGTCGAATTCAGTGCGGCAGGGTAGGGGCTAGGCCGCGGGTGCGCCGCCGGCCTGCTGCTGCTTCTGCAACTCCTCGGCGCGGTTGCGCAATTCGTCCGCTTCCTCGATCAGCGCTTCCTGAAGGTCCAGGTCGGTGGTCATGTTCGCCTGCATGCGCAGCAGGATGTTCTTGTAGACCAGCGCGTCGACGTAGCGGTCGTTGAGGCCGATCGCGGAATCCGCCGCGTCAATCCCGGCGGCGATGTACTCGGCCTTCTGGTCCTGCGTAATCCTGAAGTCCCGGAACGCCTTCTCCCAGTAGAAGGTCGAGATCGTGTAGAACGCCTCGGGGTTGTCGGGCTCGATGCGCGCGCGTTGCTCGAGCGCGTCGATGGTGAGCTCGAACTCGCCCGAGCGGTTGTAGAAGCCCGCCAGTTGCAGGTAGACGATGGGGTCGTCGGGCCGCAGGTTCCTGACCTCCAGCATCACCGCCTCGGCGTCCTCGAACAGGCCCGACTGCTCGTACAGGTTCGCCAGCGCGAAGTAGTTGTCGGGATTCTCGGGGTCGAGCAGAATCATCTGCCGCAGCACCGGCTCGGAGCTCGCCGGGTCGTTCGCCTTGTCGGGGCCGAACGCCGAGACGAGGTACTGCATGGCCAGCCGCTGCAGGTTCGGATCGGTAATCTCCTCCGACGCGAGCTCGTAGTAGTGGATGGCGTCTTCGAGGAACCTGTCGTTGTCCGCCTCGCCACGCCGCGACGGCTTGTACAGGTTGTCGTACGAGTTGGCGATGTAGAAGTACGTCGCCGTCAACTGCTCGTTCAGCAACTGGTCGGACGACCCGGTTTCGAGGATCTCCAGAATCTCTCCGTAGTGTTCCGCGGCGGTCTCGTAGTCGCCGCGGCCGTACGCAGAGTTGGCCTCCTTGAACGTCCGCATCGCGCTGACCTGGTCCAGGTACTGACAAGCTGCAAGTGGCATCATCAGCACGGCCACGACGACGAATCTTGAAAGGCTGCGTCCGCTGTGCATCCTGCTTCCCCTTTCGTCCCGAATCCGAAGACAGGCGTCGCTTTGTTGCCGGCGGCGGCGATCTTCCGGTTGCAGCCGGGCGCTCAGTCCTGGGAACGGAACCGGTAGTTCAGAAGAGAAACCGTGCCCGAAGGCGTCAAATCCAGCGGAAGTATAGTGAAGCCAAAAAAGTCAAGTCAAGGCGCCGCAGCGGCCGTCCTTGACCGCCCGCAGCCGTATTCCTAAGATGGAAGCGGACCCGTGAAACCGGTGCATCTTGTTGTCTAGACTGCGGTTGTCATGATCAGCTTCGACGACCTCGCCTCGAAGGCGCGGGTCAACAATCCCGACGCCGACATCGACCTGCTGCACCGCGCCTACGAATTCTCCGAAATGGAGCACAAGGGGCAGGTGCGCCGGTCGGGCGAGGCGTACATCACGCACCCGCTCGAGGTGGCGGCGCTCGTCGCCGACATGAAGCTCGACGACGTGGCCATTGCGGCGGGGTTGCTCCACGACGTGGTCGAGGACACGTTGACGACCATCGAGAGCGTCGACGAGCTGTTCGGCGCAGAAGTGGCGCACGTCGTCGAGGGCGTCACCAAGATCAGCACCATCCCCTTCTCGTCGAGCGAGGAGCGCCAGGCGGAGAACTTCCGCAAGATGCTCCTGGCGATGGTCGGCGACGTGCGCGTCATCTTGGTCAAGCTGGCGGACCGGCTGCACAACATGCGCACGCTCGGCTCGCTGGGTGAAGCGCGGCGCGTGAAGATCGCCCAGGAAACGCTCGACATCTACGCCCCGATCGCGCACCGCCTGGGGATGAGCAAGATCAAGAACGAGCTCGAGGATCTCGCGTTCCGCCACCTCGAGCCGGAGGCGTACGAGAAGCTGCGCGCATGGATGGAAGAGCGGCGGCCGAGCACCGAGCGCTCGATGGCCGACTTCAGGCAAACGCTGGCCAGCCGGCTGGCGGAGTCCGGCATTCCGATCATCGAGATAGAAGGCCGTCTCAAGCGGCTGTTCAGCATCTGGCAAAAGCTCAAGCGCCAGCAGGTGCGCCTCGAAGAGGTGTACGACATCGTTGCGCTGCGCGTCATCACGCCGTCGGTCCGCGATTGCTATGCCGCACTCGGCATCATCCACCAGACCTGGTCGCCCGTTCCGGGCCGGTTCAAGGACTTCGTCGCCATGCCGCGTCCCAACGCCTACCAGTCGCTGCACACGTCGGTCATCAGCGACCGCGGCTTTCCGTTCGAAGTGCAGATCCGTTCCGAGCGCATGCATCAGGTGGCCGAAGATGGCATCGCGGCGCACTGGAAATACAAGGAGGGTCGCGTCGGCGCCAACGCCGACGAGCAGTACTTCGTCTGGCTGCGGCAACTGCTCGAGTGGCAGCAGGAGGTCCGTGACCCGAACGAGTTCATCCACAGCCTCAAGGTCGACCTGTACCCGGAGGAGGTGTACACCTTCACGCCGCAGGGCGAGGTGAAGGCGCTGCCGCGCAGCGCCACGCCCATCGACTTCGCCTACGCCATTCACACCGACGTCGGCCACACTTGCGTAGGCGCCCGCATCAACGGCCGCATGGTGCCGCTGCGGACGCGCCTGCAGAGCGGCGACATCGTGGAGATCGTGACTTCCGGCACGCGCAAGCCGAGCCGCGACTGGCTGAATTTCGTGACCACGGCGCGCGCGCGCAACAAGATCAAGCACTTCATCGCGGTGGAGGAGAAGGCGCGGGCGGTAGACCTCGGCCGCCGTGTGCTCGAAAAGGAGGTGCGCCGGCTCGGTCTCAGCACGAAGTCGGTGCTCGACAGCCGCAATCTGGACGGCATCGCCAGGGACTTTGCCGCCAAGAAGGGCGAGGACGTGCTGGCCGCCCTGGGCTACGGCAAGGCATCGCTCCAGCGGGTCCTGGAGCGCCTGGTATCGAGCGAGGAGCTGGACGAGCGCAACCAGCCGAGCCCCATTTCCTCGGTGGTCCGGCGCATGTTCGGTGCGCGCGAGCACAAGATAAAGGTGCGCGGGTTCGACGACCTGATGGTGTTCCGCGCGCGGTGCTGCAATCCCATCCGGGGCGAGAAGATCGTGGGTTACATCACGCGCGGCAAGGGCGTATCGGTACATGCCGCTACCTGCCCCAACGTGCTCAACCTGCTGTACGACCCGGAGCGGCGCATCGAGGTGGTGTGGGACAAGGCGGAGGACAACAGTTCGTTTACGGTCGGGTTGACGATCCAGGTCGAAGACCGGCGCGGGATCCTTGCCGACGTCACGTCAGGCATCGCCAGCGTGAACGTCAACATGAAGAAAGTGGAGGCGGCGGCCAACGATGACCGGCACGGGCGCATCAGCGCCACGCTGGACATCAACGACCTGAAGCACCTGCAGCGCGTCATCAAGGTCGTCCGCGCCGTGCCGGGCGTGCTGGACGTCGAACGCGTGGTGCGCTGACGGTCCGAACCTACTCCGGAAGCGTGGCGATCATGTCGATCTCCACGCTGGCTCCCTTCGGCAGCCCCGCCACCTGCACCGTGGAGCGCGCCGGTGCGGGCGCCGCGAAGTAGCGCGCATATACGTCGTTCATCGCAACGAAGTCCGCCAGATCCACGAGGTAGACCGTGGTGCGCACGACGTCCGGGTAGTCCGCCCCGGCGGCGGCGAGTATGGCGCCGGCGCTGCGCATGACGCGCTCCGTCTGCGCTGCGACGTCGCCCGCGATCAACTCGCCGCTGGTCGGATCCAGCGCCACCTGACCGGAGACGAACAGCATCCGGCCGTCGCGGACCGCCTGGGAGTAAGGACCGATGGCGCCCGGTGCGCCGTCCGTCTCGATGGCCCTCCGCATGCTTCGGACTGCTTCGGATGACGTGCGGGCGCGGAAGATCAGGCGGCCTTGGTGATCCGGTTCGAGCGGATGCAGCGGGTGCAGACGCGGAGGCGCTTGACGCCGCCGTTGACGATGGCGCGCACCGTCTGGATATTGGCTTCGAAGCGCCGGCGGGTCACGTTGTGGGCGTGACTCACGTTACGGCCTACGACCGGTCCCTTGCCGCATACTTCGCAGCGTCGTGCCATGCCTGTCGGATTCTCCTCGAAAAAACACGCAAGTATAGCACCGCACGCCTCGGCGGGTCAGCCGCCGGGGATGATCAGCCGCGGCGCGTCGTTGCCGGGCTGCTCGTCGGGTGCGGACCGATCCGCCCTGCCCGTGTCGCGGAAGACGCGCTTCAGGAGCTCGAGGTACGCCGTGTCGCCCCCCGGCAGCACCTTTGCGGCCGTATCGGCGGCACGCTCGACGCGCCGCAGCATCACCGCCAGGTCGGCGTCGCGAAGAGCGGCCCCCTGGCCGCGGGCGCGCTCCACGAGCGCCTTGATATCGGCGCCGAGCCGCGCGGACGCCGGCAGCGCCGCCACATGTTCGTAGATGATCCCGCGGCTGGCGGTCTCATACGTCTCGGCCAGCGCCCGCGCCGCGCGCGCCACATCCGCGTCGACCAGCGCTGCGGCGTCGGGCCGCTCCGTGCGCAGGCAGCCCTGCACCAGCACCAGCATCTCCTGCTGGCGGTCGGTCAGCCCCTGGACCATCTGGAACACGAACAGCATGTCGCGCTCCTGTTGCCGCTGCACCACCGCCGGTGGATGGGCTTGCGACGCGCGCAGATAGCCGCAGTCGGGCGGACAGTCGATCTCCACCAGCCGCTTCGTGCCGCAGCAGACCGCGCAGATGCGGCTTCCGGTGGCAGGACATGCGCGGCTGGCGCGGCGGCGCGCGCAAAGGGGACAGGTCGGCTTCATCGCGAACCGCCTGGCGGCACCGCTTCCATCAACAGGGCCAATGCGTCATGCAGCGCCCGTGCACCCGCCGCCTGCCCTCGATAGTGCCCCTGCCGCACGACGACAAGGTCGTGTGACGGAATGATCAGCGTCTGCTGCCCGCCGGCTCCCGACATGTAGAACGCATCGCGCGGAACAGGAAACCGGCGGTCGCCGTTGATCCAGAAGAAGCCGCCGTAGATGGGTCGGCCGTCGGCTTCCCAGGCGGGCGCGACGGTGCTGACGAAGTCCACGAACCCCGGCGGGAGGATCCGCTCTCCGTCCCAGAGGCCGTCCTGCAGGTACAGATTGCCCAGCCGGGCCCAGTCGCGAGCCGGGGCCAACTCGTACCCCTGCAGCAGGTAGTTGCCGTACGGATCGGTCTCCAGCACCATGCCGCGGATGCCGATGCGGTCGAACAGCTCGCGCTGCGGGAACGACAGATACTCGTCGCCGCGGCCTTCCACGCCGAGGCGGATCAGGTAGTTCGTCAGCACCGGATCGGAGTTGCGGTAGCGCCCGATGGTGTTCGGCGGCCATTGCGGCGGGCGCGTCGCAGCCCACTCGAAGGCGTTCGCCGCGCCCGTGTACACGTAGAGATGATCGGGGTACCCCAGCGCCGGGTCGAAGTCCGGGTCGGCCACCCCGCGAAAGCGCAGGCCGCTGGACATCCGCAGCAGGTCGGCGATGCGTATCCGGCGGCGGGGGTCGTCCGGCGCCTGCCACTCGGGTATCGGCGCGGGCTGGAAGAGATCGTAGACGCCCTGCTGGATCAGCACGCCCATCAGCGTCGCGGTGACGCTCTTGCCCATCGACCAGCTTTCCAGCGGCGTGTGCATCGAAATGCCCGGGCCGTAGCGCTCGCCGATGATGCGTCCCTTGTGCGTGATGACCAGTGCGGCCGTCAGCGCCTCCGCCGGCTCGAAGGCGGCGTCGACGGCCGCCCTGACCTTGCCGGCGTCGATCCGGGCAGGCAGCGGTCCGCCGGGCAGCAGATCGCCCAGCGGCCATGGCGTCGCGGCCGGATCCGGCAGGGAATCCTCGATGTCGACCGGTGCGAAGAAGACGTCGTCGTGTCCGACGGGGAGCGTCACGCAGCCGTGATCCCCGTTGCGCATCGCCGTCCGGACGCCGCCGCCGGGCAGCGTCAGATGCACACGCTGTCGTTCCCGGTCCACCACACGCCGCGTTACCTGGCGCCGGTAGGCGTACGGCCCGCTGAAGAAACCGACGTTCTCGGCGGCGAACTCCGGCTCGAGTCCGGTTACGAAAACGGCCGAGCAGAGCGTCTTGGCGAAGCCGGAGACATGGTGCGACAGCGGGTTGCCCGGGGGGGCGACGTAGGGCGTGTCCAGCTCGGCCGCCGCGGCGCGCGCGAGCAACGGGGCGAGTTGTCCTCCCGCGCCCGGTCGTGCTTCGAGGAGCACCGCGCCGCCCGCGGCGCCGCACGCCAGGCACACTGCCGCCAGACCCGCGAACCGCATGTTGAAAGCGTAGCATGCAGGTGTCAGTCCACTGCCCACATATGGTGAATCTGCAGCCTGTCGGAAGGTGTGCGGCGCCGGTACGAAAAAAGCGAAACCCGTAGCGCGTTCGCGTCGTCTAACAATGCGGAGCCGGGCAACCCGCAACCTGGCGGACGGTGCTCCGGTCTGGCAGGTGGGGTTGGCATGACATTTGCGTACATCATGCGGCAAAAGGAGCCGTCATCATGAATGCCAATGGGAAGGCGGAGAGAACGCAGAATCGCTATTACGGGTTGAAGCGGATGCTCGAGGAGCGCCGCTTCGAGATCATCGGTGAAGTGCAGAGCAGGATACGCGACGTGCGCAACGAGGACGCCATCGCGCGGCAGAGCGTACGTGACGAAGCCGAAACCTGCGAGCTCGACATTCAGGACGACATCAAGTTCGCGCTGTTGCAGATGAAGGCCGAGACGCTGGAGAAGATCGGCGAAGCGCTGGCGCGCCTCGAACAGGGGCGTTACGGCCGCTGCTACGAATGCGGAGAGGATATCTCGGAGCGGCGCCTGCGGGCGTTGCCGTTCGCGGTGCGGTGCACGCAGTGCGAGGAAGCGCGGGAGATCGAGCGTCAGAGGGCGCGCGTCCTGGAGAGCCGGCAAGGGCCGGCCTCACTCTTCACCGACATGTACCGCTGACTGTATGGACGAAGAACGCGAGCCTGCGCCGCCGCCGGTGGACGTGGAAGGAGACGCCGACGACCCCGTTGTAGTCCCGCCCCGGCTGCCGATTCTACCGCTCCGGGACACGGTCCTGTTTCCCGGCTCGTTCATGCCGCTGGCCGTCGCGCGCAAGAACTCGATCCGCCTGATAGACGAGGCGGTTGCCGGCGACAAGCTGGTCGGGGTATTCACGCAACGCGATCCCGCGCTCGAAGCCCCCGGGCAGGACGATCTGTTCCCGGTCGGCACGCTGACCCATGTGCACAAGATGTTCAAGCTGGCGGACGGCAGCCAGCGCCTGATCGTGCAGGGGCTGGCGCGCGTGCGCCTGGAGCAGGTGCTCGGCGACGATCCGTTCATGACCGCCACCGTCGCACGCGCGGACGAAACCGCGCGGGACGCGGATCGTCTCGAGATCGACGCCCTGCTGCGCAACATCAGGAACACCTTCCAGAAGGTGGTCTCGTTGTCGCCGCTGTTGTCCGACGACCTGCAGCCGCTGGTGGCCAGCATCGGGGAGCCGGGCCGGCTGGCCGACTTCATCGCCTCCAGCCTGACGACGCTGCCCACGGCGACCAGGCAGCAGGTGCTGGAGATGCTCGACATCAGGGGCCGCATGGACAGCTTGCACCGCATCCTGATCAAGGAGCTGGAGGTGCTCGAGCTGGGGTCGAAGATCCAGTCGCAGGTGCAGTCGGAAGTGGGGAAGAACCAGCGCGAGTACCTCCTGCGAGAACAGCTCAAGGCGATACAGAAGGAGCTCGGCGAGGGCGACGAACAGACGAAGGAGATCGAGCAACTGCGGACCCGCATCGAGGCCGCCGGGATGCCGGACGCGGTCCTCAAGGAGGCGCTGCGGGAGCTCGACCGGCTGTCGAAGATGCCGGCGGCGGCGGCCGAGTACACGGTGTCGCGCACCTATCTGGACTGGATGATCGCGTTGCCGTGGAACAAGCGTTCGGAAGAGACGGTGGATCTCCGTCGGACCCAGCAGGTGCTGGACGCCGATCATTCCGATCTGGTCAAGGTGAAGGATCGCATTCTCGAATACCTGGCCGTGCGCAAGCTCAATCCGCAGGCGAAAGGGCCGATCCTCTGCTTCGTCGGGCCGCCGGGCGTCGGCAAGACGTCGCTGGCCCGGTCGATCGCGACCTCGCTGGAACGCCGCTTCGTGCGCGTCTCGCTGGGCGGCATGCGGGACGAGGCGGAAATACGCGGCCACCGCCGCACCTACATCGGCGCACTGCCGGGTCAGATCGTGCAAGGCCTGCGGCGCGCAGAATCACGCAACCCGGTGTTCATCCTCGACGAGATCGTCAAGCTCGGCATGGATTTCCGCGGCGATCCGGCGTCCGCGCTGCTGGAGGTGCTGGATCCGGAGCAGAACGACACGTTCCGCGATCACTATCTTGACGTTCCGTTCGACCTTTCCGACGTGCTCTTCATCACTACCGCGAACGTGCTCGACCCGGTGCCGCCGGCGCTGCGGGATCGAATGGAGGTAATCGAGCTGCCCGGATACACGGAGGACGAGAAGCTCGCCATCGCCACCGAGCACCTGGTCGACCGGCAGGTTGCCGACCACGGGCTGACCGCCGACCAGCTCTCGTTCACCGAGGCGGCGCTGCGCGCCATCGTGCGCGGCTATACGCGCGAGGCCGGCGTCCGCAACCTGGAACGCGAGATCGGCGCCATATGCCGCAAGGTCGCCCGGCGCTGGGCCGAAGATGTCACGACGCCCGTCGAGGTGACGCCGGATACCGTGGTCGAGACGCTGGGCGCCCCGAAGCATCTGACCGAGGAGATTGCAGTGCGGACCCGGAGCCCCGGCGTGGCGCTGGGACTGGCCTGGACGCCCGCCGGCGGCGAGGTGCTGTTCGTCGAGGCCCGCCGGATGCCGGGCAGCGGTTCGCTGACGCTGACCGGGCATCTCGGCGAGGTGATGAAGGAGTCGGCACGGACGGCGCTGTCCTGGTTCCGCGCCCATGTCGCGCGATATCACGTCGATCCGTCGTTCTACAAGGATGCGGAAATACACCTGCACGTGCCGTCCGGCGCCATTCCGAAGGATGGCCCGTCGGCCGGCGTGACCATGGTGACCGCGCTCGTATCGGAGTTGACGGGCCGCCGCGTGCGCAGCGACGTGGCCATGTCGGGCGAGATTACGCTGTCGGGCCACGTCCTGCCGGTCGGAGGGATCAAGGAGAAGGTGCTCGCGGCCCGCCGCGTCGGCGTGTTCACGGTGATTCTGCCGCAGCAGAACGAGAAGGACGTGAACGAGGACCTGAGCGACGATCTGCGCCGGGAGACGACCGTGCGCTACGTCTCGTCGGTGGACGAGGTGCTGGAGCTGGCGCTGCTGCCGGCGCAGGGTTCCAAGCTGCCCGCTGCAGTGTCCGCCGGCAGCCCGCCGCCCGTGCACGGCACGGTGCAGTAGGGACCGCTACACCAACCGCAGTCCCAGCACGGTCTTCATGTCGGTGACGCCGCCGCCCGCCACGAGGCGGCGCGCCTCGTCCAGCCCGAACGTCCGGGGCTCGAGCACCTCGTCGTCGTCCGGCGCGGCCGGCGTCTCCAGCGCGGTCAGCCCCGTCAACCGGTAGAAGACCATCGACTCGTCGCAGTAGCCGGGTGTCGGATAGAACGCGCCGACCTGCTCGACGCGCTCCGGATGCAGGCCTACCTCCTCCTCGCACTCCCGGCGCGCTGCGGTTTCCATGTCCTCGCCCGGCTCGAGCGTGCCGGCCGGCAATTCCCAGATCCACTGGCGGATGGCGTGGCGGTACTGCCGCACCAGCACGACGTGGTCCGGATCCGGCAGCGGTATCAGGATTACGGACGGCCCGTGCCGCACGACCTCCAGCGTGGTCTCACGGCCGTTCGGCAGCCGCACCCGTTCGCTGACGATGGTGAACACGCGCCCCGCGTGCAGCGTGCGGCTGTCGAGCGTGGCGCCTGGCAATTCCCGCATTACGCCTCCGTGTTGGAGCCTCCCAGCGCCTCGGCGATCTCCCGGAGGTCGTCCGGCAGGTCACAGTCGAGGGCCATTCGCCGCCCGTCCCGCGGGTGGCTGAACACCAGCCTGGAGGCGTGCAGGAACGGTCGGTCCAGGCGCTGCGCCGCGCGCAGCCGCGGCGGCAGGCGCCGCCTTGCGCCGCCGTAGTCCGCATCCCCCACCACCGGATGTCCGACAGCGGCGAGGTGCACGCGGATCTGGTGCGTCCGGCCCGTGGCGATCGTCACCTCCAGGAGCGACGTACCCGCCAGTCGCTCCGCGGTCACGATCCGGGTGACTGCCGACCGCGGCCGGCGCGAGCGCGGCGAGATCTTCTTGCGGTTGACCGGGTCCCTCCCGATCGCGAGATCGATCTGCCGGCCGGCCTCCAGCGTGCCCCACACCAGCGCGCGATACGTTTTCTCCACCTCGCGGCAGCGGAACTGGCGCGCCAGCTCGGCGTGCGATCGATCGTGCTTGGCGACCACGATCAACCCCGACGTGCCGCGGTCCAGGCGGTGGACGATGCCGGGCCGCAATTCGCCGCCGACGCCGCCGAGGTCCGCGACGTGGTGCAGCAGGGCGTTGACGAGCGTATGGCGCGCGTGGCCGGCGGCCGGGTGGACCACCATGCCGGCCGGCTTGTCCACGACGAGCAGGTCGGCGTCTTCGTAGACGACGGCGAGCGGTATCGCTTCCGGTTGCGGCAGGGCGGGTCGGGGCGGCGGAATCTCGAGCGTGACCACGTCGCCGGCCTGCACGATGTTGCCGGGACGGCCCGGTTTCGACCCGACCCGCGCGCGTCCGTCCTTGATCAACCGCTGCAACTGCGACCGCGAGCGGCCCGCCAGCCGCGCCGCCAGCAGGCGATCGAGCCGCACGGCGCCATCGGCCGCTCCGACTTCGATCCGGATCAACTCCGGTCCGGCGGGGGGGGCTAGGCCGCTCGTGCGGCCGACTCGCGGCTGGTCGGTTCGGGGCTCCATGAGCGGCGCAGCCTGATCAACATGAAGATGCTGAGCGGGATGAGCAGGAGCGACACGAGCTGCGAGGTCGAGAGCACCTCGAAGGCCGTGCCGCGCGGGTCGCCGCGGTAGAACTCGATGGCGAACCGGGCGCACGGATAGAGCAGCAGATAGCTCCAGAATGTACGGCCGGGAAACGACGGCCGGCGCCGCTCGGCCAGCAGCAGGATGCCCAGAATGGCCAGCACCGCGGCCGACTCGTACAACTGCGCTGGATGCAGGCTGACGTCCAGCGGCGTACCGACGTTCGCGGCCGCGAGGGGATTGGTGAACGTCACGCCCCACGGCAGGTCCGTCGGCGTGCCGTAACAGCATCCGGCCATCAGGCAGCCGACACGGCCTACCGCCTGTCCCAGGGCGATGCCCGGTGCGAACGCATCGCACGTCGTCCAGAGCGGCAGCCCGTGCCTCCGCATATGCCAGAACGCAACGCCGACCGCCAGCAGCAGGCCGCCGTAGAAGACGCCGCCGGAGCGCAGCACGGTCCAGATTTCGGCGGGATCGCGCCGAAAATGGTCGAACTCGACGACGACGAGCAGCAGCTTGGCGCCGACGAGCGCACTGATGATGATGTATATGCCGAGGTCGGTGACGCGACTGGCGTCGAGCCCCCGGCTGCGGGCGCGGACAGCGGCGTACCACAGGCCCACCAGGTACGCGGTGGCCAGCAGCAGGCCGTACGTGTAGATGGATACGGGTCCGAGCTCAAGCAGTCGTGGATACATGGCGGTTCAACACGGCCATCTCGAGAATCAGGAGGCACGCGCCGACGGTGATGGCGGAATCCGCGACGTTGAACGTCCAGAAATGCCACCCCATCCAGTGCACGTCCACGAAATCTACGACGTACCCGGCCGTCACGCGATCGATCAGGTTGCCGGTTGCGCCGCCGCATACCAGCGCCAGGCCGATCCGCGCCAGCGGCTCGTCGGCGCCGGTCCGCAAGGCAAACAGTGCAATGGCGACCAGCGCCGCCAGGGCGATGGCCGTCATCAACACCGGCTTCATCGGGATGTCGACCGCGTTCAGGAAGCCGAATGCGGCGCCGGTGTTCCGGACATGCGTGAAATCGAGCAGCCCCGGAACGATCTCCACGCTGTCGTGCAGCGGCAGGCGCCGGCGGACAAGCGCCTTGCTGGCCTGGTCGAGCCCTATCACCAGAGCCGCCAGCGTGCCCAGCAGCGGCGTGCCCGGGCTGCGGGCGGGCCACGCCGGGCGACGCCCGGCGCCGGTGGGCGTGGCGGCCGACGCGTTCCCGTCAGCGGACACCGACGGCCTCCGACAACGCTTCCTCGCAACGGTCACAGACCTCGCCGCCGGGACCGCCGGACGCGAGCGCCGGCAAGTAGCGCCAGCAGCGGGAGCACTTCACGCCGCGGGCCGGCGTGACCTCGACGGCCACGGAGCCCCCCGGCTCCGTCCACACGTCGTCGCCGGCGGCCGCGTCAGCGCCGGCGGCGACGGCCGCCCCGCTGACGACCTCCGCCTCGGACGTGATGAAGAGCGTCGGCAGCTCCGCCGCATAGTGCTCGAGGAGCGCCGCCGTCTCGCCGCCGGCGTGCAGCACCACGCGCGCCTCCAGCGACGTCCCCACGACCTTCTGCTGGCGCAACTGCTCGAGCTTGACGTTGACGGTGTCGCGCACGCCGCGCAGCCTCCGCCAGCGCTCCTGCAGGTCGGGATCGGCCAGCGCCTCCGTTCCCGCGGGAAAATCGACCAGGTGCACGCTGTCGGCGCGCCGCCCCGGCAGGTGCCGCCACAGCTCGTCCGCCGTCACGGGCAGCAGGGGTGCGAGCAGGCGCGTCAGGCCGTCCACCAGGATGTACATCGCGGTCTGTGCGGAGCGCCGCGCGGGAGAGCGGGCCGCAAGCGTGTACAGCGCGTCCTTTGAGACGTCGATGTAGAAGGCGCTGAGGTCCACGGTCAGCAGCCGGTTGATCGTGTGCGAGATCGTCTGGAACTCGTAGCGGTCGTATGCCTGCACCACCGCCGCGGCGGTCTCGCCGTAACAGGCAAGGACGTAGCGATCGATCTCGCGCAGCCGCCCGGTCGGCACGAGATCGGTCTCCGGGTCGAAGTCGTACAGGTTTGCGACCAGGATCCGCAGCGTGTTGCGGATCTTCCGGTAGGCCTCGATGACCCGCGCCAGGATCTTCCTTCCGATACGGATCTCCTCCCGGTAGTCGACCATGGCAACCCACAGCCGGAGCACCTCGGCGCCGCTCTGGCGGATGATCTCCTGCGGCTCGACAACGTTGCCGAGCGACTTGGACATCTTGCGGCCCACCTCGTCGACCACGAAACCGTGCGTGATCACCTGCCGGTACGGCGCCGCGCCGCGCGTGCCGAGCGCGACCAGCAGCGAGCTCTGGAACCAGCCGCGGTACTGGTCCGAGCCTTCGAGGTACAGCGTGAAGGGCCAGCCAAGGTCCGGGTGGTCGAGCTGCACGGCTTCGTGGCTCGAGCCGGAATCGAACCAGACGTCGAGGATGTCCTGCTCGCGCTGGAATTCGCGCGCCCCGCAAGCGGGGCAGCACGTCCCTTCCGGCAGGAATTCCGCCACGTCCCGCTCGTACCAGGCATCCGCCCCGTGCTGCTCGAACAGCGCGGCGGTCCGCTCCACCACCGCCGGGTCGAGCGTCGGCTCGCCGCACGCCTGGCACTGCAGGGCGGGAATCGGAACGCCCCAGGACCGCTGGCGCGAAATGCACCAGTCGGGTCGCGTCGCCAGCATGTTGCGAATCCGTTCCTCGCCCCAGGCCGGAAACCACTCGACCCCCGACACCGCGTCCAGGGCGCGTTCCCGCAGCCGTTCCCGGTCCATCGCGATGAACCACTGGGCGGTCGCGACGAAGATCACCGGATGGTGGCAGCGCCAGCAGTGCGGATACGCATGTTCCACGTCGCCGCGTTGCCAGAGGCGGTCGCGTTCCGCCAGCGCCTGCTCGACCGCGGGATTGGCGTCGAAGACGCGCATGCCGGCGAACAGCTCAACCTCGTCCGTGAACCGTCCGCCCGGCCCGACCGGCGCGTACACGTCCAGCCCGTACTGCCGGCCGGTCAGGAAGTCGTCCGCGCCGTGGCCCGGGGCCGTGTGGACGGCCCCGGTGCCCTGTTCCAGCGTGACATAGTCCGCCAGCACCGCAACCGACTCGCGGTCGTACAGCGGGTGCCGGAAGCGCACGCCTTCGAGTGCGCGTCCCTTGAAGCTGGCCAGCGGCGGGCCGAGCGGCCGCCCGACAGCCTGGCCGACCTGTTCCGCCAGTGCCTCGGCGACGATTACGACGGCCTCGCCGGATTCATATGCCGCGTAGTCGTAGTCCGGGTGAAAGGCGACCGCCAGATTCGAGGGAATCGTCCAGGGCGTCGTCGTCCAGATCAGCACGGACGGAGCGGCGTCGGCCAGCGCGGGCACCCGCTCGCCGAGCGGCGTGTCGCCGGCGCCGGCAAACGGGAATTCCACGTAGATCGACGGCGAGACGTGGGGCTCGTACTCCACCTCGGCCTCGGCCAGCGCGGTGCGGCAACGAATGCACCAGTGCACCGGCTTGCGGCCCTTGTGGATCAGGCCCTGCTGCACGAAGGCGCCGAGCGCGCGGACGATCGCCGCCTGGTAGCGGTAGCTCATCGTCAGGTACGGCGCGTCCCACTGGCCCATGATGCCCAGGCGCCGGAAGTCGGTGCGCATCAGGCCGACGTACTTCCGGGCGTACTCGCGGCAGGTGCGCCGGAAGTCGGCCACGCTCATTGCGCGCTTCCGCGAGCCGAGCTCGCGGTCCACCTTCAACTCGATAGGCAGGCCGTGGCAGTCCCAGCCCGGGACGTACGGCGCGTCGAAGCCGGCCATCGTCCGGGACCTGACGACGAAGTCCTTGAGCACCTTGTTGAGCGCTGTCCCGATGTGGATCCGCCCGTTGGCGTAGGGCGGGCCGTCGTGCAGCACGAAGCGTGGCCGGCCGGCGCACTGCTGCCGAATCCGTTCGTACAGACCGGTTTCCTCCCAGCGCGCAATGGCTTGCGGCTCGGCTTCCTGGAGGCCCGCCTTCATGGGAAAGCCGGTGCGCGGAAGATTGAGGGTCTGCTTCCAGTCGGACATTCCAATCCAGCCATTGTAGTGTACCGTCGCGGCCACCCAAGGCCGCCGGGCTGCGGTACAATCGGCCGCATGCCGGCCCGCACGCCCGCTCCGGGCGCGCCCTCCGGTTCCCGTCGGACGGCCGCGGTCTTCTTCGACGTCGACTACACGCTGATCTACCCGGGGCCGACGTTCGAAGCCGAGGGCTACAGGCGTTTCGCCGGCCGCCACGGGCTGGCGGTCGACCCCGCCCGCTACCGGGCCGCCGTCGACGCCGCGTCGGTCGAGCTGGAGAACGCCAGCGGCGGCGCCTACCGCACCGAGCTGTTCGTCCGCTTCGCGCGCCGCGTGCTGCAGGAAATGGGAGCCACCGGCCCCGCCGTCGAGGCGTGCGCCCGCGAGATATACGAAGAATGGGCGGCCTGCCGCCATTTCTGCCTGTACGACGACGTGCATCCTGCCCTGCGCGCATTGCATTCGACCGGCATGCGGATGGGACTGATCTCCAACACGCACCGCCGCCTGCCGGCGCTGCTGGAACATTTCGATCTCGCACCGTACATCGGCTGCGCCGTCTCCTCGTCGGACCACGGGTACATGAAGCCGCATCCCGACATCTTTCGCGAGGCGCTCAGACGGCTGGGCGCGCAGGCGTCCGAGGCCGTCATGGTGGGCGACAGCCTCGCGAACGACATTCTGGGCGCCCGTCGGATCGGGATGCGCGGCGTCCTGGTGTCGCGGTCCGGAACGGAGCATCCCGAGGCGCCCGCCGGCGTCGCCGTGATCCGGACGCTGCGCGAGTTGCCGCGGCTGCTCGCGCACACCCCGGAGGCGGTCGCGGTCCGAGCGGGCTAGCCGGGTGGCCAGGTCAGCGGCCGGCCGCCGAGCAGGTGCAGGTGGATGTGGAACACCGTCTGCCCGCCGTCCGCGTTGCAGTTGAACACGGTGCGGTAGCCGGCCGCGGCAAATCCCTCCTCGCGGGCGATGGCGGCGGCCAGCCGCACCATCGCGCCCACGGTCACGTCGTCGTCCGCTTCCAGCTCGTCGAGCGTGGAGATGTGGCGCCGGGGAATGATGAGCACGTGGGTCGGCGCCTGCGGGTTGATGTCCCGGAAGGCGACGAGCTGATCGTCCTCATGGACCAGCGCTGCCGGTATCGCGCGACTGGCGATCTTGCAGAACAGGCAATCGGTCATGGTCCGCCCATCGCCGGCATGCGTTGGAGCACGACGGCGCGCTCGATGCCCTGCAGGTCGCGCCGGATACGGGTGACGGCGAGCCGGGGGTGTCTGCCTGCCGCCGCGCGCACGGCCGCCATCTGGCCGGCGCCTGCCTCCATCACGAGGTGCCCTCCCGCGGACAGCCGCTCCGCCGCCGCCCGCAACAGCGTCCGTATGGAGTCGAGCCCGTCCGGGCCGCCCGCCAGGGCCAGCCGCGGCTCGAACCCGCGCACTTCGGGCGGCAGGCCGGCGAGGTCGCCATCGCGCACGTACGGGGGGTTGGCGACGATGACGTCCGGCGCACCCGCTACGCCGTCGAGCCACGACGTGCGCACCCACGCGATGCGTTCGCCGACGCCGTGGCGGACCGCGTTGCGCTGGGCCACCGCCAGGGCGGCGGCGGATATGTCGGTCGCGATGATCCGTGCCGCCGGCAGCTCGTTCGCCAGCGCGATTGCGAGGCACCCGGACCCGGTGCCGGCGTCGACGATGCGGCGCACGTCGCCGTTCCGGCCCGCCGCGAGGCGCAACGTCTCGTCGACGAGCAGCTCGGTTTCCGGACGCGGTGTGAGCACGGTCGGGTTCACCTCCAACACCAGTCCCCGGAACTCGCGTTGTCCGACGATCGTGGCAACCGGCTCGCGCCGCGCGCGGCGGTCCAGCACGGCCGCATAGCGGTTGGCGAACGCCGCCGGCGCCGGCTCGCGCAACCGGCAAAGGTACGCCTCTCGGTTCCAGCCAAGCACGTGGCGCGCGAGCACCGCCGCATCGGCGCCGACCTCCGGCGCGGGCAGACCGGATACACCCAGCCGCGCGGCGCCCGCCGCGACATGCTCAGCCAGCGTCACCGTCCAACCCCTCCGCACTCTTGAGCTGCTCGGCCTGGTAGTAGGTCGTCAGGCTCCCGATCAGCTCATCCAGATCGCCGTCGAGCATGGCGGCCAGCCGGTGGAAGGTGGCGCCGATGCGATGGTCGGTGATCCTGTTCTGGGGAAAGTTGTAGGTCCGGATCTTCTCGGACCGCCCGCCGCTGCCGACCTGGGTGCGCCGATCCTGCGCGATCTCGTCCTGCTGGCGCTGCCGCTCGATCTCGTAGAGGCGCGAGCGCAGCACCTTCATCGCCTTTGCCTTGTTCTTGATCTGCGATTTCTCGTCCTGCTGCGAGACGACGAGCCCGGTGGGGATATGCGTTATGCGCACGGCCGAATACGTGGTGTTGACGCTCTGGCCGCCGGGACCGCTGGAGCAGAAGGTGTCGATGCGGAGATCCTTCGGATCGATGCGGACGTCCACCTCTTCGGCTTCCGGCAGCACGGCCACCGTGGCGGTCGACGTGTGGATGCGTCCGCTCGCCTCGGTAGCCGGCACCCGCTGCACCCGGTGCACTCCGCTCTCGTACTTCAGGCGGCTGTACACGCGGTTGCCTTCGATGAGAGTGACGATTTCCTTGACCGCGCCGACACCCGTCTCGTTGAGCGACAACACCTCGACGCGCCAGCCCTGGCCCTCGGAGAACCGCGAGTACATGCGGAAGAGATCCCCGGCGAACAGCCCCGCCTCGTCACCGCCGGTGCCGGCGCGGATCTCGAGCACGACGTTCCGGTCGTCGTTCGGGTCGCGCGGGAGAAGGAGAATCTCGATCTCCGCCAGCAGCGCCGCACGGCGCGCCTCCAGCTCCTGCAGCTCCTGCTCCGCGAGATTTCGAAGCTCGACGTCGTCACCTCCGGCCAGCTCGCGCGTCTCTCCAATCTCGCGCTCGACCGCCTGGTGCTCGCGAACCTTGTCCACCAGCGGCTGCAGCTCGGCAAGCGCTTTGGTGCTTGCGCGGTACTCCGCCGGATCCGCCTGGACGGCGGCGTCGCTGATGCGGCCCACCAGCGACTCGTAGCGCGACTCCACGGTGCGCAGCTTCTCGAACAGCAGCCCGTCTCCCATTTCCTGCGTGCCTGTGTGTTACTGGATCTGCTAGCCGCCGGACACGGGCGGCAGGAACGCCACCTCGTCGCCGTCGGCGAGGCGCCGGTTCATCTTCGAGTACTCGGCATTGACGGCGATGGACACGGCGTCGCGATAGGCGACCAGTCCGGCGTGCTCTTCCGCGAGCGTGTTCCACAAGAGCCGCGCGGTGGCGTCCTCCGGCAGCTCCCGCGTCAACCGCGCGGCGCCGACGATGTCCCGCAGCCGGGCGAACAGCCGTACGGTTACGCGCATGCCCGTCGGTAGGCGTCCTCGCGGGCGCCGCGGTCGTCGGGATCCGCCAGCGCGCCCTCGATCCACGTATGGCCGTCTTCGAAGAATTCCTTCTTCCAGATCGGCGCGATCTGTTTCACCCGCTCTATCGCGTAGCGGCAGGCGGCGAATGCCTCGGCGCGGTGCGGCGCGGCAGCGGCAATCGCCACGCTCGCCTCACCGACGCCCAGCGCGCCGAGCCGGTGGTGCAGGGCCAGCCGCGACCCGGACCAGTGTTCCCGCACCTCGGCCGCAATACGCTCGAATACCTTGACCGCCAGCGGTTCGTACGACTCGTATTCGAGCCGCACGACCCGCCGGCCGAGGTTCTCGCCGCGCACCAGGCCGAGAAACATGGTTACGGCTCCCACGAGCGGCCGCCCGCCCTCTACCGGCCCGCCGACCGCCAGCATCAAGTCATCGACGCGCAGCGGCTCGTGGGTGACGGCGAACGGCGCTACGCCCATTTCGTGAGTATAGCTTCCCTGAGGTCCTGCTCCACGTAGCGCTTCGCCGTGCGCGCCGCCTCGGGCAGCGTACGGCCCAGCGCCAGCGCGGCCGCGACGGCCGCGGCGAACCTGCAGCCGGTGCCGTGACCGTGCGCCGTTGCAATGCGCGTCCCCCGGAGCTCGACGACCTCCCGGCCGTCGAACAGGACGTCGATGACCGTGCCGCCCGGCAGGTGCCCGCCGGTAACGATGACGCCGTCCGCGCCCATGGCGTGGATGCGCCGCGCCGCGTCGGCCGCGTCGCGCGCGGATGCGATTGCGCGTCCGGTCAGCCGCTCCGCCTCGGGCCTGTTCGGCGTCACGACGCGGGCCCGCGGCAACAGTTGCGTCCTGAGCGCCGCGACGCCCTCCGCATCGAGCAACGGCGTCCCTTGCGAGGCGTGCATCACGGGATCGACGACCAGGTTGGTCAGGTCGAACCTGGCCACCGCGGCAGCCACCGCCTCCACGATTGCGGCATTGACCAGCATGCCGGTCTTGACGGCCCGTGCGCCGAAGTCGGTCGCCACCGCTTCGATCTGGCTGGCAACGACGTCGGCGGGAACGGCGTGCACGGCGGCCACGCCGCGGCTGTTCTGCGCGGTCACCGCGGTCACCGCGGTCAGACCGTATACCTGGTGGGCGGCAAACGTCCTGAGATCCGCCTGCACGCCCGCGCCGCCTCCCGAATCGCTGCCGGCAATGGTCAGCGCCGTGGTCATGATCGCGGCGCGAACACGAGCAGGTACTGGTAGCGGAGGAAACGCTCATGGGCCAGCAGGCGCAGCCCGGCACGCCCGGCGTTCTCGATGACTTCCGCCGGCTCGATGCGTTCCTCCAGCGGGGGACCCGGACCGCCGCCTTCGAGGGTGAAGTCCACGATGCCGATCCGGCCGTCCGGCTTCAGCGCTGCCGCCACACGCCGCAGGAGCGTGACGGGGTCGGAGATCTCGGGATAGGTGCCGACGATGAGCACCGCGTCCAGAGCGCCCGGCAACCGCGGGTCGTCCGCCGTGCCGAGGACCGTACTGACGTTGGCGAGCCCTTCGCGGCTGACGCGTCGGGAAATCGACTCGATCATCTGCGGCTGGATGTCCTGGGCGTAGACGCGTCCGCTGGGGCCGACGCGCCGCGCCAGCCGGACCGTGAACCACCCGCCGCCGGCGCCGAGGTCCGCCACCGTGGCACCGTCCGCAATGCCCAGCGCGTCCATGACTTCGTCCGGCATCTGCCAGGCATCCCGGTCGGGGCCTTCGAGGATGCCGAGGTCCTGCGGCGGGAACAGCGGCCGGTGCGGCACGAGATCCTGGGCGGCCGCAGGCGCAACCGCCAGCACGGCGAGCACCGCCGCCAGCGGGCGCATCATGCCGCGTCTACCTCGCGCATGGAAAAGCGGATGTACCCCCGTTCCACGGCGGCGGCATCCAGGTCGCTGGATTCCAGATCGACCACCGGCAGCAGCGCGAACGGAGTTGGCGCGGCGGCGCACAAGTTCTTCAGGTAACCGCCGCATGCACGGCAGAGCTCGACGCGGCGCGACGGCTCGTCGGTCGGCGACGGGGCGGCGACGAGGAACGCATCGCCGCTGCCGCTGCAGTAGATGCAGCGCCGGACGGCCGGCTGCCAGGCGGCGCCGCAGAACGAGCAGCGCAGATGGCGGACATCGGCCAACTCCTCCGCGAGCGCCGGCCAGGAGCCGCACGCCGGGCAGCGCCCCTCGTCCCAGGCATCGAGCGCGGCCCGCAGATCCGCGTCGCGGGCCGGCGCGTCGCCCAGGTGTGCGCGTTGCAGCCTGTGCGCCAGCGGCGCGGCGCCCAATTCCGCCACCAGCCACAGCACATCGGGCGAGACTCCCACCTGGTTGGCCTTCATGCGAATGGCGGTCTGGAGCCGCCGCAGCGATGCCGTGAGCAGCGACCCGATGTCGATCTCGCCGCGCTCGAGCGCCCCCCGCAGCCGCGCCGCCGGCTGTCCCGCGCCGCCGTGCGCCAGGTCATCGCAGAAGGCGGCCACGAACGGCTTGAACGGCGCGCCGTCGAGGATGATGTCCGCTCCCGACAGCACTGGACGCTTGTCCTGCAGCTTGCCGGCAGCGCCGGCAAGCGCCGGCAATTGCAGGTCCGCGATTGCCGCCGCAAGCGCCAGGCCGCGCTCGACCAGGCGGCGCTGCAGCGCTATGGCCTCGCGGAGCTCCGGACGCCCGGCCGCGAGCGCCGTCCAACGGCGCTCCGCCTCCTCCAGCAGCCGCTCGTCGTCCACCATAGATGGGAGCTGCGCCCCCAGGCCCCCCGGCACGCGCTAGCGGGGACCCCTGCGCCCCGCGCCGCGCGTGCCGGGCCGCGCCGTGCGCGGCCTGCTCCCTCCTCGCGCCTCGAACGAGCCGCACGCAGCGTTGATTCGGGTGGTTCCCGGTGCCGCTCGGGGTTTCACCACAGGCTGCTATAATAACGATACTAGCCGGGTGCATTGCTGCGAAACCGGCGGAGGAGCAGCGTGAACAGCATGGAGACGGCCAGCGCTACGTCGCCCGTCAACGTTACCGCGGAAGCCGCGCAAAAGATCTCGCAGTTGTTGGCCGAGGAGCAGAAGGCGGAGGCGGGCCTGCGCGTGTTCGTGCAGGGCGGCGGCTGCTCCGGCTTCCAGTACGGCCTGATGATCGAGGAAGGCGCCGGGGATGCGGAAGCCGACCGCATCTTCCAGTCGAACGGCGTCACGCTCTTCGTGGATCCCATCAGCATCCGGTATCTCACCGGAGCCGAGGTCGATTTCGTCGACAACCTGATGGGCGGCGGTTTCACCATCAGAAACCCGAACGCCAAGACCACCTGCGGTTGCGGCCAGTCCTTCGGCGTATAGCAGCCCGTGGTGAAGGTCCCGCTGCATTCGAACGACGATGCATCACGCCTGACTGTGTTGCTCATCGCTCACATATCGTCGAATATGCTCGCTCTTCGCGCCTTGTCAGCCGGGCGCCTCGCCGCTCTCGGTGCGACGCGGGACTTGCACCACGGCCTGCCAGCCCGGCGGCAGTTCGGGGCGCAGCCCCATGCTGGAAGCCGCCCTGCCTCGAGTAGAAACGCTGCGAAATGGAGACCGTACCAACCGGGCAGGTTGAACACGGAGGGGACGGCGGGCATGAAAGCGGCCGTCCCCAAGGCCCGCACGGCGGGCCTCGGCGGCAGCGGCGCGGGGCGCAGGGGTCCCCGCTAGCAGCCGCCGGGGGTTTGGGGCGCAGCCCCAAGTGGTAATGGACCCGCAGGCAGATTACCTGGAACGCCATCGCCCTCCGGGGGGACGGCGATCAAGCAAGCGCGAACTGATCGTCAACACCTTTCTGCACCAGCATGGGCATCTGAGCGCGGATGATCTCGTCGAGCTGATGCGGTCGAACGACCACCGGATCAGCCGCGCGACGGTGTACCGGGCGTTGCAGTGGATGGTGGACGCCGGGATCGCGCGCAAGGTCGACTTTGGCGAGGGTCGGTTCCGCTTCGAGCACTCCTACCGCCACCCGCGCCACTTCCACCTGATCTGCAAGACCTGCAACCATTCCTACGAGTTTCTCAGCTCGGATATCGAGAACCTGATCGAGGAGATCGCCGGCGCGCGCGCGTTCGACGCCGACAAGAGCGTCGTGCAGATCTACGGCACCTGTGATGCCTGCCGCACCGGACGGCGGCATCCCGAGGAGGAGGTGCCGACCGATCTGTTGCTGGCCAGGGATGCCCTGCGCATCGCGATCGCCACCGAGCGCAGCGGGTTGGAGTTCTACGGGCGCGCCGCGCGCCTGACGCAGGACGCGCGCGGCCGGCGCGTATTCAAGCGTCTCGCCGCCGAGGAGAGCGAGCACCTCGCAAAGCTGGAGGCGCGCTATCAGGAGGTTCTCGCGCAGGATCCGGATCTCGAGTCGCGGCCGGCCTTTCTGTTCTTCAAGGGCGCCGCCGACGGACTGTTCGCGGCTGGCGCCGAGGTGCTGGCGAAGGGCGTGGACGACCGGCAGGCGCTGATGATCGGCATCCGCTGCGAGCGCGGTTCCCACCGCTTCTTCAAGCGTTACGGCGAACGTTTCGAGGACTCCGAGGGGAAACGGATATTCCTGGAGTTCGCCGACGAGGAGCGGGAGCATCTCGAGTTGCTCATCCGCGAGTACAAGTCGCTGGTGCGCCGCCAGTCGGCGAAACCGGTCCGGCGTCGCGCTGCGAGTCGGCCGCGCGGGGCGCACGTCTGACCGCCGGCCGCCTGCCGAGCTCCGCGCCACAACCCCCGTGATCGACCTGCACCTGCATTCCACCGCCTCGGACGGCGTCCTCGATCCGCCGGCGCTCGTCGGCCGCGTGCGCGACGCCGGCGTGCGGACGTTGAGCCTGACCGACCACGACACGATGGAGGGCGTTCCGGCAGCCGCCGCGGCCGCTGCGGAGCTCGGACTCGAATTCATTCCGGGCGTCGAAATCACTTCGGTGCTGGAGCGCCGGGATTGCCACATCCTCGGCTACTTCCTTGCCGCGGACCCTCCGGGTCTGGCGCGCTTCCTTGACAGCCAGCGGACGGGACGCCTCGATCGCGCGCGGACTATCGCCGCGCGCCTCGCGACGCTCGGCGCTCCAATCGACATCGAGGCCCTGGTCCGGAAGTCCCGTGCAGTCCGCGCGGTCGTGACGCGCCCGCTGATCGCGCGGGCTGTCGTCGCGGCAGGCCACGCGAAGAGCGTGAAGGAAGTATTCGACCGCTGGCTCGGCGACGGCCGGCCAGCCTGTGTGACGCGGCAGGGGCCTTCCCCCGCGGATGTCGTGCGCCGGATCACCGGGGCGGGCGGCGTTGCATCGCTGGCCCATCCCGGCCTGCTGCGCCGGGACGATCTCATACCGCGCCTGGCCAGGGCCGGACTTGGCGCCATCGAAGCGCATCACGCGGACCACGGCCGGGCCGAACGCGCACGGTACGCGGCGCTCGCGGAGCGCCTCGGCCTGGCGGTGTCGGGGGGGGCGGACTATCACGGAGACCACCACCATCGCGCGAAACACCTCGGAGCCGTCGGGCCGAACCCGGCGGAGCTGACACGGCTGCGACAGCGGTTGCGTGAGGCCGCTGCTATCATTCACGCGTGACCGCGGCGCTCATCACGGCCACGTTCGTCGGCATCGCCGGGCTCGGCTACAGCGCCGTGCTGGGCTTCACCGCGGCGGATCTCTTCCTCCACACCTCGCTCGGCATCTTCGCGACGCTGGTGACGCTGCTGGCGCACTCCATGACGATGTTCTACCTGATAGGCAAGGGGCGCGCGGTCCGGGAGGCGGTGACGGAAGGCGAGCTGTCGCCGGAGCTGTATGCCGCCGTGGCGCGCGCCCGGCGTCCCGTATTCTCCATGGCCGTGATTGCGATGGCGCTCACCATGGCCGCGGCGATTCTCGGCGGGGGCGTCGACACGCGGACCGTGCCGGCGGCGGTCCATTCCGTCCTGGCGCTGGCCGCCATCGCGGCCAACATCGCGGCGCTGCGTACCGAGGTGATCGCGATGGTCTCGAGCACGAACGTCGTTGCCGAGGTCGACCGGCTGCTGCGGGTTCGATGAACGAGCGGCGGGACGGCCGGAGCCCGCAGACGACGCTCCTGCTGTTCGATATCGACGGCACTCTGCTCCTGTCGGGCGGTGCGGGCAAGCGCGCGCTCAACGAGACGTTCGAGGAGCTGTTCGGCGTTGCCGGCGGCTTCGACGGCATTCCGGTCGCCGGCCGTACCGACCCCCTGTTGTTCAACGATGCGCTCGCGCGTCATGGCATGACGGCCGCAGCCGACCTGCGTGCGCGCTTTCACGATCGCTACTGCGAGTTGCTCGCGGAGACGATCCTCAGTCCGCTGCCCCGCAAGGGGCTGATGCCCGGGGTGCGCGAGCTGCTGGACGGGCTGGACGACCGCGCCGGTCTCCGGATCGCGCTGCTCACGGGCAACTACGCCAGGGCCGCGCGGATCAAGCTCGAGTATTTCGGGCTCTGGCAGCACTTTGCATGCGGCGCGTACGGCGACGATGCGGCAACCCGCGACGAGCTGGTGCCGGTCGCGATGGCCCGCGCACGCGGGCGCGGCATCGACATCAGGTCGCCGACGCAGGTCGTGGTGATCGGCGATACGCCGCTCGACATACGCTGCGCGCGTGCCGCCGGAGCCTGGTCGGTCGCGGTGGCCACCGGACCGTTCGACGAAGCCGAGCTGCGGTCGCACGGAGCGGACCGGGTGCTGCCGGACCTGGCCGACACCGCGGGGTGCATCGACGTTCTCGAAACGCTGGCAACGGCGGCATGCGGGAGGAGTTGACGATGGTGGACGCGTTCAGGGCGTACAGGGTGTTCGAAGAGGACGGCAAGGTCCGGGGGCGTCTCGTCGAGACCGGCCTGGATGCGATCGGGGGCGGTGAGGTGGTCGCGCGCGTCGCGTACTCCGGCGTGAACTACAAGGATGCCCTGGCTGCTACCGGCGCCGGCAGGATCATGCGCCGCTTTCCGCTCGTCGGCGGGGTCGACGTGTCGGGCACCGTCGTATCGAGCGGCGACGACCGCTTTGCGCCGGGCGACGCCGTGCTCGTCACCGGCTATGGCCTTGGCGAGAGCCACGACGGCGGATTCGCGGACTACGTGCGCGTCCCGGCGGACTGGGTAGTGCCGCTGCCGGACGGCCTCGGCCTGCGGGACGCCATGGCGATCGGAACAGCCGGCTTCACCGCCGCGCTGAGCGTGGTGGAGATGGAGCGCAATGGCCTCCGCCCGCAGGCCGGCCCGGTCATCGTCACCGGGGCAACCGGCGGTGTCGGCAGCCTGGCGGTCCAGTGCCTGGCCGCCGCCGGCTATCGCGTGACCGCGGTGACCCGCAAGGAGGACGCCCACGAGTTCCTGCGGGCGCAGGGGGCGGAGGAGGTGCTGTCGGCGGCCACGCTCGCGATGGGCACACGCCCGTTGGAGAAGGCGCTGTGGGCGGGCGCGGTCGACCCCGTGGGCGGCGACACGCTGGCCTGGCTGACGCGGACCATGAAGCGCGGCGCCTGCATCGCCAGCTCCGGCCTGACCGGCGGCATCCAGCTCAACACCACCGTCATGCCGTTCATTCTGCGCGGCGTAAAGCTCCTCGGGATCGATTCGGCGCAGTGCCCGATGGACGTCCGGCGGGAAGTGTGGCGCCGCCTGGCATCCGACCTGAAGCCGGCGCACCTCGCGGCGACGACCCGCTCGATCACGCTGGAGGAGTTGCCGGAGGCGTTCGCCACGCTGCTGCGCGGCGAGGCGCGCGGGCGTTACGTCGTGAGGATCTCCGCGGAAGGGGGCGATGGTTGAGCGCTGTCTGGTGCTCGGCGCCGCGTGTTGGCGGAAGCGCCTGGGAGTCGAACCCAGCCCCCCCGCGTTTGCGGGGAGCGACCGATTTTGAAGACCGGGAGGGCCACCGGGCCCCGTTCGCTTCCAGACCGGGCAGTGAGGGACGAACGAAGCAGGGAAGGGCAAGCCGCCGGCGGCAGGGCAGTCAGAACGTCATGCCCGCGCGGGCGGCCTAGCTTTCGATCAGGCGGACGTCGCCGGCCCGGGGGCCTTTCTGCGATTCCTCGGGTGTGAAATCGACGCGCTGACCCTCACGCAGAAGCTCGAATACTGCGCCGCGAACCGCACTGCGATGGAAGAAATGCTCGATTCCGCCCTCGTCGCGGATGAAACCGAACCCTTTGTCGATAAGAAGCCGCGCGATCGTGCCGGTTGGCATACGTTCCTCCGAGAACTGTCAGCCTCTGCCCACTAGCTCCTTCGAACCGCCCGACAACTGTCGAAACTGCATGCCAACTGCTTGCAGAAGCCATACGGCCCCACCCTGCAGCAGCCACCGGAACGAAGGTGGTCAGTCTATTGGTGTCTGTACTATAAGTCAAGCAAAAGTCAAGCCTGCAGCGAGGCCGGTCACGCGGAAGGCGCGGGCGGTTTTGCGGGCGCCGGCTTCGGCGGCGGGTAGGTGGTCCAGAAGTGCCGCCCGCACGTGGTGCACTCCCAGAACTGCTGAGGGAGCCAGGGACCGCCGGGTTCCGGATCCCGCAACGTCATCTGCTCGCCGCAGCGCTGGCAGCGAATCTGGATTTGCACATCGGCCATGTGCGGGATTCTATCATTGCCGACGCGGAACGGAATACAGCAGGAAGCGGGAATGATCATCCCAGGTGTCGTGCTGGCGGCAGGCCGCTCGACCCGGATGGGCCGGCCGAAGGCGCTGCTGCCGGCGGGACGTGCCGGGGAGACGTTCGTGGGCCGCATCGTGCGCACGCTGCGCGCCGGCGGCGTGGACGACGTAGTAGTCGTCGCCGGCGGCGTCGCGGAGGAGATCGCGCGCGTGCTCGCGCAAGAGTCCCCGCCGCCGCGGATGGTGATCAATCCGGACCCGGGCCGCGGCCAGTTCTCGTCGCTGCAGGCCGGTCTGCGCGCGGTGGACCGCCCGGGCGTCAGCGGCATGCTGGTGACGCTGGTCGACGTGCCGTTCGTGAGCGCCGGCACCGTCGAGCGGCTGCTGGCCGTCCACCGCGACACCGGAGCGCCGATAGTCCGCCCGGAGCGCCGGGGCCGGCACGGGCACCCCGTCATCTTCGATCGGTCATTGTTTGGCGAGATCCACGCTGCGCCGGCCGCCTCCAGTGCGAAGGCGATCATCGCCGCGCACCGGCGCGAATCCGTGTCGGTGCCGGTAACGGAGGATGGGCCTTTTCGCGACATCGACACCCCCGCCGAGTACGCGCGCGCATTTGATCGGTCGCCATGATGCACATAGAATGGACTGTCCAGCGTGGGCCAGTGGCGCAGTTGGGAGCGCGCGTGAATGGCATTCACGAGGTCACGGGTTCGACCCCCGTCTGGTCCACCATTCCACCTTGGCAGCCCGTGGCGAAAGCCCCGCTGCATTCGACCGGCCATGCATCCCGCCTGACTGTGTTGTTCCTCGCTCACATACTCGCAAGTATGCTCGCTCGTCACGCCTTGTCAGCCGGGCGCCTGACCGGTCTCGGTGCGACGCGGGGTTTCGCCACGGGCTGCTAGCGGCCGTTCCGGGCCGCGCCGTGCGCCTGGACCAGCCAGTTCGCCAGGTGCCGGGCGGCCTCGTCGGGCGTACGGCCGTAGAAGGGCATCAGGGCGGTCGGTCCGTCGGTCAACCGCACCAGGTAGGCGCGCCAGCGGTCGGGCTGGACCGCCGTCACTTCGATCTCGTACCCGTAGCCGTTGATGGTTTCTTCGAAGCGATGCCTGGTCACGGGTCCGGGGTGGTGTCGGGAAACGGGAACGTGATGTAGCGCTGCATTCTAAGGATTACCGAAGTGGCGTCAAGCGAAGCCCGGAGCGAAGACGCCATCAACAGTTCCGACCCGCGCCGATCGCTTGGCGTTCCGCGCGGAGAATTTTTTTCCTTGCACGTTTCTGCACACGACTCGCACAGGTTATCAACGGCTTTTGCACAACCCCGCGGCGGCGCAATCGCTTGACGGTCGCCGGCGGCCGCCGCTACGCTGTCGCCGATGGCTGGGAGCGCTCGGCCGGCGTTCGCAGCGGTTGTGGCCGGCTTGTTGTCCGGCTTGATCGCCGTCGCCGCGCCCACCGCGGCGGCCGCCCAGGCCGGCCCCGGCCAGCCGCCCTTCCGGATCTTCCTGGCGCAGGGAGGCGACCTGGTCGTTCGCGGCGACTACGTGCGCGTCGGCGAACGCGTGGTATTCCTGCTGCCGCTCCAGGAAGCAGTGCAGGGCCCCTCCCAGCTCGTTTCCGTGCCTGCCGCGGCGGTGGATTGGGATACGACCGGGCAGTACGCCGCTGCCGTGCGGGCGGCGCGCCACGCGGCGGCGGGCGGCCCCGCGGACTTCCGGCGCATGAGCGCGGAGGGGGTGGAGATTGTTGCGCTGCTCGACGAAGCGGTGTCCGCCGGCACCGCCGCGGCCGGCGACCTGAGCGTCAGCCTGGTTGCGACGACCGGCCGTCCCCGCGCGTTGCCGATCCTGCCCGAGCCCAGTCTCCAGGAGATCATCGCGCGCGCGCTGACCGCGGCGCGGTTGACTCCCGTGCCGGAGGAACGGTTGGCCGTCCTGCACGCGGCGGTGGCCACGCTCGACGACCCGCACAGCGCCCTGGGCGCCGAGTGGCGCGTGGTGACCCGCGCGATCGCCACGCGCGACCTCGACGCGGAAACGCGCAGCGCCGCCGCGTACGTCGAGCTGCGGCGCACGGCGCTGGCCGCGGCCGCCGGCCATGCGCGGCGGGCGGACGTGGGCGGCGTGCGTTCAGTGCTCGACACCGTGGAGGCCAGGGACAACGAGCTCGGCGGCCGGAATCCGGATCAGTTGGCCGCCTTGCGTGCTGCCCTCGAGGCGCATCTCGCCGACGCCCGCGCGCTGCGCCTGGAGAACGACCGCCGGCTGCAGCGGACGGCCGCCAGCCGCGCATACGTCGCCGGCGCGCGGGCCGCGATGGACCGCTTCGCCGCTTCGCGCGGCGCGCTCGACGACATCCGCTCGGTGGCGGGGCCGTCATTATCCGTGCTTGCCGGCCTCGAGCGGCGGTTGCAGGCGGCGGCTGACGACCTCGCCGGCCACGCGCCGCCGATCGAGGTCCGGCCAGCCCACGATCTCTTGCGGCAGGCGCTCGGGCTGGCGGCCGGTGCGGCGCAGCAACGCTTCCTGGCCGTACGGAATGCCGATCTGCGCGCGGCATGGGACTCGGCCGCGGCCGCCGCCGGGGCCCTGATGCTGTTCGACCGCGCCGCGACCCTGCTCGACCGTTCTCTGCCGCAGACCGAACGCAATTGATCACGCCGCGCCGCACCCGCCTTGTCCGGACCGCCTGCCTGCACGGTTTCCGGGAGGCGATTACCGCGCTCACGCGCCAGCTCGACGGTCGCCGGGCGCGCGACACGGTGGTGATCGTACCGACCCGCGCCGCGGCCGATCAGCTCCGGCGCACGCTCGAACGGTCCGCCGCCTCCGCGCCCCCCCTGCCGCATTTGTTGACGCGCGAGGGCTGGCATGCGGCGCTGGCTGCGAGAGCCCGCCCGCCGCTGCCCCTGCTGTCCGCGGTCGAGCGGTACGTGCTCATGCAGGCCGCGGCGCGCGAGGCCGTGGAGGCTTGCGCGCCGCCGTTCGAACCGCGGCCGGGCCTGGCCCCCTCCATCGTGCGCTTCTACGACGACCTGTTGCGGCAGCGGCAGAGCGTGGACAGCTTCGAGCGCCTCCTCGGGACCGACCTCGAAGCGAGTGCCGAGATTGACCGCGGAGCGCGGCGCCTACTGTTGCAGACCCGTTTCCTGGCCGCCGCGTTCCGCGCGTTCGAGCGGCGGAGCGCCGCTACGGGGCGTTGCGACGAGCACGCACTGCGGCGGCGGTTGCTTGCGGAAGGATTGGCGCGGCCGGTCGTCGGCGCCGTGGTGACGCTGCCTGACGAGGCGGCCGATCCCGACGGCCTGTGGCCGGCCGACTTCGACCTGTTGACGCGGATGGAGGACCTGGAGCGGATCGACGTCGTCGCGACCGACGCCGTGCTCGCCGCCGGCTACCACGAGCGGCTGCTCGACCACCTGCCGGGCATCGACGAAGAACGTTTCGAGCCGTCCGCCGCCGCCGCGCCTGTAATTGTCGCGCCTGGCGCCGGCGAACAGCTCCACTTCGTCCGCCGCGACCGCGAGGACGAGCTGCTCGAGGTGGCGCGCGTGCTGCAATCCGGCAGCCGCGGGCCGGACGCCATCGAAACGCACGCCGCCGCGGCGGCGGTCGTGTTCCAGCGGCCGTTGCCGTACCTGTATCTCGCACGCCAGGTGTTCCCGCAGGCCGCCGTACCGTTTCAGACCCGCGATTCGTTCCCGCTGGCGGCCGAGCCGTATGCGGCGGCGCTCGATCTCGTCATCGAGTTCGTGCGCACCGGCTACGGCCGCGCGGCCACCGTGGCGCTGCTGCGGTCGCCCCACTTTCTGTTCGAGCATGCCGGCCGTTCGCCGGCCGCCCCGGAGATCGACGCGTTCGAGCGCCTGTTGCATCGGATTCGGTTCGGCGGCGGGCGGCAGGCGCTTGCCGCGCTGGCGGCCGGTGGCGAGGCGGCGGGCCGCGACGGCCGGCGCGACGACGCCGCAGACGCCCGGGCGGCGGCTGCC
>JAJEEU010000040.1 GCA_022820825.1 Vicinamibacteria bacterium
CGCGTCCGGCCACACGTCATACGGATTCCCGTCCTTCAGCGGCAGCTTGTACTCCGTCACCTCGTCCGTCACGGGGTCGATCTTCGTGATCGCGTTCCCGTAGAAGTGCGCCGCCCAGATCTTCCCGTTGCTGTCTATCGCGGGACGCCGCGCGGGGTTCGCCATCGGATACGACGTCCACTGCTGCGTCTCCTGGTTGTACATCAGCGTCGCAGGCGTGTGCAGGCCCACCGCCCACACACGGTCCTGCCGGTCCACGACAATCCCATACCCGCTGAACCCCGACAGCGGCTCCCACTCCTCGAACTCCTTCGTCCGCGTGTCGAACTTCCCGATCTTCCCCGCCGACGCGAAATACGTGTACCAGATGTTGCCCCGCGAATCGGCCCAGGCGCTGTGCGCGCCGCCGCCGCTCACCGGCATCTTGTGGCGCGTGATCTCCCCCGTCGCCGGGTCCAGCTCCCCCAGGTGGTCCCCCGTCAGCTCCACCCAGTACACCGTCCCGCCCATCTCCAGTATCCCGTGCGGCGTGACGTTGATGTTTCCTTCGTTCTCTATCCAGTACTCCGTCGTCCGCGCCGCGAAGTCCCGCTCCCTGGTGTCCACCTTGAGGATTGAGTTCGACCCGTTCCCCGACACCCAGATCACCCCCGGCTCCACCAGGCTCGCGAACACGCTGTGGATCGACCAGGACGGCGGCCGGCCGCTCACCTCGCGCCGCGGTCCCCGGTTGAGCTCGTACTGGATGTAGACCGCCTCCGACAGCCCCGACTCGTCCCGCACCAGCGGGTCCAGCAGCAGGTCCCGCGGCTCGGAGCCCGGGCCGAAGTTCTCCGCCAGGTAGTCGATGATGAGCTCCTTCTCCGCCTCCGACACCGTCTCGTGCGTGACCTGCGGCACCCCGGGCGACATGTTCGCCACCCGGCCGTCCACCGCGAACATCCGCTCGACCGCGCGCGCCCAGCCCGCCCGGTTCTTCACCCCCCGGTTGTGGAACGCCGCCGGGCCGTGGCAGCCGAAGCACGAGTGCAGCATCACCTCCCGAGCGGGGTGCGGCGGATACAGCTCGTCGAAGTCCACCAGCGCCGCGCCGTCCGCGTTCACCTGCGTGCCGCCGTAGTTCGCGCGCGCGCCGGCGCTGCCCGCGCCCGCACCCTGCGCCGCCACCGCGCCCGTCGACTCCAGCGCCAGGTCCGCCGTCGCCTCGCGGCCCGCCGCAACCTCCACCGTCCGCACCAGCGGCGCGTAGCCCGCCTCGATCACCTGCACCTCATACGGGCCCGGCGGCAGGTTGTAGATGCGGTAGCGGCCGTCCACCGTGTAGACCGTGTACGCAATCCTCCCCACCGTGTCCCGCGCCTTCACGCGGAAGGCGCGCACCTCGCCCGCGTCCGCCGTCACCATGCCCGCAATCGAGCCCGTCGACTGCGCGGCAACCGGCGCCGGAAACGCGGCGATCGCTGCCACGACGACAGCCAGCACCGGAAACCATGCGCCGCGGGCCATCGAGATGTGACGTGCCATCATCGTTCCCCCCAATGCCTGCCTGCTCCATCGTTGCCCCATTCTACATCCCGTCCCCGTTTTCGACAGCGCTCGACACCGCGTTGCCGCAGCACCGCACCGCTTGACCGCGTGCCCGCGCGAGGCTAGGCTGCGGCACGAGGAGAACCGCCATGCCCTGCAGCCAGCGTTGCCTCGTGAACGGTACGGTCGCCGCCGGTCTGGCCGTCGCGGCGGCCTGCGCGACCCCCGCGGTGGAACCCGAAGCCCCTTGCGCCGCGCTGACGGCGCTCGAGCTCGTCGACCTGCGCATCGGTGCGGCCGAGCACCTGCCGGAGGCGGAGGGCGTGCCGGCGCACTGCCGGGTGACCGGGGTCATAGAGACCGAGATCAACTTCGAGCTGCTGCTGCCCGACGACTGGAACGGCCGCTTCCTGATGGGAGGCGGAGGCGGCTTCGTCGGGAGCGTGCAGAACCAGGCCCGCTCGCTCTACGCCTACGGCGGGAGCCCGCTGCAGCGCGGCTACGCGACCGCCGGAACCGACACCGGCCACACCGGCACCGGCATCGAGGCCGGCTGGGCGCTCGACAATCCCGAGCGCCAGGAGAACTTCGGGCACCGCGCCGTCCACCTGACGGCCGAAACCGCCAAGTCGATCATCGCGCATTACTACGCGCAGCCCGCGGACTACGCCTACTTCGTAGGCTGCTCGCGGGGCGGCGGCCAGGCAATGATGGAGTCGCAGCGCTACCCGGACGACTTCGACGGCATCGTGGCGGGCGCGCCGGCCTACCACTGGACCGGCATCACGGCCGGGTTCGTGCAGAACCAGCAGGCGATCTTCCCCGACGGCGACCTCGACGCCCCGCTGCTGACCGCGGCGACGCTCGAGCTGCTCGGATCGAGCATCCTCGCCGCGTGCGACGCGGACGACGGGGTCGCGGACGGCATGCTGGCCGATCCGCGGCAGTGCGGCTTCGACCCGGCCGACCTCCCGCGCTGCGCCGCCGGCCGCCCGGGCGACGACTGCGTGACCGCCGCGCAGCTCGCCGCGATCGAAGCCGTCTACCGCGGCCCGACGTCGAACGGCGAGCCGATCTACCACGGCTTCAGCTACGGCGGGGAGCACGAGGCGGGCGGCTGGGACGCGTGGGTGGTGGGCTCCGGGCAGCTTCGGGCGCCGGGCATCCCGAACGCGCAGTACGGCTTCGGCACCGAGCTCTTCAAGTACTTCGTCTTCAGCGACCCCGACTGGGACTACACGCGGTACGACTTCTCGACCTGGCGGGACGACGTCGCGGAGACGGCCGCGACCCTCGACGCGGCGGACGCCGATCTGGGCCGGTTCAGGGACGCGGGCGGGAAGATCATCTACTGGACCGGCTGGTCCGATCTCGCCCTCACGGCGCTCGGCACGATCGACTACTACGAGCGGCTCGCGGAGGGCGACCCGGCGGCGAGCGACTACGCGCGCCTCTACATGCTGCCGGGGGTGCTCCACTGCGCGGGCGGCCCCGGACCCGACCGCGTCGACTGGGTCGAGGCCATCCGCTCCTGGGTAGAGGACGGGCGCCCGCCGGAGCGGCTGCTGGCTGAGAAGGTCGGCGGGGACGGCCGCGTCACGATGACGCGGCCCGCCTGCCCCTACCCGCAGGTGGCCGTCTACGACGGCAGCGGCAATCCGGACGACGCCGCCAGCTTCGCCTGCGCGGCGCCCTAGCCCGCGGCGTGTCAGGGAGTCAGGCTGCTCAGCTCGCGGCGCGCCGCGGCGTTCCCGGGGTCGACCGCCAGCGCCCGCTGGTAGGCCGCCGCGGCGCGGTCGAGCTCTCCGCGCGCGCGGTGCGCCCGCGCCTTGCCGATCCAGGCCGGCGCCGCGGCCGCGTCCGTCTCGACCGCCAGCGACAGCGCGTCTACCGCGAGCCAGAGCTGCCCCGCCGCCGCGGCCGCGTTGCCGAGGCGCGTCAGCGCCGCGGCATCCCCGCCGGCTAGCGCAAGGGAGGCCTGCAAGCTGGCAAATCCCGCGCCCGGCTGTCCCGACCGCAGCCGGGCCACGCCGAGCTGGAACTGCGCCAGCGCGTTGGCGGGCGCCAGATTGATCGCCTGCTCCAGCACGACACGGGCCTGTTCGAAATCGCCCAGCTCCAGCGCCGCCACCCCAATCTCGTACAGCGGTTGCGCGCTGCCGGGCCGGCGCTCCGCAAGGCGCCGGTACTGCGCGATCGCCTCCTCCAGATCTCCCGAGCGGGCCGCGGCGCGCGCCGCCAGCTCCAGGTCGGCCTCGAACAGGCCCTCGTCGCGCAATGACGGCAACAGCGAGTCCAGATCGGCTTCCGTGACGGCCCCGCGGAACTGCCGCCGCAGGCGGCCCTGCGCATCGAATACGTACGTCGACGGGAGCGCCGCCGCGTCGTCCCCGGCGAAGAACCGCTCCATCACCTCGCCGCCGGCCAGATACTGCGGATAGGTGATGTCGAGCTCGCGGACCATTGCGCGGACCGACTCCAGATCGGCCACCTCCACGCTGACGCCGGCAAAGTCGACCTCGCCGTCGTAGCGCCCGGCCAGCGCCACGAGCTGCGGCAGCTCGACGCTGCACGGCGCGCACCACGGGGCCCAGAAATTGACGACGGCGGGGCGCTCGCCGGACGCGAGGGGCGCGCTGCCGCCCTCCAGCCGAGGGGTGTCCACCGCGGTCGTCGGCGTGCCGGCCGGTTGCGGGCGGGTGCCGTCCGGCCAGCGCGGCAGCTCCGCCGCCTCCACGTCCGTGCGCCCCTCCACGACGTGCAGCAGCCGATCGGCCGGCAGAGCGGTCCACGTCTCCCGCGCACCCGACGGCCAGTCGACCGTGAGCCGCTCCACGCGCGCGGCCGTGCCGAGGCCGAAATGCAGATCCAGCGGCACCTGCGCCTGGAACCCCTCGGTGATCCGCACGTAGTCGCGCCGCGTCACGCCGCCCGCCTCCACCGTCACTACCGCGCCGAGCGCGGGCGCGGCGGACCGCGTGGCCGCCAGACGCACGCGGGTGAAACGGCGCTGCTCCGCCGGCGCGTGCTCGTCCTCCGTGTTCTCGAACAGCCGCAGGCCCTGCAGGGTCAGCAGGGCGAGATCGAGGTCGCCGTCGCCGTCGATGTCCACCGGCGCCGCGGCCCGGCCGTCATGGTTGCCGTCGAGCCCGAGCACGTACGCGGCCGGGACGAGCGCGCCGCCCGCGTTGTAGAACAGCCGGTCCCGCTCGTAACCGCTGAACGAGCCGCGGAAGGCGCGCCGCTCGCCGGCCAGCACGGGCGTGAACGCGGCCGCGCTCTCGATCGCCGCGGCGTCGGCGACAACCTGTCGCCAGAAGAACTGTCAGTAGTCGGGCGCGTCGGGGTCGCGGTGGCTGGTGTTCCCGTTCGTGACGAACAGCTCCTGATCGCCGTCGTTGTCGATATCGAAGAAGAGCGACGCCCACGCCCAGCCGGCCGCGTTCACGCCCAGCGGCGCGGCGCGATCCTCCCACCCCCCGCCGTCCTGCACGAACAACTGGTTGCCGTCCGCAAGCCGCCGCAGCCGCTGCCGCATCTCCCCGCCGAGCGTGCGCGCCAGCCGCACCACGCGCTGCCCGGCGTGCGAGTACATGTTCGACAGGTGCAGGCTCCACCGGCCGCTGTTGTGCCAGTCGGCGATGGTGACGCCCATCGTGTTGCTCGAGTCGCCGGCGGCCGGATGGTCCGGCAGCGCGCGGAACGTGCCGTCGCCCTGGTTGTCCCACAGGTCGTTGGCGCCGTAGTCGTTCCCCTCGAACAGGTCGAGGTCGCCGTCGCCGTCGAAGTCGAACAGGTGCGCCGCGTAGGTGTAGCGGGCGCCGCCGAGGCCGCGCGCATCCGACTCTTCCGTGAACCGCAGCCCGCCGTGGTTGATGAACAGCAGCGTGTCGGCGCCGTCCTGCGCGTCAACGCGGTTGAACCGCTCCGGGTCGCGCGACCGATCCGTCTCGTAGCCCGACACGACGACGTCCAGCAGGCCGTCGCCGTTCACGTCGCCCGCCGTCAGCGGCTGCGCGTCGGTGCGCTGGGCCCCGGACGGATTGTCGAACTCCAGCGCGTTCGGAAGGAACCGCCAGTCCCCGTCCCGGCGCGTGAACAGGCCCAGGGATCCGCGTCCCTCCGTGTACAGCACGCGGTTGCCCACCAGCTCGTCGAGTCCGTCGCCGTCGAGGTCGACGACCAGCGCCTGCGAGGGAATGAGCCGCGGATCGTCGTACGGCAGCGCGCCGCGCATGAAGCCGCCCCTGCCGTCGTTGAGGAACAGCACCGCCTGGTTCATCGACTCGGTCGCCAGCAGGTCCCAGAACCCGTCGCCGTTCCAGTCGGCCACGCTCAATCCGGAATCCACGAGGCTGGAGCGGGTATCCACGATGGCCTGCCGCAGCTCGCGGTTGGCCTCGGAGCGGTTGAAGTGAAAGCCGGTGGCGTCGGTGATTTCCCGGAACGGCGGATGCGGGTTGCGGACCGCGGTCGCTTCCACTACTTCGAGGCGGTCCAGGCGCCACTGCCCCGGCCCGGCCTCGACCACGCCCGCGTGGACGGTCGCGTGCAGGACAGACCGCGCGCCGGCGGGATCCGGTCCCCCCAGCTCCAGGTGCGCCTTGACGACCGCCCGCTCGCGCCCGGTCTCCAGCAGGAATTCGAAGGCATGCCAGGATGCGCGCTCCACCGCGGTCCAGCCGGAAGTGTGCCGGCGCAGCACCGCCAGGAACGCCTCACGGCCGAGCGGCTCCGAATCGTCCTGCGCAAAGCGGCGAATCGCCAGCCGCGCGTCATCGACGGCCCGCCCGGCGCCGGGCTCCGGGAACCGGCCGCGGAACTGCGCGGAGAGACCCTCGGAAGCCGTCTCCCAGTCGAACGCGCGAAGGCCGGCGAGCAGGGTGGCGTCGATGCTGCCCTGGACGGCTTCGAGGACGGCTTCGGATTCGGTGACGTCGGTGACGAACTGGTCCGGATCCGCGACGAGGCCGCCCGCGGTCTGCGCCGCGGATGCCCCGGAGGCGGCCAGCCCGCCGGCCAGCGCCAGCCACGCCGCAACGGTGACGATGCCGCTCGAGGGTGAGGATCGCACCGGTCTCGGCGCAGTATAGCTAAGCGACCTGGGGAGCGATATGATACGGGCCATGCGCACCGGCCTGAGGATCGGCGTTCCAGCGCTGGCTGTGGCCGCGGCGCTGTGTCTCACGGCGGCACCAGCCCCGGCCCAGCCCGCCGGCGATGCCGGCTGGACGGCGCCGCGCACGCCGTGGGGCGACCCCGACCTGCAGGGCCTGTGGAACAACGCCACCACCACGCCCCTGCAGCGCCCCGAGGAATTCGGCGAGAAGGCGTTCCTGTCCGATCAGGAGGTGGCCGAGCGCGACCTTGTCGTCGGCGAGGCGCGCAACACCGACCGCGAGCCGCGGCCGGGTGATCCGGGAACCTACAACGAGTTCTGGTGGGAGCGCGGCCGGACGGTAGCCAACAACCGCACGTCGCTGATCTTCGATCCTTCCGACGGCCGCCTGCCGGCGCTGTCGCCGGACGGCGAACGGCGCGTGGCTGCAGCGGCGGCGCAGCGGCGCCAGCGCGGCGAGTACGACTCGTGGACCGACCGGCCGCTGGCGGAGCGCTGCATCATCTACCGCGGGATTCCGGGCTTTCCCACCGGCTACAACAACAACTACCACATCGCCCAGACCCCGGATCACGTCGCCATCCTGCAGGAGCACATCCACGAGGTGCGGCTGATCCCGCTCGACGGCCGGCCGCACGCCGGCGACGGCATCCGGCAGTGGCTGGGCGACTCGCGGGGCCGCTGGGAAGGCGACACGCTGGTCGTCGAGACGAGGAACTTCTCCGAGCAGTCGCTGCTCAGGAACGTCAACGGCGATCCGTCGGAGTCGCTGCACGTCATCGAGCGCTACACGCGCGTCGGCCCGGACATGATCGACTACGAGTTCACGGTTACCGACCCCGTCACCTGGACCCGGCCGTGGTCCGGCTCGCTGCCGCTCACCGCCTTCGAAGGGCCGATGTACGAGTACGCCTGCCACGAGGGCAACTACGCCCTGGAGAACGTCCTGGCCGGCGCGCGCGCCCAGGAGCGGGACGGCGAGGGACGGTCCCGGTGACGCGTCCGGCCGGCGCGCTGGCGCTAGTTCTAATGCTCGCCGCCCTTCCGGCGGCCGCCCAGCAGGCGCCGCCGCTCACCACCACCAACGGCGAGTGGCCGGCCTACGGCGGCGACGCGGCACATACGCGCTATTCCCCGCTCGACCAGATCGACGCCGCGAACTTCGGTGAGCTGGAGCTCGCCTGGCGCTTCAAGACCGACAACCTCGGGCCGGGACCCGAATTCAAGCTCGAAGGCACGCCGCTGATGGCCGGGGGCGTGCTGTACGCCACCGGCGGCACGCGGCGCGCCGTCGTGGCGCTCGACGCCGCCACCGGCGAACTGCTCTGGGTGCACAGCGAGCACGAAGGCAGACGCGCGGAAGAGGCGCCCCGCCTGCTGTCGGGCCGCGGGCTGGCGTACTGGACCGACGGTGAGGAAGAGCGGATCCTGTACGTGACGCTCGGCTTCCGATTGGTGGCGCTGGACGCGCAGACCGGACGGCGCGTACCCGGTTTCGGCCAGGATGGCCTGATCGACCTGAAGGCCGCGGCCATCATCGGCGATGGCCGGCCGATCGACCTCGTCACCGGCGAGATCGGCCTGCACGCCACGCCGACCGTTGCGCGCGACGTGGTGATCGTCGGCGGCACGTTCGCCGACGCCCCCGCCCCGAAGACCCACAACAACACGAAGGGACTGGTGCAGGCGTTCGACGTGCGCACCGGCGAGCAACTGTGGACGTTCAACACGGTGCCGCGCCCGGGCGAGTTCGGCGTCGAGACGTGGCTCAACGACTCCTGGGGCATCAACGGCAACAACGGCGTCTGGACGCAGATCTCGGCCGACCCGGAGCTGGGCATCGTCTACCTGCCGGTCGAGACACCCTCCGGCGACTACTACGGCGGCCACCGGCCGGGGAACAACCTGTTCGGCGAGAGTCTCGTCGCGGTCGACCTGCTGACCGGCGAACGGAAGTGGCACTTCCAGCTCGTGCACCACCCGCTCTGGGGCTTCGACATGGCCAGCCCGGCGATCCTCGCGGACATTACGGTGGACGGGCGCCCGATCCAGGCGGTCGCGCAGCCCGGCAAGCAAGCGTTCCTGTACGTCTTCGACCGGGTCACGGGCGAGCCGGTGTGGCCGATTGAGGAGCGGCCGGTGCCGCAGGGCGACGTTCCCGGCGAGTGGTACTCCCCGACGCAGCCGTTCCCGACCAGGCCGCCGGCCTACGACCGCCAGGGCTCGTCCATCGACGACCTGATCGACTTCACGCCCGAGTTGCGCGCCGAGGCGGTGGAGCTGGTGTCGCGCTACAGGCTCGGACCGCTGTTCACGCCCCCCGTCATCAGCCGGCCCGAAGGGCCGATCGCCACGCTCGGCCTGGGCGCCGGCAGCGGCGGCACGAACTGGCCGGGCGGCGGCTACGACCCCGAGACCCACATCCTCTACGTGCCGTCGCGCACCGCGTTCTACTCCTGGGAGCTGATCCCGACGCCCGATCCCGAGGTGTCGGACATGCGCTACGTCAAGGGGACGCAGAAGTACGGCGTGGGGCACGGCGGGCTGCGCGACCTCAACGTGCGCGGGCTGCCGCTGTCGAAGCCACCCTACGGCCGCCTGTCGGCGATCGACCTCGACCGCGGCGAGATCCTGTGGCAGACGCCGCACGGCGAAACGCCCGACCGCGTGAAGAACCACCCGGCGCTGCGGGGCCTCGACATCCCGCGCACCGGCGAGCCCTGCATCCACCTGATCGGCCCGCTCGTCACGAAGACGCTGGTGGTGATGGGCGAGTGCGACTACCACCGCACCGACGCGGGCCGCGTGGCGATGCTGCGGGCGTACGACAAGGCGACCGGCCGGGAGGTCGGCGCCGTCCCCATGCCGGCGCCGCAGTCCGGCTCGCCGATGACCTACCAGGTGGACGGCCGGCAGTACATCGCCCTGGCCGTCAGCGGCCGCACCTACTCCGGCGAGTACGTAGCGTTCCGCCTGCCGGAGTGAGCGGGGTCAGCGCCGGCCGCACCACTCTCAAAACGCGTAGACCGCGCCGGTGACGAACCGGTGGTGGTGCAGTCCCACGGCGTCGAGCACGCGCCGGTAGTCGGCGCCGATGCGGACCGCCAATCGTGTCGATACCGGCAACTCGATGCCGCCCCCGACCTGCAACGCCCCGTAGACGGTGGCCTCACCGGCCGTGGCAGCAACGGGAAGCGAGAGGTGCGCGGTCCGTTCCACCCGAACTGCCCCGACCATGAACTGTGCGTACGGCGCGAACCGCGGTCGCCGATGAACGATGCGTACCCCGGCCACCAGGCTGTCGACGGTGGTCTCAGCGTCGATGAACCCGAGATCCTGCTGCCGGCCGTGCCGGCCGAATTCACCCGCCAGGGTCAGCCAGCGGGTTGCCCGCCAGCCCCCGTCGGCGAACCACCCTGCGCCGTAGCCCTCGGTCGTGCCCGCGCCGCCGAGGAACGCGTAGCCACCACCGGCCTCGAAAGCATGATCGTCCCCCGACAGGCCGAAAGCCGGGTTCGCGGCCGCGATGCTCAGCCACGCGGCCACCGCCACGGCTCTGGCAACTGGAATCACGGCGTGCCGCTTCGAACGCGGGACCATCTTCGTTAGAGGCGGCCGAGCAGCTCGGTCAGACGCTCGAGCCGATAGGCGCCGTTCGCCGGGTTGTGGTACCCCACCGCCCGCTCGGACGGCGACAGGTCCGCGTAGTCCCTCATCGGCTCGTACTGCGTCCCCTCGTGCCATTCGTTGAACGAGGTGATGTAGGCCAGGAAGAAACCGCGGTCCGCGTTTCCGAACCAGGGGTTCAGTTGCAGGATGAGGTTGAGCTGCAGGCTGGACTCGGTGCGCCGCTCCGCGAGCGCGCGCGCCCACTCCCGGTCATCGGCGCGCGACCACTCCAGCTTGCGGGTTGCGGGAACGAACGACCGCGGGCGATAGCAGGACTCCGGCGGGACCACGCGCCGCTCGATCTCGTCCCAGCCCGGATTCACCGGCAGGCAGAACAGCAACCCCTCGCGCGACGCCCGCCGCGCGTGATCCAGCCAGCGCGCCAACGATTCCCGCGGATTGTAGATTGAGATGCCGTCGAAGCCCGACGCCGCGGCGCGCAGGGTATCCGACGTATTCGACAGCAACGTCACCTGCGAAAAGTCGGCGCGCACGGCGTCTCGCAACCGGTCCGTCTGGCGGCGCCACTCCGAGTCCGGCACGTGGGACGTCACTTCGTGCCACACACCGTGGCAATCGCGCCTCCGCTCCGGCAGCGTCGTGGAGAACAGCTTGAAGACCGGTCCCTGTGTCCCGTCGGCGCGCTCGTCGATGAAGAAGCAGTCCCACCCGCGCCGCGCGCCGTAGCGGTCGAGCAGGTACTGCACGTCCTCCGGAAAGTTCGCCGCCCGCTCCCGGCTGTACGGCTCCAGGTGAAACGTGACGCGGATGTCGTGGTCCGCCATCACGTCCATGAGCAGCGGCACGGCGCGGTCCGAATAGCTGCCCTGCCCCCACCAGCTCACGTTGATCACCCCGACGCCGGCCTCGGCGATCCAGAGCGCGTGCTGCTCGAGCACCGCCCGCGAACGGGAATCGTACGCCCCGAGCAACGGCATCGTGTTGGCGGCCAGGTCCGCGGGCGGGTTGCGGTGCCACTGCGTCCAGTGCCAGTACGGGTCTGCCGAGTACCAGGGGTAGTACTCGAAGATGAAGTGCCGCCGTGGATCGCGGAACCGGCTCCGCAGCCGATCCCCGTACTGGCGCCACGGAAAGGGCTCGGCCGCCCGCGCGGCGGCAGCGGCGGATCCGGCCGCCGCCAGACTCGCCGCGAGAAACGCCCGCCTGGTCAGCACCCTACGGACTCCGGGGAACGCCGGCCAAGCCCGGCGTACGCCGGCGGACTCACTGTCCGTGCACGAACCGCTGCACGCGCCGGCCGTCGAGCGTGTCCCCGACGTACAGGTTGCCCATCGAATCGACGGCCAGGCTGTGCGGCGACTCGAAGTTGCCCGCCCAGCGCCCGCGCCGGCCGAACGACGCGACCGCCTCCAGCGTGTCGCGGTTCAGCGTGTGGACACGGTGCGTGCGGCCGTCGGCCACCACCATCACGCTCTGCCCCGCGTCCGTCGAGAAGCCGATGTCCCACGGGTTGCCGCCCACCTCGCCGTTGCCGAGCGCGGCGTCGACGAGCGCCTCCTTCACGAAGGTGCCGTCCTTCTGGAACACCTGGATGCGCTGGTTGCCCCGATCGCAGACGTAGACCATCCCGTCGTTCGCACCGGCGACGCAGTGCGGCGTGCTGAACTGCTGCGGCGACGGGTCGCCCCGGCTCCAGGGCGGCGTCGGCGTGTCGTCGGGCGTGTTGCCGTAGGCGCCCCAGTGCCGCCTGTACTCGCCGGTCTCCGCGTCGAAGACGATCACGCGGCGGTTCGTGTAGCCGTCGCTGATGTACACCTCGTTGTCTTCCGCGTCGACCCAGATGTCGGTCGGCTGGCCGAGGTGCATCGTGCTGTTGCTGCCGTCGGTCCCGAAACCGAAATCGCCGACCTGCAGCAGGCAGTCGCCCGCCGGCGTCAGCTTCACCACCAGGGCGTTGTCGGTGGTCGCCCGCGTGGACAGGTCGTACGGCAGTCCGCCGCCGAAGCCCACCCAGACGTTGTCCTCGTGATCGACGTAGATGCCGTGGGCCTGCGTGCCCCAGTCGCAGTCGCCGCCCGGGTCGCCCCAACTCGCCACGACCGCGCCGGCCTGGTCGAAGGCGATGACCGGCGGCGTGTTCTCAGCGCCGCGCTGGCTGTTGGGGCGGTGGGTGATCCAGACGTTGTCGCTCGAATCGACGGCAACCCCGACCACGTTGCCGAGCAGCCAGTCGCCCGGCAGGTCCTGCGGCCAGTAGGGATCGATATGGAATACGCCGTCGGACGGCCGCGACGGCGGCGGCGGCGCGTCGGCCGCCGGCTCGGGCATCTCCGGAGCCGGGCCGCCGCACCCCGCGAGGATTACGCCGAGAGCCAGGATGACAACGCCGCCAACGGTATTCGCTGCTGGTCTCATGCCGTGCTCCTTCCCCGCTCCGCGCGTGCTCGACGCCCGGGGACCAGCAAGTTGCAGCTAGTCCGGGAGGGCGAAGACGAATATGTTGTTGCCGGCGCTCGGCACCAGCTCCGGCGTCAGCCGCATCATGCTCGAGGCGTTCGCCGCCGACCCCGTGCTGGCCACCACGTACTGCCGGCCGTCGACGGCGTAGGTGATCGGATAGCCCGTGTGCGGCGACCCGAGGTTGATCTCCCACAACACCTCGCCGGTCTCCTGATCGAACGCCCGGAACCGGCCGTTGTAGTCCCCTCCGAAGATGAGGCCGCCGCCCGTGGCGACCAGCGCGGCCGAGGCGGCCCGCTGCTCGTGGAGCCAGACCGTATCGCCGGTCTCGACGGATATCGCCCGCACGGTTCCGAGGTTCTCGGTGCCCGGCGCGATCATCCGGCGCGACGCAAGCTCGTACAGCGTGCCCTGGTCCGTCGCCATCTGCTCGGCGCAGGTGTTCCGCAGCGAGAAGTACATCAGGTGGGTGTCGGGGCTGTAGGCGCCGGCGTCCCAGTTCTTGCCGCCGCTCAGGGACGGGCAGGCGGTGACGGCCTGCCCCACGGCGGTGAAGACGACTTCCCCGTTCTCCTGCACCTCGCCCGTCGCCCCGTCGATGTTGTTGATCACGTTCTGGTTGATGGTCGGGTTGGCCCACAGGAACTCGCCGGTCTCGCGGTCGAGCGTGTAGACGACGCCGGTCTTGCCCGGGATTCCCGTCACGACCCGGCGCCGTTCTCCCGGCTGCAGCCGCGGGTTGATCCAACTGACCTCGCTCGGATCCGGGGTGACGGCCGTCTCGACGAGCATGCGCTCGTAGGGGTGGTCGAGGTCCCAGTGGTCGATGAGGTGCTGGTAGTACCACGCGATCTCGCCCGTGTCGCCGCTGATTGCCAGCGTCGAGTTGTGGTACAGGTGCTTGTTGCGGGTTCCGCCCAGCATGAACTTGGGCGCCGGCGACGTCACCGACGTGCCCATGTAGATCAGGTCCAGCGCCGGATCGTAGCTGGGGACCATCCAGGCCCCGACGTGCACCCGCTCCTCGTACGGCACGTCGCCCCAGGTCTCGTCGCCGGGCTCGCCGGGCGCCGGAATCAGGCGCGTGCTCCACAAGTGCTCCCCCGTGGTCGGGTCGTGCGCGGTAATCACGCAGGACACCGGTCCGGCCAGCGGGCGGCAGCTCCGCCCGGAGATGAGCTTGCCGTTGGCGATGAACGGCCCGGAGGACTGGCGCGCGGGGTGCACCGTGTGGTCGAAGATCTGCGTTTCCCACGCGGTGCGGCCCGTCGTTGCGTCCAGGGCGTAGATGTAGTCGTCGGCGCTCGTATCGAATACGTAGTTGCCGTACAGCGCCAGGCTGCGGTTGGTCGTCTCCAGCCCGCCGACCCACTTCGCGATGTCGTCCGGGACGTTCTGGCGGTGCTCCCACAGCAGGTCGCCGGTGACCGCGTCGATCGCCTGCGTCAGGTCGCTCGGATTGGGCAGGTACATCACGCCGTCGTACACCAACGGCGTGGCCTGCTGGCTGCCGGCTCCCATCGCCCGGGTCCAGACCAGGCGCAGCTCGCCGACGTTGTCGCGGTCGATCTGCTTCAGCGGGCTGTAGCCCCAGCCGTCGAGCGTGCGGCGCCACATGATCCAGTCATCCGGATCGGGGTCCAGGATCATGGCGTCGGTGATCGGAACGTACTCGCCCCGCGACTGCGCCTGCAGCGGGTTCCACTCGGCCGCCAGCAGCAGGCCGAACACAGCGATGGCGATGACGAACGCGGCGCGCGCCGCGGGCAGGAGTCGGCTCACCTGAATTCCTCTCATGGTGCGGATACTACACCGCCGGCATCAGCGTCCGGCGTCGGCGTCAGCTTCGGCCTCGTGCTCGTGCTGCGACGCGCTGATCATGAAGCCGAGCTGGATGTTGCCCTCGTGGCAGGCGTACTCGAAGATCTGCCAGTAGCTCGGGTCCCGTTTGCCGTCGACGGCGGCGGTCCACGGTTGCGTCCACGTCGTGGGATCGTCGACCGTGAACTCCACGCGCACCGTGTCGGCGTCTACGCGCGTGTACCGCTCCGTCAGCCGCCGCGCGGCGCCGGAGCGGCGATAGGTAGTGTCGTCGCTGAAGTTCGTCACCTCGACCACCAGGGTGTCCCCTTCCCAGCGGCCGCGTGAATCGCCCAGGTACTGGCGGACGTCCGGATTGAGCGCCTCGCGGCTGTCCAGGGGAATGACCCGGTATTCGTGCATCCGCTCGTAGACGATCACGACATAGTCCGGATGCTGCACGATCTGGAACCCGTTGTTGTAGATGCTCGGGACCCAGGTGTTCGGCAGCCCGCGGGAGATGCAGCGGTCGTTCAGGTTGAAATCCTCGGGACCGTACTTCGGCGTGCTGGAATCGTAGCTGCCCCCGAAGAAGCTGACCTGGGTGCCCGGATCGATCGTGCGCAACTGCGCGCCCTGCGTGAACGGCGGCAGCCGGCCGTTGGGCGGATCGATGATCAGCGAGGTGCGCGCCGACGGATCCTCCGGGTATTCGTACCAGTGCGAGGGTCCGCCGTCGGGAAACTCGCGCCGCGGAACCTCCGCCTTGTCGTCCCGCAGCAGCCGGGCCTCGTCCGCCGCGCGCTCGGCCTGTTCCTCGGCGGACAACTCCGCACGCTCGCCAAGCTCTTCCGGACGTTGCAGCGGCACCGGCCGCATCACGTCCGTCGTCCAGACGCCCTGCAGGTCCGGGTCGCCCCAGGGTGTCCGGAACGACTCGGCCGCGCCAGGGACGCGCTGCTGCTCCGCCGCCCGTGCGTGGACCGCCGCCGGCGACAGGCACAACAGGGCGCCCAGACAACCTGCCGCCATGCGAGTCGGGGCAGTCCGGTGCTTCATCATCTGGCCTCCTCGGGGCCCCAGCGCAGGTGCCCGTACAGCAGCTCTTCGGCGAACGGTATGCACTTGAACTCCAGCAACTGCATGCCGGCCTCCATGCGGCGATACAGCGGCAGGCTGATCTTCCACGGCCGCGTGAAGGTCTGCGGATCTTCAATGGTGGCTTCGTACTGCAGGTGGTGCGGCGTGACCGGCGTGTAGCGCTCGACCACGTGCAGCGCGCTGCTGTGGAAGTTGCCGGCCCGGTCGAACCAGGTCTGGCCGTTGAATGCGGTCACGTCCACCACCAGCGTATCGCCCTCCCAGCGCCCCATGGAGTGGCCCATCCAGGTATCGACGGGGCTCTCTGGAACTTCCTGCATGTGCACCACACGGTTCGCGTTCGCGTACTCGTAGCCGATGAAGATCTTGTCCGTGCCCTGCACGATCTGGAACGGAAACGGCATGTACGTCGCCCGCGGCACGCCCGGCAGGTAGCACTTGGCTTCCGGGTCATCGGTCCGCCGGTTCTCGAAGTTCTTGCGTTTCTGCGCAACAGCCTCCGGCAGGTACGGGATCATTCCGCCCTCGACGATCCCCAACCCGCCGGGAGCGGCGCCGATCGCGCCGGTGTCCGGCGTGCGGCTGGCGTACGCCGCGTGCGGCTCGATGTCCCAGTGCGCCGCGCTGGCAGCCTGCCAGATGCCCGTCAGATCCGGCCTGCCGTCTGCCGCCCGCGGCAGTTGCCCGGACTGCGCCCGCAGCGGGGCCGCAAGGGCCAGCACGCACAATGCCGCGCCGACAGCCGCACGATTCGTTTCCATGTGCTCGTCCGCCTATGGCTGCAGGCCGAGCAGCCGCGCCGGGTTGACACGCAGCATCGTGTCGATGTCGGCGTCCGATACTCCCGCTCCACGCAGCGCCCGGACGTAGTCGCGCAGGCCGTCGGCGTGCAGCGGATTGCCCGCCTGGCCCAGATCCGAGGACATCAGGAAATGCTCGGCGCCGATGGCGTCGATGGCCTCCACGTACTCGTCGATGGTCCGCCCGCCGCTGAACACCGCCAGCCAGTCGATCTCCATCACGGCGCCGGCGCCGGCCATGCTGCGCATCTGATCCAGGGTGGGCTGCTGTCCGAAGACGTGCGTGATCAGGATGTTCTCCACGCCGAGGCGCTGCATCGCCGGGAGGAGCAGGAGCACTTCCTCCGGCGCGGAGTGGCCGGTGCACAGCACCAGGTCGTGCTCCGCGATCAGGCCGAAGATCTCTTCCAGCTCCGGCGCCGGCCGGCCGTCGACCACAACCGACACGAACGGCTCGGAGGACCCTTCACGCGTGAGGTAGTACTCGGCGTCGAAGGTCGGCAGCCAGACCACCTTGCCGCGGCCGCCCTCGTCCCAGACCATGTGGCGCACGGCCTCGGCGTTCAATCCGCCCATGGAGCGGTTGAGCACGACGCCGCCGAACAGCTCGATGCCGTCGACCCGCGCCATGGCCAGCGCCGCGCGGCCGGCGGTCGTCGTGTAGTGGTTCTTGAGCACCAGGCCGCGCATGCCGGCCGCCTGCGCGGCTTGCGCCGCCTCGACGTCATTGACCGACCGCGGGCGCGAGTCGGGACCGGAATGAGCGTGGAAGTCGATGGCGCCGGCGAGCGAAACCTCGGCCTCCGGGGCCGGCGGCGCCTCGCCGCCGCAGGCGGCCAGCGCCGCGGCCGCAACGACCGGCAACCAGCCGACACGAACCGTCCGCAGGGACAGCAGCATCCTACTGCGCTCCTTCCCGCTGGGCGTTGTAGCGCTTCGCGCGCTCGACCACCGCCGCGTTGCGGACGAGCTCCCAGCGGCGGTCCGGGTCCAGCGCGATCTCGCCCGTGGGACCGACCTGCCCGTCGCGCGCCAGCTCGCCCAGGGCGCGGTCGACCGCGCCCAGCGCCAGCAGGTTCATGCCGCCGAAGAACGCGATGCTGATGCGGTTGTCGCGCGCGTCGGCGAGCGACGAAACGGATCCCAGCATCGGCCGCCCGGCCATCTCGACCGCGCGCGGAGACTGGTCTACCGGAATCGACGGCACGAAGATCACGTCGCCGCCCTCGCGGGCGTAGAGGGCGACCCTGTCCAGGGCCTCGTCCAGCGTGCCGCCCGCGGCGATGATGTCGCAGCGGGTCATGAGCACCAGGTCGCCATTGCTGCGCGCGTCCGCGGCCGCGTGGATCTTGTCGACCATCGCCTCGGCGCCCAGGATCTTGCCCTCGTTGTAGCCGGTCAGGTGCTTGGCCCCGAAGAGGTCCTCGATCATCACGCACGCAGCGCCGGCGCGCTCGTAGCGCTGGATGGTCCGGTACACGTTGAGCGGGTTGCCGCCGCCGTCGTCCGCGTCGGCGATGATGGGAATGTCGATGGCGTCGGATGCGCGCTCGCAGAAGTCGATCAGGTTGTCGATCGTGCCCATGCCGTAGTCGCCGAGGCCGAACTGGCTCAGCGACATGGCGCTGCCGCCGGTCATGGCGATCTCGATGCCGTGCATCTCGACGAGGCGCGCCGTGGCCACGTCCCCGCAGTTGACGCAGCGGCTCGGCTCGGGGCGCGCGAGCAGCGAGCGCAGCCGGGCGCCCGGACTCGAGCCCGACGGCGCCTGCGCCGCCTCGGCCGCAGGCGCGCCCAGCGCATGGG
>JAJEEU010000032.1 GCA_022820825.1 Vicinamibacteria bacterium
GACGATGTAGAGCCCGTCGAGTTGCTGCTCGTCGGCGATCTTGTCTTCGTCGCGGCGAAAGGTGAAGGACTCGTCGGTGATGGTGGTGACGAAGTGCTTGGCGACCTTGTAGTGATTGATGACCTTGCCGACGCGGATGCCGATGTCGGCTGCGCCGCGCAGGGGGTCGTTGCGGCGCCGGGTGGCGGCCACGATGGGTTCGAGTTCCTTCTCGGTGGCAGCCAGTAGTTCCTGTCGCTTGCGTTGCCGCTCGGCGGCGAGCAGGGGATTACGGCAGACGATGAGCCGCTCGCCGGGGAACTCCTCGCTGGTGACCTCGGCGAGGTCGCGTTCGTCGAACAGCGACGGGGTGACGGTTCCGGCAGCCACCAGCTTGCGGATGGTCGGCGCGCGCAGCGTCGTGATCCAGCGCAGCCCGTCGACGTCGGCGAGGTCCTCGCGGATGCGGGCCGCAGTCAGCATCCCGCGGTCACCGACGAGCACCACGCGGTGGAGGCCGAAGCGGGTGCGGATCTTGTCGACCTGCGCGGCGACGGTGCTGGGGTCGCTGGTCGAGCCCTCGAAGACCTCGACGGCGACCGGACATCCGGCGGCCGTGCAGAGCAGACCGAAGACGATCTGGAGCGTGCCCTTCTTGCGGTCGCGGCTGTGGCCGCGCCGGGCGAGTTCGCAGTGGGCTCCCTCGACGTAGCTGGAGGTCAGGTCGTAGAGCACCAGGGTGTGTTCCTGGAGATGGCGCTTGGCGAGGCGCTGCTCGATGGCCGCCTGACGCTCGACGAGCCAGTCCATCGCGGCGTACAGCTCCTTGGGGTCGACGGCGCCGAGCTCGAGCACTTTCCCGAGGGTGGAGACGGCGCTTTCGGGGTTCAGGGCGCGGGCGGTGGCCAGTTTCGACTGCGCGTCGATGACGCGGGCGACGAGCAGTGCGAGGACGAGGTCGCGGAGGCGTCCGGGGCTTCGGGCGAGCAGGGCGGGGATTGCGAGCTTGCGGATGGTGGCGAGCACGGCGGCCACGTGGCCGTGGGGGAGGCTGCGGAGGCAGGTGAAGGCGTCGTCGGGACTGACGAGTTGCTCTCCGCGGAGGATGCGGCGGAGGGCGTCGATGGCGGCGGCGGGGAGCTTGGAGAGGTTGGCGAGGGTTCTTTTCTTGACGCGGCCGCCGTCTCGGAAGGACTCTCGGAGGAGGATGGCGGGTGGCGAGGAGCGGTTGGGGACGCTCTCGATATACATGGATACCATTATCCCGCAATAGGACAGCCTTGTGAAGGGAAAACAGCATATGAACCCTGCTATTACATGGCTACATTTCGCCGGATACGAGCCGCGAAAAACCTCGTAAAGCCTTTAGAATCTATGGGTTCTGGCGAAATGGCCGCTGAAACTTCCGGTTAGAGTAGACGCGCTGCCACAGGAGGTCGAGAGTCGTGCAGGAGTTGAAGAGGACGGTAATCGGGTTCGCACTTGTCGCGGGCGGCGGACTCGCCGGCTCGAGCATCGCCGCCGGACAACCGGCCGGCGGCGCACCAGGGGCCGACATCGTGTTCCTCGGCCACCACATCGTCACGATGGATCCGGCGCAGCCGGCCGTGGACGCGGTGGCGGTCCGGGGCGAAACGATCGTCGCGGCCGGATCGCGCGAGGAGGTGCTGCCCCTGCGCGGCGCCGCCACGCGAGTGGTCAAGCTCGGCGACCGGGCGCTGCTGCCCGGCTTCATCGACGCGCACGGGCACTTCCTCGCGGTGGGGCGGGCGCTCGATGCGCTGTCGCTGCACTCGCCGCCGGTCGGCGACGTCGAGAACATCGACGACGTGGTGCGCAAGATTCGCACCTGGATCGAGGAACGGGACATTCCGCCGGGCGGCCTCGTCGTGGGCAGCGGCTACGACGACTCGCTGCTCGCCGAGCGGCGGCACCCGACGCGCGACGACCTCGACCGCGCGTCGACCGGGCACCGGATCGTGCTGACCCACGTCTCTGGGCACCTGCGCACCGCCAACTCCGCGGCGCTGGCGGCGGCCGGCGTCACCGCCGAGACGCCCGATCCGCCGGGCGGACACATCCGCCGCCGGGCCGGCTCGCGCGAGCCGGACGGCGTGCTCGAGGAACGCGCCGGCGCGCTCGTCGCCGCGAGCGGCCTGTTCTCTCCGACCCCGGCGGAGACCGGGGCGCTGGCCCGCCGCGCCGTGGGCGAGTACGTGCGTTACGGCACGACGACGGTGCAGGACGGCTCGACCGGCTGGGAGACGATCGACGCGCTGCGCGCGGCGGCCGCGCGCGAGCCGTTCGCGGCGGACATCGCCGTGTTCCCGCGTTTCCGGACGCTGGCGGACGCCGAGCACGTGGTCCACGAGCCCGACTACCGCGGCGGATTGCGCGTCGCCGGCGTCAAGTTCAGTCTCGACGGCTCGCCGCAGGGACGGACCGCCTGGGTCACCGAACCCTACGCGGAAGGGCCGCCGGGAGCGCCGCCGGACTACCGCGCCTACGGCACGCTCGATCCGGATGCCTACCAGGCAGGCGCCGCGCATCTCATCCGGCGCGGCGTGCCGATCATCGTCCACGCCAACGGCGATGCGGCGATCGACCTGATGCTGGACGGCGTCGGCGCGGCCGTGGCGGGCCTGGAACCGATGCCGGACCACCGCGCCGTGATCATCCACGCCCAGCTCATGCGCGCCGACCAGCTCGACCGCGCCGCCGCCCTGCGGGTGGTGCCGTCGTTCTTCTCGGCCCACGCCTTCTTCTGGGGCGACTGGCACCGGCGCAGCTTCGGCGAGTCGCGCGGCAACAACGTGAGCCCGGTGCGCTGGGCCCTCGAACGCGGCGTCCGCTTCACCGTGCACAACGATTCGCCGATCGTGCCGCCCGACATCATGCGGCTCGTCTCGATCACCGTGAACCGGAAGACGCGCAGCGGGCATGTTCTCGGACCGCACCAGCGCGCCACGGTGCGGGAGGCCCTGCACGCGGTGACCCTCGGCGCCGCGTACCAGTACTTCGAGGAGGACACGAAGGGATCGATCACCGTAGGGAAGCAGGCAGACCTCGTGATCCTCGCGCAGAACCCCCTGGAGACGGATCCGGCGGCGTTGGAGCACATCGCGGTCGTGGAGACGTTCTCCCGCGGCCGATCGGTGTACGCGCGGTCGATGGAGTAGCGCGCGCCGCAGCACTTCACTGCGTTGCGTTCTACGGCGCAGACTCCTAGCGCCCCGAAACGCCTCGCAGGCTCGGCGTTTCGGCCCATCCCCCCCGCTCCATGACTCTGCGCCGCAGCACTTCACTGCGTTGCGTTCTGCGGCGCAGACTCCTAGACTGCCCTCAGCACCGGCAGGAACGCTCGTCGCCCCGCAGGTTGGCCCGCGGGCGGCGGGCAGCGGGTGCGGGAGGACGTCGATGAGCGCCATCGGAGCGGATGAACTGGTGCGGCGGCTCGATGCCGCCGTCAGCGCCGGGGACGTGGAGGCAGTCACCCGGCAGGTGCAGAACGAGATCGAGAACGTCCTGCAGCCGGGCCGGCTCCGGCTCGACGAGCGGTTCCGGCGCACGCTGCCGGACCACTACGCCCGGCGTCTGCTGCACCGCGATCCGGCGCGCCGCTACACCGTCCTGGTGCTGGCGTGGGCCCCCGGCCAGGGGACGCCGATCCACGATCATCCCAATCTCTGGAGCGTCGAGGGAGTGCTGGAAGGCGAGCTGGAGGTGACCCAGTACGCCCCGATCAAGGAAGAGGCGCACCGCTGCAAGTTCGCGCCGGTCGAGTCGCACCGCGCCGTCGCCGGCGAGGCCAACTTCCTGATTCCCCCGTTCGAGTACCACGCCCTGACCAACGACCTGACCGACCGGCCGTGCCTGACCATCCACGCCTTCGGCGGCGAGCTGATGGAGATGAACACGTTCGATCCGGTCGGCAACGGCTGGTACGAGCGATCGTTGCGCCGCGTGTCGTACGACTCCTGAGCGCTGGCAAACCGTTGCGGGGACAACCCGGGTAGCTGCTGCCGACCGATGGATGCAGCCTCGCTTCGACGACTGCAAGCCGCGTTCGGTCCCGGTCTGCTCTGGGCCGCCACCGCGATCGGCGTCTCGCACCTCGTGCAGTCGACGCGCGCCGGGGCGTCGGCGGGCTTCGCCCTGG
>JAJEEU010000059.1 GCA_022820825.1 Vicinamibacteria bacterium
GCCGAGCGGGTGTGGGCCGACAAGCGCCCCGGCTGGCGGCATCCGCGGCACGCCAGGCAGTGGCTCTCGAGCCTCGAGCAGCACGCCTTCCCCCGGCTCGGCCGCATCGCCGTGCGGGAGGTGACGAGCGCGGACGTGCTCGATACGCTGCGCCGCGTGTGGCACATCCGGCCAGAGACGGCGCGGAGGCTGCGCCAGCGCATCAGCGCGGTGATGGAGTGGGCCGTGGCGATGGGCTACAGGGCCGACAACCCGTGCGACCGCATCGCGCCGGTGCTCGGGCCGCAGCAGGACCTGGTCAAGCACATGCAGGCGCTCGGCCACCGCGAGGTGGCCGCGGCCATCCGGACCGTGCAGGCAACCGGCGCCACGCCGGCCGTGAAGCTGGCCTTCGAGTTTCTGGTGCTGACGGCCACGAGGTCCGGCGAGGTGCGCGGCGCGCTGTGGGAGGAGGTCGACCTGGCGGCCGGGGTGTGGACCATCCCGGCCACGCGCACGAAGTCGAAGCGTGAGCACCGGGTACCGCTGAGCCGGCGAGCGATGGAGATCCTCTCGGCGGCGCGGGCGCTGCGGGGCGGGACGAGCGCGCTGGTGTTCCCGAGCGCGCACGGCGGGCGGATCGGCGAGACGCGGCTCTCGCGGCTGCTGAAGGTGCACAAGATAGCCGCCGTGCCGCACGGCTTCCGCTCGAGCTTCCGGGACTGGGCGGCCGAGGAGACGACGCATCCGCGGGAGGTCATCGAGGCAGCTCTGGCGCACGTGGTGACGAACCAGACGGAGGCGGCGTATGCGCGCTCGGACCTTTTCGAGCGGCGGCGGCGGCTGATGAACGAGTGGGCAGGCTACCTGGAAGCGGGCCGGGTGGTGCAGGGGCTTCCGCTGTGACGGGGCGGGCGCAGGCGGCTCGGACCTGTGCGCATGCGCGCAGGTCCGCCAGTGGAGCAGCAATCGATGCGCTGCTGGGTCCCTGCCGGTTTGCCGGCATGAATGGGGGGGCGGGCTTTTACGGCTTGCGATTGACCCTTTGTTTCCAGGGGAAAAGTGGGGAAGCGACAACGGAAGAAGTAGTACACCCCCTGCTCCCCCGCACCGGCCCCGGGGGCCGGCGGCCCCACCTCTCGCCCCGCCGCCAGCAACCCACCGGCTGGTCCGCCCGCCGCGTCATCGCGCCGAACGCCACCACCACCACCGCCACGCTCGATCCGCACGCCGGCAGGCCCGCATTCGCGGAGAAAACCGTAAAGGTCCGGAGCTGGTTGCTACTGCAAGCGGCAAGGCGTGCGCCCGGCCGGTCCGGTTTTCGCAGCGAATGCGGGCCTGCCGGCGCGCCCTCCCGACGAACGCTGGTGAGAAAAGCGAATGCGGGCCTGCCGGCACGCCCCCGCGACGATGCCTGGTGAGAACTGCGGACTAACGCCCGCCGGGGGTTTGGGGCGCAGTCCCATCCAACGATGCCCCTGTCCGTCCGCGCCCCACGTCCATCACCATGCGCGCCAGGAGGTACAGCCGCGGCTCCAGCGAGTCGAGCTCGATGTACTCGCGAGCGTCCGAGTGCGCGCCGTAGCCGACCGGGCCGAATCCCTCGATGACCGGCGCATCCGTCTCCAGCGCCGCGAAGGCCGCGTCGGTGCCGCCGCCCGCCGCGTGCTCGGTCACGCGCAGCCTGCGCCCCAGCTCGCGGTAGACGGACTGCGCATGCGCCGCCAGCGCCCGCGAGGCGTCGTTCACCTCCAGCGGGGGCCGGCGCCGCTCGAACGACACTTTCACCGTAGTGTCGAGGATGAGCTGGTTGCCGACCCGCTCGCGCACCTGCTGCTCCACCTCGTCGTACGCCGCCACGCGCAGCACGCGGAAGTCGGCGGTCGCGCGCGCGCTCGCGGGGATGACGTTGCGGGCCGACCCGGCCGACGCCAGCGTCAAGTTCAGCTTGATGCCCGCCTCTTCATCGGTCAGGTCGCGCATCTGCAGCATCTGGTGCGCCAGCTCGTACAGGGCGTTGCGTCCCTGCTCGGGGGCGCCGCCAGCGTGCGAGGCGCGGCCGGTCACCTCCAGCAGCACCGCGCCGATGCCGGCCGTCGTCAGCGCCAGGCGGTCGGAAGCGCCGCCGCCCTCGCACGAGAACACGGCGTCGTGCTGCGCGCCCAGCTCGGTGATCAGGTAGCGGGAACCGGCGGAGCTGACCTCTTCGTCGCCGTTGATCAGCACCGTGATCAGCTCGTAGTCGTCGAAGTCGATGGCGCGGAGCAGCGCCAGCACGTGCAGGATCAGCGCCACGCCGCTCTTGTCGTCCGCGATGCCGAGCCCGTACGCCCTGTCGTCCACCACGCGGAACGGCTGCTCGGCAAGCTGCCCGCGCAGGTAGACGGTATCCATGTGCGCCAGCAGGAGAATGCGGCCCTGGCCGCTGCCGCGAAACCGCCCCACGACCGTGGGGCCGATCTCCTCGGGAGTGTCGACCATGACGTAGGGATCGTCATGGTTCACCAGCTCCACCTCGCCGCCGAGCCCCCGCAAGCGTTCGGCGATGACGCCGGCAATGCGGCGCAGCCCCTCCGCGTCGCGGCTGCCCGACTCGATGGACACCAGCTCGCGCAACGTCTCCAGCAGCGGCTCGCGTTCCGCCTCGGCCGCGGCCATGACGGCGCGGTCCATGCGCGGCGCGCCGCCCTGTGCGGCGGCAGTCCCCGCACACGCAACGAAGCAGCCAGCAGTGATCAGTACCGAATAGCGCATGCCGGCAGAAATCATACAGCGGCCCCCGCCCAGCTATACGGCCTTTACGGCGAAGTACGCGAGGGGACGGCGAGCATTGAGCGGCCGTCCCCAGGCCGCGCACGGCGCGGCCCGGCGGCAGCGGCGCGGGGCGAAGGGGTCCCCGCTAGCAGCCGCCGGGGGTTTGGGGCGCAGCCCCATCTAACGACGATGATGTACGATAGGGAGTTTTTCGTGTCCGGACGAGGGCTGCCGGGGCGGACGGACCGGCGCCGGACGTCCCGGCCGCCGGCGTGAACCATTCGAGGAGGCATTCGGAAGCACCATGTCAACCACCAGAATCATGTGGACGAAGATCGACGAGGCGCCGGCGCTGGCCACCTATGCGCTGCTGCCCATCGTGAAGGCTTTCACCAGGGGCACCGGGGTGGAGATCGACCTGCGCGACATCTCGCTCGCCGGACGCATCATCGCCGCGTTTCCGGATCGCCTGCGCGACGACCAGCGCATACCCGACGAGCTGGGCGCCCTCGGCGAGCTGGCGAAGACGTCCGCCGCCAACATCGTCAAGCTGCCCAACATCAGCGCCTCGGTACCGCAACTGCGCGAAGCCATCGCCGAGTTGCAGAGCCACGGCTACGACGTGCCCGACTACCCTGCCGAACCCGCCGACGACGCCGAGCGCGAGATCAAGGCCCGTTACGCCGCCGTGCTCGGGTCGGCCGTCAATCCGGTGCTGCGCGAGGGCAACTCCGACCGGCGCCCGGCCGCATCGGTGAAGCGCTTCGCCCAGAAGCATCCGCACCGGATGATGAAGGCGTGGCCGGAATCCGGGTCGAAGACGCGCGTGGCGCACATGGACGGCAACGACTTCTTCGGCAGCGAGCGCTCCGTCACCGTCGGCGCGGCGTGCGACGTACGCATCGAGTTCGTCGCCGGCGACGGCGCGGTCACCGTGCTGAAGCCCTCGGTGGCGCTGGAGGCGGGAGAGGTGATCGATACGGCAGTGATGAACGTCGCCGCCCTGCGCGCGTTCTTCGCCCGCACCATCGACGAAGTCAAGGCGGAAGGCACGCTGCTGTCGCTGCACCTGAAAGCCACCATGATGAAGGTGTCCGACCCGATCATGTTCGGCCACTGCGTCTCCGTGTACTACGAGCAGGCACTGAGCAGGCATGCCGACACGCTGCGCGCCATCGGCGCCAACGTCAACGAGGGTCTGGTCGGCGTGCTCGACAAGCTCGACGCCCTGCCCGCGGACAAGAAAGCCGAGATCGAGGCGGACATCGCGGCCGTGTACGAGAGCCGGCCGCCGCTGGCAATGGTCGATTCCCGCAAGGGCATCACCAACCTCCACGTGCCCAACAACGTCATCATCGACGCGTCGATGCCCAATGTCGTGCGCGACGGCGGCCGCATGTGGAACAACGACGACGAGCTGCAGGACACCGTGGCGATGATTCCCGACCGCTCGTACGCCACCATGTACCAGGCGATCATCGAGGACTGCCGGCAGCACGGGCAGTTCGACCCGTCGACGATGGGCAGCGTCACCAACGTCGGCCTGATGGCGCGCAAGGCGGAGGAGTACGGCTCGCACGACAAGACCTTTACCGCGCCGGCCGCCGGGACCATCCGCGTGGTCGACGCCGCGGGTACGGTCCTCCTTGAGCAGGCGGTGGAGCCGGGCGACATCTTCCGCATGTGCCAGACCAAGGACGAGCCGATCCGCGACTGGGTGAAGCTGGCCGTCGGCCGGGCCCGCGCGGCAGGCGCGCCCGCCGTGTTCTGGCTCAACGAGCAGCGCGGCCACGACCGGGAGATCATCGCCAAGGTGCACGCCTACCTGCCGGAGCACGACACGGCCGGTCTCGATCTCCGCATCATGAAGCCGGTGGACGCCATGCGCTTCTCGCTGGAGCGCATCCGCCGCGGCGAGAGCACGATCGCGGCGACGGGCAATGTCCTCAGGGACTACCTGACCGATCTCTTCCCGATTCTCGAGCTCGGCACCAGCGCCCGCATGCTGTCGATCGTGCCGCTGCTGGAGGGCGGCGGCCTGTTCGAGACCGGCGCCGGCGGATCGGCGCCCAAGCACGTGCAGCAGATGCTGCGGGAAGGCCACCTGCGCTGGGATTCGCTGGGTGAGTACTGCGCGCTCGTGCCGTCGCTGGAGCTGGCGGCGACGCAAAACGGCAACGCCCGGGCCGGGCTGCTGGCCACCACGCTGGACCAGGCGGTCGAGAAGTACCTGGAGAACGCCCGTTATCCGTCGCGGAAAGTCAACGAGATCGACAACCGCGGCAGCACGTTCTATCTCGCGCTGTACTGGGCGCAGGCGCTGGCCGCGCAGGACGAGGATCCGGAGCTCAAGGCGCGCTTCGCCGGACCGGCGGGGCAACTGGCCGAGAACGAATCGAAGATCACGGACGAGCTGCTGGCGGCCCAGGGCGCAGCGGTGGACATCGGCGGCTACTATCGGCCGGACGACGCTCTCGCCGAGCGCGCGATGCGGCCGAGCCCGACGCTCAACGCCATCATCGACGCGCTGTGAAGCAGGAACCTGCCGATGACGCAGATAGGAGAGGCGGTGCTTGGCGGCGCTCTGATGGCCCTTGCATTCGAGGTCTGGATGGCCGACAACGTGGACATCGGTATCCAGATGTATACCGCCGCTGCAGTCGGCGGCCTGCTCGTGGTGGTCCTGGCACGCTGGCGAGAGTCCCGCAGGGACGACGACATGCCGCCCGCCCTGTGACCTGCGCCCGCGTCTACAGCGCCAGCAGCGCGGGTTCTTCGATGAAGGTGCGCAGGGAGGCGAGGAATCGGGCGCCGGTTGCGCCGTCGATGGCGCGGTGATCCGCGGACAGCGTGCAGGCGGCGATGGTCGCAACCTCTACGCCGCCGCTCGCGGCGACCGGCCGCGGCCGCGCTGCGCCTACCCCGAGGATGCAGCTCTGCGGCGGATTGACGATGGCGTAGAGGCTGTCGACGCCGTACATCCCCAGGTTGGAGATGGTGAACGTGCCGCCGGTGTACTCCTCCGGCGTCAGCCCGCCGTCCCGGGCGCGCGCGCTCAGCGACTTCAGCTCCTGCGAGATCGCCCGCAGGCTCTTGGCGTCCGCCCGGCGGATGATCGGCGTGATCAGCCCGCCCGGCGTATCGACGGCCACGGCGATGTCCGCGGTGTCGAACAGCCGCACGGCGCCATCGCCCCACGCCGAGTTGGCGGCCGGCACCTCCCGCAGCGCCAGCGCGGCGGCGCGGACGATGATGTCGGTCAGCGTCAGTCCGAGGTCGGGATCCCGCTCGTTGAGCCGCGCGCGCAGCCGCAACGCGGCGTCCATGCCGCAGTCGACGCTCAGATAGAAGTGCGGAATCGTTTGCTTGGCCGCCTGCAACCGCTCCGCGGTCACGCGCCGCATGGCCGAGAGCGGCTCCTCGTGGAAGCCGGCCGCTGGAGCAGCCGCTAGCGCCTCCGGCGCAGGGACCGCGGCCGGAGGCCTCGGTGCGGCAGCGGCCAGCGCGCGCTCGACGTCGGCCTTCCCGATGCGTCCGCCCCTCCCCGTCCCCTTTATCTCTCCGAGATCCAGACCCGCGGCGGCCGCCATGCGCCGCGCCAGCGGCGACGCGGGCGGCACGGGGCCGTCAACAGCAGCGGTTGCCGGCGCCTGCGTCGCTCCGCTCGCAACGGAAACCGTCGCGGTCCCGCTCGCGGCCGCCTTTACCTCCGTGGCCGGCGCCGCCTCCGTCTCGGTCGCGGCAGCGTCGGCCCCGGCCCCGGCTTCTCCTGCCGCGTCGACCCCTTCGTCAATCACCGCCAGCAGCGCCCCGGTTTCCAGTCCCTCCGTCCCGGCCGGGACATGGATCTTGACGACGACGCCGCCGGCCGGCGCGTCAATCTCGACGTTCGTCTTGTCGGTCTCGACCTCGGCTATCGGTTCGCCGGCCGCCACCGCCTGACCCTCCTCCTTCAGCCAGAGGGCCAGCTTCACCGACGTGACGGTGTCCGCAAGCGGCGGCAGCCGCAATTCCGTAGCCACGTATCGCTACCTCACGCGAAGCGGTGCACGGCGAGCCGCGCGGCCGCCCCGAGGATCGCGTCCACGTCGAGTCCGTAGGCGCGATACAGGTCGGGGATGTCGCCGGACTGTCCGAAGCGGTCGACGCCGAGCGGCATCACCCGGTGCCGGCCGACCGAGCCCAGCCACGACAGCGTCGCCGGATGGCCGTCCAGCACGGTTACCAGCCCCGCGTCCGGCGCCAGCGGCTCCAGGAGCTGCACGACGTGAGGCGCGGCGGCGCCGTGGTTCTCCCGGACGCTGTCCAGCCAGGCGTGGTGCAGCCGCGCCGCCGAGGTCACGACCAGCAGACCGGCGCCCGGGATGTCCTCGGCGATCTGCCGGTGCGCCTCGACCGCCTCCGGCAGCACGGCCCCGGAAGCCACCACCGCCAGCTCGGAGCCGTCGGCCGGCGGCGCCAGCCAGTAGCCGCCGTCGATGATCTCCGTGCGAAGCTGCGGCGTCAGCACGCGTTCCGGCTGGTCGAGGGGCCGCGTGGAAAGGCGCAGGTACACCGCTCCCCCGTCGTCGGCCTGCATGTACTCGAAGCTCCAGCGGAGAACCTCGGCCAGCTCGTCCACGTAGGCCGGCTCGAACATCGTCAGCCCCGGCTGGCCGATGCCGACCAGCGGCGTCAGCACCGACTGGTGCGCGCCGCCCTCCGGCGCCAGGCTCACCCCGGACGGCGTCGCCACCATCAGGAACCGCGCGTCCTGGTAGCAGGCGTAGTTCAGGGCGTCGAGCCCGCGGCGGATGAAGGGGTCGTACAGCGTGCCGACCGGCAGCAGCCGCGTCCCGAACAGCGGCCCGGTCAGCCCGAACGCCGCCAGCAGCAGGAACAGGTTGTTCTCCGCGATGCCGAGTTCCAGGTGCTGCCCGCGCGGCCCCATCGTCCAGTCCTGCGCCGACAGCGCGTGCTCCTGGTGGAAAGGATCGGTGTGTGGCGCTGCCGCGTACACGCCGCGCCGGTTCACCCAGCCGCCGAGGTTGGTGGACACCGTGACGTCGGGCGAGGTCGTGACGATGCGGTCCGCGAGCGCCGGCTGGCTGCGCGCGATGTCGGCCAGCAGCCGCCCGAACCCCTCCTGCGTCGACTGGCGGCCCGCGGCCGGGGGCTGCAGCGCCGCCGGCACTGGCACGCGGGGCGCCTGGTGGCTGCGCTCCGCCGGCTGATTGAACGGCACGGCCGAGAGAAAGTCGTCGATCGCGCCCGGCGGCAGGTCGAGCCCGGCGAACGGCTCCCACTCGTCGCCCTCCGCGATCCCCATCTCGCCGCGGAGCGCGGCGATCTGCTCGGGGGTCATCATCCCGGCGTGGTTGTCCTTGTGTCCGGCGAACGGCAGGCCGAAACCCTTGATGGTGTAGGCGATGAGGCACGCGGGACGCTCTTCGCGCGCGGCCTCGTCCAGACCCGCGAGAACGCTGTCGATGTCGTGCCCGGCCAGGTTCGTCATCAGGCCGGCCAGCGCCGCGTCGTCGTGCTCGTCGAGCAGCTCGCGGATGCCCGCGGTGTCCCCGAGATCCCGCACCAGCCGGGTGCGCCAGGCCGCCCCGCCCTGGTAGGTCAGCGCGGAGTAGACGGGATTGGGACAGTCGTCGATCCAGACCCGCAGCGCATCGCCGCCGCGGCGCTCGAACGCCGCCTGCAGGCGCATGCCGTACTTCAGCGTGATGACGCGCCACTCCATCGTCTTGAAGACGGTGTCCAGGCGGTTGAAGAAGCGGTCGGCCACGATCGCGTCGAGGCTCTGGCGGTTGTAGTCGATGATCCACCAGACGTTGGTGACCTGGTGCTTCCAGGCTTCGAGCAGCGCCTCGAAGACGTTGCCCTCGTCGAACTCCGCGTCGCCCGCCAGCGCTATCATCCGCCCCGGCGGCTCCTCGTCGCTCACCAGTCCCTTCTTGCGCAGGAACTCCTGGGCGAGCGCCGCGAAGCTGGTCATGGCGACGCCCATGCCGACCGAGCCGGTCGAGATGTCCACGTCGTCGCGGTCCTTCGTGCGGGACGGGTACGACTGCGCGCCGCCGAGCGCGCGGAAACGCTCGAGCTGGTCGCGCGTCTGGCGGCCGAGCAGGTACTGGATGGCGTGGAACACCGGGCTGCCGTGCGGCTTCACGGCCACGCGGTCCTGCGGCCGCAGCGCGTCGAAGTAGAGCGCGGTCATCAGGCTGACCATCGACGCGCACGACGCCTGGTGGCCGCCCACCTTCAGTCCGTCGCGCCTGGCCCGGATGTGATTCGCGTGGTGGATCATCCAGACGCTGAGCCACAGCACCTTGCGCTCCAGCGCCTGCAGGCAGCGGCGTTTCAGATCCGCGTCGCTGTCGTGCGCTGCCGCCGCCGGTCGGGTCGTCCGGGCCGTCATCTGGAGTCGCAGGAGGCGCTTGCCAACGTGCTGACGTTGCGCATCGCCAATTCAGGCGCCTATTTTAGTGGACGCCAGGCGATCAGAGGTTGCGATCTGATACGCCATACACGGCTGGTACGCAATAATGTTGCGTTGACAGGAGGCAATTACAGTGCCTGCGTACACTCCGGACGTGCTGGACGAAATCGACCGGCGGATCCTGACCCACCTCCAGCGGGACGCGCGCATGACGAACGCGAAGCTGGCCGGGCGGGTCGGCCTGTCTCCCGCGCCGTGCCTGCGCCGCGTGCGCGCCCTCGAGGCGGCCGGCGTCATCCGCGACTACGTCGCGCTCCTCGACTCCCGCGCCCTCGGCCGGGCGGTGACGGTGTTCATCGAGATCCGGCTCGACCTCCAGGTCAAGGACCGGCTGGACATCCTGGAGCGCGCCATCCGCGAGTGGCCCGAAGTGCTGGAATGCAACCTGATGACCGGCGACGCGGACTACATGCTGCGGGTGGCGGTGCCCGACGTCAACGCCTACGAGCAGTTCCTGCGCGACAAGCTGACGCAGTTGGAGGGCGTGGCGAGCATCAAGTCGAGCTTCGCGCTCAAGCAGGTCAAGTACACGACCGCATTGCCGATCGACACGGACTAGCTAGCTGGAATCCGTCCTGCTAGTGTAGGAACCGAAGGAGGGCGCCATGTCCAGCGACCCGACCCGCACCCCTGACCGGCAGTCCGCTGCGACCACCGATCCGAACGTCGTGGACCGCCGCACGATCGTCACCCGTTCGCTCGGCCTCGCGGCGTTCGGCGCCCTGCTGGGAGCCTCCGGATGCGCGACCGCCGACACCCCCGGCGACGGGGAACGAGCGTCGGGCGCGTCACCCGCCGCGGCGGCCGACGGGATGCCAGGGATTGCGCTGCCGGACGGCATGCGGCGCGTCGTCACCGCCAACGACGCGGACGGCCGGTCCTACATCGCCAGCGACGACCGCGTCACCATGGACGGCGGCTTCCCGAACCTGTTCAAGACCACCGGCGACGACCCGTTCGGCCCCGGCCCTGAGCCCGAGCCGCGCACGCTCTACCCCACCGACATGCAGCAGATCGAGCCGGAGGTGGGCGGCGCCAACTTCCAGTTCGTGGCGCTGCAACCGTCGACGGAGGAGTCGCCACCGGTCTGGCACATCACCGAGACCGTCGACATCAACATCCTGCTCGGCGGCGAGCTGATCCTGATGCTCGACAAGGAGGAGACGACGCTGCACCCGGGCGACATCGTGATCCAGCGCAACACCAACCACGCGTGGCGGAACCCGACCGACGGCCCCGTCTACTGGGCCGCCGTGCTGGTCCCCATCCGCCAGCGGACGTGAACAGCATGCAACGCCATGTCAGCGTAACCCGCCGAGGCTCTTCACGTAGTTGACGACGTTCCAGATCTCTGCTTCCGACAGCGGGCCGTCGAAGGAGTCCATCGCGAAGTCGGGGCCGATGCCGTCGCGGATGGCGGTGAAGATCTCGCCGTCGGTGGAGCCGTGCTGCCAGGTGGCGTCGGCCAGGTTCGACGGGGGGGCGCTGTAGGCGGCGGTGCCGGCGGCGAGCCGGCCGTCGCCGCGGCCGGTCGGGCCGTGGCAGGTGGCGCACAACCGCTGATAGGCCGCTTCCCCGGCGGCCAGCGATTCCGCGCCGGCGGCGACCGGATTCGCCAACTCCTGCGCCTCCGGGTGCTCGTGCGGTTCGGTCGGATGACGGTCGGGATCCAGCTCGCGCAGCAGGCCGACGGTGCTTTCGCGGACGAGCGGCGCGCCGGCGATGCCCTCACGGAAAACGGCCATATCGACCGGCGTCCGGCCACGCTCGTTGGCGGCGTGCAGGTCGGCGCCGTGCTCGACCAGCAGCTCGATCACACTCTCCATGCCGTGTGACGCGGCGGCGTGCAGCGCGGTGTCGCCGGCCGCGTTCGCCAGGCTCACGTCGCCGCCCAGCTCGATCGCCAGCACCACCGCCTCGCGGGCCAGCCGCTCCTCGGCCTCCGGAATCCGCGAGCCCTGCTCCGCCGAGGCGACGGGGTTGTACGACGAGTGGTCCCGGCGGTCCTTGATGAAGGCGCTGCCGCCGCCGCGGCTGTAGCCGAGACCGGCGGCCGCCATCAGCGGCGTGGTGCCGTCGTCGCTGGCCATGCGGGTGTCGGCGCCGGCCGCGGCCAGCGTCTGCATCATCTCGATCTCGAGGAACTTGGAGGCCAGCCAGTACGGCGTCGCGCCGAGCCAGCGGTTCATGAAGGCGAAGTCGTGGCTCCAGCGCCGCACCGGCGTGGGCTGCGTGAGCCGCGCGTTCGGGTCGGCGCCGTGGGCCAGCAGCGTCTCGACCAGCGGCAGCCCCGCGGAGGGGTCCGCGTTCCGTACACGGCGGTCGCGCAGCTCGCCGCGCAGCACCGCGGCGTGCAGGGCGGTGTAGCCGAGCGGCGCGGCGTCGACGTCGGCGCCGCGTTCGAGCAGGAATGCGGCCAGCGACGCGTGCCCGCTGTGCGCGGCAATCACCAGCGGGACGTTGCCGTCGGCCGCGGTGTCGTGCAGGTCGGCGCCGGCGTCGAGCAGCAGGCGGGCGGATTCCACGTCGCCCGCCCGCGCGGCAAACAGCAGCGGCGTGCTGCCGCCGATGGGCACTTCCTCCAGCGGGATCCCCGACGACGCCGAGCCGGCCGAGCGGTTGCCGCCCATGTTGTAGACGCGGTAGCGCACCTGCGAGCGGGCGCTTATGTCGGCACCCGCGTCGAGCAGCGCCGCGACCACCGCCGGGTGCCGGTTGGCGACGGCCCACATCAGCGGCGTCTGGCCGCGCGTCCGTTCGGCGGCGTTCACGTCGGCGCCGCGCCGCAGCAGGCTCTCCACCGCGGCCCGGCTGCCGGCGCGCGCGGCGGCCATCAGCGGCGTCTCGCCGCTCTGCAGCGCCGCGTGCGGATCCGCGCCCGCCGCCAGCAACGCCTCCACCAGCTCGGCGTGGCCGTTGGCGCAGGCCATCAGCAGCGGCGTCATGCCCAGGTCGTTCGCCCTGTTCACGTCGGCGCCGGCGCCGATCAACAGCGCCGCGGTCTCGAAGTCTTCCCGGTACGCGGCCCAGTGGAGCGCCGTGGCGCCGTCGGCCTGCGCGGCGTCGACGTCGGCGCCGGCCTCGACGAGCGCACGGACCGCCGCCGCATCCGTCGCTCGCGCCGCGTCGATCAGTGGAATAGCGCCGCCCTGGGCCGCGGGCTGCCCGCCGGCGACCATCAGCGTCACGGCGGCGAGCAGCGCCGCCAGCAGACTACGGCAAGGCCGCGCGCGACGGGCGCCGCCGGAAGGGTGGCACATCATGCGTGTCTGAGCCCGCGGCTCAAGCGGAAAGGTCGAGGCGCCCGGTGCTGTCGTGGATCTTGTCCAGGCGCATCCCGAACTTCTCCAGCACGGCCAGGTGCAGGTTGGCCAGCGGCGGCTCGCTCGGGTAGCGCAGGTGCCGCCCGCCCTTGAACTGCCCGGCGCCGCCACCCACCAGCACCATCGGCAGGTTCCAGGGCTGGTGGTCGCCCTCGCACATCCCGGCGCCGTAGTACAGCAGCACGTGGTCCAGCAGCGAGCCGTCGCCGTCGGGCGTGGAGCGCAGGCGGTCGAGGTAATAGGCGACCTGCTCGGCGTGGTGGATGTTGATGGCGGCGAGTTGCCGCTGGCTCTCGGGGCTGTGCTCGTGCGACAGCGGGTGGTGCCCGCCCGGCGCGCCGATCTCCGGATAGGTGCGGCTGCTGAACTCGCGGCCCACCATGAACGTGATGACGCGGGTCAGGTCGCTCTGGTACGCCAGCACCTGCAGGTCGAACATCAGCCGCGCGTGCTCGGCGAACGTCGCCGGCACGCCGGCCGGCTGGTCGAACGCCGGCAACTCGCGGTCCATCTGCTCCTCGGCGCGCTGGATGCGGCGCTCGATGTCGCGCACCGCCTCCAGGTACTCCGTGAGCTTGCCGGCGTCGCTCGGGCCGAGGCCGCGCCGCACCTCGCCGATCTTGTCCACGACGGAGTCGAGCAGGCTGCGGTTGCTCTTCAGCCGCACCGCCCGCACCGCCGGATCGGTGCTGCCGCCGTCCCCGAACATCCGCTCGAAGACGACGCGCGGGTTGTGCTCCATCGGCAGCGGCGTGGTCGGACCGCGCCACGACAGCGTGTGGCTGTAGGTGCAACTGTAGCCGCCGTCGCAGGTGCCGGCCCCCTTGTCGCCCGACTCCAGCGACAGCTCCAGCGAGCCGAGCTGCGTCTCGCGGCCGAGCTCCGCCGCGAGCAACTGGTCCATCGAGACGTCCGCGCGGAAGTCGTTGCCTTCCTGGCCGAACGGCCGCGGGATGGCGCCGGTCAGGTACTTGGTGGCGCAGCGGCCGTGCACGGCGCCGCTCTTGGCGGCCAGGCCGTTCTTGTTCTGGGTGAGCCCGGTCAGGATCAGCAGGCGGTCGCGGAAGGGCTTCAGCGGCTCCAGAATCGGCGTGAGCTCGAATGCGGCGCCGTCGAGCGCCGGGGTCCACTTGTCGATGACCACGCCGTTCGGGACGTACACCACGCCGAAGCGCTGGATGGGCCGCGCCGCGGTCCGGCTCAGCGCCGTCAGGGCCGGCACCATCCCGTCGAGCAGCGGCAGCGCCACGGTCGCGCCGATGCCGCGCAGCACCGTGCGGCGCGGCAGCGCCTTGCGGGTGATGATCATGACTCGGACCTCCGCATCTGGAACGGCGTGCTCTCGACGATGCCCATGATAATGGACGACCAGCGGTAGTCGTCGGCCGCGGCGGCCCGCGCGATGCCCCGGATCACCGGACGATCATAAGCCTCGATGCCCCGGCCCAGCGCGTACGTCAGCAGCTTCTCGGTGAACGTCTCGACGAACTGCTCGCCGCGCGCGGCCAGCGCGGCGCGGAGCTCGGCCGGACCGTCGAAGCCGGTGCCGTCCGCCAGCACACCCGACGCGTCAACGGGGTATCCGGCGTCGTGCGTGCGCCACTCCCCCACCGCGTCGAAGTTCTCGAGCGCGAAGCCGAGCGGATCCATCGGCGCATGGCAGCTCGCGCAGACCGGATTGCGGCGGTGCTGCGCCAGGCGCTCGCGCACGGTCTCCGGCTCGCCGTCCTCGCCGCTCTCGGGCAACCCGGGCACGTCGGCGGGCGGCGGCGGCGGCGGCGTGCCGAGGATGTTCTCGAGCACCCACTTGGCCCGCAGCACCGGCGAGGTGCGGTTGCCGTACGACGTCACCGCCAGGATGCTGCCGTGCCCCAGCAGCCCGCCGCGGCGCGGGTCGTCCAGCGCCACGCGGCGGTAGCGGCTGCCGCGGACGCCCGGTACGCCGTAGTGCTGCGCGAGCCGCTCGTTCAGGAACGTGTAGTCGGCCGTCAGCAGCTCGACCACGCCGCGATCCTCGCGCATCTGACTCTCGACGAACAGCTCGGTCTCGCGCCGGAACGCCTCGCGCAGGTTCTCGTCGAAACCGGGAAACAGGTTCGGGTCGGGCGCCAGGCCGTCCACGCTGCGGATCGTCAGCCACTGGCTGGCGAAGTTCTCCACCAACGCCGTCGCGCGGGGGTCGGCCAGCATGCGCCGCACCTGCCGCTCCAGGCCTTGCGGGTCGTGCAGGTCGCCGCGCACCGCCGCGTCCAGCAGCTCGTCGTCGGGAATGCTGCTCCAGAGGAAGAACGAGAGCCGCGAGGCGAGCTCCAGGCCGCCGAGCCGGTAGATGCCGCCGGGCTCCGCGCCGTCGGGATCCCGCTCGATCCGGAACAGGAACTCGGGGTCGATCAGCAGCCGCTCCAGCCCGGCGCGGATTCCCTCGTCGAAGCCGCCGCCGGCGTAGCCGCTCGCGTAGAACGGCATGAAGGGCGCCAGGTCGCGGTCCGTCACCGGCCGGCGGAAGGCGCGCCGCGCCAACTCGGCGAATATGGTCCGGGCGCAGCGCTCGGCGTCGGCCGCGTCGTCCGACTCCGGACGGCAGACGAAGATCCGCTCGCGGCTGGCCGTGCGCCCGGGACCGCCCGGGTTGTAGGGACCGTCGATGGAGACGCTCTCGATACCGGGACCTTCCGGCAGCGGCGAGGTGTCGGTCAGCTCCGTGACGGTGGCGCCGTACTCGCGCAGCGGCGGCTGCAGGACGCCCTCCTCCTCCCACGACTTGCCGACGAAGTAGACGCCGACCACGCGCGTGCCGGCGCCCGCGGACACGCGCAGCGCGAGGCCGGCGTCGGCGCCGGTGTAGTAGTCGTCCCAGTCCTGGGTCGGATAGCCCGCGCCGCCGGCCGCCATGAACGTCCCGGAAAACGTGAGCGGCGCCGGCTTGCCGGGCGCTTCCCCGCCCACGGTGAACGACGCCATCAGCCGACCGTCGAGGCGCACCTCCAGGTCGTGGGCCTCCTCCAGGTTGACGATGTACTCGTAGACGCTGCGCTTGAGGCGGATCCGGATGTCGTATTCGCCGTCCAGCGGAAAGTGGTGGCGGATGGCGATGCCGGCGCGCGAGCCGAACGGCAGGTCCTCGCTCATCCGGTCGTTCTGCGTCATGTTGATCGGCACGGTGTAGGCGCGCGACGTGAACCCGGGGCCGATCGTCGGATCTCCCACGGCCAGGCGGCTGATCTTGCGGGCCGCCGACATGTAGCGGTCCATGAGCGCCGGCGAGACCGCCAGCGTACCGGCCAGGTTGTCGAAGCCGTGTCCGACGACGTCGGCCGGCAGCAGCGCGGGGCCGTCGATCTCCAGCGCCAGCAGGTCGCGCACGGCGTTGGCGTACTCGGCGCGGTTGAGGCGGTGGGTCGGCACCCGGCCCGGCTCGGGACTGTCCGCGGCGGCGCGGTCCAGCGCCGCTTCCAGCGCGCGGCGGAACCCGTCGTACGCGGCCGGCTCCGGCCGGGGACGCCCGGCCGGCGGCATCATCCCGCCGCGCAGCTTCTCGACCACCGCTTCCCAGCGGTCGGCCGCCGCGCCGACGTCGGTGATGTCGAGCGTGTCGAGCGCCAGCCCGCCCGTCTGCAGCCGCTCGTTGTGGCAGGTGACGCAGTAGCGGTCGACCAGCGCGCGATCCGGCGCGTCCGGAGCGCTGGCCGGCTGTGCCGCGCTCACACTGGCGCCGGCCAGCCACAGCAGGCACCAGCCCGCCAGCAGCCGCGCGCCCGGCATCCTCCCTGTCGGCTTCCGCGTCATGCAGGCATGCCCCCGGCTACTGGGCCGCCGACCCCTCCATGGGCACGTTGCCCCTCGGCTTGAGCGCCGCTATCCCCGGGCCCGACGGGTTCCCCAGCGTGAACCACAGCACCCCCGAGCGGTCCAGGTCCAGCTTCGGCGTGTGCGCACGCAGCTCCGGAAACGGGTAATACGTCCACCGGTCCGCGGCCTGGTCATACTTCACCAGCGAGTTGTAGATCATGTTCTCGACCCACAAATTGTCCTCCGCGTCCGGCCACACGTCATACGGATTCCCGTCCTTCAGCGGCAGCTTGTACTCCGTCACCTCGTCCGTCACGGGGTCGATCTTCGTGATCGCGTTCCCGTAGAAGTGCGCCGCCCAGATCTTCCCGTTGCTGTCTATCGC
>JAJEEU010000080.1 GCA_022820825.1 Vicinamibacteria bacterium
CGGCCGCCGATCCGCTCGCCGTGGCGGGCCGTACTCCCTCACGCCGCTTCGACGTAGTTACGACTACGCCTTCAGCGTCGTTCAGTCCGTGCGACCCACCACACCGGCGCCTCGACGCCCTCGCGACGAACGCTGGTGAGAAATGCGGGTTAAAGGTCCGGATCTGGTTGCCTCTGCAAGTGGCAAGGCGTGCGCCCGGCCGGTCCGGTTTTCGCAGCGAATGCGGGCCTGCCGGCACGCCCCCGCGACGAAGCCTGGTGAGAACCGCGCGCTAGCGACGGTCCTGGCCCTGGCGCGCCAGGGATACCTGCACGTCGAACGTCAGGCTCTCGCCGCCGCGCAGGACGTCGAGCGTGACGGTGCTGCCGATCTCGGCGTCCGACAGCATGCGCGCATAGTCGGCGCCGTCCTCGATCGGCCGGCCGTCAAGCGCCGTGATGATGTCGCCCGGCTGCAGGCCGGCGCGCGCGGCGTCGGACGCCTGGTGGATGCGCCAGACGACGACGCCTTCTGTCCCCTCCGCACCCAGCTCGCGCGCCAGTTGCGGGGTGAGGCGCCGCACGTCCACGTAGCCGAACGAGCCGCGGCGGACTTCGCCGTGGTCGATCAGGTCGCGCATGACCCGCCGGGCCAGGTTGCTCGGCACCGCGAAGCCCACGCCCTGGCTGCCGCCGCTGTCGCTGAAGATCGCGGTGTTGATGCCCACCAGCTCGCCGCGCGCGTTGACCAGGGCGCCGCCGGAGTTGCCCGGGTTGATGGCGGCGTCGGTCTGGATGAAGTCCTCGTAGCGGGCCACGCCGAGGTTGTCGCGGCCGACCGCGCTGACGATGCCCAGCGTGACCGTCTGGTTCAACTGGAACGGGTTGCCGATGGCCAGCACCCATTCCGCGACGCGCAGCGTGGACGAGTCGCCCCATGGCAGCGTCGGCAGGCCGGGCGCATCGATCTGCAGCAGGGCGATGTCGGTCATCTCGTCGCGGCCCACCAGCGTGGCCTCGAACTCGCGGTTGTCCGGCAGCGTCACGGTGATGCCCGCCGTCTGTCTGCCGACGACGTGCGCGTTGGTCAGGATCCGGCCATCCGGGTCCACGATGACGCCGGAGCCGAGGCTCGGCCGTTCGCGGTAGCCGGAAAACCCGCGCGAATCGCCGAAGAAATAGCGGAAGAACGGATCTCTCGAGAACAGCGAGCGCTGCCGCACCACCTGCCGCGAAGAGATATTGGCCACGGCACGGATACTGTCGTCCGCCACGCCCGTGAAGTCCGGCAGCGAGACTCCGCCGCCCTGCACCGCGGCCGGCGCCGGCGCCGCGGCGAGCGGCGTTTCCAGCGGCCCGGTGTCGACCGCCGCGGCCGGCGCCGGGCCGCTTTCATCCCGCGTGAGCAGGCGGCCGGTCAGCACGACACCCGCGACCGTGCCCGCCACGAACAGCAGCAGGCCGACCAGAATCGTCCCTGTGCGCATCTGACTAAGAGCAGTTCGACTGCCGATCTCCATTGTAGCGCGTCCGCCGGTTGCCGCCGTTCGTGGTACGATCTGCGGCTCCATGTACATCCAGGCCACGCGACTTCGCAAGGGCATGCTGATCCGCATGAGCGGCAACCTGCTCCGCCTGCTCGACGTGACGCACCTCACGCCGGGCAAGGGCCACGGGTTCGTCCAGTGCCGGCTGCGCAACCTGCGTACGCGCACCCTCACCGACCACAAGTTCCGCTCCGAGGATCAGGTCGAGCGGGCTGCCCTCGACGCGCGCCGCATGCAATACCTGTACGCGGACGGGGATACCTACAACTTCATGGACACCGAGACCTTCGACCAGGTGGCGCTGACGGCCGAGACGCTCGGCGAGGCGACCGATTACCTGCTGCCGGAAGCGGAGATCACGGTGGAGATGTTCGAGGGAGAACCGGTCGGCATAGCGCTCCCCATCACCGTCGATCTCACGGTGGAGGAGACGACGCCCGCGATCAAGGGAGCCACGGCCAGCGCCCAGCTCAAGCCGGCGCGGCTGGAGACCGGCCTGGTGGTGCAGGTGCCGCCGTTCATTGCCAGCGGCGATACCGTGCGCGTCAATACGGAAACCGGCGAGTACCAGTCGCGCGTCTGACGCGCCGCGCGATGAATCCACGCCCGTGGCCGATATCGATGTCGCGACCGTCGTCCGCATCGCGCTGCTCGGACTCGGCGTCGCCTTCCTGGTCGCCAACCTCCGTCTCGTCGCGCAGTTGCTCCGCTTCCTGCGGCTCCGTTCCACGGCGCGCCTGACCTGGCCCGGCTCGAAGCCGCCGCAGTACGGGCTGCTGCTGGCGCTCGGTGTCGTCCTCGCGGGGCTGGTGTTCTTCAAGCTGGTGGTACGGCAGCAGCCCCTTGGCTCGGCGTTCGGCGAAGGGATGGTCTGCCTCTACTACGCCTACCTGCTGCCGATGAGCCTGCGCATCGGGCGCGGGCTGTACGAGGACGGCATCTGGACCGAATCGGGCTTCGTGCCGTACTCGGCGATCGGTGGGCTGAGCTGGCGTGAGGAACCGCAGCAGATCACGCTCGTGATCATCTACCGCCTGCGCAGCCTCGTGCGGCGGCTGGTGGTGCCGCACGAGCACTACGCGGAGGTCCGCCGCGTGCTCCGCGACCGGATCGCGGCGCACGACATCCACTTCACGTTGAAGACGCTGGACGTCGGCGCGGACGAGCGCGACCGCGTGTAGCGCGCCGCTACGGAACGCTAGCGCAGCCCGGCGCCCAGCAGCCCGATGAGTCCGGGCCCTGCCGCGGTCGGATCGCCCAGCCAGCCGGGCGGGGTCACCCACACGAACGCCAGGATGGCGATGACCATCAGGTCGTACTGCCAGGTTGCCCGCTCGAACGTCCAGAACAGCGCGTGCCAGACCGCGATGGCCGGCAGCGCGAACGCCCGCTTGAGCGTCATGCGGATCGGGCTCGGCTCCGGGCGGCTGGTGGTCCGGAGCTCCCGCCACGTGTAGTAGATCCGGTCCACGACGGTCACGATCGAGAGGACCAGGATGACCCACATCACCGCGCCCATCCGGTTCGTGAACGCGCCGATCATGAACAGCACGATCCGCTCCGGCCGCTCCATGAACCCGACCTTGCACTTGTCGATCAGCGATTCCGCACGGGCGCGGGTATAGCTGGTCATCACCGAGAACATCAGCGCCAGCGCCGTGATCAGGACGTAGTCGGTGCGTTCCAGCGCGGCGTACAGATAGATGAGGCCGATGAACAGGAGGATGTCCGAGAAGCGGTCCATCACCGAGTCCCAGAACCCGCCGAAGCGCGACGCGAGGTCCGACCGCTCGGCGACCTTGCCGTCGATGAAGTCGAAGATGTTGGCGACGATCATCACGACGCCGGCGGTGCGGAACTGGCCGGTGGCGAGCGCCCAGCCCGCCGCGGCGTTGATCACGACACCGGTCAGGGTCAGCAGGTTCGGGTGGATGCGCAGCCGCACGCACGCCTCGATGATCGCGCGCAGCGGATACATGCAGAGCGTGCCGACGGCGCCGGTGAAGGTCATCGTGATGCCGGACCGGGGGCGCGAGGGGTGGACGCTATAATTCGGAGGGACATACGACGCGCGCCACCGCGTGTTTCCGGCACCCGCCCGCCGCGGCAGGCGAAGTGTAGATCATGCCGATTCGCGATCTCAAGGACCAGATCGGCCGCCTGCCCGTACAGCCGGGCGTCTACCTGTACTCCAACGGCGCCGGCGAGACCATCTACGTGGGCCGGGCCACGGTGCTGCGCGACCGCGTGCGAAGCTACCTGGGCGCGTACGGGTCGAGTCCCAAGACCGACGCGCTGCTCGACGAAATCGCCGCGCTGGAGGTGGTCGTCACCGACTCCGTCGTGGAGGCGCTGGCGCTCGAGAACAACCTGATCAAGCAGCGCGTGCCGCGCTACAACATCCTGCTGCGCGACGACAAGAACTACCCCTACCTCCAGGTAACGACCACCGAGACGTTTCCCCGCGTGCTGGTGGCGCGCCGCGTGGCGCGGGACGGGAACTTCTACGCCGGCCCGTTCCTGCCCGCGTCGTTCGCGCGCAAGACGATGTCGCTGACCCACCGCCTGTTCGGCATGCGCTCCTGCAACGAGGTGATCACCGGCAAGCGCGGCCGGCCGTGCCTGGAGTACGACATCAAGCGCTGCATCGCCCCCTGCGTCGACACGCTGTGCGGCGAGGAAGAGTACGGCCGGGCGGTGGCCCGCACGCGGCTGTTCCTGGAAGGTCGCAACGACGAGTTGCTGGCCGAGCTCCGGACGCGGATGCAGAACGCGTCCGACGGCCTGCAGTACGAGCAGGCGGCGCAGTTCCGCGATGCGATCCGCACCGTCGAGGCGCTGCGCGACCGGCGCCAGAAGATGGCCACCGCGCGGCTCGGCGACCGCGACGCGTTCGGCGTCAAGGTGGGTCCGGAGGGGGCGATCGTGCAGGTGTTCCAGATGCGCGGCGGTCGTGTGGTGGAGCGGATCGAGCTGGCGGCGGCCGGAGAGGACGCGCCGCGGGACGGCGAGGCGGAGGTGGTGCGGGCGGCGCTGCAGCAGTTCTACGCGGACCGCGCCGTACCGCCCCAGATTCACCTGCCGGTAGCGCTGGACCGCGAGGAGGACGCCGCGCTCGCGGGCTGGCTGGAGCGCCGCGCAGGCCGGCGCGTGCGCCTCCATGTCCCCCGGCGGGGGGATGCGCGGGGGCTGCTCGAGCTGGCGGCGCGGAACGCCGGGCTGGCGTACGAGGCGCGTTACGGAGAGGAGGCGCAGGCGCACGGCGCGGCGCTGGACGAGTTGCGCGCGGCGCTCGGGCTGCCGGCGCGGCCGCGGCGCGTGGAGTGCTTCGACATCTCGACGATCCAGGGCGCCGAGAGCGTCGCCTCGATGGTGGTGTGCGAGGACGGCGCGATGCGCCGCAACGAATACCGGAAGTACCGCATCCGCAACGCGGCGCCGGCCCGTCCCGATGATTTCGCCGCCATGGAAGAGGTCGTGCTGCGGCGCTACCGCCGGCTGCTGGAGCAGGGCGGACCGTTTCCGGACCTGGTGATAGTGGACGGCGGGAAGGGCCAGCTTTCGGCGGCGTACAAGGCGTTCGAGCAGCTCGGCCTCGCGAACCTGGTGGCCATCGGCATCGCCAAGCGCGAGGAGCTGCTCGTGACGCGCGACCGGCCCGACCCGATCGCGCTGCCGCGCAGCAGCGGCGCCCTGCGCCTGGTGCAGCGGATCCGCGACGAGGCGCACCGTTTCGCGGTGACGTTCCACCGCCGCGCCCGCGCCATGCGCGACCTGCGATCCGAGCTCGACGCGGTACCCGGCATCGGGCCGGCGCGCCGGCGGCTGCTCCTGGAGAGGTTCGGCAGCGCGGCCAACGTGCGCCGCGCGTCGCGCGACGAGCTCCGCGCCGTAGTCGGCGCGCGGCTGGCTGAAGCGCTGCGGGCGCACTTCGCCGCCTGAGGTTGCCCGGGAGGGCGCGCAGCTTGCCGATCCGCGCGGTTGGCCGTATTCTGATGCCGTTGCCTGCCTGTACCCGCACGCCGACCTGCATCCGGATCTTCCCGCCGTGGCCACCGACGAATCGCAAGCGCGCGTAGTTTCGGGCATGCGCCCGACCGGCAAGCTGCACCTCGGCCACCTGGCGGGGGCGCTCCGCAACTGGGTCGACCTGCAGGCGCGCTACGACTGCATGTACTTCGTGGCCGACTGGCACGCGCTCACCAGCGAGTACGCCGCTACCGGCGAGGTGGCCGGTTACGGATACGACAACGTCGCCGACTGGATCGCCGCCGGCATCGACCCTGAGCGCAGCACGATCTTCGTGCAGTCGCTCGTGCCCGAGCATGCCGAGCTGTTTCTCCTGCTGTCGATGGTCGTGCCGATTCCCTGGCTGGAGCGGGTGCCGACCCACAAGGAGCAGATGGAGCAGCTCGCCGACCGCGACCTGTCCACCCTCGGCTTCCTGGGGTATCCCCTGCTGCAGTGCGCCGACGTGATCATGTACCGCGCGCGGTACGTTCCGGTCGGCGAGGACCAGGTGCCGCACCTGGAGCTGGCGCGCGAAGTGGTGCGCCGCTTCCACGGGTTCTTCGGCGAGCTGTTTCCGGAGCCGCAGCCGCTGACGACCCACTTTCCGCGGCTCCCGGGCATCGACAACCGGAAGATGAGCAAGAGCTACGGCAACACCATCGACCTGTCGGACGATGCGGAGACGGTGCGCCGCAAGGTGATGCGGATGTACACCGATCCGAAGCGCATCCGCGCGGACATCCCCGGCACGGTCGAGGGTAATCCCGTGTTCACGTACCACGATGCCTTCAATCCGGATGCGGAGGAGGTCGAAGATTTCAAGCGCCGCTACCGCGCCGGCACGGTGGGAGACGTGGAGGTCAAGCGCAGCCTGGCCCGGGCGATCAACGCGGTGCTCGACCCGCTGCGCGAGCGCCGCGCGGAGCTGCTCGCCAGGCCCGGGCGTATTCGCGAGATAGTGCTGGACGGGTCGAGCCGGGCGCGGGCCATTGCGCGTGAAACGATGGCGGAAGTGCGCGACGCGGTGCGCCTGGCGTACTAGAGCAGGATGATGATCGACGCGCCGCACGACTTCGAGTCGTCCATCCCGCAGTACCCCGTGCGGCTCGACAACTTCGAGGGGCCGCTGGACCTGCTGGTGCACCTCATCAGGCGGCACGAGATCGACATCTACGACATTCCGATCGCGCTGATTACCGGGCAGTATCTCGAGTACCTGGAGCTGATGCAGGAGCTCGATCTCGACGTGGCCGGCGAGTTCCTGGTCATGGCCGCGACGCTGATCCAGATCAAGGCGCGCATGCTCGTGCCGCGGCCGGAGGCGGCGGACGAGGAGGAGGACGCGGGCGATCCCCGCGACGCGCTCGTGCAGCGGCTGCTGGAGCACGAGAAGTACAAGGCCGCGGCCGAGCTGCTGCACGAGCGGCAGACCGAGCGCAGCGCCCAGTGGACGCGTCCCGACAGCCGCGTGGCGGACATCGCCGGCCAGCCGATCGAGCGTGAGATCGAGGTCGACCTGTTCAGCCTGCTGCAGGCGTTCCAGGCGGTGATGGCGCGCGCCCGGGAGCGGCGGCCCCTGGAGCTGCCGGACGAGCTCGTCTCCATCGAGCGGCGCATCGAGCAGTTGAACGCCCGGCTGTCGGAAAAGGAAGCCTGCGGTTTCGAGGACCTGTTCGAGGAGGACAGGAGCCGGTCGGAGCTGGTGACCACGTTCCTGGCGCTGCTCGAGATGGTGCGGCTGAAGCTCGTGCGCCTGTTCCAGTCCGGTCCGTTCGCACCGATCCGCGTGTATCGGCGCGTCCGGCCGGCCGACGCGCCGCGGCCGCGGGGAGCAGCCGACGATGCCTGACGACCCCGGCCACCTGAAGGCGATTGTCGAGGCGCTCATCTTCGCGTCGCCCGAGCCCCTGACGCTGAAGACGATGCTCAGAATCCTCGACGAGGAGCCGCCGGAACACGTCGAGGAGGCGCTCGCCGCGGTGCGGCGGGACTGGGCGCGCGAGAGCGGCCTGCAACTCGTCGAAGTGGCGGGCGGGTACCAGCTCGTCACGCGTCCGGAGCTGTCGGAGTGGGTCGGCCGGCTGTTTCACGAACATTCGAAGCAGCGCCTGTCCGCCCAGGCGCTCGAGACGCTGGCGGTCGTCGCCTACCGCCAGCCGGTGACCGGCCCCGAGATTGCAGAGATTCGCGGGGTCAACACGACCGGCGTCCTGGGGACGCTCGTGGAGCGGCGGCTGATCAAGGTGGTCGGCCGCAAGGCGGTCGTGGGCCGGCCGTTCCTGTATGCCACGACGCGCGAATTCCTCGAGCGCTTCGGGCTCAACGACCTGTCGGATTTGCCCAGGGTGGAGGACATGGCCGAGGCGCTCGGCATGGACGTATCCGCCGTCGCGGACGCCGGGCCGATGGACGAGCAATTGCCGTTCGAGTCCGCGGATGAGCCCCCGGATCCCTCCGGCGAGCAGGTGCACTGACAGCCCGTGACCGAACTCCAGGCAGGTGAGGTCCGGTTGCAGAAACTGTTGTCGGCTGCCGGCGTGGCGTCGCGGCGCGCGGCGGAAACGCTCATGCGCGAGGGGCGCGTGACGGTCAACGGCCAGGTCGTAACGGAGCTGGGAGCGCGCGCCGATCCGGCGCGGGACGTCGTGCGCGTCGACGACCGCCGCGTGTCGCGCGCGCCGCGCCGCCGCTACATGCTGCTGAACAAGCCGCGCGGCGTGGTGACCACCCGCAGCGATCCCCAACGGCGGCGAACCGTTCTCGACCTGCTGCCGCGCGTTCGCGACTACATCTATCCCGTCGGGCGGCTCGACTACGATTCCGAGGGCCTGCTGTTGCTGACGAACGACGGCGCGCTCGCGGAGCGCCTGATCCATCCGCGTCACGCGCTCGAGCGGGTGTACGAAGCGGTCGTCCGGGGCATCCCGGGCGAGGCGCAGTTGCGGCGGCTGCGCGGGGGCGTGCAGCTCGACGGGCGGCGCACGGCGCCGGTCGAGGCGCGTCTGATCGGCGGCCACCGCGCCCGGCGCACGGACCAGGCGCGGCTGGAGATCGTCCTGCGCGAAGGTCGCAACCGGCAGGTGCGGCGCATGCTCGGCGCCGTCGGACACCCGGTGCTCCGGCTGCGGCGCGTGCAGTTCGGTCCGCTGCGCGACCGCGGCCTCAAGGCCGGCGAGTACCGCGACCTGTCCTCCCGGGAGCTGGCCGCGTTGCGCACGGCGGCGTTTGCGGAGGACGCCCCGGCGCCGCCTCCCGCGTGATCGGCGACATGCATCCGGTCGTGGCGATCGACGGGCCGTCCGGAGCCGGCAAGGGCACCGTCGCCCGCGCCGTGGCGCGCGAGTTGGGATGGCGCTACGTCGACACGGGTGCGATGTATCGCGCGGTTGCCTGGGAGGCCTGCCGCCGTGGCCTGGCGCTCGACGAGCGCGACGAAGACAGGGTGGCGGCGGTTGCGGCGGACGCGGAGATGGAGCTGGAGCACGAGCACGTCGCGATCAACGGGCGCGACGTGACCGGCGCCATCCGTACGCCGGAGATGGACGACGCGGCCGCGAGGGTGGCGCGCCTGCCGCGGGTACGCAAGGCGCTCGTGGCGCGCCAGCAGGCGTACGCGGCGGCGGGGCCGGTCGTGATGGAGGGCCGTGACATCGGGACGGTCGTCTTTCCGGGGGCGGATGTGAAGATCTTCCTGGATGCCACCCCGGCGGAGCGCGCCGCGCGGCGGTCCAGCGATCCGGCTCACGACCTTTCCCGCGCGGGTGCGATCGACGTGGTTGCCGATGCGCTCGCGGCCCGCGACCGGCTCGACCGCACGCGGGACGCGTCGCCCCTGCGCAAGGCGGAGGACGCCACGGTGGTCGACACGACCAGCCTGCAGGTAGCGTCCGTCGTGGAACACGTTCTGGACATCGTGCGCGGCCGTCTCGAAGCCGGCTGAACGCCGTCGAACCGGCGCCCCGGGGGCCGGCCCGATGCGCGCGCCGGCGGTTGTTGACCGGCCGGCGAGTGGCATCGTATAGTCCTTTGCTCACAGTAATTAACAGCTCGTGGCGAAACCCCGCGTCGCACCGAGACCGGTCAGGCGCCCGGCTGACAAGGCGAGACGAGCGAGCATACTTTTAAGTATGTGAGCGAGGAACAACACAGTCAGGCGGGATGCATGGCCGGTCGAATGCAGCGGGGCTTTTGCCACGGGCTGTTTAGGGAGAGAGTACGCAGAGCATGACGAACACAGAAGACGTCGTGACGGCCGGATTCGGCGGCGACGAAGCCATGGATCGGGAGGAGTACGAACGTCTCCTGGCCATGTACGACAGCAGCTTCCGCAATATCACCGAGGGGGATGTCATCGAGGGGACGGTGCTGAAGGTCTCGTCCGCCGAGGTGATTGTCGACGTCGGATACAAGTCGGAAGGCATCATCTCCATCGCGGAGTTTCTCGACGAGAACGGACAGGTCACCGTGCAGCCGGGCGACGCTGTCGACGTGCTGCTGGAGCGGACCGAGGACCGCGACGGCCATATCGTGCTCTCGCGCGAGAAGGCCGAGAAGATGAAGATCTGGGACGACGTGGAGAAGGCCTACGCCGAGCGCCGCGTCGTCATCGGCCGCGTCATCGAGCGGATCAAGGGCGGTCTGGCGGTGGACATCGGCGTCCGCGCGTTCCTGCCCGGCTCGCAGATCGACGTGCGGCCGGTCCGCAACCTCGACGCGCTGAAGGGGCAGGAGCTCCGCATGCGCGTCATCAAGGCGAACAAGAAGCGCGGCAACATCGTGCTCTCGCGCAAGGTCCTCATCGAGGAGGAGAACGCCGAGAAGAAGAAGAACACGCTGGCCACGATCGCCGAAGGCAAGGTGATGCCCGGCGTCGTCAAGAACATCACCGACTACGGCGCCTTCATCGACCTCGGCGGCATCGACGGCCTGCTCCACGTCACCGACATGTCGTGGGGGCGTGCGCAGCACCCGTCGGAGCTGTTCAAGGTGAACGACGACGTCGAGGTCATCATCCTGAAGTACGACGCCGCTACCGAGCGGGTGTCGCTGGGATACAAGCAGCTCCACGCTGACCCCTGGTCGTCGGCGAGCGAGCGCTATCCGGTCGGCCAGCGGATTTCCGGCAAGGTGGTCAGCCTGACGGACTACGGCGCGTTCGTCGAGCTGGAGCCGGGGGTCGAGGGCCTGATCCACGTCTCGGAGATGTCGTGGAGCAAGCGCGTGAAGCATCCATCGAAGGTGTTGACCATCGGCGACACGGTCGAGTCGATGGTGCTCGGCGTGGATCCGGAGGCGCGGAGGATCTCGCTGGGCCTCAAGCAGATCGAGTCCAATCCCTGGCACAACCTGGCCGAGCGCTATCCGATCGGCGCGCGCATCTCGGGCAAGGTGCGCAACCTGACGGAGTTCGGCGCCTTCGTCGAGGTGGAGGAGGGCATCGACGGCTTGATCCACGTCTCCGACATGTCCTGGAGCAAGCGGCTGGCCCACCCGTCGGACGTGCTCAAGAAGGGCGATGACGTGGAAGCGATGGTGCTCAACATCGACCCCGACAACCAGCGCCTGTCGCTCGGCCTGAAGCAGCTCACCACGGACATCTGGGACGACTTCTTCGCGAACAACAAGGTGGGCGACATCGTCGAGGGCAAGGTGGTGCGGGTGACCAACTTCGGGGCCTTCGTGGAGCTTTCCGAGGGCATCGAGGGCTTGATCCACGTATCGGAATTCGATGCCGGTCAGGGCGATTCGGAAACGGAGATCGCCGTGGACAGCACGATCAAGATGCGCATCATCAAGCTGAGCCCGACCGAGCGGAAGATCGGTCTCAGCGTCCGCGCGCTGAAGTCGGACGACTACGAGAGCAACTGGCAGAACTACGCGACGAGCGAATCGCCCGAGGTGACGCTGGGTGATCACTTCAAGCACCGGAGATCCTAGATAGCCGGCGCACGACTGCCGGCGCACCGCTGATGGATGGCCGACCCGTGACCGAGGGCAGCATGACGAAGGCGGCGCTCGTGGAGGAAGTGGCCCGCGTCGCCGACCTCACGAAAAAGCACGCGGAGATAATCGTCGATACGGTGTTCCACAGCATCGTCGAGGCGCTGCACCGCGGCGAGAAGATCGAGCTTCGCGGCTTCGGCAGCTTCCGGCTGCGGCGGCGCGAGCCGCGCAAGGGCCGCAACCCCAAGACCGGCGACCGTGTGGACGTGCCGTCGAAGCGCGTCCCCTACTTCAAGCCCGGCAAGGAGCTGAAGGAGCTGATCAACCGCGAGGCGGCGTCGGACGGCGGTCCGCCGCCGCCCTAGCAGCCCGCCGCAGGAATTCGCCACGCATACCGTGGAACGTCTCTGGGCCCCGTGGCGGCTGGCGTACCTGACGAGTGCAGGCAGCGGGGGCGGCGGGTGTATCTTCTGCCGCGCGCGCGACGAGGACCCGCCCTCGCCGCTGGTGGTGCACGGCGGCGGCCGCTGCTACGTCATCCTGAACAAGTACCCGTACAGCAACGGGCATCTGCTGGTCGTGCCCCGGCGCCACGTCGGGACCCTGGCCGGACTCGACGCCGCCGAGCTGAGCGAGCTGGCGGTGCTGATGCAGGCGGCCGAGAAGGTGCTGACCGCGGCGTACTCCCCGCAGGGCCTGAACGTGGGCGTCAACGTCGGCCGCGCGGCCGGCGCCGGCGCGCCCGGCCATCTGCACGTGCACCTGGTGCCGCGCTGGGACGGCGACACCAGCTTCATGACGGTCGTGGCGGACACGCGCGTCGTGCCCGAGGAGCTGGACGCGACCGCCCGCCGCCTGCGCCCGCTCTTCGAGAAGATCCTCGGCACGCCCGCCGCCTGACAAGCTCGAACGTTAACGGCCGCTCAGCACCTGCTTCGCAATTGTCTGCAACTGCATGTTCGACGTGCCTTCGTACACCTGGCCGATGATCGCGTCCCGGTACAGCTTCTCGACCGGGTAGTCCCTGGTGTAGCCGACGCCGCCGAGCAACTGGACGGCGAGCGAGGTCACCCGCTCGGCCACCTGCGACGTGTACAGCTTGGCCATCGCCCCGGGCGTCAGATAGCCGCTTCCCGCGTCGCGCAGCCGGGCGGCGTTGTAGGTCAGCAGGCGCGCGGCCTCCAGCTCGGTCGCCGCCTGCGCGATCTGGAACTGCACGCCCTGGAAGCTGCCGATCGGCTTGCCGAACTGCTTGCGTTCCTGCACGTAGGCCACCGCGTGGTCCAGCGCGCCCTGCGCCAGGCCGATCATCTGCGCGCCGATCCCGATGCGCCCTTCGTTCAGCGTCTCGATGGCGACCTTGTAGCCGCGGCCGAGCTCGCCCAGGATGTTCTCGCGCGGCACGCGGCAGTCGTCGAGCAGCAGCTCGCAGGTGCTGCTGGCGCGAATGCCGAGCTTGTCCTCCTTCTTGCCGACGCGGAACCCGGGCGTCCCGCGCTCGACCATGAAGGCCGTGATGCCGCGATAGCCTTCCTCGGGCGCCGCGTTGGCGAACACGATGAACAGCTCGGCCTCTTCCGCGTTGGAAATCCAGAGCTTGCGCCCGTTCAGCACGTAGTGGTCGCCGTCGGCATCGGCGCGCGTCGCCATGGCGAAGGCGTCGCTGCCGGAGCCGGCCTCGGACAGCGCGTACGCCCCGACCGCGCCTCCGGCCAGCCGCGGCAGGAAGCGGCGCTTGAAGTCGTCGCCGCCCCAGCGCAGCAGCGCGTTGATCACGAGCGTGTTCTGGACGTCCACGACGAGGGCGACCGACGGATCGACGCGTGCGAGCTCCTCGACGGCGATGATGGACAGGAAGAAATGCCCGCCCGCGCCGCCGTACTGCTCGGGTATCTCCACGGCCATCAGGCCCAGGTCGAAGAGCTTGTCGATCAGCTCGCGCGGAATGTGCGCCTGCTCGTCCATCTCGCGTACGTGCGGCGCCACCTCCGCCGCGGCGAACGCGCGCACGTTGTCGCGCAGCAGCGCTTCGTCCTCCGAAAACCGGGTCAAGGGTGGTGTCGCAGCGACGGTCTCATACATGTGTCGAACCTCGTTCCCCTTCAACAACTATACGTGAGCGGGGAAACACGCAGGACCGCTTGACAGTCGCTGCATCACCGATAAAGATAATAGAAAGAAGGAGGAACTTTCATGAACTTCACGCTCCGCGGCGAGGCGCTTGCGATCACCTCGGCCGACATCATCAGAGCTACGCGCGGCGTTCCGCCGGCCCCGACCGATGGGCGGAACAAGTACTTTGTCGAACTCCACGGACAGCGTTTTCCGATCAAGCAGGTCCTGCGGCTTGTCACCCGCCTTTCGCCGGTGGGTTTCACGGCGCAGGACGCGCATCGGATTCTCTCGCGGCTTGGCTTCGACATCTTCGAGGACCAGGCGCCAACGCCGTCGGCCGGGCGGACCCCGACCCCTGCCAACGACGAGCCGGTCTCTTTGATCGACCCAGGAGCCGCGAACCAGGAGACCAGCGAAGTCCGCAGACTGCTGGTGATGTTCCAGAGGGATGAGGACGGCTGGGAAGTGGCAAGCTGTCCGACGCTGCCCGGATGCCACAGCCAGGGACGAACGAGGCAGGAGGCGCTCGACAACATCCGGGAAGCGATCAGAGGCTACCTGGCGAGCCTGCGGGAGCACGACGCCGCGCTGCCCGCGTCGTCCGAGTTTCAGGTCATCGAGGTGCGGGCGTAGCCGTGGTACGACTCCCCGTTCTCTCGGGAGACGATTTCGCGAAGACTGTCGCCCAGCTCGGATTCTTCCTCGATCGCACGGAAGGCAGCCACATGATCCTGATTGGGCCAACCGGCCGGCGGCTCTCGGTACCGAAGCATCGCGAACTGGGCCGCGGTCTGCTGAGAGCACTGATCCGCGACGCCGGCCTGACACGCGAAGAATTCCTCGAACTCGTGCGCGGAAGGTGACGACCGATCCGGGCGTCCTCCAAGACTTTCCGCAGTGTGCCGGCGCTCACCCGGTGCGCCTTGATCGCCGCCTGTACCTCGCGCTCGACGAACGGCGCCAGCCCCGCCTTCAGCAGCTCCATCGCCTTGCCGACGCGTTCATGATTCGTTGTGGCCATGGTGTCCTGCGCTACCGAAGATGCGTGACTGCAAGACGGCTTTGTATGGGAACCGCCGGCTCTCGGCCCGATGGTATCATTGAGGGCGGTTTCCGCCGGGATTCCGGGGGGTTCATGGGTTTTCTTGCCAGTCGACGGCTGCCATACATCCTGCTCGCCGTTGCCGCCGTGCTCGCGCTGGCCTGGCTGCCGGGGCTGCGCGCGCAGCAGCAGGCGCCGGATCCCGACGCCGCGCCGGACGCCGCCGCCGCCCCGGTGGAGCAGGAGCAGGCGGACGCGGAGCAGCCGATCTTCCGCGCCGGCATCAACTTCATCCGCGTCGACGTCATCGTCACCGACGACGACGGCAACCTCGTGCGCGATCTCGACGTCAGCGATTTCCAGGTGTTCGAGGACGACGAGTTGCAGGAGATCGAATCGTTCCAGTTGATCGAGATCGGGCCGGTGCCGGCCGCGGATGCCGAGCCCGCGCGCCCCGTGATCAACCGCTACGACGAGGAGCGGGAGGCCGCGCGCGCGGACACGCGCATCTTCGTCATCTTCTTCGACGACTACCACGTCCGCTGGGAGAACGGCGTGCGTGCGGGGCGCCAGGTGGCGCGCTTCCTGCGCGAGAACCTGCTGCCGACCGACCTGGTCGGCATCATGTACCCGCTCACGCCGATCGATGACGTGCGGCTGACCCGCAACCACGAGGCGATCGCGGAGGCGGCGGAGAACTTCTACGGCGTGAAGTACGACTACGAGGCGCGCAACATGTTCGAGCAGCGCTACGTGCATTACCCGACGGACATCGTGGAGCGGATTCGCAACGACGTCTCGCTGTCGGCGCTGGAGGGCCTGATGGTCCGCCTGGGCGGGGTGCGCGAGGGGCGCAAGAACGTGCTGCTGATCAGCGAGGGGTACTCCAACTACGTGCCGGTGGAGCTCCGCAGCATGAACGCCGAGATGTTCGACGGGCCGCTGGTGCCGACCGTAGGCAACCAGAGCTACGAGGAGACCGCCCAGTTCTTCGAGGACGCGGGCATCCAGTTCGACCTGCGCGACGTGTACTCGACCGCCAACCGCTTCAACGCGACGATCTACGCGCTCGACCCGCGGGGGCTGGCGATCAGCGAGTACGACGTCAGCCAGCGCTCGGTCAACCGGCGCACGGACGACCGGATGCTGCGGTCCACCCGCGACACGCTGTACGTGCTGGCGCGGGAAACCGACGGCCGCACCATCATGAACACGAACAACCTGCGCCCGGGACTCGACCAGATGGTGCAGGATTCCAGCGGCTACTACCTGCTCGGCTACAACTCGTCGCGTTCGCCTACGGACGGCAAGTACCACGAGATCGAGGTGCGCGTGCAGCGCGACGACGTGGACGTGCGCCACCGGCGCGGGTACTGGGCGCTGACCGAGCGGGACGTCGAGCGCGCCATGAACCCGACGGTCGCCGAGGCGCCCAAGGCGGTCGACACGGCGCTGGAGGCGCTGGCGGCGCCGCGCCGCGGAGGCCGGCTGGTGCGCACCTGGGTGGGGGCGGAGAAAGGCGAGGCCGGACGCTCCCGGGTGACGTTCCTGTGGGAGCCGGAGCCGGCCGCCGGGGGGCGCCGCGAGGAGCCGGCGCGGGTACTGCTGACGGCGATGAGCGACAACGGCGGGCCTTTCTTCCGTGGCCGGGTGCCCGAACCGGCGGAGCGCGCGGGCCGCGGCACGGGCCGCCGCGCCGCGGCGGACGAGGCCGGCGAGGCGCGTGTCGAGTTCGAGGCGGCGCCCGGTCCGCTGCAGCTCAACCTTGCGATCGAGGACGCGGACGGCGACGTCATCGAGCGCGACCGGCACACGGTGGAGATCCCCGACTTCACCGGGACGGACCTCGTGCTGAGCACGCCGTCGTTCGTGCGCGCCCGCAACGAGATGGAATGGCGCGCGGTGGTGGGCGACCCGGACGTCGTGCCCACCGCAGCCCGCGATTTCCGCCGCACGGAACGCATCCTGATCCAGTTCGAGGCGTACTCGCCGGGCGCGGCGGAGCCTGACGTGACGGCCCAACTGCTGAACCGCGGCGGCGAGCCGATGCACCCGCTCACCGTCGTGCCGGCCGAAGACGGACGCCCCTACCAGGTGCACCTGCGGCCGGCCCACCTGCCGCCGGGCGACTACGTAATCGAGCTGTCGGCCTCGTCTTCCACCGACGAGGTGACGCGGCTGGTCGCCTTCAGGCTGCGCTCATGACGTCGTCCGCGGTGTCCGATCGCGAGGCCCGGCCGCTGTACACGGCAGCCGACGCCGCGGAGGCGACCCGGGAAAACCTGGGTGCTCCCGGCGAATTCCCGTACACGCGCGGCATCCACGCCTCCGGCTACGGCGGCAAGCTCTGGACGATGCGCCAGTTCTCCGGGTTCGGCACCCCAGCCGAGACGAACCGGCGCTACCACGAGTTGCTGCGCGCCGGCGGCACCGGCCTGAGCGTCGCCTTCGACCTGCCGACGCTGATGGGGCGCGACCCCGACCACCCGCTGTCGCTCGGCGAGGTGGGCAAGTGCGGCGTGAGCGTCGCCTCGCTGGCCGACATGGAGACGCTGCTCGAAGGCCTCCCGCTCGACACGATCACGACGTCGATGACGATCAACTCGCCGGCGGCCATGATCTTCGCGATGTACCTGGTGGTCGCGGAGCAGCGCGGCGCGGCCTGGGCGAAGCTGTCCGGGACGATCCAGAACGACATCCTGAAGGAGTACATCGCGCAGAAGGAGTACATCTATCCGCCGCGTCCTTCCATGCGGCTCGTGACCGACGTATTCGGATTCTGCGCCGACAACGTGCCGCGCTGGAACACCATCTCGGTGAGCGGCTACCACATCCGGGAGGCGGGAGCGACCGCGCTGCAGGAGCTGGCGTTCACGCTGCGCGACGGCATCGAGTACGTGCAGTACGGCGTCGACGCCGGCCTGCCGGTCGACCGCTTCGTGCCGCGCATCTCGTTCTTCTTCAACGCGCACAACGACTTCTTCGAGGAGATCGCCAAGTACCGGGCCGCGCGCGCGTTGTGGGCCGCCGTGATTCGCGAGCGCTTCGGCGCGCGTGACGAGCGGTCGTGGAAGCTGCGCTTCCACTCCCAGACCGCCGGCGTCTCGCTGACCGCGCAGCAGCCGTACAACAACGTGGTCAGGACGGCGCTCCAGGCCCTGGCGGCGGTGCTGGGCGGCACCAACTCGCTGCATACGAACTCGCTGGACGAGGCGCTCGCGCTGCCGACGTCCGAGGCGGCGCTGCTGGCGCTGCGCACGCAGCAGGTGATTGCCCACGAGAGCGGCGTGACCGATGTGGTCGACCCGTTCGGCGGGTCGTACTACGTGGAGCGGCTCACGGCCGACCTGCAGGACGGCGCACGGGAGTACTTCGCGGCGATCGACCGCTTCGGCGGCATGGTGGAGGCGATCGAGCAGGGCTACCCGCAGCGCGAGATCGCCGACAGCGCCTACCGCTCGCAGCAGGCGGTCGAGGCGGGCGAGCAGACTATTGTCGGCGTGAACCGCTACACTGACGACGCGGCGGCCGACATTCCGATTCTGCAGATCGACGAACAGGTGGAGCGGGACCAGGTCGCGCGCGTCGCCGGGTTGCGGAAGCGGCGTGACGCCGCGGCCGCGCAGCGGACGCTCGACGCGCTGCGGCGCGCCGCCGAAGGGTCCGCAAACCTCATGCCGTTCATTCTGGATGCCGTGCGCGCCTATGCCACCGTGGGCGAGATGTGCGACGCCCTGCGCGACGTCTGGGGCGAGTACGAGGAGACCCCGGGGGTCTAGCGGGCATGGCGCGTCCCATTCGAGTCGTCATCGCCAAGCCGGGCCTCGACGGTCACGACCGCGGCGCCAAGGTGATCGCCCGCGCGCTGCGCGACGCCGGGATGGAGGTCATCTACACCGGACTGCGGCAGACACCGGAGCAGATCGTCGAGGTGGCGCTGCAGGAGGATGCCGACGTCATTGGTCTTTCGATTCTTTCGGGCGCGCACAACCACATCTGCCCGCGGCTGGTGAGCCTGCTGCGGGAGAAGGGGCTCGGCGACGTGCTGGTCGTGGTCGGGGGCATCATCCCGGATGCCGACGTGCCGCAACTGGAGGCGCTCGGCATCAGCGGCGTGTTCCAGCCCGGCACGCCGATGCAGGCGATCAGCCGGTTCATCGAGAGCCGCGTCCAGCGCGGCGCGTCCGCCGCCACCTGACAACAATCCGCTCGAACGCGGCCTGCCCGCCATGGGCATCCGCCGCCGCAAGCTTTCCCGCATGCCTGAATTGACGAAGGTCTTCGAGCACGCCCGGGTCGATCCCAAGTGGTACGCGTACTGGGAAGAGGTGGGCGCCTTCCGCGCCGACCCCGCTTCCGGCCGCCCGCCGTTCAGCATGGTGCTCCCGCCGCCGAACGTCACGGGCTGGCTCCACATCGGTCACGCTCTCAACCAGACGCTGCCCGACATCGTGGCGCGCTGGAAGCGCATGCACGGGTACGACGTGCTGTGGCTGCCCGGCACGGACCACGCCGGCATCGCGACGCAGAACGTCGTCGAGAAGCAGCTCGCGGCGGAGGGGGTGTCGCGGCACGACCTGGGCCGCGAGGCGTTCGAGGCGCGCGTCTGGAAGTGGGTGGAGCAGAGCCACGGCACCATCACCAGCCAGATGCGCAAGCTCGGCTCGTCGGTCGACTGGACGCGCGAGCGCTTCACGCTGGACGAGAACCTGTCGCGCGCCGTCCGCCGCGTGTTCGTGGCGCTGCATGAAGACGGCCTGATCTACCGCGGCACCTACCTCGTGAGCTGGTGCCCGCGCTGCCGGACGGCGCTGTCGGACCTGGAAGTGGTGCACCAGGACGTCAAGGGTCATCTGCACCACCTGCGCTATCCGATCGCGGGCGGCGGCGGCAGCGTCACGGTCGCGACGACCCGCGTGGAGACGATGCTGGGCGACACTGCGGTCGCCGTGCATCCGGAAGACGAGCGCTACCGCGACCTCGTGGGACGCACCGTCGTGCTGCCGGTCCTGAAGCGGGAGCTGCCGGTGATCGCTGACGAGTTCGTCGACCCGTCGTTCGGAACGGGCGCCGTGAAGGTGACCCCGGCCCACGACCCCAACGACTTCGAGATGGGTCAGCGCCACGACCTGCCGCAGGTATCGGTGATCGGCGAGGACGGCCGGATGACGGCCGAAGCCGGACCGTACGCGGGACGTGACCGCATGGAGGCGCGCGAGGCGCTCGTCGCGGAGCTCGACGCGCAGGGCCTGCTGGCGGGCGTTACCGACCACGTCCATGCGGTGGGGCACTGCCAGCGCTGCGGAACGGTGGTCGAGCCGCTGCTGTCGACGCAGTGGTTCGTGCGCATCAAGCCGCTGGCGGAGCGCGCCATCGACGCGGTCCGCGAGGACCGCACGACGTTCGTGCCGGCCAACTGGACGCGGACCTACGAGGAGTGGATGACCGGCATCCACGACTGGTGCATCTCGCGCCAGTTGTGGTGGGGGCACCGCATTCCGGCCTGGCACTGCGACGCCTGCGGCCGGGTCACCGTCACCGAAGAGGCCCCGTCGGCCTGCGCCTGCGGGGGTGCGGTGCGGCAGGACACGGACGTGCTCGACACGTGGTTCAGCTCGGGGCTGTGGCCGTTCAGCACCATGGGATGGCCCGCGGCGACGGCCGACCTGGCCCGCTACTACCCGACCAGCCTGCTGATCACCGCGCACGACATCATCTTCTTCTGGGTCGCGCGCATGATGATGCTGGGCGTCAAGTTCGCCGGCGACGTGCCGTTCCGGCAGGTGTACATCACGTCGCTCGTGCGCGACGCGCACGGCCGCAAGATGAGCAAGTCCAAGGGGAACGTGGTCGATCCCCTGGAGCTGATCGGCGAGATCGGCGCCGACGCCTTCCGCTTCACGCTCGCCGCGCTGGCGTCGCCCGGCATGGACATCTCGCTGTCGGAGGGCCGGCTGCGCGGGTACCGGCAGTTCGTCAACAAGATCTGGAACGCCTCGCGGTTCGTGTTGATGAACCTGCCGGACGGTATGGCAGAGCGCCCCGCTGTCCGGGACGCCGCCGGGCTCGACCTGGTTCACCGCTGGATTCTGCATCGCGCCAGCGACGTGAGCCGGCAGGTGCAGGCGTCCCTGGAGGAGTTCCGTTTCGACGTGGCGGCCGACACGCTGTACCACTTCTGCTGGCACGAGTACGCCGACTGGTACATCGAGCTCGTCAAGCCGCGGCTGCAGGCCGCCGGAACGGCCGGCTCCGACGCCGTGGCGGTGTTGCTCGAGGTGCACGACCGCATCCTGCGCATGCTGCACCCGTTCATGCCGTTCGTCACCGAGGAGATCTGGCAGGCGCTGCCGCCGTCGGGCGGCGACGGCCGCACGGCGGACGGCCGCGGGCGCACGATCACGCTGGCGCCGTTTCCGGCGCCCGTGGAGGGTTGGCGCGCCGATTCGGCGGTTGCCGACATGGCGCTGCTGCAGGAGATCGTCACGGCCGTCCGGACCGTGCGCTCGGAATGGGGCGTACCCCCGTCGCGGCGGATCTCCGTGGTGGTGGAGGGCGGCGGAGAGGATGTGCGCGACCTGCTGGAGCGCTGTGGGGAGGACATCCGGCGGCTGGCGGGATTGGACGCTGTCGAATGCGCCGCGGAGGTGCCCCGCGCAGCCGATACGGTGCGGCGCCTGGTGCGCGACTTCCAGTTGCACGTGCCGCTGGCGGGTGTCGTCGACCGCGCGCGTGAAGCCGAGCGGGTCGGTCGCGAGCTGGCGAAGCTCGGGCGGCAGCGTACGGCGCTGGAGGCGCGCCTCGCGAACCGGGCGTTCCTCGAGAAGGCGGATCCGGCGGTAGTGCGCGAGGCGCGCCTCCAGGCGGAGGACGCGGCGCGCCAGCAGGCGAAGCTGGAGCAGATCCTCCAGGAGCTCGGCGCGTGAGGGGCGGCGCGCCCGAACCTCTGGAGCCAGCGTGCTACCGGGAGCTCGTCCGCCGCGCGCTTGCCGAGGACGTGCGCAGCGGCGACGTGACGACCGCCGCGACCATCCCCGCAGGGCAACGCGCCGCCGGCGAGTTGATCGTGAGGTCGGCGTGCGTGCTGGCGGGAATCGACGTGGCGGTCGAGGCGTTCCGGCAGCTCGACCCCGAGGCGGAGATCGCGCGGTTGCGGCACGACGGTGAACGCTGCACGGCGGGCGAGACGATCGCACGCATCAGCGGCGCGGCGCCGGCGCTGCTGGCGGCGGAGCGGACGGCGCTCAATTTCCTGCAGCGCCTGTCGGGTATCGCGACGTTGACGCGGCGGTACGTGGACGCGGTCGCCGGCCGGTCGGTCGTGCTCGACACCCGCAAGACAACCCCCACGCTGCGCGCCCTGGAAAAGTACGCCGTGCGCGCCGGCGGCGGGACCAACCACAGGGCGGCGCTCGACGACGGCATGTTGATCAAGGACAATCACGTCCAGGTGGCGGGGTCGCTGGCCGCCGCGGTGCGGCGCGCCCGGTCCGCGGGCAGCGGCTTCCCGATCGAGGTGGAGGCCGGCAGCCTGGACGAGGCCGAGGCGGCGCTGGCGGCCGGCGCCGACATCATCCTCCTCGACAACCTGCCGGCGCCGCAGGTGGGAACGGCCGTCGCGCGCATCGCCGGCCGGGCTCGCACCGAGGCGTCGGGCGGCGTGACGCTCGAGCGGGCCGCCGAGCTGGCCGCGACGGGCGTGACGTACATCTCGGTGGGCGCCCTGACGCACTCGGCCCCGGCGATCGATTGCGCCTTCGACCTGCAGCCGCTACCTGCCGGCAAGGCGGTATCCTCGCAGTAATGTTGCAGCCGCAACCGCTGCCCGCCGACATCGCACGGGCATTGGGCGCCGCGGCGGGCCGCCTCGATGCGTGGCCCGGGCGCGTCGTCTACCGCCCGGTCGTGTCGTCGACGAACGACCTGGCGCGGGAGCTTGCCGCCGCGGGCGCCGCCGACGGGACGACCGTGGTCGCGGGCGCGCAGACGGTGGGACGCGGGCGGCAGGGGCGCCGCTGGTTTTCGGCCCCGGACGCGGGCCTGTACTGCTCCGTGGTTTTGAGGGGCATCGACACGGCGGTGGTCACCCTGGCGGCCGGCGTGGCTGCCGCGGAGGGCGTGCGCGCCGCGACAGGCCTGCCGGTGGAGATAAAGTGGCCGAACGACGTGGTGCTGCCGGCGCACGCCGGCGCCGCCAAGGTCGGCGGCATCCTCGCGGAGGCGTCGCGCCTGGACGCCGCCGCCGATGCCGTCATCGTCGGTATCGGGATCAACGTCGCCGCCGTTGACTTTCCCCCGGAGATCGCGCCGCGCGCCGCGTCCCTGGCCGCCGCGCTGGGAGGCCCGGTCGATCGCGGGACCGTGCTGGTCGAGCTGCTGGCCGCGCTGGCCCGCTGGCGGCAGCTGCTGGTCGGCGGCGGCGCGGCGCGGATGCTCGAACGCTGGCGCGCGCTGGCGCCGGGCAGCGTCGGCGCGGCGGTCGAATGGTGCGTCGCGGACGCGCGGTTGTCCGGCGTGACCGCCGGCATCGACAGCGACGGCGCGCTGCTGGTCCGCCGCGGAGAGCGACTGGAACGCATCGTCGCCGGCGAAGTGACCTGGGTGACGGCCCCCGTGAGCACGGCGCCTGAAGACTAGAGGAAACAATGCTGTTGGCCATCGACATCGGCAATACCAACATCGTCTTCGGCATCTTCACGGACCGCAAGCTGGCGGTCAGCCTGCGCCTGGCGACCTGGCCCGACCGCACCGCGGACGAGCTGTGGGTCGTCGTGAGCCAGTTGCTGGCAGGCCGGCAGGTGGCGATCGACCGCATCGACGGCGTCGTCCTGTCGTCGGTTGTCCCGGCGCTCACGCGTACCGTGGCCGAAATGGTGGAGCAGGGGCTCGGACGCGAGGCGTTGCACGTGGACGCAGGCAACGCCGGGTTGCCCGTACGCTACGACAATCCCGAAGACGTCGGCGCCGACCGGCTCGTGAACGGCGTCGCCGCCCGCGCGCTGTACGGCGCGCCGACGCGGCCCGTGATCGTCGTCGACTTCGGCACCGCCACGACGTTCGACGCGCTATCGCCGCGCCACGGCTATCTGGGCGGCGTCATCTGCCCCGGCGTGGACATCTCGGCCGATGCACTGTTCCAGCGTGCGGCGCGCCTGCCGCGGGTCGAGGTCAGCCGGCCGCCCGCGCTGATCGGCCGCACGACCGTGGCATCCATGCAGGCGGGCCTGTTCTTCGGCCACGTGGCGATGGTCGAGGGCATCGTCGGGCGGTTGCGCGACGAGTTGCGTGACGAGGGCGAAGCGGTCTGCGTCGCTACCGGCGGTCTGGCCGGCGCCATCGCCGCGGAAACGGCCGTCATCGACAAGGTGGACCTGGACCTCACGCTGACCGGCCTGCAGCTCGTGTGGGAACGCAACTCGGCGGGACCTGCGCGCGGCGCACGGGACGCGGCCGCCGACGGCCGCGACCGATGAATCCCGGCGCCTATTGCCGCGACGTCGAGTCGTACCTCTGCCGGCAGAACGGCGGCCACCTCATCCGCATCGTCGGTCCGGCGTTCGAGCTGGTCTGCGCATGGCAGGCCCGGCAGATTCCGCTGAGCGTCGTGTACCGGGCGATAGACCGTACGGTGGAACGCCGTGCGTCGTCGCCGTCCCGCCGCCGGCCGGTGCGCATAGAGTTCTGCGAGGCCGATGTGCAGGAGCTGTTCGACGAGTGGCGTCGCGCCGTGGGAGTGGCCCGCCGCGGCGAGGAGACGGACACGGACACGCAGCGCCGGACTCCGCGCGGCCCGTCGTTGCCGGCGCATCTGGAACGCGTCGTCCTGGGGCTCACCGCGATGCGCGCGAAACGCGCCCATCCGGAGGCTCTGCGTGATCTGGCGGGGCGCCTCGCCGCCGAGCTCGACGCCGCCCGCGCGGCGGCCAGAACGGCCCGCGGCGACCGGCGCGAGCGGCTGCTTGCGCGCCTGGAAGGGGCGGACCGCGAGCTGCTGGCCGCAGCGCGCACCGGCGCGGATGAATCCCTGCGGGACCGCCTGCGCGCGGACGCCGAGCGGGAGCTGGCCGGCTTCAGGGAGCGCATGCCGCCGGCCGAGCTCCGGAAGGCGGTGGAGGCGGCCGCCGACCGGCTGCTGCGCGAGGAGCTCGACCTGCCCCGCATCGCCTTCGACTAGCGGCGTACGCCGCCGGCCCGCCAGGGAAGTCGCGCCTACATGCGGGCCGGCACCTCGCATCCCATCAGCTCCAGCGCGCGGGTCAACTGGCGGCGCACATGGACGACGGCCGCCGCACGCCACAGCCGGACGTCGCGCCGCTCCTCCGCAATCACCGGATAGCGGTGATAGAAGGTGTTGAACGCCTGCGCCAGGCCGAAGGCGTACTTCGCCAGCACCGACAGCTCCAGCGTGCGCACCGCCTGCTCGGCGATCTCGTCCAGACGCGACGCCTCGAGCACGAGCGCCCAGAGGTCCGATCCGCCCGCCTCCGCGAGCGCTTCGGCGGGCAGGGCTTCCAGCGCGGCGGTTATCGCCGCTTCATCGGTGCCGTCGCGCGCCTGCAGCTTGCCGAGGATGTTTCCGGCGCGCACGGCCGCGTACTGCAGGTAGGGACCGCTCTCGCCCTCGAAGCTGAGGGCTTCGTCGATGTCGAACGCGATCACCTTGTTCCGCGTGTACTTGACCATGAAGTAGCGCACGGCGGCCGTCGCAATCATGGCGGCCGTCCGATCCGCGGCTTCAGCCGGCAGCTCCGCGTTGCGCGCGCGCACCTCGGCGCGCGCCGCCGCGACCATACGGTCCAGGAGATCGTCCGCCTTCACGCCCTGGCCGCGGCGTCCCGACACCTCCACGAACGGACGGTCGCTCTCGGCGCTGGTGTCGTAGCCGAGCGCCCGCGCCGTCGCGTGCGAGAGCGCGACCATCTCGTACGAGTAGTGAAAGGAGCGCTCCGCCTCCGTCGCGTGGCCGATGGCCGCCAGCGACTGCTTGAGCAGTTGCTGGAGATAGGACTGGCGCGTGTCGATGACGTTGTAGACCGCGCGCGCGTGGCCGAACCGGGGCGCGGGCGGGATCTCGCCGGGGTCGTCCGGCGCATCCTGCCGGGTAGTCCACAGCGGGCGCCCGGAGCGCTGGCTGCCGTGCGGACCGTACTGGAAATCCTTGTCGAGCAGGCCGAACTTCCAGAGCTGGTAGGCGATGTCCTTGCCGACGTACGTGACCGTGCCGTCGGAGCGCACGATGACCTTCCACCGCGCCTCGGCGTCACCGGCCGCGTCGGCGCCGGCCTCGGGGTCGATCGGCATGACCCAGCAGCCGGCCTGTGGTCCGTCGGGCTGGTACGTGACGGCGCCGGCGGCTTTCAGCACGTCGAAGGCCGTGGCCCAGAAGTCGAGCCGCAGGATGTCGCCTTCCCAGCTCAGCAGGTCGTATTCGACGTTGAGGCGGTCCATCGTGGCCAGGTGGAGCCGGACGATGCGATCGGCGACGAAGCGGGCCGTTGCGGCGTTGGCGTTGCCGCCGTGCTCCAGGTCGCGCAGCATGCGGGCGCGCGCGGCCAGACGGCCGTTGTCGGCCTCGTACCAGGCGGTGACGCGCGCGTACAGGTCCCAGCAGTAGTAGTCGAACCGCGGTTGTCCGGCGAGCTCGCGAATCTGTTCCGGCGTCCGGTCTTCGAGCTGCTGGAAGCCGACGATGATGTCGGCCACCTGCACGCCGGTGTCGTCGATGTAGTTCTGGGTCTCCACCGGACAGTCCCGGAAGCGCAGCAGGCGGACCAGCGTATCGCCGAGCGCCGCGTTCCGCAGGTGACCGATGTGCGCCGCCTTGTTCGGATTGATGGCGGTGTGCTCGACGATCGTCTTTTCGGAGTCGCCGCCGGGGGGCGCCGCGCGCGGGCCACCGAGCACGCGCCGCAGGTGCGCCGCGCGGTCGAGGTGGATGTTCAGGTAGCCGGCGGGCGTTGCCGCGGCCCGCGCCACGCCGTCGAGCGGGCCCAGCGCATCCGCCAGCTCCTGCGCGATGACGCGCGGCGCCTTGCGCAGGATGCGCGCCAGCTCGAACGCCACGGTGACGGCGAGGTCGCCCAGGTCGCGGTTCGGCGGGTACTGGATGGCGATGTCGGGCACGCCGGCCGCGTCGAGGCCGTACAGCTCGACCAGCCGCGTCCGAATCCGCTCGCGAAGCGCCGCGTGCAACTGCAGGATCATGGTGACCGGCGCGCCGCCAGTTGCTGGCCCCGCGCGTAGTCCTCCGGTGTGTTGATGTTGAAGAACAGCGTCCCGTCCGGATCGAACGGCCGCAGCTCGTCCGGTCCGATCTCGCGCAAGCGCACCTTCGCCAGCAGATCGCCTACCGCCAAGGCGCCGCGCTCCAGGCTCTGCCGGATCACGCCGGCGCACGCGGTGTCGTACGAAGCGCACAGCGGGTGGCGTCCGTCCGCCGTGCGGGCTACCGCCACGTCGGCGTCGCGGCCCGCCCGATCGAGATGGCGCATGAAGGCCGGCGTCAGGAACGGCATGTCCCCCGCGACCACCAGCGTGCGCGACGCCGCCCGGACCAGCGCCGTGTAGATGCCGCCCAGCGGCCCCGCGTCCGGAACCAGATCTTCCCAGATCGGAATGCCCAGGGCGGCGTAGCGCTCCCGGTCGGCGGCGACGACGACCACGCGGTCGGTTACCGTTCCGAGCACCCCGATCTGGCGATCGATGATGCGCCGATCACCCAGAGGGAGAAGCGCTTTCGGACGCCCGCCGAAGCGGCGCGCCCGGCCGCCAGCGAGAATCGCCGCCGTTGGTTTCCGCGTTCGATCGTCCTGCTCGGGGGTGCGCTCCGCACCTGCGGCGGGTGTTGGCACGGTGTTGCACGAGGATGCTAGCAGATTCTCCGCCGTCCGGTGCGGTGGCCGCAGGAGGTCTCGCTGTTTGGCCGCGCAGCAAGACGGCTGCTAGTGGGTAGTGTCTCAGTTTGAATTTTGATATTGCTCACCGAGATGGTGACCAGCACCCAAGCATTTCGCACAGCTCGTCTGCAGTGTCAGCAGTAAGCAGGAACCTTTGCGGTCGTTCCGTGCCGGGCGGGTTGATGATCGCCACCCATAGACTGTCCTGCCGACTGACGAACGAAATGTCGTCTGTTCTGGTGATGATGCTCTGGTCGCCGAAGTGTAGGGCCACCCACTGTGGCCGCGAACCGCCAGAAGGATCCCTGGCGGCGGACGCGGTAGGCATCATGAGGGACGCAATGACAGCGGACACCAGCGCGGCGATAACCACCATGAGCACCAAGGCTCCGACGACGATCCGAGAGGGCATGCGAGTTCCTTAGATGTCTCTAGATGTCTCTAGATGTCCCTAGATGTCTCTAGATGGTGTTATATATGGTATATGCTTGCGCACCGCGTGACGTGTGTACGCATGGCGCGCAAGGGGGAGAGGAGACAGCATGCCTACCGGCCCGGAAGGGCAACGTAGGCCGGGCGACGTGATCGGCTGTGCCGTGAACGTTGCTCGGATAGCGACAGGCGAACTTTCCGAGGACACCAAACCGACCGCACCGGCGCGGGCTGCCGGAGGTCAAGCAGGAGGACGCAAGCGAGCGCAGCGGCTGTCTCCCAAGCGACGGTCAGAGATCGCACGCGCGGCGGCTGAGGCGAGGTGGGGATAGGGAGAGCCCCACGGTAGTCAGCAGCCGAGTCGTTTAGACGCGCGAAGATCCGCGTTCGGAGGACGAAATGGCTATGAAGGACTTTTTGAAGAAGAACAGAAGTGAGGCTGTGGCTGTGCAGCGCCAAGAGGAGGATGGCACGGTCGTTGTTGAATTCTGGAATCTTCACGTCTGCGTGGGCCAGGAGGATGGGCTGTGGTTCGCCCAGGGCTACGAGATTGACTACGTGGCGTCCGGTTACACGGAAGATGAGGCGAAGCACAACTTTGAGGTTGGGCTGGCCATGACGGTTCGGGATCATGTGGGGATGTTCGGGACCATCGAGAAGTTACTCGTTCCGGCTCCACCTGAGGTGTGGATGCGCCTGTTGCAGGCGTCACCGGCGACCGGACCGTCGCCGTTGCTGGTGAAGAAGAAGCAGGACATATTCAGCGATGAGGCGCTACTTGGTGCATTTCCGTTCCACGGCATCGCATACGCTGGAGAGTCGATGGAATATGCCTAATGGCTACGAACGGCAGTGTACCGATAGATGATGTCACGAGGGCGCTAGGCCGACACGAGTGTCAGATCGTCGAGGAGGAACCACCCGGCGACGACGATACGCGCTTTCGGAATCTGCGAATATCCCAGGGTGAAACAGTCGTTTCTGGGAGATTCCCTGAGCGGCTACCAAGGCGTCAGATTCACTACTTGGCGCGTAAGTTTGGTGTGCCCATCCACTTTTTTTATCACCCTGACTTTCAAGCGCCTCCCGGATCTACTGAACCCGGAGAGCAGCCCACCATTAATTAGATTTCAAATAGAAACCATGCTTGACAACAGAAGAGTATTTCGGTATCCTTCTGTGTCTGAACAAGTTAGGCCCTGCCAAGCGCGCGCAAATCCTCACGCTCCTGCTTGAGGGCATGTCGATGCGGGCGATTTCCCGCATCACCGGCGCGTCGATCAACACCGTCACCAAGCTCCTGATGGACGCTGGCGCGGCCTGCGCCGAGTACCACGATGAGACGGTCCGCGACGTGCGGGCGAAGCGCGTGCAGGCCGACGAGATCTGGTCGTTCACCTACGCAAAGCAGGCGAACGTCGAGAAAGCCAAGAAGGCTCCCACAGGTGCTGGCGATACCTGGACTTGGACTGCGCTGGACGCCGACAGCAAGCTCATCATCTCGTGGTACGTCGGGCCGCGCGACATCGGCACCGCCTACACGTTCCTGATGGACCTGGCCGAGCGCCCGCACGGCCGCGTGCAACTCACCACGGACGGCCTCTCGTCCTACCTGAGCGCCGTTGAAGATGCGTTCGGTGCGGACGTGGACTACAGCCAGCTCATCAAGCTCTACGGCTCCGAGCCGGAAGGCGAGAAGCGGTACAGCCCAGCGAAGTGCATCGGGGCTGTTGCGAAACCGATCACCGGCGATCCTGCCGCTGCGCACATCAGCACGTCGTACGTCGAGCGCCACAATTTGAGCATGAGGATGAGCATGCGTCGGTTCACCCGGCTGACCAACGCCTTCTCGAAGCGGCTAGCCAACCACTTCGCCATGCTGTCGATCTACTTCGTCTGGTACAACTTCTGTCGCATCCACAAGACGCTGCGCGTCACACCGGCGATGGAAGCGGGCCTGAGCAACACCCTGCGGGACGTGGACTGGATCGTCGGGCTGGTAGAGGCGCGTGAGCCAAAGCCGGGACCACGCGGGCCGTACAAGAAGCGTCAGCCCGCAGTTTCAAAGTGAGACACTACCTGCTAGTGCCGTCCGTTGACACCCCGATGGCGCTCCGATACCTTTGACGTGGGCTCGTTACAGCAATGTTGAGGCATCCCGTCCGCCGCCGCCGCGTCCGGCTGGCCACCGCCTGGCTGGCGGTGGCGGCGGCCGGTCCGCTGTTGACCGTTGCCGGTCCGCTGCTGACGGCTGCCGCGCAGGGCGCCGGCCGGCCGGTGGTGGTCGCGGCGGAGATCGACGCGCTGATTCATCCGGTGTCGGCGGAGTTCATCGCCCAGACCATCAGCCGCGCCGACGACGAGGATGCCGGGCTGGTGGTCCTGGTTCTGCGCACACCGGGCGGGCTCGTCGACTCCACCCGCGACATCAACACGAGCATCATCGAGTCCGAGACGCCGGTCGTCGTGTACGTCGGGCCGAGCGGCACGCGGGCCGCGTCGGCCGGCTTCCTGATTACGATTGCCGCCGACATCGCGGCCATGGCGCCGGGAACGCACATCGGCGCCGCGCACCCGGTCTCGGGCAGCGGGCAGGCAATGGACGAGACGGCTGCCGAAAAGGCGGCCTCCGACGTGGCCGCCTACGCCCGGTCGCTGGCCAGCCAGCGCGAGCGCAACGTGGAGCTGGCGGAGAAGGCGGTCACCGACAGCCAGTCGTTCACGGAGCGTGAGGCCCTCGAGGCGGAGCCGCCGCTGATCGATCTCGTGGCCGCCGACCTCGACGCGTTGATCGACCAGCTCGACGGGCGCGAAGTCAGGCGCTGGGACGGCGATACCGTAACGCTCCGCACCGCCGGCGCCCGCATCGAGCAGGTCGAGATGAACTGGCGCCAGCGGTTGCTCAGCGCGGTAGCGCATCCCCAGGTGGCGGTGCTGCTGTTCAGCCTCGGCACGCTCGGACTCACCATCGAGCTGTGGAATCCCGGCGCCATACTGCCGGGCATCGTCGGCGGCCTGTGCCTGCTGCTGGCGTTCTTCGCCTTCCAGATCCTGCCGATCAACTATGTCGGGTTGTTGCTCATCTTGTTCGGGCTGGCGCTGCTCGTGGCGGAGATGCTCACCGCCACCTACGGCCTGCTGGCGACCGGCGGCCTCGTGGCGATGGTGCTGGGCGCGCTGATGGTCGTCGATTCGCCCGCTCCGGAGCTGCAGCTCGGCTGGCCGTTCATCCTGCCCTCGATGCTGGCGCTCGGGCTGATCGTCATGTTGCTGACGCGTCTCGGCGTGCGGTCGCAGCTCACCAGGCCGGTGACCGGCCGCAGCGGCATGCTCGAGCAGCCGGGGCGAACCACGGAGCCGATCCCCGCCGGCGGGGCGGGCACCGTGCTGACGCACGGCGAGCTCTGGTCGGCCACGTCGGACGAGGAGATCGGCGCCGACGAGCCGGTACGGGTCGTGGCGGTCGAGGGAATGCGGCTCGTCGTGAAGCGGCAAACGGAACAGACCCCTGGAGGACCAAGTACATGAATGTGAGTCCGCTCCTGATGTTCGGCGTGATCGTGCTGTTGTATATCGCCAGCTCCATCAAGATCCTGAACGAGTACGAGCGAGGAGTCATCTTCCGGCTCGGCAAGCTGTACCCGAAGCCGAAGGGCCCGGGCGTCATTCTGGTGTTCGCGCCGATCGACCGCATCGTGCGGGTCAGCCTGCGCACCATCGTCATGGACGTGCCGCCGCAGGACGTCATCACGAAGGACAACGTGTCGGTCAAGGTCAACGCGGTGGTCTACTTCCGCGTAATGGATCCGCAGCGCGCGATCGTCGAAGTCGAGAACTTCCACTACGCCACGTCGCAACTGGCCCAGACGACGCTGCGCAGCGTGCTGGGGCAGGTGGAGCTCGACGGCCTGCTGTCGGAACGCGAATCGCTGAACAAGGAGCTGCAGCAGATCCTCGACACGCAGACGGATCCATGGGGCGTGAAGGTATCCGCCGTCGAGGTCAAGCACGTCGATCTGCCGCCGGACATGCAGCGCGCGATGGCGCGCCAGGCGGAGGCGGAGCGCGAGAAGCGTGCTAAGATCATCCACGCCGAGGGCGAGTTCATCGCGTCCGAGAAGCTCGCTCAAGCCGCGGGCGTGATCGGCCAGGAGCCGCTGGCCGTGACGCTCCGCTACCTGCAGACGGCGACCGAGATTGCGGGAGAAAAGAACTCGACGCTCGTGTTTCCGCTGCCGGTCGACATTCTCCGTTCCTTTGTCGGCAAACAGGACGATTCTTCCTGAGCCTGCGGCCTCCGCGGCGGCCTGACGACGGGGCGTGATGGCGTCACCAGTCCTGAAGAAGCCGGCATTCGGTGCGAAGCAGCTCGTATTCGCCTGCATGCTGGTGGCCGTCGTATCCATCTTCGCGTTCGCGATGGGCGTTGTCGTCGGACGCGATGCCCCGAACGCCGCGGGAGGGGCGGTCGGCGGGCCGGCGGCGTCGTCGCCGGACGCTCCGGCGGACCCGCCGCGTCTGGTGCTGCTCGGGGAGCCGGAAGAGGAGCCGACCGCGGGCGCGCTGGATGAAGTGACCTATCCCCATCGCCTCGGCAGCGATGGGCCGCCGGAGGAGAAGCTGCGCGGTCTGCCCCTGTACGCGCGCGGCTCGCCGGAACCCACGCCCGATCCGGGGCCGGCTGCCGTTCCGCCCGCGGAGACGGCGCCGGAGGAGATCGAGCAGCCGCCGGAAGAGCCGGGAGACCCTGCAGCGGCAGCCGCCGCCGGCAGCGTTGCGGCGGGCGAGCCGACAGCCGTCGCGCCGCCGCCCGCGGGCGAGCCCTATACGGTGCAGGTGGCCGCGCTGCGGAGCGCCGACGCGGCTGCGGAGCTCGCCGGCCGGCTGCTGGCAAAGGGGTTTCCGGCCCATGTCGTGGAGCCCGGACCGGACGGACCGGTGGCGGTGTACCGCGTGCGGGTTGGCAAGTATGCCGATCACGACGAGGCGGAGCGCGTCCGGCAGCGGCTGGAGCAGGAAGAGCAGTTGACGCCCTGGATCACCCGCTAGGGTATTCCCCGCGCAATGGCCGCCGGCAGCCTGCTGGACCTGACGTTGCCTGCAGCATCCGGCGTGCTGCTGGTGCTCGGCTTTCCCAGCGTCGGACACCCCGCATGGGCGTGGGTCGCGCTCGTTCCCCTGCTGCTGTCGGTGGTGCGCGCCCGCTCGGTCGCGAGGGGATTCACGTACGGGCTGGTCGCCGGCGCCGTGTTCTTCGCGGGAACCATCTACTGGATCCCGCGCGTCATGGAGGAATACGGCGGCTTGCCGCCGCCGCTCGCCTGGAGCGTTCACCTGCTGCTGGTGGCCGTCCTGGCGATGTTTCCGGCAGCGTTCGGCGCGGCGCTGGCAATGGTCGCCCGCCGGCACGGCGCGGCGGCGCTGCACGCGGCCCCGGCCCTGTGGGTAACGAGCGAGCTGGGACGGATCCACCTGTTCACGGGATTTCCCTGGGTGCTCCTGGGCTACAGCCAGACGCCGGTGCTGCCGGTCGCGCAGGCGGCCAGTCTGGCGGGGGTGCTCGGCCTGTCGGCGCTGGTGGCGCTGGTCAACGCGACCCTGGCGTTTGCCGTCGAGACGCCCGGCACGCGGCGCATCCGCGCCGTCGCGGCCACGGCGGCCATCGTGCTGGCCGCGCTCGGGTTCGGCGCGTGGCGGCTGCATGCCGACACGCTCAGGTCGGCCGGCGCGCCGCTGCGCGTGGCGGCCGTGCAGGGGAACATCGCCCAGCACGACAAGTGGAATCCGGCGTTGCGCGAAGACATCGTCGCCGCGTACATCGGCATGACGCGGGAGGCCGCGGCGGAGGGCGCGGGCCTCGTGGTCTGGCCCGAGGCCGCGACGCCGTTCGCGTTCCAGAACGATCCGGTGCGGGCCGACGCCGTGCGGCAGGTGGTGCGCGACACAGGCGTCCACCTGCTGCTCGGCACCAGCCACACGCGGTACGACGGCGCGCCGCGCCACTACAACGCGGCGGTGATGGTGGACGCCGCGGGCGCGACGGCCGGCATCTACGCCAAGCAGCACCTCGTGCCGTTCGGCGAGTACGTGCCGCTGCGCCGCCTGCTGTTCTTCGTCTCGCCCCTGGTGGAGTCGGTCGGCGACTTTTCGCCCGGGCCGGGCCCGCGGACGTTGAGCATGGGCGGCGTACCGGTCGGGGCGGCCATCTGCTACGAGATCATCTATCCTGATCTGGTGCGCGGCTTCGTGACGCAGGGCAGCCGCCTGCTGACGACCCTCACGAACGACGCGTGGTACGGACGGACGGCAGCGCCCCACCAGCATTTCCAGCAGGCGACGATGCGCGCCATAGAGCTGGGCCGCTACCTGGTGCGGGCGGCGAACACCGGGATCAGCGGCGTCGTCGATCCGTACGGGCGGGTGGTCGCCAGCACGCCGTTGTTCGAGCGGCGCGTGCTGGCCGCGGACGTGCGCCTGCTCGACGTGCGCACCGTGTACAGCCGGACGGGTGACGTCCTGGCGTACGCCTGCGTGGTGATCACGGCGCTTGCCCTGTGGGGCAGCTTCAGGCGCCGCGCGTGAATCTGGAGAACGGCATGGACATCGCACTGGAAGAACAGGTTCGGCGGTATCAGGATCTCGTCAAGCGGTCGGCCGACTTGCGGAGCTATCTTTGACGCGGCCAGTCCCGCCGAAGAAATAGCGCGGTTGGAGAAGCGCGCCGCCGCGCCCGACTTCTGGAACGACGCGGAGCAGGCGCAGGCCGTGCTCCGCCGCCGCCGCCGCCTGGAGGAGGATCGCGAGCTGTCGCAATCGCTGCAGCGGCGCGGCGACGACCTGGAGATCCTGGTGGAATGGGCCGGCCAGGGCGAGCCGGTCATCGACGATCTGACCCGCGGGCTCGACGAGCTGGCCGTGGAGGTGGAGGCGGCCGAGGTCAAGAAGATGCTCGGCGGGCCGCACGACCACTCCGACGCCATCCTCTCCGTGCATCCCGGCGCCGGCGGCACCGAATCGCAGGACTGGGCGGAGATGCTCCTGCGCGTGTATCTCCGGTGGACGGAGCGCCGGGGTTTCGCGCGCGAGATCATCGACTATCAGCCCGGCGACGAGGCGGGCATCAAGAGCGCGACCATCACGGTCACGGGCGACTACGCGTACGGTCTGCTCCTCGCGGAGGCCGGGGTGCACCGGCTGGTGCGCATCTCTCCGTTCGACCAGGCCTCGCGCCGGCACACCTCGTTCGCGTCGGTATTCGTCTGGCCCGACCTGCCCGACGACATCGAGGTGGAAATCGACGAAAAGGACCTGCGGATCGACACGTACCGGTCGAGCGGCGCCGGCGGCCAGCACGTCAACGTCACCGATTCGGCGGTGCGTATCACGCACCTGCCGACGGGTATCGTCGTCTCGTGCCAGAACGAGCGCTCGCAGCACCGCAACCGCGACGCGGCCATGAAGGTACTGCGGGCGCGCCTGTACGACCGCAAGCAGCAGGAACAGCAGGAGCAGCTCGAGAAGATCGGCGGCGAAAAGAAGGACATTGCCTTCGGCAGCCAGATTCGCAGCTATGTTCTCCATCCGTACCAGATGGTCAAGGACCATCGGACGAAGCTGGAGGTGGGCAACGTCGAGCGGGTGCTCGACGGAGACATCGACGGCTTCATCAAGGACTACCTGATGCAGAAGGCGGCCGGCGCCGCCGATGGTGGGGGAGCCTGACGGCCGCCCTTCACGGCCGCGCGGGGTGGTATGCTGTTGGCGACCGGATCGCAAAGGAGCTTTCGATGACCTGGACCCGATTTGCCTGCGTGCTGCTGTCCGCGGCGGCGCTCGCGGTCTCGCCTGCGCTCGCCGGCGCGGCCGAGTTCCACCACGTGCACGTGACCACGTCCAGCCCCGCCAAGGGGGTGGAGTGGTACTCGGAGCACCTGGGGTGCCAACCGCTCGCCGACCGCGATGACGCGGCCAACTGCGACGGCGTGGAGCTGGTCTTCGTACCCCAGCCGACCAGTGGCGGCAGCCAGGGCACCGGTGTCAACCATATCGGCTTTTCCGTGGCGGACCTCGACGCCAAGATGGCGGAGCTCGAAGCCATCGGCGTGGGCGGCGCCGGAGTCCGGCTGCAGCGGAACGACGACGGATCGATAATCCGCGACATCCCCGGACTGTTCAAGATCGCCTTCATCTTCGATCCGTGGGGCACGCGGATCGAGCTGGTCGAGGACGAGGACTATCTCGGCTTTCACCACGTGCATCTGAGCGCGACGGATCCCGAGGAGACGCTGGCGTTCTACCGCGACGTGATGGGCGGCGAGCCGGCCTCCATGCGCGGCATGCTCGACGGCCTGCTGTTCGACGACGTCTGGCTGCTGGCCATGCAGCACCCCGAGGGCACGACGCCGACCGGCACCCAGGGGCGGGCGATCGACCACATCGCGTTCATGGTGGACGATCTGGGCGCCGAGGCGCCTGCGCTGCGGCAGGCGGGCGTGCGGTTCCAGGAAGAGCCGGGCGTGCCGCAGAACGCGCGCACGCAGGCGCAGCGGGCGTTCGTGATCGGGCCCGACAACGTGCGGCTGGCGGTTGTCGAGGCGGGCTTCGCCGGCGTGGCGCTCGACCTCGCGCCCGTGGCTTCAACCGACTTCGGGCCGTACGACGTGCCCCGCACCTCGTGGGGCGAGCCGGACCTGCAGGGCGTCTGGACGAGCAACGCGTCGCACGGCATTCCGCTGGAACGCCCGGAGGGCGTGGAATCCGAGGAGTTGACGCCCGAGGAGGCCGTGGCGCGCCGGGAGGGCGGCACGCTCGGCGGCATCTGGGGCTACGATCGCGAGTGGCGGGACACGGCGCTCGGCTTCGGTGGTGCGACCGTGTCGACGCAGGTGCAGATGGTCGTCGATCCGCCGGACGGCCGCATTCCGCCGCTGACCCCGGAAGGGGAGGAATACGCGGCGCGGGTCATGGCCGCGCAGCGCCGCTACGCCACCCAGCCGTCGGGCGGCCCCGAGGACCTGAACCCCTACGTGCGCTGCATCACCCGTGGGATGCCGGGGATGATGTTCCCGATCGGCTACAACAACGGCTTGCAGATCGTGCAGGGGCCGGGCTACGTGGCGATCACGAAGGAAATGATCCACGAGACGCGGATCATCCCGACCGAGCCGCAGCCCGCGGCCGGGGACGATCTCAAGCTGTGGCTGGGCGTGCCGCAGGGGCGCTGGGAAGGCGACACCCTGGTCGTCACGACCACCAACTTCAACGGCCGGTCGTCCTATCGCGGATCGACCGAGAACATGGTCCTGACGGAGCGCTACGAGCGCGTCGGGCCGACCGCGATGATGTACTCGTTCACCATCGACGATCCGCAGATCTGGACCCGCCCGTGGTCCGTGCAGTTCCGCTTCGACAAGGACGACGAGCAGTACGAGCTCGTCGAGTACGCCTGCCACGAAGGGAACTACGGGATGACGAACATCCTGGCCGGCTCGCGCGTCCGGGAGGCGGGCAGCCGCTAGCGGAAAGCCGTGCCGGGCGTGGTCCCGGCGATGAACGCTTCCTGAATCGCTCCGCGGGTCCACGGCTCGGTGACACGGCCGGTCTGCGGGTCTACCGAGGCGAAGACGATATTCGAGGGCGGGACGAACCCGGCGGGCGACTGCCCGCGCCGCTGATCGATGTGCGCCTGCATGAAGTCGCGCCAGATGGGCAGCGCGACGCGGGCGCCTTCCTCGCCGTGGCCCAGCGTGCGCTTCTCATCGTGGCCGACCCACACGCCCACGGTAATCTCCGGGTCGAAGCCGACGAACCACGCGTCGGTGTACTCGTCCATGGTGCCCGTCTTGCCGCCCACCGGCCACTCGAGGCGCCGCGCGCCCCTGCCGGTGCCGCGTTCGACGACGCCGCGCATCAGTGAAACCATGATGTAGGCGGTGTCGGCGCGGATGGCGTCGCGCGGGACCGGCCGGTTCTCCTCCAGCACGGCGCCTTCGCGGTCGACGATCCGCTCGATCTGGTACGGCACCATCCGCACGCCGCCGTTGGGGAAGGCGGAGTACGCGCTCGTCACCTCCTGCAGCGTCGCTTCCGCCGCGCCCAGAGCGACCGACAGGTACGGCGGGATCGGTGAGGTGAAGCCGAGCCGGCGGGCGAAGTCGACGACCACCTCGGGCCCCACCGCGTTCATCAGCCACACAGAGGGGACGTTGCGTGAGCGCTCGAGCGCGTACCGCAGCGTGATCGGTCCCTTGTATTCGTTGTCGTAGTTGGTCGGCCGGTACCGAGGCTGGTTCGGACCGACCTCGTAGCTGACCGGCTCGTCCTGCACGATCGACGTGGTCGTGTAGCCCTGGTCGATGGCGGCCGCGAACAGCACGCCCTTGAACAGCGAGCCGAGCTGCCGGTACGCCTGTGTGGCCCGGTTGAACTTGCTGCGGTCGAAGCTGTAGCCGCCCACCATGGCGAGCACCCGGCCGCTGCGGTTGTCGATGGCGATGAGCGACGCTTCGGTCTCCGGCTCCTGCTCGAGCGTCACGCCGGCAGCGCCGCTCTCGCGGTCCAGTTGCGCGATGCGGATCTCGATCAGGTCGCCGGCCTTGACCAGCGCCGGCGGCGAACGGCGGGTCCACGCGTAGCCGTCCGGTCCGATGCTCGCGGTGTAGGCGCCGAAACGTACCCCGATGGCGTTGCTGTCGACTCCCGTCACGACCGCCGGCACGATGTCGCCGGCGTCCATGGACAGCCGCCAGCGGGCATGCTCGAACTCGTCGATGCGACCGCCTGCGGCAAGAACGTTGCGCGCCGCCGGCCGGAAGCCGTGGCGCTTGTCGAGCCGCCTGAGGCCTTCCGCGACCGCCCGGTTCGCCGCTCGCTGCAGTCCGGCGTCGAGCGTGGTCTGGACGACCAGGCCGTCCTCGTAGAGGCGCTGTGCCCCGTACTCGGCCTCCAGGTGCTGCCGCACCTCCTCGATGAAGTACGGCGCGATCGAGTTGGCGCGCTCGACGCGCGGCGCCAGGCGGATCGGCAGGCGGCTCGCCTCGTCGGCCTCATCCTGCGTGATGTAGCCTTCTTCGGCCATGCGCCTGAGCGTGTAGTTGCGCCGCACGAGGGCCTGCTCCGGGTTCACCAGCGGACTGTGGCGCGAAGGCGACTGGAGGATGCCGGCAATCAGCGCCGCCTCCTCGAGCTCCAGGTCTCCCACGGGCTTGCCGAAGTAGAGCCGGGACGCCGCCTCGAGGCCGTGGGCGGCGTGGGCCGCCGTCCCCATCCATATCTGGTTGCAGTAGAGCGTGAAGATCTCCCGCTTCGTGTACCGCTTCTCGATGTGAATCGTGTAGTACGCCTCGAGCAGCTTGCGCTGCCAGGTCTTCTCCAGGCCGAGCTGCTGCCCTCCCAGCGTGATGTTCCGGGCGAGCTGCATGGTCAGGGTGCTGGCGCCGGCTGCGGTCAGGTCGCCCGAGAGGACGTTGGTGACGAGCGTGACGAGCAGGCGCGGGACGTTGAACCCGACGTGATCGAAGAAGTCGGCGTCCTCCGCCGCCACGACCGCGTGACGCAACACCTCGGGGATGTCGTCGTATTCCACGATGACGCGGCGCTGCGTGGCGAATTCCCCGATCAGCTCGCCGTTGCGGTCGTTGACGCGGGTAATGGTCTCGGGGGCGTAGTCGTCCAGCTCGGTGATGATCGGCAGGTCGGACGCATAGGCGAACAGGACTCCGCTCGCCGCGCCCAGCACCGCCCCGAGCACGACGACGCCGATGATCAACGGATGCCGGAGCATTATTTACTTGGGGCTTACGCCCCAAACCCCCGCCGGCCACTCGCGGGGACCCCTGCGCCCCACTCCGTGGCCGGCGGGCCGCGCTGTGCGCGGCCTGGGGACGGCCGCCTTCCATGCTCGCCGTCCCCTCTATCGATCAACCGCCAGGGCACGCGTTGCACCCGGAGCGCCGCGCCTGCCGGGCCGCGGGCGACACGTGCTTGTCTAGTGTATCGGAAGCTGGAAGGGTGAGCATGATCATGCACCCGCGACCCGTGGGTTCGCCCCCGGACCCTTCCAACCGGCTGATAGCATGATTGACATGAATAAACTCATATTTTATACTCGCGGCTACATTAGGTTGTGACTCCGCACGTAGCGGTGGAATCACGTAACGGTGGAATACGGAGGGGACGGCGAGCCGCAGGGCGGCCGTCCCCAAGCCGCGCACGGCGCGGCTCGGCAGGCGCGGCGCGGGGCTACGGGGTCCCCGCTAGCGCCTGCCGGGGGTTTGGGGCGCAGCCCCATCTAACGAGGTAACGCGTAATGGGCAAAATCATCGGTATCGACCTCGGCACGACGAACTCGGTGGTGGCGGTCATGGAAGGCAGCGAGCCGACCGTAATCACCAATCCGGAAGGGAACCGGCTGACGCCGTCCGTAGTGGCGTTCACCAAGGGTGACGAACGGCTCGTCGGCCAGGTCGCGCGCCGCCAGGCCGTGACCAATCCCGAGAACACCGTCTTTTCCATCAAGCGGTTCATGGGCCGCCGCTACGACGAAGTCAGCGAAGAGATGAAGATGGTGCCGTACGTCGTCGACCGGGCCGCCAACGGGGCAGCCCAGGTCCAGGCGCTCGGCGCCGAGTACTCCCCGCCGCAGGTATCCGCCATGGTCCTCCAGAAACTGAAGCAGGCGGCGGAGGAGTACCTGGGACAGCCGATCAGCCAGGCGGTCATCACCGTGCCGGCGTACTTCAACGACGCGCAACGGCAGGCCACCAAGGACGCCGGGCAGATTGCCGGGCTGGAGGTCATGCGCATCGTCAACGAGCCGACGGCGGCCGCGCTGGCCTACGGCCTCGACAAGAAGCGGGACGAGACCATAGCGGTCTTCGACTTCGGCGGCGGCACGTTCGACATCTCGATACTCGAAGTGGGCGAGGGAGTGGTCGAGGTCAAGTCGACCAACGGCGACACGCACCTGGGCGGCGACAACCTGGACCAGCGCGTCATCGACTGGATCGTGGACGAGTTCAAGCGCGACGAAGGGATCGATCTGAGTCAGGACCGGATGGCGCTCCAGCGGTTGAAGGAGGCCGCGGAGAAGGCGAAGATGGAGCTGTCGACCGTCGTCGAGACCGAGATCAACCTGCCCTTCATCACGGCCGATCAGTCCGGGCCCAAGCACCTCCAGAAGAAGCTCACACGCGCGAAGTTCGAGCAGCTCGTGGACGACCTCCTGCAGCGCACCGTGCCGCCGGTGCGGCAGGCGCTGTCCGACGCCGGGATCGAGCCCGGGAAGATCGACGAGGTCGTGCTCGTGGGCGGTTCGACGCGCGTGCCGAAGGTGCAGCAGATCGTGCAGGACCTCTTCGGCAAGGAGCCCCACAAGGGCGTCAACCCGGACGAAGTGGTGGCTGTCGGCGCGGCCATCCAGGCCGGCGTCCTGGCCGGGGAAGTCAAGGACCTGCTGCTGCTGGACGTCACGCCGCTGTCGCTCGGGATCGAGACGCTGGGCGGCGTGATGACGACCCTGCTCGCCCGCAACACGACCATTCCGACCAAGAAGAGCGAGGTTTTCTCGACGGCCGCCGACGGCCAGACGAGCGTCGAGGTCCACGTCCTGCAGGGCGAGCGTCCGATGGCGCGGGACAACCGCACGCTCGGCAAGTTCCACCTGGTGGGCATTCCGCCCGCGCCGCGGGGCATACCGCAGATCGAGGTGACCTTCGACATCGACGCCAACGGCATCGTCAACGTCTCGGCCAAGGATCTCGGCACCGGGAAGGAGCAGAAGATCACGATCACGGCGTCGAGCGGACTGAGCAAGGAAGACGTCGATCGCATGATGAAGGAGGCCGAGGCGAACGCCGAGCAGGACAAGCGGGCGAAGGAGGCCGTGGAGCAGCGCAACCTCGCCGACCAGGCGGTCTACGCCGCGGAGCGGCTGGTGCAGGAGTCCGGCGACAAGCTGGGGGCGGACTCGAAACAGGCGGTCGAGAGCGCCGTGGAGGAGGTCAAGTCGGCGCTCGGGGGAGACGACCCCGCCGCCATCAAGAGCGCCGTCGAGCGCTTGAACACGGCGCAGCAGAACGCCGCGCAGGAGCTCTACAAGGACACGCAAGCCGCAGATGCGCCGCCTCCCGGCGGGACCGGCCCCGGGGACGGCGCACCCGCATCCGGCGCCGGCGACGGAGAGGTGATCGACGCGGAGGTCGTGGAGGACGACAAGAAGTAGGCGATGGACTTCTACGTCATTCTGGGGGTCGAGCGCGGCGCGTCCGGCACGGAAGTGGAGCGTGCGTACACGCGGTTGGCGCGGCGCTATCACCCGGACATAAATCCCGGGGACAGCGAGGCGGCCGCGTTCTTCCGGCGAGTGACGGACGCGTACCAAACGCTGCGCAACCCGGAGCGCCGGCGGGCGTACGACGAGCAGGGCGAGCCGCGCACGACGGTGCGCCGCACTTCGGTCGAATTTCGCGGATTCGACTTCTCGACGCCCGTCTCCGGGGCATCGGCGACGTTCGGCGAGCTGTTCTCCGAGCTGCTCCCGGATGCGTCCGGGAGCGGTGCGCCCGAGGCCGGCGGTGACCTGCACGGTGAGATAACGCTGTCTTTCGAGGAGTCGCTGCGCGGCGCCGTGCGGCAACTGACGGTCACGCGGCTCGATGCCTGCGCCGCGTGCGGGGGTAGCGGCGTTCGGCGCGCTGCCGAGCGCGGATGCGCCGCGTGCCAGGGCAGCGGCGCGACGCAGTGGCGGCGCGGCCACATGGTGTTCTCGAAGGCATGTGCGGCGTGCGGCGGCTCCGGTCGGCAGCGGCAGCGTCCCTGCACCGCCTGCCGGGCCGAGGGAACGGCGGCCGTTACGGAGCAGATCAGGGTGCAGGTGCCCGCCGGCGTTGCGGACGGCTCCCGCCTGCGCGTTCCGGGGAAGGGCAACGCGGCGCCGCGCGGCGGCCCGGCGGGCGATCTGTATATCACCGCCGCCGTCGAGCCGCATCGGTTGTTCAGGCGGGACGGCGACGACCTGCTCCTGGAGGTTCCCGTCGACGTGCACGAAGCGGCGCTCGGCGCGGATATCCGCATTCCGACGATTGACGGCTCGACCACGCTGCGGGTGCCGGCCGGCACACAGTCCGGCGCCCGCCTGCGCCTGCCGGCGCTCGGCGTCCCGGCGCGGGACGGCGCGCGCGGCGACCTGGTCGCGGAGGTGCGCATCGTGGTGCCGCGGCCGGAGGACGAACGGTCCAGGGATCTGCTCCGGGAGTTCGGCCGCATCAACCCGGCCGGCAGCCGGCAGCATCTGTTCACCGAGTGACAATCATGGCGACGACCGAGAACCAGTCAGGGCAGGCCCTCTTCATGATCAGCGCGGTCGCCAGGCGCTACGACATCCACCCGCAGACGTTGCGCCTGTACGAGCGCGAAGGGCTGCTCAAGCCGTCGCGGACGGAGGGCAACACGCGGCTGTACTCCCAGGCCGACCTGGACCGCCTCGAGACCATCCTCACGTTGACGCGTGATCTCGGCGTGAATCTCGCCGGCGTCGAGATCATCCTCAACATGCGCCAGAAGATGGACCGGATGCAGCACGAGGTGAACGAGTTCATGGCGTACGTGAAGCAGGAGATGGCGCGGGGCGTCGGCGATTGGGAGCAGCGGCTCGGCACCGCGCTCGTCAAGGCGCCGCCCGCCACGCGCGTCCGCACGGTCGGCATGCCCGCCGCCCGTCCCGAGCCCGCCCCCGCCCCGCGGGCCAAGCGTGACGAGTGAGCATTCCGAGGTGCCCGCCGGGTTATGCTTGGCGCCATGGAATGTGCCGAGTGCGGCGGCACCGGCTGGCGGCAGCGCGGCGACGACGGCCAGCGGCGCGTGGAGCGCTGCGGCTGCTGGCGCCGGCAGATGGAGCAGACGCTGCTCGCCGAGGCCGGCATCCCGCCCCGCTACCAGAAGTGCAGCTTCTCGTCGTTCATAACCTATCCGAACGAGAAACTGCGACGCGTTCTGGCAAAGGCGCGTGAGTTCGCCGCGGACTTCCCGGTCGTCGAGAAGGGCCTGTTGCTGATCGGCCGCCCCGGCATCGGCAAGACCCATCTGGCCGTGGCCACGCTGCGCGAGGTGGTGATCGGCAAGGGTGCGCGAGCGTTGTACTTCGACACGCGGACGCTGCTCAGCACCATCCGCAGCACGTTCAATCCGGTCACGCGCACCTCCGAGGCGGACGTGCTCGGGCGCGTGATGGCGGCGGAGCTGCTGGTGCTGGACGACCTCGGCGCCGAACGCACTACCGACTGGGTCGCGGACACCATGAACCTCATCGTCAACACGCGCTACAACGATCGGCGGCCCACCATCTTCACCTCCAACTACGAGGACACCGACGACGAGAGCGATCTCGATTCGCTGCGCGTGCGCGTCGGTTTCCGCATGCACTCGCGCCTGCGCGAAATGTGCGAGTTCCTCCAATATGACGGACCGGACTTTCGCGAGTTCGACTTCAGGCCGGGGGCCGACGATCTGCTGCAGCGCTGGCGCGGCCAGCCCCGCGGCAAGCTGCCGCGGCGTACCCGGGCGCCGGCCCGCGCGCAGTTGCAGGACGGCCGGCTGGAGCTGCCCTGGGAGGGCGGCAAGGCCGGCGGCTGACGGCCCGTGGAGCACCGCGACGTTCCTCTCGGCCTGTACCTGCACGTCCCGTTCTGCACGTCGATCTGCAACTACTGCAACTTCAACCGCGGCCTGATGGATGCGCCGCTCAAGGCGGCATACGTGCGCGCGCTGGCGGGCGAGGTGCGCAGTGCGGGCGACGGTGCGCCGGCCGACACGGTCTACTTCGGCGGAGGGACGCCGTCGCTGCTGGAAGCGGACGAGGTCGCGGTGCTGCTGGCGGCCTGCCGGGAAGCGTTCGACCTGGCGCCCGGTGCGGAGGTGACGCTGGAAGCGAATCCGGAGACGGTCGACGCGGCGGCGCTCCGCGGCTGGATGGACGCCGGCGTGACTCGTATCAGCCTGGGCGTGCAGTCGTTGCTGGACGAGGAACTGGCGCGGCTGGGACGCCGCCATTCCGCCGCGCGCGCGAAGGAGGCCGTCGGGCTGGCGCGGGCGGCCGGTTGCGACGTCAGTGCGGACCTGATGCTCTGGTTGCCCGCGCAGTCGCGCGCGGACTGCGCCGCGTCGATCGGCGCGCTTCTCGATCTCGGTCCGGCGCACGTGTCGTTCTACCTGCTGGAGCTGTATCCGAACGCGCCGTTGCGGGAAGAGATGGCGCGGGCGGGCTGGTCGCTGGCGCCGGACGACGATGCCGCCGCCATGTATCTCGAGACGCTGGAGCGGACCGACGCGGCCGGGTACGAGCAATACGAAATCTCGAACGTTGCGCGCCCGGGGAAGCGCTGCCGGCACAACCTGAAGTACTGGCAGGACGGCGCGTGGCTCGGATTCGGCTGCGGCGCGCATTCGACGCGCGCGGGATGCCGCTGGCGGAACGTTGCGGAAACCGGGCGCTACGTCGACATGGTCGGGCGCGGGCTGCCGCCCGTCGCGGAGCGCCGGCGGCTGACGCACGAGGAGCAGCTCGGCGATGCGCTGTTCACCGGCCTGCGGCTGGTCGACGGGATAGATCTGGAGCAGGTCCGGCAGCGCTACGGCGTGGACGTCATGGCCCGCCACGGCGCGGCGCTGGCCCGGTTTCTGGAGGGCGGATGGCTCGTGCTGCAGGCCGGCCGACTGAGGCTGACCCGGCGGGGCATGCTGCTGGCAAACGAGGTCATGGGCACTTTCGTCTAGGCAGTCGGTACGCTAAAGTAACCGCTCGTACCAACAAGGAGGCTTCCACAGATGCGCTGGTTCGATATTCTGATGCCGTCACGCCGGCAGGTATTCACAGGCTGCGCGCTCGTCGCCGCGTTGTTGACGGGGGTCCTGCTCGGCATGACGCTGACCGCACCCGCAGCCGAGGCGCAGGCAACCCGCACGTTCAGCGGTGACGCCGCACTCATGTTCCATTTCGTGAAGCCTTCCGAGTCCTCGGCGTTCGAAGGCGTGATGGAAAGGGTCGACGCGGCGCTCGATTCCGGCCGCCAGTCGCAGTCGCGCGGGTGGAAGGTGTACAGGGCCGACAACGACATCACGGGCGGCGGCAACGTGATGTACGTCTGGACGATCGACCCGGTCGCGTCCGGCGCCGACTACGCGGTGTCGACCATCCTCAACGAAGCGCTGCCCGAGGAAGTGCAGTCGCTCTACGAGGCGTACAACGGTTCGTACACGGATGCGCAGCTCAAGCAGCTGATCCTGAACCTCGATCTCGTTCGGGATTTCGGAGGCTGAGTGGCTCGCGGCCGGCCGGCCGCGCACAGCAGCCTGGACCCACCGGTGTCGGCGGACAGTCTGGCAGGTTGCCAGATCATGCGGATCGGGGCGGTCGGCGCTACAGTCGTCCGGGGCGTGCTGGCAGCACTCCTGCTGACTGCCGTTCCGCTTGCCGTGCCCGGCCCGGTGCTGCTCCACGCGTCCCAGCCTCAGCAACAACCGCCCGCCGAGCCGCCGGAGGAGCAACCCGCCGACGCGCTGGACGAGGAAACTGCTCTGGCGGGCGAGCCCGCGGAGCCGGAAGCAGCGCAAGAGGCCGCTGATCCCGCGGCCGACGCCGAGCAGCCGGACGCGGAACAGCCCGCCGACGCGCTGGACGAGGAAACCGCTCTGGCGGACGAGCCCGCGGAGCCGGAAGCGGCGCAAGAGGCCGCTGATCCCGCGGCCGACGCCGAGCAGCCGGACGCGGAGGAGGCCGAACCGCCGGCCGGGACGTTCGAGGCGCCGGCGGGCCTGATCCTCAGCTACATCAAGAGCGACGGCAGCGGCGACTTCGAGCGCGTGATGACCAGCCTCGGCGCGGCGCTCGCGGGCAGCGAGGACGAGGCGCTTCGTGATTTGCTGGCCGGCTGGCGGCTGTACAGGGCGCGGGAGCCGGGCCCCGAGGGAGAGATCCTCTACGTGTGGTTGATCGATCCGGCCGTGGCGGGCGCCGACTACGCGGTGCCCGAGTTGCTGGGCGCGGCGCTTCCGGACGAGTCGCAGGCGCTGTTCGACGCTTTCAGCGAGGCCTTCGGATCAGGCCAGGCGCTCATCAACCTGGAGCCGGTCGACATCGGCGCGGCGGGCCCCGAGTAAGCCGCCGCAGCGGTCAGAACGCCAGGTTGGCCCCCATGTAGAACCGCTTGATCGGCTCGTCCACCATGCTGCCGCGCAGCGAGAACAGGCGGTAGTCCACTCGCAGTCCGATCGGTCCGAACACCGGAATCTTGACGCCGCCGCCCGTGTTGGTTCCCACGCCGCGATGCTGGTAGTCGGTGCTGGTCAGCCGCTCCTGGTACACGCCGCCGCCGGCCGTGGCGTAGAACCGCAGCCCGAGAATCGGGGGGGTCTGCACCAGGGCGTTGAACATCGCGGTGCGCATTTGCGGCGCGCCCGCCTCCATGTCCTCGCTGGTATCCGAGTATTCGAACTCGAGCCCGATGATCAGCAGCACGGCGTCCACGCCGACCCCCTTGACCGCCCGGCTCGAGGGGTTCGCGGTCTTGCCCGTGAACAGCACGACATCGGCCGCCGCCTCGCGAGCGGCCAGTACGAGCAACAGGACGATCAGCAGACATGTGGCGCGACGCATCGCCTATCTTAACCTCGCATGATAGAGTCTGGGCGGTCCATGGACCTCGCAGACCGCGTTCTGGCCGGCGACCAGCGCGCGATCGCGCGCGCCATCTCCCTTGTCGAGAACGAGCCGGACGCGGCGGCCGGGCTGCTGCGACACATGGCCGGCCGCATTGGCCATGCCCGCGTGATCGGCGTCACCGGCGCGCCCGGCGTCGGCAAGAGCACGCTGGTCGACAGGCTGGCGGCCGAATATCGCCGCATGGGCCGCACGGTCGGCATCCTGGCGATCGATCCGACGAGCCCGATCAGCGGCGGCGCCATCCTCGGAGACCGCGTCCGGATGCAACGCCACGTGTTCGACGAGGGAGTGTACGTCCGCAGCATGGCCACGCACGGCCGGCTGGGTGGGCTCTCTCACGCGACCAGCGACGCGGTGCTGATACTGGATGCGGCAGGCCGGGACGTAGTGTTGATTGAAACCGCCGGCGTGGGCCAGGCGGAGGTGGACATCGCACGCACGGCGGACGCCTCGATCGTGGTCACCATTCCTGACGCCGGCGACGGCGTGCAGGCGATGAAGGCCGGCATCATGGAGATCGGAGACGTATTCGTCGTGAACAAGCTGGATCGGCCGGGCGCGGAACGGGCGGCGGCCGAGATCGAGGAGATGCTGTCGTTGCGCGAGTACGGCGAGGGGACCTGGCGTCCGCCGGTGCTGAAGACGCGGGCGGCGACGGGTGAAGGCGTGGCTGCGGTGGTCGAAGCGGTGGAGCGTTTCGCCGGCCAGCCGGCCGAGACCCGCGAGCGGCGGCGCACCCGCGCACGGACGCGTCTCACGGACCTGCTGCGCCAGCAGTTCGTCGAGCGCCTCGAGCACAGCGAGGAGACGCGCAAGCTGCTCGACGAAGCGGTGGAACGGATGGCGGCCGGGGAGATCGATCCCTACGCTGCCGTTGCCGAAATCATGGAGCGCACATCATGAAGGCGGTGCTCGACCACGTCGGTATCGCGGTGGCGAGCCTCGAGGAGGCGGTCGCGTTCTACCGCGATGCGCTCGGGCTCGAAATCGAAGCCACCGAGGAGGTCGCGTCGCAAGGCGTGCGCGCGCACTTCGTGGGCGTTGGAGGGCCGGCGCTGGAACTGTTGGAGGCCACGAGCGACGCCTCCCCGATCGCGCGTTTCGTCGGCCGGCGGGGTCCCGGTCTGCACCACATCACCCTGCGCGTGGACGATCTCGCAGCGGCGCTGGAGCGGCTGAAGGCGCGCGGGGTGCGGCTCATCGACGAGACCCCGCGCCCGGGCGCCGAAAACGCGCTCGTGGCCTTCGTTCATCCGTCGAGCGCCCACGGCGTGCTGGTCGAGCTGCAGCAGAAGGAGCAGGATGCCTGACCCGCCGGTGCGTATCGGGGTGATTGGCGGGAGCGGCCTGTACGACATGGCCGGCCTGACGGATCGCGAGGAGGTGCCCGTTTCCACGCCGTTCGGGGAGCCTTCGGCGCCGTTCGTGATCGGCTTGCTGGCGGGGCGGCGCGTGGCGTTTCTCGCCCGCCACGGCGTCGGTCACCGGATCCTGCCGTCGGAGCTGAACTTCCGCGCGAACATCTACGCCCTCAAGACGCTCGGCGTCGAATGGATCGTGTCGGCGAGCGCGGTGGGCAGCCTGAATGAGGAGTACCGTCCGCTCGACATCGTGATCCCGGACCAGTTTCTCGATCGGACGCGCGGTCGGATCGGCACCTTCTTCGGAGACGGGCTGGTCGCGCACATCCCGTTCGCGCATCCGATCTGCTCGGCTTTCGCGGAAATGGCCGCCGACGCGTGCGCCGCATCCGGCGCCCGCACGCACATCGGAGGTACGTACGTCTGCATGGAAGGCCCGCAGTTCTCCACGCTGGCGGAGTCGCGGCTGTACCGGTCGTGGGGCATGGACGTCATCGGCATGACCAACCTCCAGGAAGCCAAGCTCGCGCGCGAGGCGGAGATGTGCTACGTCACGCTGGCGCTGGTCACCGACTACGACTGCTGGCATCCGGATCACGACCACGTCACGGTAGAGATGATCGTCCAGAACCTGATGCACAACGCCGAGACCGCGCAGCGCGTGGTGAAGGCCCTGGTCGAGCGCCTGCCGGCGGACAGGACCTGCGGCTGCGCCACGGCGCTCGCGTCCGCCATCATCACCCGTCCGGAAGCCGTGCCCGCGGCGACCCGGCAGAAGCTGGCGCCTATCGTCGGGAAGTACCTGAGCTGACGGATGCAGCCGATCCTGACCGTGGGCTCCGTGGCCTTCGATTCGATCAAGACGCCGGCAGGCGAGGTGTCGCGCGTCGTCGGGGGCGCTGCCACCTATTTCAGCCTGGCCGCGTCGTTCTTCGCCCCCGTGCGGCTGGTTGCCGTCGTCGGTGACGACTTCGGCCCGCGGCAGCAGACCGTTTTCGACGGGCGGCCGATCGACCTGCGCGGTCTGCAGCGCGTCGCGGGCGAGACCTTCCGCTGGCGCGGGGAGTACTACGACGACCTGAACCGGCGCGAGACGATATACACCGAGCTCAACGTGTTCGACGCGTTCCGGCCGCGCATTCCGGCGGAGTTCCGCGCGAGTCCCTTCGTCTTTCTCGCCAACATCCACCCGGCCCTGCAACTGGAGGTGCTCGAGCAGGTGGCGTCCCCGGGGCTCGTCGCGCTCGATACGATGAACTACTGGATCGAGGGGACGCCGGACGCGCTGCGCCGCGTGCTGGCGCGCGTCGACGTGCTGATCATCAACGACGAGGAAGCGCGCCAGCTCAGCGGCGAGCGGAACCTCGTCAAGGCCGCCCGTGCAATCCGGGCGCTGGGTCCGCCACGCGTCGTGATCAAGCGCGGCGAGCACGGCGTCCTCATGAACCTGGGCGAGCGGTTCTTCGCCGCGCCCGCGATGCCGCTGGAGGAGGTATGCGATCCGACCGGCGCGGGCGATACCTTCGCCGGGGGGTTCATCGGTTATCTGGCGTCGGCGGCCGGCATGTCGGACGCCGTATTGGCCCAGGCGGTCGTTGCAGGCAGCACGATGGCTTCCTTCGCGGTGCAGGCCTTCGGCGTCGAGCGGCTGCTGCGGCTGGACACGGCGGAAGTGGCGGCCCGCTTCGAGCAGTTCCGGCAGCTCACGCAGTTCGAGCCGCTGTAATATCCGGCGAGGTTACGACCATGGCGCAGGCACGGCGTGTTCCGCGGCCGCCCGCACCGAGTCCGGCGCTCGTGTGCGCGGCCGCCTGGGCCTGGCCCGGCGCGGGGCACCTGCTGCTGGGCCGCCGCCGCACCGGGCTGATCCTCCTGGCGGCGCTGCCGCTGATGTTCGCCGTCGGCCTGTCGCTCGAGGGGCGCTTGTTTCCGTTCGATCCGGGGCAGCCGCTGGTGCTGCTGATGGCGCTCGCGGACCTGGGAATCGGGATGCCGTACCTGGCGGCGGCGGCGCTGGGACTGGGAGACGGGCGGGTAGTGGCGCCCACCCACGAATACGGAAACACGTTTCTGATCGTGGCCGGGTTGCTCAACCTGCTGGTAGTGCTCGATGCGGGCGACATCGCGCGGGGGCGCAAGTAGGCCGCCGCCGCGCCGCAGCATGCCGATGGCCAGCCACTTCCTGATGATGGTGCTGTTCGGCGGCTTCGTGTCGCTGGTCTTCGCGCTGCTGGCGCGTGACGATCCGCGCGAACAGTTGCGCTTCGGCGCGCTGCTCTGGGCGGCGTTCACGGCGTCCGCGGTCGTGATCGGCTGGTTCATGTACCCCCTGCCGTTCTAGGAGCCGCATGGGTTTCAGCCTGCCTCGCGCAGTTCGAGCATGGCTGCCGGCCGCCGTGATGATGGCGTTGCTGTTTCTCGCCTCTTCGATCCCGGGTTCCTCCTTCGCGCTGCGGTCGGGATACTCCCTCGCCGCGCACGCCCTGACCTACGGCCTGCTGGGCGTGCTCGTGCTGCATGCACTCGCAGGAGGGCGCTGGCGCGGCATCACGGGCCGCCACGCGGCCGGCGCCGTGGTGATTGCCGGGCTGTATGGACTGACCGACGAGCTCCACCAGCGCTTCGTGCCGGGACGGACCGCGGATCTGCTCGACCTGGGCGCCGACGTGGCCGGGGCGCTGTGCGGCGTCCTGCTCGTCTGGGCGTGCGGTATAGTCTTGTCGATTCGCCAGCCTGATGCGGGTGAGCGCCGCTAGTTCATGGAAAACGTAGTTGTCACGCCGGCCGGGGACGATCGCGTCGCTCGCGTTACCGTGACACGGCCGAAGGTCCTCAACGCGCTCAACGCGGCCACCATCACGGAGCTGCTCGATGCGTTCGGACAGTTGTGCGCCGATGACGCGGTCCGCGCCATCATCCTGACGGGCGCGGGCGAGCGGGCGTTCGTGGCGGGGGCCGATATCGCCGAGCTGGCGCGGCTGCAGCCCGCTGGAGCGCGCGAGCTGGCGCGGCGCGGACAACGGCTGTGCGACCTGATTGAGAGCGGCGGCAAGCCGGTCGTCGCCGCCATCAACGGCTTTGCCCTGGGCGGCGGCTGCGAGCTGGCCATGGCCTGCACCCTGCGCGTGGCGGCCGACACGGCCCGCATCGGACAACCGGAGATCAACCTGGGGATCCTTCCCGGATACGGCGGTACGCAGCGGCTGCCGCGCCTGGTCGGACCCGGACCGGCCCTGGAGATCCTGCTGACGGGTGATCCCGTCACGGCGGAGGAGGCTCGACGCCTGGGCCTCGTGAACCGGGTGGTGCCGGCCGATCGATTGCCGGCGGAAGCCGCCGCCCTGGCCGCTTCCCTGGCGGCGAAGCCGGCGGTGGCGGTGCGCTACATCCTCGACGCCGTCCGATCGGGCATGCAGATGTCGCTTGGCGACGGCTGCGACTACGAGGCGTCCCTGTTCGGACTCGTGGCCGCGACCGACGACATGCGCGAGGGCACGCGCGCGTTTCTGGAAAAACGCCGGCCGGAGTTCAAGGGACGGTGAAGACCGCGCCCGCGGCGCAGGACGCTCCCGGTATCGACGCCGGCAATCTGAGGATCGCCCTCGTGGTCTCGGCCTATCATGACGACATCACCGGCGCGCTGCGCGCCGGCGCCACGGCGGCGCTCGAGCACGCGGGCGTACGCGGGGACGCGGTGGCCGTGATTCCGGTCCCGGGCGCGTTCGAGATTCCGTTCGCCGCGCGGCAGGCGGCCGAGACGCGCCGCTTCGATGCGATCGTCTGCCTGGGATGCGTGATTCGCGGGCAGACGCCGCACTACGACTACATCGCTTCGGCGGTCGCCCACGGCATCATGATCGCGTCGCAGACGACCGGTGTCCCGATCAGCTTCGGCGTGCTCACCACGAACACGCTCGGCGAAGCCGTCGCCCGGTCCGGTCCGGGCGAGGCGAACAAGGGTTGGGAAGCCGCCATGGCCGCGTTGCAGCTCACGGACGTCAAGCGCCGCCTGACGCGGCCGCGGGCTTCCGGATCGGCCGCGTGACCGCCGGGCGCAGCGCGACGGAACGCCACCGCGCGCGCGAGGCCGCGCTGCAACTGCTGTATCAATGGGAAGTGGGCTGGGCCGGCGCCGGCGGCCTCGGCGACACGAGCGAGGCATACTGGCGTGTCAACCCCGCGCCCGACGCCCGGCGCCGCTTCGCCACGCAGCTCGTGGAAGGGACGGCGGCCCACCTCGACGCGATCGACGCGTTGCTGGAGGCCAACGCCCACAACTGGCGGCTGGCCCGGATGGCGGTGATCGACCGGCTCATCATGCGGATGGCGGTCTACGAGCTCGCCCACACCGACACGCCGGCTCCGGTCGTGATCGATGAGGCGCTGGAGCTGGCCAGGACGTACAGCGGCGAGGGCGCCATCGCCTTCATCAACGGGGTTCTGGACGGCATATCCCGCCGACTGGAGTCAGATGGCGCGGATGGGTGATTCCAGGTGAACCGCAGGGAGGACTCGGACCAGTTGCGGCAGCGCCGCGAGAACCTGGAGAAGCTGCGCGCGCTCGACGTGCAGCCGTACCCGCACCGTTTCGAGGCCTCCGGCACGGTGTCGGCGATCGCCGCGGAGCACGCCGCACGCTCCGGTGAGGATCTGGAGAACGCGCGTCCCGAGGCGGCCACCGCCGGCCGCATCGTCGCGATCCGCAGCTTCGGCAAGGCCCGCTTCCTGGTGCTGTCCGACGGCAAGGCGCGCCTGCAGGCGTACGTTCGGAAGGACTCGGTCAGCGCGCGCGACTTCGAAGTGGTGAAGCTGCTCGATGTCGGCGATGTTGTCGGCGTGGCCGGCCGCATCTTCCGCACGCGGACCGACGAGCTGACCGTCTGGGCGGCGCGCGTCGAGTTCCTGGCCAAGTGCTTCGAGCCGCTGCCGGAGAAATGGCACGGCCTGACCGATATCGAGATCCGCTACCGGCAGCGCTATCTCGACCTGATCGTCAATCCCCCGTCCCGGAAGGTCTTCGAGGTGCGGGCGCGCGCGATCCGGGCCATCCGGGAGTTTCTCGACGCGCGCGGCTACCTCGAGGTCGAGACGCCGATGATGCAGCCGCTGGCGGGCGGCGCGCTCGCGCGGCCGTTCGTCACGCACCACAACGCGCTCGACCTGCCGCTGTACCTGCGCGTCGCGCCGGAGCTGTACCTGAAGCGGCTGGTCGTCGGCGGCATGGAGCGCGTCTACGAGATCAACCGCAATTTCCGGAACGAGGGGATTTCGACCCGCCACAACCCCGAGTTCACGATGCTGGAGTTCTACGAGGCGTACAGCGACTACGCGGCGCTGATGACGCTGACCGAGGAGTTGCTGCGCCACGTCGCAAAGGCGGCGCTCGACGGGCGCGAGTTCACGTTCAACGGCGAGAGTATCGACTTCGCGCCGAAGTTCGCCAGGGTCAAGCTGCGGCAGGCCGTGTGCGAGGCAGCGGCGAAGCAACTGGACGGCAGCGTATCCGAAGCGCAGTTGCGCGACCCGGAGCAGGCGGCCGGTCTGGCCCGCGAGCTGGAAATCGAGGTCACGCCCGGCGCGGGCGCGGGCCGCATCACGTTCGAGCTGTTCGAGGCGCTGTGCGAGCAGGCGCTCGTGCAGCCGACTTTCGTCCACGACTTCCCGACCGAGGTGTCGCCGCTCTCGAAGCAGCGTGCCGACGACCCGGAGACGGTGGAGCGGTTCGAGTTGTACATTGCAGGCATGGAGATCGCCAACGCGTTCAGCGAGCTGAACGACCCGGACGAGCAGCGCCGGCGGTTCGAGGAGCAGCTTGCGGCGCGCACCGCGGGCGACGAGGAGGCGCACGCGCTGGACGAGGAATACATCCGTGCGCTCGAATACGGCCTGCCGCCGGCGGCCGGCGAGGGGATCGGTATCGACCGCCTGGTGATGCTGCTCACCGGCAGCCCGTCGATTCGGGACGTCATCCTCTTCCCGTTGCTGCGCCCCGTACGAATGGAGTGAAGCGGTGTCCTTCGAGTGGCACGTCGCGATGCGCTACCTGCTGGCCCGCCGCCGGCAGGCGTTCATCTCGCTCATCTCGCTGATTTCGACGCTCGGCGTGACAGTCGGCGTGATGGCGCTGGTGGTGGCGCTCGCGCTGATGACCGGGATGCAGCGCGAGCTGCGCGATCGGATCACCGGCTCGGAGGCGCACGTGTACGTCTGGGACGTGGCGCGCGGCGGCTTCGAGGACCCGGACGCCGAGGCCCGCCGGCTCGCGGCGTTGCCGCGCGTCCTGGCGGCCGCGCCGTCCATCCTCGGCAAGGCGCTGGCTACCACGCGCAACGGCGAGGCGTTCATCAGCGTCAAGGGGATCGATCCGGACCTGGAGCAGCATGTGACCGAGGTGGCGTCGGCGGTCCGGGGCGGCAACCTCGCGGACCTGGAACGGTCCGACATCGACCCGCCGGCGCTCGGCGGCGTGCTGCTCGGCGACGGGGTGGCGGCGCAGCTCGGCGCCTTCGTCGGCGACGAGATAACGCTCATCACCGAGCACGGGACGCTCTCGCCGCTGGGGATGATGCCGCGGCCGCGCCGGTTGCAGGTGGTCGGGACCTTCAATCTGGGGCTGTACACCTACGACAACGGCTACGGTTTCGTATCGCTCGACGTGGCGCAGCGGCTGTTCAACAAGGAGCGCGCGGAGCTCATGGAGCTCCGCGTCGACGACGTATATGAATCGCGCGCGGTGGCCGCGGAAGTGGCGGACGCGCTCGGCCCCGGCTACGTGACCGAGGACTGGTCGCAGCTCAACCAGTCGCTCTTCTCCGCCCTGTGGCTGGAGAAGATGGCCATCTCGATCACCATCGGACTGATAGTCATGGTGGCGGCGTTGAACATCGTCGCCTCGCTCGTGCTGCTGGTGATGGAGAAGAGCCGCGACATCGCGATCCTGAAGACGATGGGCGCCGCGTCCCGCGCCATCATGCGGATCTTCATGCTGCAGGGCATCGTCATCGGCGTGGTCGGGACCACGGTGGGCGCGGGCGCGGGGTACCTCCTGGCGACGCTGCTGGACCGCTATCGGGTGATCAGCCTCGAGGTCGAGGTGTACGACCTGTCCTACGTGCCGTTCACGGTGGAGCCGTTCGATTTCACCGTGGTGGTCATTGCGGCGCTCGTAATCTGCTTCGCCGCCACGATCTACCCGGCGCGCCAGGCGTCGCGCCTGGATCCGGCGGAGGCGCTGAGGTACCGGTGACGGCGGCGCGAGAGCCCTTCCTGGAGGTCGCCCGCCTCTCCAAGTCGTACGCCGTGGCGGGCGGCTCGCTGGCGGTGCTCAAGGGGCTGGACCTGGAAGTCGAAGCCGGCGAGATGGTGGCGGTGGTCGGCACGTCCGGCGTGGGCAAGAGCACGCTCATGCACGCCCTCGGCGGGCTCGACCGCGTGGACGCCGGGCGGATCGTCGTCGGCGGCACGGAAGTGACGGCCCTGCCGGATGCGGAGCTCGTCCGGTTCCGCAACCGCCACGTCGGGTTCGTCTTCCAGTTCCACCATCTGCTGCCGGAATTCAGCGCGCTCGAGAACGCGGCAATGCCCATGCGCATCGCCGGCCTGCCGCCGGACGAGGCGGGTGCGCGCGCCGCCGCCGTGCTGGACGAGGTCGGCCTCGGCGAGCGCCTGGATCACCGTCCCGGGATGCTGTCGGGCGGCGAGCAGCAACGCGTGGCGGTGGCCCGTGCGCTCGTGATGCGTCCGTCCCTGCTGCTGGCGGACGAGCCGACCGGCGACCTCGACGAGTCGACCGCCGTGCGGCTGCACGAGCTGCTGCGCGAGATGCACCGCGTGCACGATCTGACGTCGCTGATCGCGACCCACAATCTGCGTCTCGCGGCCGCGTGCGACCGCGTGCTGCGCCTCGAGGAAGGCCGCCTCCGGCCGGCCTAGCAGCCCGCCGCGGGCCGGCGTTTGCGGGCGGATTGGTATAATGCGGGCAGCTCTGACGGAGCATCGGACCTTGCTACGCCGTTGACGGGTGGGAGTGGATGTTTGAGCGGTACACCGAGCGTGCCCGCCGCGTTCTGTTCTTCGCGCGCTACGAGGCGAGCCAGCTCGGCAGCATATCGATCGAGACCGAGCACCTGCTGCTGGGGCTGATCCGCGAAGGCAAGGGGCTGACCAGCCGCATTTTCGCGCGTTCCCACCTGTCGCTGGAGAACATCCGCAAGGACGTCGAAGGCCGGACGGTCCTGCGCGAGAAGGTATCCACCTCGGTCGACATCCCCTTCAGCACCGAGACGAAGCGCGTGCTCCAGCACGCGGCGGAGGAAGCCGACCGGTTGTTGCACAACTACGTCGGCACGGAGCATCTCCTGATCGGCATCCTGCGCGAGGAGCGCTCGGTCGCCGCGTCCATCCTGTTCGAAAAGGGGATGCGGCTCAACAGCGTCCGCGGCGATGTCGTCCAGTTGCTCAGCGAGAAGACCACCCTGACGCGCGTGAAGGAGACGCCGCTGCTCGCGGAGTTCAGCCGCGATCTGACCGAGGCCGCCGTCAAGAATCAGCTCGATCCGCTCGTGGGCCGCCGGACGGAGCTGGAGCGGGTGCAGCAGGTGCTGTGCCGCCGCACGAAGAACAACGCGGTGCTCATCGGCGAGCCGGGGGTCGGCAAGACCGCGATCGTGGAGGGGTTGGCGCAGCGGATCGTGGCGGGCGACGTGCCGCATTTCCTGGCCGACAAGCGGATGCTGGCGCTGGACATCTCGCTCATCGTGGCCGGCACGAAGTATCGCGGACAGTTCGAGGAACGCCTCAAGGCGATCATGAAGGAGCTGGCCGAGAACCCGAACATCATCGTGTTCATCGACGAGCTCCACACGCTGGTGGGAGCCGGGTCCGCGGAAGGCTCGCTCGACGCCGCCAACATCCTGAAGCCGGCGCTCTCGCGCGGCGAGATCCGCTGCATCGGTGCGACGACGCCGGCCGAGTACCGCAAGCACATCGAGAAGGACCGGTCGCTGGAGCGCCGCTTCCAGGCGATTCGGGTCGATCCGCCGACCGAGGCGGAGGCGCTCGAGATCCTGCTCGGCGTCAAGGACCGCTACGAGCAGTTCCACCGCGTCGCGTATACGAGGGAGGCGATGGAGGCGGCCGTCAACCAGTCGAGCCGCTACATCAGCGACCGGTTCCTGCCCGACAAGGCGATCGACCTTGTCGACGAGGCGGGCGCCTGCGTCAAGCTGCGCGAGGCGGGCGGCAGCGACGAGTTCAGCGAGATCAACAAGAGCGTGCGCGTGGCCGTGGAGCAGATGGAGAACGCCACCGCCCGCAAGGACTTCGACCAGGCGCAGTTCTTCCGCGAGCAGGTGGCGCTGGCGCGCGAGAACCTGCAGTTCGTGCGCGAGAAGTTCGTCGTCAAGGCGGGCGAGCACGAGGTGCAGGTCGGCAGGGCCGAGATCGACGAGGTGGTTTCGAAGTGGACCGGCGTGCCGCTGTCGTCCGTCAACGAGGATGAAGGGCTGAAGCTCGTACGGATGGAGGAACACCTGCACCAGCGGGTCATCAGCCAGGAGACGGCCATCTCGGCGCTGGCCCGGGCCATACGCCGCTCGCGCGCCGGATTGAAGGCGCCCAACCGGCCGGTGGGCAGCTTCGTGTTTCTCGGACCGACCGGGGTCGGCAAGACCGAGTTGGCCCGCGCCCTGGCGAATTTCCTGTTCGGCAGCGACACGGCGCTGATCCGCTTCGACATGTCGGAGTACATGGAGAAGCACTCCGTGTCGAAGCTGATCGGCTCACCGCCCGGCTATGTAGGACACGAAGAAGGCGGGCAACTGACCGAGAAGGTCAAGCGGCATCCGTACTCCGTGGTGCTGCTCGACGAGATAGAGAAAGCGCACCCCGACCTGTTCAACATCCTGCTGCAGGTGTTCGAGGACGGGCATCTCACCGACGGCCTGGGCAACCGCATCGATTTCAAGAACACCATCGTCATCATGACCTCCAACATCGGCGCCCGGCACATCCAGAAGCAGGCGGCGATGGGCTTCCAGTCGCCCGCCGCCGAGGAGCGCCAGCGGAGCGTCTCCGACATGGTGCTGGGCGAGGTCAAGCGGACGTTCAATCCGGAGTTCATCAATCGCGTGGACGAGATCATCGTCTTCGAAGCGCTGCAGGACGACGATCTCAGGAAGATCACGGAGATGCTCGTGGCGCGGCTCAACGAGAACCTCGTCGACCGCATGATCCGGATTTCGTTGACGCCGGACGTGGTCGGCTGGATCATCGAGCAGACCTGCAAGGACCGCTCGTACGGCGCCCGCCCGTTGCGGCGCGCCATCCAGCGCCACGTCGAGGATCCGTTGTCCGAGGAGCTCATCCGGGGCCAGCTCGACAGCGGCGACATCGAGGTGTACCTCGATGGCGGCGCGCTCGCCTTCCGGCGGCTGGGTGATGCGGTGGAAGGCCAGCGGCTGGCGTCGGGCGTCTAAGTTTCGTACACTGGCATACTTGTTGCCATGCGCCGCGGCGCAGGCTGCTACAGGTAATGACCAACGCGATACGGGCGTTCTTGTTCGTCTGGCTGGCGGCCGGTGCGCTTGCCCTGCCGCTGCTCGCCACCGAGGCCGCGGCCGGTGCGCCGGCCGCGCCTGAAGCCGCGGCCGCCCAGCCGGGCCGCCAGCCTCCGCCGCTCCCCCCGGAGGATTCCCCGCCGCTGCTGCGGACCGTGCAGGTGGCATTCCCCACCCAGGGCAACGTGTCGGGCATCGATCCCCAGACCTACCTCTACTACATGGAGGTTCCGAACCTCCGCAGCCTCCCCTCGCAGGAAAAGTGGGTGCCGTATACCGATGAGACGGAACAGGTCATCCGCGGGGATTTCCAGCGCCTGTGGGATACCGGCTTCCTCGACGATCTCTGGATTGAAGTGGTCGACGAGCCCTGGCCGAACGGCGTGATCGGCAAGCGGGTCATCTTCAACTTCGAGGAGCGCGAGCGCATCAAGATCGTCACTTTCGAGGGCTCCGAAGAGGTCGATCGCGGCGACATCGAGACCGCGATGCAGGAAAACGGCATGGGCATCCGCGTCGACTCGTTCATCGACGAGGGGCTGATCAGGCGCGTCAAGTCACTGGTGCGGTTCATGTTCGCGGACAAGGGCTACCAGTTCGCGGAGATCGATCACGAGGTGACGGAGCTCCCCGGCGGGCCGAAGACGGTGCAGTTGACGTTCCACATGGACGAGGGCCCGAAGGTGATGGTGGAGGATATCTCCTTCGTCGGCAACGAGGCCCAGAGCGACAGGCGGCTGCGCGGCCAGATGAAGAACACCAAGGAGCGCTGGTGGCTCTCGTGGATAACCGGGCGCGGCACCTACAAGGAGGCGCAGTTCGAGGAGGACGCCGACCGGATCGTCGCGTTCTACCGGGACGAGGGGTACATCGACGCCCAGGTGGGCCAGCCCGATCTCGAGTATCTCGAAGTGGCGCCGGACGGCGAGAGCCGGGGCCTGCGCCTGCGCATTCCCATCGAGGAGGGCGAGCGGTACCGGGTCGGGGAGGTCGCCTTCGACGGCAACGACGTGATCAACGAGATCGGACTGTCGGCGCTGTTCAACAAGCTGGAGCCGGGCGAGTTCTACAGCGAGGGCGACATTCGCGACGCGTTCGAGGCGGCCCGGGAAGTGTACGGCGCGCTCGGATACTACGAGATGACCCTGTTTCCCGACCTGCAGCCGCGCAACCGTCCGGCCGCTGACGTTGACGTGCAGGCCGGCGACAACGGTAACGGCGGCGAGGCCGCCGGCGGCAACGGCAACGGCAACGGCGCGGCCAACGGCAACGGCGACGGCGCAGCCAATGGCAACGGCGGCGCGCACGCGGCCGAGGCGGAACGGCCGACGCACATCGACGGCAGCCCGGTGGTCGACGTAACCATCCGGATTCAGGAAGGCGAGCAGTACTTCGTCAACCGGATTACCATCGCCGGCAACCACACCACCCACGACCACGTAATCCGCCGCGAGCTGCAGCTCGTCGAGCGCGGCGTGTTCAACACGGCGGGGTTGAAGCACAGCGTGCGGCGCCTGAACCAGCTCGGCTTCTTCGAGCCGCTCGACGAGGAGCAGGCAATCGCCATCGAGAAGACCGAGGGCGCCGACAACGAGGTCGACCTGACGATCGACCTGACCGAGACGAATCTCAACCAATTGACGTTCGGCGCCGGCGTGTCGCAATACGACGGGTTCTTCGGCACGGTCTCGTTCCAGACCAGCAACTTCCTGGGCCGCGGCGAGACGCTGGGCGTCGGTGTGCAGAGCGGCTCGCGCGTGCGCGACATCAATTTGACCTTCACCGAGCCGTACCTGTTCGACCGCAACATGTCGGGCAGCATCGGGTTGTTCTCGCGGAAGATCGACTGGATCGGGGCGTACGAGGAGGCCAGCACGGGCGGCACCGCGACCATCGGAATACCGCTGGCGCTCTACACCCGCCTGTTCCTCAGCTACAGCTACGAAGCAACCAGCGTGGGGGACGTCAGTCCGTACTTCACGAGCGATCCGGATTATCTGCGGCTCAACCCGTTCTTCACCGACCTGCTGCTGCTCAACAGCGACGGCAACCGCACCGTCAGCAAGGTCACCCCGATGATCAGCATGAACACGGTCGATCATCCCATCTTCCCGCGCCGGGGGACACGCTACCAGGCGGGGATCGACCTGGCGGGGCTCGGCGGCAACTCCCGGTTCTGGAAGCCGATCCTGGAGGGCATCTGGTACATCCCGCAGTCGGAGCGCATCACGATCGGCCTGCGCGCCCAATACCAGTATCTGGCCGCCGGCAATTCGGACCAGATCCCCATCTTCGAGCGGCTGTGGCTCGGCGGCGAGTACTCGATCCGCGGCTACGACATCCGCCGCATCGGGCCGACGCTCGCCGATCGCGATCCGGAGGTTTCCGCCAACGATTTCCGGGGGCGCTACGTGATCGGCGGCAACAAGAGCCTGCTGTTCAATGCGGAGTACCAGATCAGCATCGCCGATCCGGTGCGCATCGTGGCGTTCTACGACGCCGGCCAGGTGCAGGACTTCGGGCAGAACTTCGCCATGGACAGCTTCATGACGTCCACGGGCGTCGAGCTGCGGTTCTTCATTCCGATGCTCAACGTGCCGTTCCGATTGATCTACGCCTGGAATCCGCAGTATGAATCTGTCTACAACGACCGGTATCAGCAACAGGAACAGACGGTCTTCCGGTTTGCCGTGGGAACGACCTTCTAGCGTGCGCCGGCCGCAGGGAACGAATCGAGGTACGCAACTGATGAGATCTGTGATTTTGGTGCTGGTGGCTGTCTGTCTGCTGGCTCCGGGACCGGCCGGCGCGCAGGAGCAGGACGCGCCCGCTGCCGCGCCGCCGGCCGGCGGCGCGATGGCCTACGTCGACCTGCAGCGCGTGGCGGCGGAGTCCGAGGCGGGTCAGGAGGCGAACGCTCGGGTCCAGGAGTTGAGCGAGATGAAGCTGTCGGAGATAGAGCTGAAGTCGGCCGAGCTGCAGGGCCGGGTGACGGCTCTGCAAGAGCAGCTTCAGGAACTGCAGGCGAAGCTGCAGCAGGGGCAGACCGTGATGAGCGCCGAGGCGCGCCTCGGCCTGCAGCGGCAGATCTCGGAGCTCCAGATCGACGTGCAACGCACCACACAGGACTCGCAGGCGGAGGCCGAGCGGCTCACGCAGGACGCGGACCGGGAGGTGCAGCAGTTGCAGCAGGAGCTGCAGATCGAATTCCAGAAGATCCTGGTGCCGGTGATCGAGCAGGTTGCCGCCGACCGCAATCTGTCGTTCATCTTCAACGTCGGTGAAGGCGGCATGATCTGGGCCGACACGTCGCTCGACCTGACCGAAGAGCTGATCGAGCTGCTCAACGCGCAGACCGGCGCGCCGTAAGCGTCGGTCGGCGTCCCCCCGGGCGCTTCGCCGCCAGACATGTTCCTGCGTCACTAGTGTCACTCGACATCCCGCGCCTTCTCGACGGTCTCCGCTGCCGCTATCCGGCGTTCCTCGTGGATGCCGTGATCGAGCACGACCCCGGCCGCCGCATGGTGGCGGTCAAGAACGTCACGGTCAACGAGGAGTACTTTCAGGGGCATTTCCCCGGCATGCCGCTGATGCCCGGGGTGATGATGATCGAGTCGCTGCTGCAGGTGGCGACGCTGTTGCTGCGGGCGGATCAGGACGCGGGTACGTCACGCGCCTTCCTGCGCGGCGTCAACCAGGCCAAGTTCCGGCGCCAGGTGGTCCCCGGTGATCGCATTCAGTTGGATGTGGTACTACATAGCCGGCGGACCGGTCTGGCCGTCGTGCGCGGCGCGGCGAGGGTCGACGCCCAGATCGTCGCCGAGGCCGAGCTGCTGGTCGGCATCGAGACCGGCGCGGCGGAGATCGACGCGACCGCCGTCGTGCATCCGGACGCCGTCATCGGCGCGGGCACCGTCGTCGAGCCGCACGCGGTCATCGGGGCGCAGGTGCGCATAGGCCGCGACTGCCGGGTCGGCGCGTCGGCCGTCATCGACGGCGATACCGTAGTCGGCGACGCCTGCAATGTGTACCCGTTCGCATCGATCGGCCTGATTCCGCAGGACCTCAAGTTCCGCGGCGAACCGACGCGTCTGGCGATCGGCCGCCGGAACGTGTTCCGGGAATTCGTGACCGTGCACCGCGGCACCCGCGGGGGCGGCGGCGTGACGTCGATCGGCAACGACAACGTGTTCATGGCATACGCGCACGTCGCGCACGACTGTCATATCGGAGACCGGACGATATTCGGCAACGGCGCCACGCTCGGGGGGCACGTCGTCGTCGAGGACGAGGCCACGATCAGCGCCTACTCGGGCGTCCACCAGTTCTGCCGCGTCGGCCGCCAGGCGTTCATCGGGGGCTACTCGGTGGTGACGAAGGACGCCCTGCCGTACGGCAAGACCGTGGGCAACCGTGCGCGCATTTACGGATTGAACACGATCGGCCTCGCGCGCCGGGGCAGTTCCCCGGCGACCATCGCCAAGCTGAAGCGCGCCTACCGTTACCTGCTGCAATCCAAGCTGAACACGACCCGCGCCGTGCGGCGCATCACGGAGGATCCCGGCGTTGCGTGTCCGGAGGTCGCGTACCTCGTCGAGTTCATCCGTACGTCCAAACGCGGCGTCAACCTGCGGCGTCCGCCGCGGCGCGTGGAGCCCGTGGATGTCGAGGAGTAGTGGGTTACGATGCGCGTCGGCCTGATCGCCGGCAACGGCCGGTTCCCGTTCCTCGTGCTGGACGCCGCCCGGAATCTGGGGCACGACGTCACGGTGGTCGCCATACGGGAAGAGGCGGACAAGGGCCTGCAGGCCGCGGCGGCAGGTCCGCCGCCGGCAGCGTTTCACTGGGTCTCGCTCGGGCAGTTGGGGCGCTGTATCGAGCTGCTGACCGCCGCGGGCATCTCGCGAGCCGTCATGGCCGGCCAGGTCAAGCATACGAAGCTGTTCTCCGGTGTCATGCCCGATCGGACCCTGCTCTCGGTGTTGGGCCGACTGGCCACGCGCAACACCGACGCGCTCATTTCGGCCGTCGCCGACGTGCTCTCGGAACGCGGCATCGAGCTCGTCGATTCCACCAGCTTTCTGCAACCGCTGATGGCCCGCCGCGGCACGCTTACCCGGCGCGGCCCGTCTGACGGCGAGCGGGCAGACCTGGAGTTCGGCTACCGGATGGCCGATGCCATCGCCGGCCTCGACATCGGCCAGACGGTTGTCGTCAAGGACCGCGCCGTGGTGGCGGTGGAGGCGATGGAGGGCACGGACGCGGTGATCGACCGCGCGGCCCGCCTGGCCGGTCCGGGCATTTGCGTGATCAAGGTGGCCAAGCCGGGCCAGGACATGCGCTTCGATGTGCCGGTAGTCGGCGTCCCGACCATCCGCGCCCTGCGGGAAGCCCGGGCGGCCGTCCTGTCGATCGACGCGGAGCGGACGCTCGTGATCGACGGCGACGATGTGTTCGCGGCGGCCGACGAGGCGGGCCTGGCCGTGGTCGGGCGTGCGCCGGACACGGGCAGCTGATGGCTGAAGCACCACTGCGGGCCGGAGTGGTCGGCGTCGGCCACGTGGGCCGCCATCACGCGCGGATCCTGGCGGAGTTGCCGGGCGTGGAGCTCGTTGGCGTCGCCGACATCGACGCGGCCAGGGCCCGGGAGGTGGCGGACCGTAGCGGGTGCCGCGCCGAGGGCAGCGCTTCCGCGCTGTTGGATGACGTCGACGCCGTGACCGTCGCGGTTCCCACGGAGGCGCACCGGCACGTCGCCGAGCTGTTTCTGGAACGCGGCATTCCCGTGCTGGTGGAGAAGCCGATCGCCGCGTCGCTGGCGGACGCGGACGCGTTGATCGCGGCCGCGTCAGCCGCCGGAACGTTGCTTGCTGTCGGCCATACCGAACGCTACAATCCGGCCGTCACCGCCGCGCGGCCGCTCATCACGGCGCCGCGCTTCATCGAGGTGCACCGCCTGGCGCAGTTCCCGGACCGGAGTCTGGATGTCGACGTCGTGTTCGACGTCATGATTCATGATCTGGACCTGGTGCTGGATCTATGCGGGGCGGCGCCGGCGGCGATCGAAGCAATCGGCGTTCCGGTGCTCAGCGAACGGGTCGATATCGCCAGCGCGCGCATCCGCTTCGACAACGGGTGCATCGCCAACCTGACAGCCAGCCGCATCAGCCGCGAGCGCGTGCGCAAGCTCCGGTTCTTCCAGAAGGACGCGTTGGTGGCCATCGACTGCGCGGCGCAGCAGGTCGACGCATGGCGCGTCGGACGGTCTGCCGGATCGGCGCCGGCCATCGAAGGCGGCGCGCTCAGCGTGCCCCCGGGCGAGCCGCTCGCGCTGGAGCTGGCGGACTTCGTCCGGGCCGTGCGGTCCGGCACGCGTCCCGGCGTGGACGGCCGCGACGGCCGCCGCGCGCTGGAGCTGGCGCAGCAGGTGGCCGAAGCCATGGAACGCGCGGACTCCTGACCAGCTATGCCGACACTGCAGGAGATCGGGGCGCGGCTGGCCGGCGGTGAGCCGCTCGATTCCCCGGATTGCGAGGCGGTTGTCGCCAGCAGCGACCTGCTCGGCCTCGGCGCGCTGGCGGACGATTGCCGGCGCCGGCGCCAGGGCGACCGGGTGACGTTCGTGCGGGTGCAGCAGATCCCGGCGGACGCCCTCGATGCGCCGGAGGTCGCGGTGCTCCCCGCCGCCCGCGAGCTGCGCATCGCGGGCCCGTTTCCCGAAGGTCGCGACGGTGTCCGCAGCGTCGAGCGCGTCGTGTCCGCGGCGGGCGCGATACCGGTTACCGGATTCGCGCTCGACGACCTCGTGGAGCGCAACGCGTCGGATGCGTCCGCCGTCGCGGACGTGCTGGCGGCGTTGCGGGACGCGGGCCTGGCGGCGCTGGCGGAGGCGCGCGCGGATCGGCTGTCCGGACCGCAGTGGCTGGCAGCGGCGGGTGACGCCGGCCTCAAGATTGCACGCCTGACGGTCGGCGAGCCGACCGCGGAGGACGGCGGCGCCGCGCTGATCCGCCGTGTCGCCGGGTGGGGCGGCGCCCTGGCGCACGTCCACGCGTTCGCCCCGCTGCCGCGCAACCTGCCGCCGCAGCCGACGACCGGCTACCGCGACCTGCGTCAGGTTGCGCTGGCGCGTCTGCTGGTCGACAATGTCGGTTCGATCCAGGTCGACTGGAGCCTGTACGGACCCAAGCTGGCGCAGGTGGCCCTGATATTCGGCGCCAGCGACGTCGACGCCGTATCCGCCGAAGACGGTGGGACGCTCGGCGCCAGACGGGCGCCGCTCGCCGAGATCGAGCGCAACATCCGAGCCTCGGGGCTGGTCCCGGTTGAGCGCAACGGCCGCTTCGAGAACGTGGGAACATGAGCATCATTCGCGTCGCCGCCGTCAAGTACCTGAACTCGCTGCCGCTCGTACATGGCCTGGACGAACGGCCGGAGCTGTTCTCGCTGCAGTACGACGTGCCCGCGAAATGCGCGGCGCTGCTGCACGGCGGCGACATCGAACTGGGCCTGATACCGTCGATCGAGTACCTGCAGCGGCCGAACTACCGGATCGTGCCGGGGATCGCCGTGGGCTCGAACGGACCGGTCGCCTCCGTCGCGCTCTTCAGCAAGCGTCCGGCCACCGCCATCCGGTCCATCGCGGTCGACTCGAGCTCCCGGACGTCCATTGCGCTGCTGCGCATTCTCTGCGCCCAGTGGTTCGACATCGATCCCACGATCGTCAAGATGCGCCCCGACCTCGAGCCGATGCTCAAGCGCTGCGATGCGGCACTGTTGATCGGCGACCGGGCGCTGTTCGTCGACCATGAAAGCGCCGGCCTCGAGAAGATCGACCTGGGCGAGGAGTGGACCACGATGACCGGCATGCCTTTCGTGTGGGCCTTCTGGGCGGGCCGCACGGGCGCTGTCGGACCGGCGCACGTGGAGGCGTTGCAGGCGGCGCGCGACGGGGGCGTGGCTGCGCGTGACGAGATCGCCGCGGGATTCGTGGCGCCGGACGACGACGAGGAACGCCTGGCGACGGTGCGCAAGTACTTGCAGGACAACATCGAGTGCACGCTGGACGAGCGCCGCCACGCCAGTCTCAAGAAGTTCTACGAGACGGCGCACGAGCTCGGCGTGGTGCCGGCAACCCACCCGCTACGCTTCTACGAGGGAGCCGATCCCCGATGACGGCCGCGCCGGCGGACCTGGCCGCGCGCAAGGTGACGGCGGGCGAGCGGTTGACGCGCGGCGACGCGCTCGCGCTGTACCGGCACGCGCCGACGCACGAGCTCGGTCGCCTCGCCGATCTCGTGCGGGCGCGCAAGCATCCCGACGGCATCGTCACCTACATCGTCGACCGCAACGTGAACTACACCAACGTCTGCGTGGCGCGGTGCAATTTCTGCGCCTTCTACCGCGAGGTCGGGGCGGCGGACGGATACGTTCTCGGCTTCGACGAGATCTTCGCCAAGATCGAGGAAACGGTCGCGCTCGGCGGCGTGCAGTTGCTGCTGCAGGGCGGGCACAATCCGGACCTGCCGCTGAGATGGTACGAGGATCTGTTCCGCGCCGTGAAGCAGCGTTATCCGGATTTCAAGCTGCACGCGCTATCGCCCCCGGAGGTGATCCACCTGTCCCGGCTGTCGCAGCTTCCGGTCAGGACCGTGCTGCAACGGCTGATCGCGGCCGGCATGGACAGCATCCCCGGCGGGGGCGCGGAGATCCTGGTCGACCGCGTGCGGCGGTTGCTGAACTGCTACTCGAAGGCGTCCGCCGCGGAGTGGCTGGGCGTGATGGAGACGGCCCACGAGCTCGGCCTGCGCACCACCGCCACCATGATGTACGGCAGCGTCGAGCGTCCGGAAGAGCGCATCGAGCACCTGCTGCGCCTGCGCGAGCTGCAGGACCGGACGGGCGGGTTCACGGCGTTCATCACCTGGAGCTACCAGCCGCCCAACACGGAGCTCGGCGGTTCGGAGGCGACCGGCGTCGAGTACCTGCGAACCCTGGCCATCGCGCGTCTCGTCCTCGACAACTTCGACAATCTGCAGGCTTCCTGGGTAACCCAGGGCGGCAAGATCGGCCAACTGAGCCTCGCCTTCGGCGCCAACGACATGGGCAGCGTCATGATCGAGGAGAACGTCGTGCGCGCCGCCGGGGCGGCCTACTGCATGGACGAGGTCGAGATAACCCGCAACGTCGAGGACGCGGGATTCGTGGCGCGCCGCCGCAACATGCACTACGAGCTTCTCGGCGAGCCGTTCTTCCGCCAGCACGCCGTGCCGCGCTTCACGGAGCTGGACGTCGCCCGCGAAGAGGGCGACGAGCACGTGCCGCCCGAGCTGGACCGCTACCCGGCGCGCAGCCGGGCCGGCAAGCTCCGCCAGCAGTCCCGGTGATCACGAGGTATCACGCCGGCTGGGTCGTGCCGATTGCGGGGCGGCCCATCCGCGACGCGTACGTGGATGTCGACGGCGGCGTGATAGTCGAAGTCGGCCGATCCGCGGGGGCCGGTTCCGGGCGTGGCCGCGACGTCGACCTGCGCGGATGCGCAATCCTGCCGGGTCTGGTCAACGTCCACACCCACATCGAGCTTTCCGGGCTGCGCGGGGAGGTGCCGCCCGCGCCGAGCATGCCGGAGTGGGTGCGCCGCCTGATGGCGCGCCGCGCCGGCAGCGCGCCCGATGCCGCCGCCATGCGGCGGGCGCTCGCCGAGGCGCGGCGGTGCGGCACGGCGCTGGTGGGAGACATCGGCAACACGCGCGCTCCGGTCGCGGCGCTCCGTGCGGCGGGGATGCCGGCGGTTGCCTTCAGGGAGCTGGTGGGCTTCGATGAGCCCGATCCGGCGGCGCTGGTCGAGCGGACGTGCGCGGAGCTGGATCGCGAGGCCGGGCACAACCCGCGCTTGCGGCTGGCGGCGCACGCGCCGTACTCGGTGTCGCCGGCGCTGTTCGCGGCGCTGCGCGCGGCGGCCGAACGGCGGCGGCTCTGGCCGCTGTCGGTGCATGTCGCCGAGTCGCGCGAGGAGCTGGAATTCCTGCGCTCCGGAACCGGCCCGTGGCGCGGCCTCCTGGAGGAGCTGGGCCGCTGGGTTCCCGGGTGGACCGCCGGCACGCCCAGCCCGATCGCCTACCTGGACAATCTGAGCTGGCTCGGGCCGGGCACGCTGCTGGTGCACGGCGTGCATCTCACGGACGTCGAGCTGCGGCGCATCGCCGAGACCGGCGCCACGCTGGCGACCTGCCCGCGCAGCAACCGCTGGACCGGCGCGGGGGTTCCGCCCGTCGCACGGTTCCACGCGGCCGGCGTGCACCTCGCCGTGGGGACGGACAGCCTGGCCAGCGCGCCGGACCTCGACATGTTCGCGGAGCTGGCGGAGTTGCGGCGGTTGGCACCGGGGGTGCCGGCGGCGGCCTTGCTCCGCGCCGCCACGCTTTCCGGGGCGGAAGCGCTGGGTTTCGGGGCGTCGCACGGAGCGATTGCCGCCGGCCGCACGGCTGCCCTCATCGCGGTCGCGGGTGCCGGCCAGGCTGACGATGTGGAAGAATACCTGACAGGCGGCGTGCGGCCTCAGGACATCTCCTGGGTCGGCGGCGAAGACCGGGATTCTGGGTAGTGCAGGCAATCGTCACCGCAATAGGAAGGGTGGGCGCGTACGCGTCGCTGATCCGCTTCGGACATACCGTGTTCGCCCTGCCGTTTGCGCTCACCGGCGCCATGCTGGCGGCCGCCGCCGGTTGCCCGCTGGGCTGGGGGCGCGTCGGATGGATCGTCCTCGCGATGGCATCCGCGCGCACCGCCGCCATGGGCATGAACCGCCTTGCCGATGCGCGCTACGACGCGCTCAACCCGCGGACTACCAACCGGGAGCTGCCGCGCGGCCTGGTATCCGGCGGCGAGGCTGTAGCCCTCGTCGCCGCATCGTCAGCCGTGTTCGTCGCGGTTGCGTGGCGGCTCGGGCCGCTCTGCTTTGCCCTGTCGCCAGTGGCCCTGGCCGTCGTCTTCTGGTACTCGTTCGCCAAGCGCTACACGCACTACACGCAGATCTGGCTCGGTCTGGCGCTGGCGGTCGCGCCGGTGGGCGGGTGGCTCGCAGTCTGCGGGCAGTTCGGGTGGGCCGCGGCGTGGCTGGCGTTGGGCACCGGCATGTGGGTCGCCGGATTCGACATCCTGTACGCCTGCGAGGATATCGAGTTCGACCGGCGCAGCCGGCTTTTTTCCATACCGGCGCGGTTCGGCGTAGCCCGCTCGCTGTGGGTCTCCAGGGTCCTGCATGTCGTTGCCGTCGCCAGCCTGGCCGCGCTGGCGCTGGTGCTGCCGCTGGGGCCCGTGTACCTCGCCGGCGTCGCCGGCGTGGCCCTCCTGCTTGGCTACGAGCAGTCGCTCGTCCGCGCGGATGATCTGTCCCGCGTCGGAAAGGCGTTCAACCTGAACGGGTACGTCGGAATCCTGTACCTGGCCGCCACGGCGGCGGCGCTGTATGTCTGACCGCACGCGCACCGTCGCGGTCGGCATCACGGGTGCGTCGGGCGCGATCTACGCAACCCGTACCGTGGCGGCGCTGCTCGCTGCCGGCTGCCGCGTGGAGCTGGTGGCCTCCGACTTCGGCCGCCGGCTCCTGCGGGACGAAATCGGTCCGCAGGCGGCCGCCGAGCGGCTGGCCGAGTACCTGGCCGAGCGCTACGGCGGCGAGGTGCGCGCGGGCTCGCTCGTCCTGCACAGCAATCGCGACATGGGGGCGTCGATAGCCAGCGGCAGCCATTCCTGCGACAGCATGGCCGTCGTGCCGTGCTCGATGAAGACGCTCGCGGGGATCGCGCACGGCACGTCGCGGAACCTGATCGAGCGCGCCGCCGACGTCATGCTGAAAGAGCGCCGCCGTCTCGTGGTGGTGCCGCGCGAGACCCCGATGAGCCTGCCGCAACTGCGCAATCTCGTGCTGTGCGCGGAAGCCGGTGCGGTCGTGCTGCCTGCCATGCCGGCTTTCTACCAGCAGCCGCGGTCGATCGACGATCTCGCGGACTTCATGGCGGGCAAGATCCTGTCGGCGCTCGGTTTCGAGCACGCGCTGTATCCGGCCTGGACGGGCTAGCCCTCATGGCCCAGGCGCCCCCCGACCCGCACCACGCCCACCGGGCGCCGGACGAGATCGCCGGCATGTTCGACCGCATCGCCGGCCGCTACGACCTGTTGAACCGTGTGCTGAGTGCGGGGCGCGATCGCACCTGGCGCGCGCGCGCCGTCGAGACACTCCAGTTGCAGGGCGGCGAGACCGTGCTCGATCTGTGCACGGGCACGGCCGACCTGCTGCTGGCGCTGGCGCCTCCGGGCGGCGCCGCCGCGCGCGTCGTGGGGGTCGACTTCTCGACCGAGATGCTGCGCCTCGCATACCGCAAGGTACGGCGGAGTACGGCCCGCGGCGCGCTCACGCTGCTGCGGGGCGACGCCGAACGGATTCCACTCGGCGACCGTTCGGTGGACGGCGTGACCATCGGGTTCGGCATCCGCAATGTGCAGGATCGCGTCGCCGCGCTGGCGGAGGTGCGGCGAGTGCTGCGGCCGGGGGGGCGGCTGGCGATCCTGGAGTTCGGCACCCCGGGCCCCACGCCTCTCCGGGCGGTCTACCTGTGGTATTTCCAGCGCCTGTTGCCGCTGATAGGCCGGCTCGTCTCCCGCCACGCGAGCGCCTACAGCTATCTGCCGGCGTCGGTCGGCGCATTTCCGGCGCCCGCCGCTTTCTGCGCGATGCTGGAGCAGGCCGGCTTCGCCGACGTGCGCTGCGAACGGCTGACGCTCGGCATCGTCTGCCTCTACACCGCCCGCGCAGACTGAGCTCGGGCCCCCATTGCTATAATCGGGAAACCTCCTGATGCTCCTCAACCTGGACGGGCGTCCCGAAACACCGACCATCGGATCGGTGATGACCTGGCGGGACCAGGCATTGCTGTCCCTGCTGGTCCACGTGGTGGCCGTGTTGCTGGTGGTGCTGGTGCCGCGGCTGTCGTTCGTCCAGGAGGCGGCCGAGCGCCGCGCCGAGCGGCTGCGCGAGATGGCGGAGCAGGCCGAGCTGCAGGCCGAGCTGCAGGCGCAGTTGCAGGCGGAGCTGCTGCAGCAGGCGCAGCGCGACGACCAGACGTTCGTCTTCATCCAGCCGCGGGTCGAGCTCGAACCGCCGGAGCCGCCGCCGCCCGACGCCGTGCTGTCGGATCGCGACCGGGTGGCGCAGTCGCCGCTCCGGACCCTCGATCCGGAGAACCGCCTGCCGGTGGCCGAGGGTAATTCGTCGGCGTTCATCGTGGCCCCGGAGGAGTCGGAGGAAGGGCTCGACGACTTCGCGGCGGAGGGCTTCGTGGACGGTGAGGAGGATGCCGGCGCGGAGCCGGCCGACGCGCCCGCGCAGCCGGAGGAGCTCGCGGATCAGAACGCCGCCGAGGAGGCTGCGGGAGAGGACGAGACCGAAGACACGGCGTCGGAGCCGGTCGAGGATCCCGGCCCGGTGCCCGAGATCGACAACCCGGATCGGCCGCTCTTTGCCGACTCGTCGCTGGCGGACGCGGGCAGCGGTCCGGGCGAGCCCGGTCCGGCCGACGCGCCGCGCCTCGACCTGTCGCGCGACGGGCTGCTCGATCGCGCCGTCGAGAACCTGCGGCAACGCGTACGCAGGGAGACCTTCCGGAACTTCAGCGGGGACACCGGCCGCTTCGGCCCCGACATCCAGTTCGACTCCAAGGGCGTGGAGTTCGGACCCTGGATCCGCCGCTTCGTGGCGCAGATCCGCCGCAACTGGTTCGTCCCGTACGCGATCTGGTCGATGCACGGCCACGTCGTGCTCACCTTCAACGTGCACGCGGACGGCGCGCTCACCGACCTGACGATCGTCAGGCCGTCGCACGTCGAGGCGTTCAACAATTCGGCATACAACGCCCTGCTGGCGTCGAACCCGACGCAGCCGCTGCCGCCCGAATACCCCGACGACCACGCCTTCTTCACCGTCACGTTCTACTTCAACGAGATGCCGCCGGCGTGATGCGGCTCCCGACCCGCTCGCAGCAGGTCGGCTGGGTCGTGTTGCTGACTGCGCTCGGGGTGCTTGAGGCCGTCCGCGGCTTCGTTAGATGGGGGCTGCGCCCCCAAGCCCCCCGGCCAGCCCTTGCGGGGACCCCGTTGCCCCGCGCCGGGCTGGCCGCGCCGCGCCGTGCGCGGCTTGCTCGTCGCTCACATGTCGGGAGTACGCTCGCTCCTCGCGCCTTGTACGCGCCGTGCGCTGCATCGGACTCCGTGCCATGAGACTCCCGACGCGCTCGCAGCAGGTCGGCTGGGTAGTGCTGCTGACTGCGCTCGGGGTGCTCGCCGCCGTCCGCATCGGCTGCAGTCAGGTGGCGGCCGGCGGTGTCGGGGATCCTCCACCACCTCCGGCCGGGTTGTTCTCGCTGGGCGCCGTGCAGGCGGGCGGCGGTCGCGGATGATAAGTTGGCAGGGTGCTTCAGAAGGAGACTTGAGATGAGACTTGGATTACCGAGCCCGTGCGGTGGGGTTCTGCCGGCCCTGTTGCTTGTGCTGACCGTCCCGGCGGCGGCCGTCGCCCAGACCGGCGAGTGGAGCGCGCCGCGGACAGCGTTCGGTCAGCCGGACCTGCAGGGCGTGTGGGACTTCGCCACCATCACGCCGCTGGAGCGCCCCGAGCAGTTCGGGAACCGGGCCGTGATGACCGCCGAGGAGTCGGCCACCTACGAGCGCGAGCGGTTCGCGCTGGTGGATCACGATACCGAGGAAGGCGCCACGCTCGTCTGCGAGGGGACCGGCAACTACAACGAGTTCTGGTTCGACCGCGGGTTCGGCGACGTCGTCGAAGGGCGCCCGACGTCCCTGATCGTCGATCCGCCGAACGGGCGGATCCCGCCGCGCGTGGCCGGCGCGGGGCCCGCCGGCCGGCGCCCCCGCGGCTACGACGCGTGGGACAGCCGCGGCATAGCCGAACGCTGCCTCGCCGGCTTCAACACCGGCCCGCCCATGGTGCCGGGCGTTTACAACAACTACGTGCAGCTATTCCAGACGCCCGACTACGTGGTCGTCTACAACGAGATGATTCACGATCCGCGCATCGTGCCGCTTGACGGCCGCCCGCACCTTGCCGAGGGCATTCCGCAATGGCTTGGCAATTCGCGCGGCCGGTGGGAAGGCGAAACGCTGGTGATCGAGACGACGAATTTCTATGGCGATACGTTCTTCACGGAGAATCACAGCGCCAGCACGAGCGTGAAGGTCACGGAGCGCTTCACGTCCGTCGGCGCGGGCGCGCTGCGCTACGAGTTCACCGTCGAGGATCCGAACACCTGGACGCGGCCCTGGACGGCGGTGGTGCGCATGACCCGGTCGGATACGCCGATCTACGAGTACGCCTGCCACGAGGGAAACTACGGCCTGCACAACATCCTGTCGGGCGCCCGCGCCCAGGAAGACGCTGCGGGCCGCTAGCCGCCGAGCGGCGTCAGCGGACGTCGGCGAAGAAGGCGCGGACGTCGTTCAGCCACAGGTCCGGCGCTTCCAGGGCCGGGAAGTGGCCGCCGCGCGGCATGTCCGTCCAGCGCACGATGTTGTAGCGCTGCTCGGCCGCTTGGCGCGCCTCGGGCCCGGTGCGCGTGCGCTGGTCGTAGCGTTCCACGAACCCCGCGCAGCCGGTGGGGACCGTGATGGGGTCGTTCGGCCGCTGCGGCGCGTGGCGGTTCTCGTAGTAGAGCCGCGACGCGGACGTGATGCTGCCGGTCGCCCAGTAGATCATGATGTTCGTGAGCAGCTCGTCCTTCGTGTAGGCCTGCTCGACGTTCCCCTGGTGGTCGCTCCAGCCGTGGTACTTCTCGACGATCCAGGCCGCCAGTCCGACCGGTGAATCGTTGAGTCCATAGCCGAGGGTCTGCGTCCGCGTGCTCTGGATCTCCACGTAGCCGAAGCCGTCGGCCACCATGTCGGCCGGCCGGCCAAGGGGGACGGCGCTGCGCAGCACGCCTTCGCAGCCCACGAGGTGCAGGCCGGCGACTCGATCCGTGTCCTTGCGCGCCACCCAGCGCGCGACCGCGGCGCCCCAGTCGGAGCCGTGCACGCCGTACCGCGCGTAGCCGAGCCGCGCCATGAGCGTGACCCAGAAATCCGCCATGCGGTAGGTGTCGAAGCCGGCCTCGCGCGACTTGTCGGAGAAGCCGTAGCCCGGCATTGCCGGAATGACGACGTGGAACGCGTCGCCGCTCGCGCCGCCGGCCGCTGCCGGATCCGCCAGCGCGTCGATCACCTTGTAGTACTCGTCGATCGAGCTGGGCCAGCCGTTGAGGACCAGCAGCGGCAGCGCGTCCGGGTGCGGCGACCGCTGGTGGATGAAGTGGATGTCGAGGCCGTCGATGTTCGTCGTGAACTGGTCGAACCGGTTCAGCCGCGCCTCCTGCGCGCGCCAGTCGAAGCCGTCGCGCCAGTACTCGACCAGCTCCCGCAGGTACGGCAGGGGGACCCCGTAATCCCAGTCTGCGGCGTTGAGCTCGTCAGGGAGGCGGGCCGCCCGAAGGCGTTCCTGCAGGTCGGCGAGCACCGCGTCCGGCACGTCGATCGTGAACGGTACGATCGCCGCCTCGCCGTCCTGCTGCTGGGCGTTCGCACGCGCGCCGAGGGTGCCCGTGATGATCGCGGCCAGCGCGGCGCAGGCAAGCGCAAGCCGTCGCATTGCGCGCATGCCGAATTATAGGCGCAAGGCGGCTGCGCGAGGTCCGGGACCTGCACCCGGGAGAATGAGGTTCTGCCGGTTATAATTTCTGTTTTCGCATCCATGCTTCAGCGCACCTACGCCAGCCTTCTGGCCTTCGCCGCCATCGCCTGCGGCGCGCCGCAGGAACCGATGTTGCAGCCGGGCGACGACGGCTACATTCGCTTCACGGCGACGAGCGCCGAGCTCGAGCGTCGCGATCGGCCCGTGCAGTCCGAGGACCTGCAGATCCTGCGCGTGGCCGAGGCGCTGCTGGGTACGGCCGCGGACTGGAACAGCGACGACGACCGGGTGTGCGTCGACGACGAGGCGCGGGGGCGCCGCAGCCTCTTCTGCGCGCTGCACCAGGCGAGTCTCGACGTGGCGGGCGCATACGACCACCGGCGGACGGCGCTGCAGGAAGTGCGTTTCGCCATCGAGGACGCGACCGGCGGGCGGGCGTTCGAGCATCGCCTGCGCGACTTCAACAACCTGCCCGAAACGGATTTCGACGCTGTCGTGCAGGTGCTGCGCACGGCGCGGCAGCGGATCGCCGCCCGCCTGGAACGGTCTCCGCTGTAGCCGTTTGCCGATTTCCCAACCATGTTCATCCTACGTGCAGCAGCGGTGATCGTGATGGCGCTGGCCGCAGCCGCGCCGGCATCCGCCCAGATGAACGCCGGCGAGCTGAGCGGCGTCGTCCGCGACCCGTCGGGCGGCGTGCTGCCCGGTGCGACCGTGAGCGCCTCGCAGGTCGACAGCGGCCTGACGTTGGAGCGGGTCACCGACGGCGAGGGCCGCTTCTACTTCGCGTCGCTGCAGATCGGCGAGTGGGAGGTCACGGTTTCCATGCCGGGTTTCCGCCCCGTGGTGCAGACCGGCATCCTGCTCGAGATCGGCCGCAACCTGGAGCTGCAGTACACGCTGGAGCTCGGTCAGGTCACCGAGGCCGTGGTGGTCACCGCGCCGGCGCCGCTGTTGCAGCTCACGACAGCCGAAATCAGCGACGTGATCGAGTCCCGGCAGGTGGACAGCATCCCGCTCAACGGCCGCCAGTTCCTCCAGCTCGCGCAACTCAGCCCGGCCGTGGTCATACCGCCGTCGGGCACGCGCGGCGCGGCGCTGCAGCAGGCGGGGGCGCTGCCCAACGTCGGCGGGCAGCGCGCGGGACACAACATCTACCTGCTCGACGGCGTGAAGGTGACCGACGAGCTGTTCAACAACCTCGTCATCAACCCGTCGGTCGACTCCATCAGCGAGTTCAAGATTCAGAAATCGATGTATCCGCCGGAATTCGGCGGCAAGGCTTCGGCGCTGATCAACGTCGCCACCAAGTCTGGCTACAACGCGTTCAGCGGCAGCGCGTTCGCGTTCCTGCGCGACGAGCGCTTCGACGCGCACAACTACTTCGATCCGCCCGACGAGCCGGTGCCGCCGCTCGATCAGGGCCAGTACGGAGGCACGGTGGGCGGTCCGATCGTGCGCGACCGCACGTTCTTCTTCGTCAGCTACGAGGGGCAGCGGACCGACCGCTCCCTCACGCAGACGTTCTCGGTGCCGTCTCCGGCGGTGCGCGGCGGCGACTTCTCGGGATACGCGCCGATTTGCGACCCCCTCAGCCGCGATCCGCTCAGCGGGGCGTGCGGCAGCTTCTTTCCCGGCAACCGGATTCCCGCCGCGCGGATCGACCCGATCGCCACGACTCTGCTGGCGCACACGCCGCTGCCCAACGGGCCGGGGGAGGTGCAGAACCTGACGGCGGTCGAGACGCTCGACCGCAACATCGACCAGTTCAGCGCGCGCATCGACCAGCGGCTCGGGCTGAGCGACCAGTTGTTCGTGCGTTTCAGCACGTTCGACGCGCTGGAGCTCCAGCCGTTCGGCACGAGCGTGCTGCAGGAGTCGCTCGTGCCCGGCTTCGGCCGCACGCTTGCCACCGAGACGCGAAATCTGGCGGTCAGCTATACGCGCGCCATAAACAACCGGATGCTCAACGAGTTGCGCTTCGGGTGGATGCGCGTCGGCGGCGGCCAGCGCAGCCTGAATGCCGGCAACGACTTCGCGGCGCGCGCCGGCCTGCTGGGCGTGACCGCCGACCCGCGGGACGCGGGCTTCCCGCAGATCTCCACCGGCGGACTGTACAGCGTGATGGGCGACCCGACCACGTTCGTGCACCGCAACAACGAGCACTTCGAGCTCTACGAGAACCTGCTGATCGACCGCGGCCATCACCACCTGAAGTTCGGCGCCTACCTGTTCCACCTGCGGTTCAGGCCCGAGAATCCGGACACGGCGCGCGGCGCGTTCTCCTATACCGGACAGTTCAGCGGCAATGCCCTGGGCGACTTCCTGCTCGGCTATCCGGTGGCGGCGCGCTCGGGGATTGGCGGGCGCGGTGCGGAGGACGGTCGCACCACCTGGTTCCATACCTACGCCCAGGACGACTGGCGCGTGCGCGACGACCTCACGCTGAACTTCGGGCTGCGCTACGAGATCAACCAGCACATGCGGGACGTGGAGAACCGGCTGTCGACGATCGACCTGTCGGTGCCCGGCGGCCGGTACGTGATCGCAAGCGACGCGCAGGGCAACATCTCGCCGGCGGCACACGCCCTGTTGCCGCTGATGCCGATTCCATGGGTGGCCTCCAGCGAGATCGGCTGGGACAACAGCCTCTTGCGGCCCAGCAGGAAGCGCTTCGCGCCGCGGCTGGGCGTGGCCTGGACGCCCGGCGACGGCGCCGACGTCGTCGTGCGCGGCGGCTACGGGATATTCCTCAACCAGTGGGCCTACAGCGTGCAGACCGCGTTTGCGCGCAACCTGCCGTTCTTCTATCTCAAGCAGGTCGACGTCCCGATCGAGCAGCGCGTGCCGCAACTGGAAACACGCGACATCCTGACGGCGGACGCCACGGGCACCATCGGCGGCTCGATCATGGACTACGACTACCAGGTGGAATACACGCAGACGTGGAGCGGCGGTGTGCAGGCCGAGCTGCTCCCGGGCACGGCGTTCGAGGTGTTCTACATGGGGTCGTACACGATCGGGGCGGACAACTCGACGATCCACAACGTGCCCCGGCCCGGACCCGGACCGCTGGCGCCGCGCCGCGCCGTGCCGGAGCTTGCCGGCATCCGCGCGATACGCTTCGACGGCAAGTCGATCTACCACGCCGTGACGTTCAAGGCGGTGCGCCGGCTGCGCGAGGGCGTCTCGTTCGACGTCGCCTACACGCTGTCGCGGTCGCGCGACGACGCCTCGAGCCCGGGCGCCACCGCGTTCGAGGCCAACGTGCCGCAGGACGTGCGCAACATCTTCCCGGGCGAGAACGCGCTCTCCAGCTTCGACCGCCGCCACCAGTTCGTGGGCAGCGGCACGTACGAGCTGCCGTTCCTGCGCGGCCGCGGCGGCTGGCTGGAGGGTGCGCTCGGCAACTGGCGTCTGACCGGTGTCGTGATGCTGCAGTCGGGCGCGCCGTTCACGGTGAATCTGACCGAGGATCGCGCGAACATCGGCGCCGGACCGGCCCAGCGCCCCGATCTCCTCCGGGATCCCAATCTGCCCCGCGGAGAGCGGACCGCCGATCGCTGGTTCGACACCGCGGCGTTCGCGCTGCAGGCGCCGTTCACCTTCGGCAGCGCCGGACGCAACCCGGTGTTCGCCCCGGGGCTGGCGAACGTCGACGTGGCGGTGCACAAGCACTGGTACCTGGAAGGCGGCGGGGAGCTGGAATTCCGTTGGGAGGTGTTCAACCTGCTCAACCGCGCCAACTTCGACGTCCCGAACCGCTTCTTCGGCTCGCCGAACTTCGGCCGCATCTTCAGCGCCGGCACGGCCCGCGAGATGCAGTTCGGCCTGCGCTACAGGTTTTAGGAAGAACGTTGCGGCGAGAAAGGCCATAATTTCGTACGGCCAAGAAGCGAAGGAGAATTTCGGTGAGCGTGACCCGACACCAAAGCGCCAAGGCAACGGAATAGAGCATGTCGGAAACCCGTTGGGAGACTCCTGGTCGGCGTAAGTCTGAGGTGCTTCACTACGCCGTCCGCGACGTACCGAGGCTAACGCTTTCGAAGCGACCGTCTGCTTCGCCCCCCAAGCACGATCCTGACAAGGAGTACCACTTCAGATATCGGGCCAAGAAGCACAGGTCGCTGCCCCATGTCGTCAAGTTCTCGGGAGGCCGCTCGAGCGGCATGCTGCTGTTTACGCTGCTGGAGAACGGACTACTCAGCCTGAAGTGACGAGAACCTAACTTGAAGAGGAGATTCTACGGAACGTTCTTGTGGGTGTAGCGAACGAGTTCGGCGAGTGCGGCGACCTAGATGAGTTGGAGAGTTTCGTGGAAGCAATGCTCGCGCGGGTGCAGGGTGGCGGCGCGGACATCGCCGAAGTGCCTGCGCTTCCGGGTTGCATGGCCCACGGCGACAGCCAGGAGGATGCGCTGAAGAGCGTTAACGACGCGATGCAGCTTTGGATCGAGACAGCGAAGACGAACCTCGCCACGATCTTGGAGCAACGCGACATCGCCAATGTCAGAAGCCTGTGAGACTCGAGGTCCACAGTGGGAGTCATCGGTCGCATCCGGGCCAAGATCCAGCAAGGTCGGTTCGAGTTCTCGCAACATGCGACGGACCGGGCAATCATCCGCGACATTCGCGTACGCGAGCTTCGAGAGGCCATGCAAGAGGCTGAACTCGTTGAGAGCTACCCGGAGGACAAGTACGGGCCGAGCTACCTCGTTCTCGGATTCACGGATTCGGGACGGCCGTTGCATGTGCATTGCAGCCATCCTTCGCGACCGCTCATCAAGATCATTACGCTCTACGAGCCGTCGCCGTCCATCTGGGTCGATTTCAAGTACAGGAGGAACACCCATGAGTGACGAAGGGGTTTGGGAAGAATCGTTCGTCGAGACGCTGGTTTCGTACCCTGTCGAGGTCGAGGGGCAACTCATACTGGTACAGAACGTTCCGGCTCGCGTTAACGTCGAGACCGGAGAGCGGCTGTTCTCGCCGGAGACGGTGGAGCATCTTCGGGAGATCGTCAGGGAAGGGCGGCGGCCTGTGAGGACTGTTGAGACGCCGGTGTACGAGTACGCCTGATTGACGATGAAGCACCGGTTCGATCCCGGTCTGAATTTCCAGCGGCAGGCCCTGGAAGCGGTCTGCGATCTCATGTCGGCTGTCGCCGCGGCCTCGTCGGGTTAGGATTCGGTGGCCGCCGCCGGTGGAGCGCACCGGCGCGCGATGCCAGGGAGGAAAACAGGATGCGAAGAGGTCTGCCGGTAGTCGTCGCGGGAGTGCTCCTGGTTGCGGTCGGGGCGCCGGCGCAGGAAACCGGGATCGTGCCCGTCGCGACGGTGAGGCAACTCTGCGAGGGGATGATCACCTCGTCGTCGGACGCGCTCTTCAACGTGGGCCGGGAGGCGCCGGACGATGACGACGACTGGCGCGCCGTGCTGCACAACGCGCTCATGCTGGCCGAAGCCGGCAACCTGCTCATGCTGGAAGGCCGCGCGCGCGACGACGGCGAGTGGATGACGATGTCGCGGGCGCTGGTGGACGCCGGGATCACCGCCGTCAGGGCGGTCGAGGTGCGGGACGTGGACGCGCTGCTCGGCGCCGGCGACGAGATCGTGGTGGCGTGCGAGACGTGCCACGTACCGTACCGCGACGGGGGGCTCTCGATGCCGGTGCGATGAGCCGGTTCACCATCTGGCGCGCCATGCTGCAACGGAACCGCTGCGACGGCCGCCGCCTCTGCGTCCTGGCGGCCCTGGTCACGCTGGGCGCGGCTGCGCCGCACCTGTCGGCGCAGGACCCTCCCGGCCAGCTCGTGCCGGAGGTCGGACGGGAGGGCAAGGACGTGGTCTGGGTGCCCTCGCCCGACCCGCTCGTGGACAAGATGCTGGAGCTGGGCGGCGTGACGGAGCGGGACGTGTTGATGGATCTCGGCTCCGGCGACGGGCGGCTGGTGATCGCGGCGGCGACGCGCGGGGCGCGTGCGGTCGGGATCGAGTACGACGCCGAGATGGTCGAGCTGTCACGCGCCAACGCCGCGGCGGCCGGGGTGGGCGATCGCGCGACGTTCGTCAGCGCCGACCTGTTCGAGACCGACCTGTCGCCGGCCACCATCATCACGATGTTCCTGCTGCCGGAGCTCAACATGCGGCTGCGCCCGAAGCTGCTGGAGCTCGCGCCCGGCACGCGCATCGTGTCGAACACCTGGGACATGGAGGACTGGGCCGCGGACGTCACGGAAGTGATCGATCCGTGCCCCGGTTTCTGCACGGCGCTGCTCTGGATAGTTCCGGCCCGCGTGGCCGGCACTTGGCGGCTGGACGACGGCGAGCTGGTCCTGGAGCAGCAGTTCCAGGTGGTCAGCGGAACGCTGCGGAATGCATCCGGAACGACGGCGATCGAGGACGGCCGGCTGCGGGGCGCGGAGCTCACGTTCCGGGCGGGCGGCGCCAGCTATACGGGACGCGTGCGGGGCGACCGCGTGGCGGGCGACGCCGACGACGGCACGCGGCGCTTCGGCTGGCACGCGCGCCGGACCGCCCCGTAGCCGCTGCCTGCCTCAGACATCCCGCAGTATCTCGCGCGCCGCATTGCGCCCGCAGGCGCCCATCACGCCGCCGCCGGGATGGCTGGCCGCGCCGCACAGGTACAGTCCGGCGACCGGCGTGCGGTGGTCGGCCCAGCCGGGCACGGGCCGCAGGAAGAAGAGCTGGTTCAGGCTCATCGCGCCCTGCATGATGTTGCCGCCGGTCAGGCCGAACCTGCGCTCCAGGTCCACCGGGCTCAGCACCTGGCGGTGCTCCACGGCGTCCGGCACGTTCGGCGCGTAGCGCGCGAGCAGGGCGATGCAGCGGTCGGCGAAGGTCTCCTTGATGTCGTCCCAGTTGTCTCCGTCCGCCAGCCTGTACGGCGCGTACTGCACGAAGATGGACATCAGGTGCTTGCCGGCGGGAGCGATCGTGGCGTCGAGGCTCGTGGGCAGCGTGATCTCGAGCACCGGCTCGCTGCTCGGCCGGCCGGCGGCGGCCTCGGCGTACGCCCGCTCCACGTAGTCGAGCGTTTCGCCGATGTGGATCGTGCCGCGGTGGTGCGGTCCCACTCCCGGCGACGGGAGACAGGTGAAACGCGGTGGCTCCGCGAGCGCGACGTTGATCTTGGCGGATGCCGATGAGTAGTCGATCCGCGACACGGCATCCAGGAAGGCGCCGGGCAGGTCGCCGCGGTCGAGCAGCTTGCGGAACGTGACGTTCGCGTCGGCGCTGGACGCGACCACCGGGGCCTCGACAGTGGACCCGTCCGCCAGGACCACGCCGCGCGCCCGGCGGTTGACCGTGGCGATCCGGCTCACTTCCGCCTCGCGGCGGATGTCGACACCCAGCCCCGTGCAGACCGCTTCCAGCGCGTCGGCCAGCCCGCCCATGCCGCCCCGCACGTAGCCCCACACGCCGCGCGCCCCGCCGGCCCGGCCCATTGCATGGTGCAGCAGGACGCAGGCGGTGCCGGGCGTGGAGGGCGCTGCGAACGCGCCGATGACGGCGTCGGTGGCGAGCGTCGCGCGCAGCGCCTCGGTTTCGAACCAGCGCTCGAGGATCGGCCGCGCCGCGCCTGTCAGCAGCTCGATTGCCGCGGGCAGATCGGTTCCGAGGCGACTCATCCGGCGGCAGAGCGTCCACAGGCCGGCGGCGTTGCGCAGCCCCGCCGGCGCGGCTGCCCGGCGCCCGCCGGTGCGCGGCAACAGGTTCGGCGCCGTGTCGGCCACGACCGGTTCGAGCACGTCGGCGACGCGGTCGAGAAAGGCGCCGTAGCGCGGAAACGCTGCCGCGTCGCGCCGGCTGAACGCGGCGATGGCGCGCTGGTTGGCGGCGGCGTCCGGGCCGAGCAGCAGGTGCCGTCCGTCGGCGAGCGGCGTGAACGATGCAGGATCGCGGGGCAGGATGGTCAGGCCGTGCTGCTTCAGCCGCAGCTCGCGGACGATCTCCGGCAGCAGCAGGCTGATGACGTACGCGCCCGTCGAAACCCTGTACCCCGGCCAGAGCGGCTCGGTCGCGGCGCAGCCGCCGAGCACGTGCCGCCGTTCGAGAACGCACACCGACCTGCCGGCCTGCGCGAGATAGGCGGCGGCGATCAGACCATTGTGTCCGCCGCCGAGGACGATGCAGTCGTACGCGCGGTTCTGCCGCATGGCGCGCGGGGCTTTCGCCGCAGGCTGCTAGTATGCGACACTCGCAAGACGTACTGCTGCACCGAGGCGCACCATGAACATGGTTTCAATCCAACGTATCGCCCTGTGCGTGCTTCTGCTCCTGCCCGCCGCCGTCGCCGGACAGGAGGTGCGCGTCGTCGAGCACGAGCTCGACAACGGGATGACGCTCCTGCTCGTGCCGCGGCCGGGGGATCCGAACGTGGCCGCCGGATGGGTCGCCAGGGTCGGCTCGGTGAACGAGCGGCCCGGCATCACCGGCGTTGCGCATCTCTTCGAGCACATGATGTTCAAGGGGACGCACACGATCGGGACGACCGACATCGAGCAGGATCTGCAGATCATCGCCGAGCTCGACGCGCTCAAGGAGGAGATCCGGGTCGAGGAAGCGCTGCTGATCGAACGGCACCGGCTGGGCGCGATCGACGACCCGCAGGACCCCGCTGAACGGTCTTCCCGCCACCAGCAACTGCTCGAAGATTTCGACGCGCTGCTCGCACGGCAGAGCGAGCTGCTGATCAAGGAGGACTTCAGCCGCGTCTACACCGGGCAGGGCGCGTCCGGCATGAACGCCGGCACGAGCTACGACTTCACGATCTACTTCGTCAACGTCCCCGCCAACAAGCTCGAGCTGTGGTTCTGGATGGAGGCGGACCGGCTGCTGAACCCGGTCTTCCGCGAGTTCTACGCGGAGCGCGACGTGGTGCACGAGGAGCGCCGGCTGCGCACCGACAGCACGCCCATCGGCAGGTTCCAGGAGCAGTTCGACGCGATGTTCTGGGACTCGTCGCCGTACGGCTGGCCCGTGGTGGGCTGGCCGTCCGACATCGAGGGGATCACGCGCGAGGAGGCGCTGGCGTTCTTCGACGTGTTCTACGCACCGAACAACATCGCCGCCGCGCTGGTCGGCGACTTCGACCCGGACGAGGCGATCGCGCTGGCCGAGCGCTACTTCGGGCGCCTTTCGCGCGGGGCGCGCGACCCGGCGCCGCCGCGGACGCGCGAGATGCCGCAGCAGGCCGAAAAGCGCATGGTGGCGCACGCCGAGACCAACCCCCAGGTTGCAATCCGCTACCACTCCGTGCCGGACGGGCACGTGGACGAGCCGGCGCTGGTGGTGCTGGGCCAGTTGCTGAACGGCCGCACCGGGCGCCTCTACAAGGCCCTGGTGGAGGAGCAGGAGGTGGCTACGGCCGCGTCCGGCGGGCAGGCCGGCTTCAAGTACGAGGGGATGTTCCAACTGCGCGGGACGGCCAGGCAGGGCCGCACCCCGGAGGAGGTGGAGCAGGCCATCTACGCCGAGCTGGAGCGGCTCAAGACCGAGCCGGTCGGCGACCGGGAGCTGCAGAAGGTGAAGAACCAGAACGCCGCCGGCACCTTCCGCGACCTGGAGGGGAACTTCCAGCTCATGATGCAGTTGCTGATCCGCGAGAACACCCGCGGTTGGGAGACGATAAACACGGATCCGCCGCTGTACGATGCGGTCACGGCCGAGGACGTCATGCGCGTCGCGGAGAAGTACTTCACGCCCGAGGCGCGCGCCGTGGCGATCTACTACCGCAAGGGCGGCGACGCGCCGGCGGACGACCGGTTCACGGACCTCGACGACGAGGAGCGCCAGCAGGTCGAGCAGATGGCCGGGATGATCCGCCAGATGAACAAGGAGCAGTTGGATCAGATGCTGGCCGGCGCGGACCAGATGCGCGCGCAGGTCCCGGCCGAGAGCCAGGACATGGTCGACGCGCTCGTGGAGCTGATTCAGGAACGGCTCGCAGAGCTGGGAGGCGAACAGTGAGGCGGCACGCGCTCTTGCTCATGCTGGTGCTGCTGGCGGCGCCCCTGCCAATCCTCGCGCAGGGGACGGAGATTCCCGCGCACCCGAGCGACCTGACGTTCGAGCCGCTTGCCTTCGAGCCGCCGCGCGCGGCCGAACATCGCCACACGCTACCCGACGGCGGGGTCGTCTTCATCGTCGAGGACCATGCCCTGCCGCTCGTCGACGTCTCGGTGATGGTGCGCACCGGCGCCTGGCTCGAGCCGCCGGGCAAGGCCGGCCTGGCGGCGTTGACCGGGAGCCAGATGCGCGCCGGGGGTACGGCGTCGCTGTCGGCCGCCGACTTCGACGAGGAGGCCGCGTTCCTGGCGGCGCAGATCGGCAGCTCCATCGGCGACACGATGGGGCAGGCCAGCCTGAACTGCCTGACGAAGGACCTGGACGTGGCGCTCGATCTGCTGTTCGACATGCTGCGCAACCCGCGGTTCGACCAGGACCGGCTGGACCTGGCGAAGAGCCAGATGCTGCAGGGGATGGAGCGCCGCAACGACAGTACGCGCGGCATCGAAGGCCGCGAATGGGGCCGGTTGATGCGCGGAGGCGACCATTTCTCCACGGTGCCCTCCACGCGCGCGTCGGTCGAGTCGATCACGCGCGAGGACCTGGTTGCGTTCCACGAGCGCTACTACCATCCGGGCGGGTTCATCTTCGCCGTGTCGGGGGACGTGGAGCCCGCGGATATCCTGGCGAAGCTGAGCGCGCGCCTGGAAGGCTGGCCGACCGCATCCGAGCCGGTGCCGCCGGTGCCGGCGCCCGCCCACGATCCGCGCCCGGCGCTGTACGGCGTCGACAAACCGGACGTCAACCAGGGCCGGGTGTCGATCGGCCATCTTGGAACGACGCGCGACAACCCCGACCGTTATCCGCTGCTCGTCATGAACGACATCCTGGGCGGCGGAGGCTTCGCGTCCCGGCTGTTGACGCGGGTCAGGTCGGATGAAGGCCTGGCCTACAGCGCGGGCTCCAGCTTCGGCATGGGCACGTACTACGACGGCGTCTTCAGGGTCGCGTTCCAGTCGCGCAGCGAGACGGTCGCGCGGGCGGCCGCGATCGTGCTGGACGAGGTCGAGCGCATCCGCTCGGAGCCGGTCAGCGAGAACGAGCTGTCCACGGCGATAGCGTCGTTCGTGGAGACATTCACGCGCAACTTCTCGAACGCGGCGGCAACCGCCTCGCTGTTCGCGCGGGACGAATACACCGGCCGCGATCCGGAGTACCTGGTCCACTACCGGGAGCGGATCAGCGCCGTGACGGCAGACGACGTGTTGCGCGTCGCGCGCGAGTACCTGCACCCCGACCGGCTGGTGATGCTGGTCGTCGGCAATCTGGATGCCGTGGAGGAGGGCGATCCGGACAACCCGGAGTATGCGCTCGAGGATCTCGCGGGCGAGCCGCTGGTGCGGATTCCGCTGCCCGATCCCTTCACGATGGAATACCCCGCCCCGTAAGGCTCCACCGCAGATGACGTCCTCGAACAGGAGGCGCGTTGCCTGGCTGCTGGCGGCCGCCGGCGTGCTGCCGCCCGTCGCGGCCGGCGCCCAGTCGCTGCAGCCGGCAGGCTGGGATTCCGGCATCCGGCTGGCGGAGGCGGTGGACCGCAATCCCGATCCGGACATCGTGGAGGTCGACTTCGAAGCCGCAGTGGCGCGGGTGGAGATCGCGCCCGGCGTCGAGGTCGACGCCTGGACCTACAACGGCACCATTCCGGGGCCCATGATCCGGGTCAAGGTCGGCGACCGGCTGATCGTGCACTTCACCAACAACCTGCCGCGGCCGAGCACCATCCACTGGCACGGACTGCGGATTCCGATCGACATGGACGGCGTGCCGGGCTACTCGCAGGATCCGGTCGAGCCCGGAGACACGTTCACGTACGACTTCGTGGTGCCCGACGCCGGCATCTACTGGTACCACCCGCACGTGATGTCGGCTGCGCAGGTCGGATTCGGGTTGTACGGCGCGTTCCTGGTCGAGGATCCGAGCGAGACCGAGACGGTCGGCATCGCCGACGAGCTGGTCATCGTGCTGAGCGACATCGATCTCGCGGAGGACGGCACGCTGGCGTCGCCCGACACCGGCGGCTCGGTCGGCATGCTGTTCGGCCGGGAGGGGAACAACGTGCTCGTCAACGGCCGGCGCACCCCCGGACTGCTCGCGCGCTCCGGCGCCCCGCAGCGCTGGCGGGTGATAAACGCCGCGAAGAGCCGCTACTTCATGCTCGATCTCGGCGAGGGGCATGCATTCCGCAAGATCGGCGGCGACGGCGGGCTCGTCGAATTCTCGGAAGACCATGAGTTCCTCGTGCTGGGAGCGGGGGAGCGGGCCGACGTGATCGTGCGGCCGACCGGCGAGCCGGGGAGCGTGCGCGTGCTGCGCTCCCTGCTGCACGACCGCGGCTACGGCAGCACGGAATTCCGCGACCTGGAGGATCTGATCGAGATGACGTTCGCGGATCTGCCGGCGCACCCCGTCGACACGCTGCCGCAGACCCGCCGCGAGATGGAGCCGTACGTGCTCGACGGAGCCACCGAGGTCAGCCTGGAGCTGACCGTGGCGCAGGACCCGGGAGACAAGTCGTTCTCGTACGGCGTCAACCACGTGCCGTTCTGGCAAGCGCAGCCGGTGGTTGCCCGGCTCGGGGAGACGCAGGTGTGGACCGTGACCAACTCCACGGACTGGTCGCATCCGCTGCACCTGCACGGGTTCTTCTTCATGGTGCTGGACGAGGCGGGGGAGCCGGTGCGGCCGCTGGAGTGGAAGGACACGGTGGATATCCCGCACCACCGGACAGTGCGCCTGGCGGTGCGCTTCGACGAACGGCCCGGAACCTGGATATTCCACTGTCACGTGCTCGACCACGCCGAAGGGGGGCTGCTCAGTGCAGTCCACCTCGAGCTGCCGCTCGAGGAGTTCCGGAACATGCTGAAGCACTGACCGCGCGATTCCCGGCCGGCGGTTTACGGAACGCGGCCGGCCGGTCGTGCTAATCTACGGGTACCCCGTGCCGAGCCCGTTGCTGTCCCCTTCAGGCGTCCCGTCCGCGCAGCGGAAGCGTCGCGCCGGCTGGCGGTGGATGCGCCTCGTCCTGTTTCTGGTGGTGGCGTTCGCGATCGCCAACGCGGTCGGTGGTGCGCGTGGTTTGACCGCGTTCAGGGATGCCACCAGCGAGTTCGCGACGTTGTCGGAGGCAGTCGCGCACCTGCGTCAGGAGAACGACGCGCTGCAGGAACGGGCGCGGCGGCTGCGTGAGGATGCGGCGGCCGTCGAGGATCTGGCGCGACAGGAACTGGGCCTGATCCGGCCCGGCGAAAAGGTTTTCATCCTCCGCGATCAGCCGCTGGACGCCGTCATACCCCCGCAGCAGTGACGCGCCGCCGGACTTTCGCCACGGCCTATCAGGCGGGTGCGGCTTCCGATTCGGCTGCGAGCCCCAGCTCGGCGCGTACCCGTTGCTCGATTGCGGCGTACAGCTCCGGCTTTTCCTTCAACAGGCGCTTGACGTTCTCGCGGCCCTGGCCCAGGCGTTCTCCGCCGTAGGAGAACCAGGTGCCGCTCTTCTCGACGATGCCGCGGTCGACCGCGAGATCGAGCAGGTCGCCCTCCCGCGAGATGCCTTCCCCGTACACCACGTCGAACTCCGCCTGGCGGAAGGGGGGGGCGAGCTTGTTCTTGACGATCTTGACGCGCGTCCGACCCCCGATGACCCGGTCGGCGTCCTTGATGGCGCCGATGCGGCGAATGTCGATCCGGACCGACGAGTAGAACTTCAGCGCCCGGCCGCCCGTCGTCGTCTCCGGGTTGCCGAACATGACGCCGATCTTCTCGCGCAACTGGTTGATGAAGATCAGGCAGGTCCTGGACTTGGACACCACGCCGGTGAGCTTCCGGAGCGCCTGCGACATGAGCCGCGCCTGGAGCCCGACCTGGGCATCACCCATCTCGCCGTCGATCTCGGCGCGCGGCACCAGCGCCGCGACCGAGTCGACCACGACCACGTCGATGCCGCCGGAGCGGACCAGCACCTCCACGATTTCGAGCGCCTGCTCACCGTGGTCGGGCTGCGAGACGAGGAGGTTCTCCAGGTCGACGCCGAGCTTGCGTGCATAGGTCGGGTCGAGGGCATGCTCGGCGTCCACGAACGCCGCGTTGCCGCCCTGCTCCTGCGCCTGCGCGATGACCTGCAGGGCGAGCGTCGTCTTGCCGGACGCCTCGGGCCCGTAAATCTCCACGACGCGACCGCGCGGCACGCCGCCGATGCCGAGCGCATAGTCGATGCTGATCGACCCCGTGGAAATCCGCGGGGTCGACGTGACGCCCCCTTGCTGCCCGAGCCGCATGATCGATCCCTTGCCGAACTGCTTCTCGATCTGGCCGACTGCGAACTCCACGGCCTTGGTGCGGTCGGGTGGAACGTGTTCGGTGCGCATGGACAACTCCGGTCTGGGTGACGGGTCAGGGGCAACGCTGCGGCGCACCGTTCATGCGCCCGCCTGCACAGTATTGCAATTCACCTGCCACGGCATTCTAAGGCTGCGCCAGCCTGCTGTCAAGCGAAAATCCGTCGTTATAGTCTCATATTTTCAATTTTATCAGTAACTTACAGAAGCATGGACTTTCGCCTTTCCATTGCGTCGTGGCAGTTCCAGGCACGTCTCGCGCCGCCCGCCGGCGCAGTTATTGCCACCCGGCCGCTCCACACACAGCCACTGAAGGTGGATGGCCGCCGGGGGTTCGGGGCGCAGCCCCGAGGTGACGAAGCCGCCCGGCGTCGATGCAGATCCGGCTACACTGAACACTTCCATGAGGCTGACCCGCGTCCTGGCGTTCGTTCTCGTGGCGTGGAGCGTCGCGCCGGCTGCCCAGGAGGCGCCGGCGGCCGCGCTCACCATCGAGGTGGAGCCGCCCGCGCTCACGCTGGAGGTGGGCGGGAAGGCGCAACTGGGGGCGACGGTCCGCGACGCGGACGGCGCCGTGGTGGCGGACGCCGCCGTCGTGTTCTACTCGCGCGCCCGCCGCAGCGTCTCGGTGACCCGCGGCGGCGCGGTCGAGGCGTACCGCCCCGGCGAGCATACGCTAGTGGCGCTGGTGCCGGCGGACCCGCAGGACTCCAGCCGGCGCCCGAGAGGGATCGCCCGCATCGAGGTGCCGGTCAGCGTGCCGCCGCCGCCGGTGGAGCGCGTGCGGTTCACCGGCGTTCCGCAGCGGTTCTACGCGGGCACCCATCCGCGGTTGGACGTGGAGGTGGTCGACGCCAGCGGAGTCGTGCGCCACGACGTCGACGTCGAATACGGCAGCGCCGATCCGGAGGTGGCCGGCATCGATGCATACGGTGTGCTGCAACTGCACCGCCCCGGCGACGCGACGCTGTCGGTAGCGGCCGAGGAAGCCCGCGACACGCTGACGATCGAGGTCGAGTCCAATCCCGTCGCCTCGCTCGCGCTGCATGCATCCGAGGAGGCGGTCCGCACCGGCGACGTGGTTGTCTTCACCGCGGTGCCGCGCGACGCGCGCGGCCTGACCGTGCGCAGCGTACCGGTGGAGTTCGCGGTTGCGGGGGAGACCGCTCCGAGCATCCTCGCGGCCGGAGCCGCGGCGATGATCACGAGCGAGGGGCGGTTCGTGGCGGAGCGTTCCGGGACCTTCACCGTGGTGGCGACCGCCGGGGCGCACGTTGCGCGGCGGACCGTCAGCGTCCGCCGCCGGGATGTCCGCCGCGAGGTGGAGCTGGTCGGCCGGGCCCCCGTCCGTGACCGCCGCACGTCGGACCTGTGGGTCTGGGAGGGCACGGACGGGCGCGACTACGCGATCACGGGGACGTGGGGCTCGGACGGCTCCAGCTACATCTGGGACGTGACCGACCCGTCCGACATCCGCAGGGTGCGCGAGGTGCAGGTCGATGCCCGGACCGTGAACGACGTCAAGGTCTCGGAGGAAGGCGACATTGCCGTCATCAGCCGCGAAGGGGCGTCGGACCGCCGCAACGGCATCGTCATCCTCGGCGTGGGCAACCCGCGCGAAGGCGTCCCGGTGCTGGCGGAGTACACGGAGTCGCTGACCGGCGGCGTCCACAACCTGTTCATTTCCGAGGGCCACGTGTACGCGCTGAGCGCAGGGCGGCGCTACGACGTCATCAACATCGAGGATCCGGGCAACCCGCGGCGCGTCGGTCAGTTCGAGATGGATACGCTCGGGCACAGCATTCACGACGTCTGGGTCAGCGACGGCATCGCCTTCTCGTCCAACTGGACCGACGGCGTGGTCGCGGTCGACGTGGGCGGCGGCGGCCGCGGCGGAACGCCCGAGCGGCCGGTGGAGCTCGGGCGCTACGCCTATCCCAGCGGCTGGAACCACGCTGCGTTTCCCTACACGAGCCCGTCCACCGGCAAGCGCTACCTGTTCGCGGGCGACGAGGCGTTTCCGTACACCGGCCTGAGCCGCGGCCGCGGCGGGACGCCGATAGTCGCCGCCGGCTGGATTCACGTCATCGACTGGACCGACTGGGCCAACCCCCGGGAGGTGGCGCGCTACCAGGTGCCCGAGGCCGGCTCGCACAACCTCTGGGTCGAGGACGACACGCTGTACGTCGGCTACTACAACGGCGGGCTGCGCGTCGTCGACGTGTCGGGCGAGCTGCTCGGCGACCTGTACGCGCAGGGCCGCGAGATAGCCCGCTTCCTGCCGTTCGACCCGGAGGGCTTCACGGCCAACGCCCCGTTCGTATGGGGCGCGCAGCCCTTCAAGGGGCACATCTTCTTCACGGACTGGAACAGCGGCCTGTGGGCCGTGCGCCTCGCGCCGCGGACCGGTCCCGGCCGGATAATCGGGGAACCCCAGTAGCAGCCCGTGGCGAAAGTCCCGCTGCATTCGACCGGCCATGCATCCCGCCTGACGGCGTGGTTCCTCGCTCACATACTCTCAAGTATTCTCGCTCGTCACGACTTGTCAGCCGGGCGCCTGCCCGGTCTCGGTGCGACGCGGGACTTTCACCACGGGCTGCCAGCCATGCCCGTCCGGGGTGTGCTCCGCGGCACGGCCGCGCTCGCGGCCGGACTTGCGGCGCTGGCCGCCCTGCCCGCCGGCGCGCGCCCCGACCCGCCCGTCAGCAGCTACTACGTCTACGTCTGCGCCGAATCCGAGGACGAGGTCGCGCTCGTGCGCTACGGTCCCCGCGGCCTGGAGGTGGTCCGGCGCGTGGCCGTCGGGCGCCTGCCGGCGGAAACGGAAGGGCCGCACGGCATCACCGTCGGCCCGGACGGCCGGCACTGGTACGTGTCCGTTGCGCACGGCGCGCCGTTCGGGAGCGTGCACAAGTACGCGACGGGCAGCGACGCGTGGGTGGCCGGCGTCACGCTCGGGATGTATCCGGCGACGCTGGACATCGCGGCATCGACGCGCCTGCTGTTCGCCGCCAACTTCGACCTGCACGGACCGCCGGCGCCGGGCACCGTCTCCGCCGTCGAAATCGACACGATGGAGGAGGTGGCGCGCGTGGAGACGGGGGTGATGCCGCACGGGTCGCGGCTCAGCCGCGACGGCACGCTCCATTACTCGGTCACCATGATGGGCGGCGAGCTGGTCGAGCTCGACGCCCTCGGCTTCGAGGTCGTCCGGCGCCTGCCGCTCGGCGACGGGGTGCAGCCGACGTGGGTCACGGCGCCGACGCGCGACGGAAAGGTCTACGTGACCGGCAACAACGTCGCGTCGGTGTTCGAGGTCGACGTCGAAGCGTGGCGCATCAGCCGCACGTTCGAGACCGGCGCCGGCCCGTACAACCTGGCGGTCACGCCCGACGGCGCAACGCTCGTCGCCACCTACAAGAACGGCGACGCGGTCGGCTTCTGGGACCTGCAGGCCGGCGTGGAACGCGCGCGCGTCCCCACCACGCGCACGATCCCGCACGGCGTGGTCGTGACGCCGGACGGCGCCTACGCCTTCGTCTCCGTCGAAGGGGTCGGCAGCGAGCCGGGCACCGTCGAGGTGTACGACGTGCGCACGGCCGAGCGGCTGGGCGCGGTGGACATCGGCAAGCAGGCCAGCGGCATCGCCTTCTGGACCGTCAGGGAGGAGTAGGCGCCTCCCGCCGCCGCCGGCTAAGCCGTACGCTCGACCGCCAGGGCCACGCCGTTGCCGCCGCCCAGGCAGAGCGTGGCGATGCCGCGCCGCAGGTTGCGGTTCCGGAGCGCGTACAGCAACGTGGTGAGGATGCGGGCGCCGCTGGCGCCCAGCGGGTGGCCCAGGGCGACCGCGCCGCCGTTGACGTTGACGCGGGCCGGGTCGGCGCCCAGCTCGCGGATGACCGCGAGCGCCTGGGCCGAGAACGCCTCGTTGAGCTCGATCAGGTCGACGTCGTCCAGACTCCAGCCGACTTTCCGCAACAGCTTCGTGACCGCATCCACCGGCGTCATGAGGAGCCACTTGGGCGGCAGCCCGCAAACCGCCTGGCCGACGATCCGCGCCAGCGGCGTGACGCCGAGCGCGGCCGCCCGGTCGGCGCCCATCACCACGACGGCCGCCGCGCCGTCGTTGACGCCTGGCGCGTTGCCGGCGGTAACGGAGCCGCCCGCCTTGAAGGCCGGCTTGAGGCGGGACAGCGCCTCGGCCGTCGAATCCGGACGCACCGGCTCGTCGTATTCCAGGCGGATCGGGTCGCCCTTGCGGCGCGGGATTTCGACCGGGAGGATCTCGTCCCTGAAGTGACAGTCCCGGATGGCGGCCGCCGCCCTGCGGTGGCTCTCGGCGGCGAAGGCGTCCTGGTCCTCCCGGCTCACGCCGTAACGTTCGGCCACCGCCTCGGCGGCCAGCCCCATCGACCAGTTCTCGAGCGAGCACCACAGGCCGTCGTGCATCATCGCGTCGTGCGCGTTCACGTGGCCCATGCGCAGGCCCTCGCGGGCCTTGGGCAGGAGATACGGCGCGTTGCTCAACGATTCCATGCCGCCCGCGACCGCGACGTCGATGTCGCCGGTGGCGATGCCCTGCGCCGCCAGCATCACCGACTTGAGTCCGGACCCGCACACCTTGTTGATGGTCAGCGCGGCAACGTGATCCGGAAGCCCGCCGTGCAGCGCCGCCTGGCGCGCCGGCGCCTGGCCGAGCCCGGCCGCCACGACGTTGCCCATGATGCACTCGTCCACGGCGGCGGGATCGATGCCGGCCCGCACGACCGCCTCGCGGACCACGCGGGCCCCGAGATCGGTGGCCGGCAGGCTCTTGAGCGCCCCCAGGAAGCGGCCGGTCGGCAGCCGCGCCGCACTGGCGATGACAGCTTCACGCATTGATCAACCCGATCCTTTCACCGCGACCCGCTTGATCGCGCCGCGCCCGAGCAGCTCTCGAAGGCGCGGCCGGATGACGCGCATGGAGCGCGCCGTCTCCGCGCGCCAGTGCTCGCCGGCGGCGGCGACGTGGAGCGTGCCGTCGGCGGCCAGCGCGACCGACGTGGCCCTGGCCATTGCCGGACCTACCGATGCGCGCCAGGCGAAGCGCACCTTGGCCGCCGACAGCGGCTGGCCGCGCAGCAACTCCAGGACTGCGCGCGGCGCAACCTCGCGCACGGGGACCATATGATCCGGGAGTGTATCACCGGGACGAGAGGCTGGTTCTCGCGTCGGCCTCGCCGCGGCGCGCCGCGCTGCTGGCGCGCGCGGGATACGCGTTCGACGTCGTGCCGGCGAACGTCGACGAGAGCCGGCGGCCGTCCGAGGCGGCGGCCGATTACGTCGCGCGGCTGGCCCGCGACAAGGCGGCCGCGGTGGCCGGCCGCTACCCGGAGCGCTTCGTGATCGGGGCAGATACCACCGTGGTCGTCGACGGGGCGGTGCTCGGCAAGCCGCGCGACGCGGACGACGCGGGACGCATGCTGCGCCTGCTGTCCGGGCGCGCGCACCAGGTGCTCACCGGAGTGGCGGTGCGGCGCGGCGCGCGCTGCGTCGGCGCGGTGGAGACGAGCGTGGTGCACTTCGCCGTGCTGGACGCCGGGCAGATAGCATGGTACGTCGGCACCGGGGAGCCGGCGGACAAGGCGGGCGCGTACGGCCTGCAGGGCAGCGGCGGCCGGTTCGTCACGCGCGTCGACGGCTCGCGCTCCAACGTGGTGGGCCTGCCGCTGGCCTGCCTGGATCGGCTGCTGGCGGAACTGGAAGACGCCGCCGCCGGCGGCCCGCGTTGACTGTCCGCTTGCGCGGGCGATATTCTTACGGGTGCGGGAGGTTCCGTACATGCAAGGCAAGGCGCTCAAGATCGGTCTGACGACGGCTGTCCTGGGGACCGCGTTCGCGGCGCTGCTGTGGACCACCATGGCGGACGGCGCCGCCTATTACCTGCACGTCGACGAGGTGATGTCCCAGCAGGAAGAAATGTACGGCAAGCGGCTGCAGGTGCACGGCTTCGCGCACGACATCCGGGTGCGTCCGAAGAGCATGGAGTACCGCTTCGAGATTCGCAACAAGGGCTATTCCGTAAACGCCGAATACACCGGCATCGTGCCGGACACCTTCCAGAACGAATCCGAAGTCGTTGTGACCGGGCGTCTCGACGGCGACACGTTCCGCGTCGAGCCGGACGGGATCATGGCCAAGTGCCCGTCGAAATACGAGGCAAAGCCGGCGGTCGGGGGCGGCGCGCCCGCGGAGCTGGCGTCCGGCGTCGATTGAACGTATTCCTGACCCGCCCGTGACCTGAGCTCGCGGCGGGGCCAGCCGGCAGCCCGGGCTGCTACGGGGTCTCCAGCATGGCCACACTCGGTTCCTGGACATTGCTCGCCGCGTTCGTCGCCTGCGCGTACGCCATCGCTGCGTCCGTGACGGGTGCGCGCCGGCGCTCGTCCCGCATGGTGCAGAGCGGCGTGGGCGCCTTCTACCTCGTCACGGCGCTGATGACCCTGGCGTCGGCGATCATCATCCACGCGTTCGTCACCGAGAACTACAGCATCCGCTACGTCGACCGCTACTCGGACTCCGTCCAGCCGTTGTTCTACAAGCTGACGTCGTACTGGGGCGGGCTCGACGGCTCCATCATGTTCTGGGTGTTCCTGCTGTCGGTGTTCGGGGCGCTGGCCGTCCGCAGCAACCGGGAGCGCCAGCGGGAGCTGATCCCGTACGTCGTCGCCGTCATCGCGGCGGTCCAGCTCTTCTTCCTGTTCGTGATGATCGTCCTCAAGGATCCGTTCGCCACCTACCTTGCGGAGACGCCGGTGGACGGGCGGGGGCTCAACCCGCTGCTGCAGAACCCGTACATGGCGATCCACCCGCCATCGCTCTACACCGGGTTCGTCGGCATGACCATCCCGTTCGCCTTCGGCATGGCGGCGCTGATCACCGGCTACCTGGACGATTCGTGGCTGCGCGCCGTGCGGCGCTGGACGATGTTCTCCTGGCTGTTCCTGACGCTCGGCCTGACCCTCGGCATGATCTGGGCCTACGAGGAGCTGGGCTGGGGCGGCTTCTGGGGCTGGGACCCGGTGGAGAACGCCGGGGCGCTGCCGTGGTTCACGGCCACCGCGTTCCTGCATTCCGTGATGGTCCAGGAGCGCCGCAGCATGCTGCGCGTCTGGAACGTGACGCTGGTCATACTGACGTTCCTGCTGACGATCATCGGCACGTACCTGACCCGCAGCGGCATCGTGCAGTCCGTGCACGCGTTCGGCGAGGACCCGCAGCTCGGGGGGTTGTTCCTGGGTTTCATGGCCCTCGTCGTCGTCTTCAGCTTCGGCTGGGTCATCTACCGCATGCCGCTGCTCCAGGCGCGCAACGAGCTCGAGTCCTGGATGTCCCGCGAGGCGGCGTTCCTCGTCAACAACTGGATCCTGCTGTTCTCGGCGTTCTTCATCCTGTTCGCCACGCTGTTCCCGACCCTCAGCGAGGCGGTCACGGGACAGCGGATCACCGTCGGGCCGCCGTTCTTCAATACCTGGATGGTGCCGATCGGGCTGACGCTGCTGCTCCTGACCGGCATCGGACCGCTGCTGGCGTGGCGCAAGACGAGCACGTCCGCGCTCGCCTACCAGTTCGCGTGGCCGGTCGGCCTGGCCGTGGCCACGGCCGCGGGTCTGTATCTGATCGGCTTCCGCGTCTGGGTGTCCGGGCTGTGCTTCGCGCTGTGCGCGTTCGTGCTGGGCACGCTCGGCCAGGAGTTCGTCCGTGGCGGCCTGGTGCGGCGCGAGGCCACCGGGACCGACCTGCTGACGGCGATGGTGGGGCTCGTGATGCGCTCGCGCCGCCGCTACGGCGGCTACATCGTGCACGCCGGCATCGTGCTGATGTTCCTCGGCTTCGCCGGCTCCGGCTACAAGCAGGAGCAGCAGGTGCTGCTGAGCCCCGGCGAGTCTATGGAGATCGGACGCTTCGAGGTGCGGCACGACCGGCTGAGCGAGTCTGATGACGGCCAGAAGCAGATGATCACGGCCCACATGACCGTCCTCCGCGATGGCGAGGAAGCGGGCGCGCTCTATCCGGCGCGCTGGTTCTACCGCAAGCACGAGACCGAGCCGACCACCGAGGTCGCCATGCGGCGCTCGATCTCGGAAGACCTGTACGTGACGCTGGCGACGTACGACATCGGCGACCAGTCCGCCGCGTTCCAGGTCACGGTCAATCCGCTGGTCAACTGGATCTGGCTCGGGTTCGCGCTGCTGGCGTTCGGCACGGGGATCGCGCTGCTGCCGGAGAGCAGCTTTGCATTCGTGACCGCCAGGGTGCCGGCCGGGGCCGCCACGACGTCGCTGCTGCTGCTGTCGCTGCTCCTGGGCGGGATGGCCGCGCCTGCCCGGGCGCAGATAGCCGTCGCGGGCGGCGCGGACCTGACGCCGGACCAGCAGGCGCTCGAAGCCGAGCTGCAGTCGGAGCTTGTCTGCCTCTGCGGTTCGTGCTCCCGCCTGCAGCTCTCGGTCTGCACCTGCTCGACGGCCGACGAGATGCGGCGCGAGCTGAACGGGCAGGTGGCTGCCGGCAAGGACCGCGACGGCGTTTACCAGCACTTCATCGCCGCTTACGGCAGCCAGGAGCCCATCGGGTCGCCGATCGGCGCCTTCAACCAGCTCGTGTGGATTTTTCCTCTCCTCATCGGCGGCACCTTCCTCGCCGGGATCGGCGTCGTCGCGGTGCGCTGGTCGAGACGCGCTGCCCAATCCAACGTGGCGCCCGCTGCCGAGCCTGCGGATGAGCGGCTCGAGGCCCGCCTGGACGATGAGCTCCGAAACCTCGACTGACGCGCGCACCTTCCGTCCCTGGCATCTCTTCGTTCTGGTCGGCCTGCTGGCGTCCACGGTCGCCGTGCTCGTGGTCCGGCCGGACGACCCGGTCGTGCTGGTGCTGCTGGTGGCGGCCATCGGATCGTCCGCCTGGGTCGGCTTCATGCTGTACCGCACGCTGTGGCCGCTGGCGGCGTCCGACTTCCAGGACCGCACGGAGATCATCGCCGGCCGGACGCGGGCCGCGCTGGAGCGGGAGAAGCAGCTCGTGCTGCGGGCGCTCAAGGAGCTCGAGTTCGATCGCGCGATGGGCAAGGTGGCGCCCGCCGACTTCAAGGAGGTGAGCGGGCGGTTGCGCGCCCGCGCCATGACGTTGATGCAGCAGCTCGACGTCGCCCTGCCGGGCTACCGGGAGGAGATCGAGCGCGAGCTGGCCCGCCGTCTCGCCGCTGCCGGAGAAGCAGCTCCGGCGGCCGATCCCGAGGGCGGAGCGCCACACCCGGCGTGCGCCGCCTGCGGCACGGCGAACGACCTCGACGCCCGCTTCTGCAAGGGCTGCGGAGCACGGCTGGAGGCGCCGGCATGACGCGCCTCCTCGGCGCCCTGCTGCTGCTGGTCTTGCCGGCCGGCGCGGGCGCGCAGCCGGATCCGCGGCAGATGTCGGGCATCCCGCTGCCCGACGCCGAGCTGAACGACGGGACCGTGTCGGTGCGCGTCATCCGCGGGCAGCTCTCGAACAACGTCCCGGACCAGGTGGTGGAGCTGCGCTCCGGCGACATCGTGGAGCAGGCGACGACCGACGCGGAAGGGCGCGCCACGTTCGCGACGCTGAACCCGGGGCAGCAGGTGCAGGCCGCCACCGAGCTCGACGGCGAGCGGATCGAATCGCTGCCGTTCGCCGCGCCCGGCCGCGGCGGCGTGCGCCTGATGCTGGTGGGCGCCGATCCGGACCGTCCCGTGGAGCCGGCCCCGGAGGGGCTGGTGACGTTCGGCGGCGAGTCGTTCGTACAGGTGGAGATCGTCGAGGAAAGCGTGGAGGTGTACTACGTCTTCGACGTCAACAACCCCGCCCAGGTGGCCGTGGAGCCGCCGGAGCCGGTGTTGATCGAGCTGCCGGCCGGCGCCCAGGGCGTGACGGTGCTGCCCGGCTCCTCGCCGCGGACGTCGGTGGACGGCGGCGCCGTGGAGCTGGGCGGTCCGTTCGATCCGGGCGTGACACCGCTGCGCATCGCCTACATCCTGCCGTACAGCGGCGACCGCCTGGTGCTCGAGCAGGCGCTTCCCATCGACTGGGACTCCGTGCTGCTGTCGGTCGAGAAGCTGGGCGCGGTCGACTACGTGTCGCGGCAGGTCAACCGGCGCGTGGAGGTGCCCTCGGAGACGCGCGGCGGAACGGACTACATGCTCGGCTCCGGTCCGCGGGTGGCGGCGGGCACGCCGTTCACCCTGGAGCTGGCCGGGCTGCCGCACCACAGCCGCATGCCGAGCAACATCGCGCTGGCCATCGCGCTGGCCATCCTCGGCATCGGCGGTTGGGGGGCTGCCGCCGCGCCCGCCCCATCCGCCGGCGACAAGGGGCGCGACCGGCTCCTGGCCCGCCGCGAGGCGCTTTTCGTGGACCTCGTCAAGGTGGAGCGGCAGCACCGCGCCGGCAAGATCGGCGCGACGAAGCACAAGTCGCGCCGTGCGGAGCTCTTCCGCGCGCTCGAGCGCGTATATCAGCGGCTGGAGGAAGATGCCGCACCGGCAGTCCCGACCGGGGCGGGCGCTGCCAACGGGTGACGGTGTGCGCATGCCGGCGTCCTCCGCATCCTCGTTCGACTTCGATAGCGTCACCGTATCCGGCGTATCGCGCCACTACGGCCGGCGGCGCGCGCTCTCCGGCGTATCGCTGACGCTGCGGGCCGGCGAGCTGGTGGGACTGCTGGGCCCCAACGGCGCGGGCAAGTCCACGCTGCTCGGCCTGCTGGCCACGCTGATTCAACCGTCGCGCGGCACGGTGCTGTACGGCGATCAACCGCCGTCGGCGGCGGGTGTGGCGCTGCGCGCCAGGCTGGGGTTCCTGCCGCACGATCTGCAGCTCTACGCGGAGTTGACGGCCCGCGAGAACCTGGAGTTCTTCGGCGGTCTCCACGGTTTCCACGATCCTGCCGGACGCGCCGCCGCCGCCCTGGAACGTGCCGGCCTTGCCGATCGCGCGGACGATCCCGTGCAGGGGTTCTCGCGCGGCATGCGGCAGCGCCTGGCGCTGGAACGGACGCTGCTGCACCACCCGCGGCTCGTGCTGCTCGACGAGCCGTTCACCGGCCTGGACGAGGCCTCCGGCCGCGCCCTGGCCGCGCGCCTGCAGACGTTGGGCCGCGAGCAACGCATCGTGCTGCTGGCGACGCACGACATGGAGGCGGTCGAAGGGCTGCTCGATCGCGTGCTGGTGCTCCGCGAGGGGCGCCTCACCGAGCTGCCGGCGCGGGACGCCCCGCTCCGGGAGCGCTACCGCGCGGCGCTGGCGCGCTGACCACGTGATGCCGAACTTCTTCCGGGTGGCCTGGCTCGTGATGCGCAAGGACCTGACGATCGAAGCGCGCAGTTGGGAGATGGTGTCGACCACCCTGTTCTTCGCCGTCTCCTGCGTGCTCGTCTTCTCGTTCGCATTCGTGCGCGCCGGCCAGCCGGTGGAGGGGGCGGCGGCGGGCATCCTGTGGATTGCGGTCGCTTTCTCCGGGACGCTCGCGCTGGGACCCACCTTCGACCGCGAGCGGCACCACGACGCGCTGCGCGGGCTGCTGCTGGCGCCGGTGGAACGCTCCGCCATCTTCTTCGGCAAGTTCCTGGGCGTGGTGCTGCTGATGACCGCCGTGGAGGTGGTGGTCGCGGTGCTGGTGGCGCTGCTGTTCCAGGCGCCGCTGGCAGCGCACGCCTGGTGGGTCGCCGCCCTGCTGATGCTCGGCAACGTCGGATTCGCGGCCGTCGGGACGCTGTTCGCGGCGATGCTGGTGCGGACGCGCAGCCGCAGCGTCCTGTTGCCCATCCTGCTGTACCCGATCACGCTGCCGGCCCTGATCGCCGGGGTGATGGGCACGTCGGCGCTGCTGCAGGCCGAGCCGAACCTCGACCTCGCGCGTTTGTGGGCGGCCATGCTGCTGTGCTTCGACGCCGTGTTCACGACCCTCGCGCTATGGACATTCGAGCCGGTCATGACAGAATGATTTGCATGATGCAGAGTCAGCGCATGTTCGCGGCGCTGTCCGTGGCGGGGCTCGTGATGTTCGCGGCGGCCCCGCTCCTGATCGCGCAGGCGCCGTACGAATCGACAATGGGCCTGATCCAGAAGATCTTCTATTTCCACGTGCCAGGCTGGATCGTCATGTTCCTCGCGGTGTTCATTGCCGGCATCGCCAGCGCCATCCACCTGTTCCGGAACCGGCCCGCGGCCGACCGGCTGGCGCTGGCGGCGGCGGAGCTGGCGGTGGTGTTCGGCCTCATCGGCCTGGTGACCGGGCCGCTGTGGGCAATCAAGGCGTGGGGCGTCTGGTGGCAGTGGGAGCCGCGACTGACCATGTCCCTGATTCTCGAGTTGACCATGTGCGCGTACCTGCTGCTGCGGCGCTACGGCGGCCCCGGCTCCGACAAGCTGGCGGCGGGCGTCGCGATATTCGCGATGGCGAACGTGCCGTTCGTTTACCTCTCGGTCAACATCTGGCGCACCATTCATCCGGCGACCAGCGTCGTGCCGCAGTTGGCGGGTTCCGCGCCCGGCATGTTCGGCCCGTTCGTATGGTGCGCGGTGGCCTTTCTGGTCCTGTTCACCGCGATGATGGCGGCGCGGACGCGGCTCGAGGCGCAGCGCGCGCACGTCGAGCGGTTGCACCTGGCGCTGGAGGAGCGATGAACGGCGTGATGCGGGCAGCGACAGCCGTCATTCTGGTCCTGGTGATGGCCGCGGCAGGGGTGCACGGAGCGCAGCCGCAGCCGCCGCAGGAAGAATTCGTCCCGATCGACGAACTGCCGCCCGGCGACCAGATGCCGGCCGCGCCGCTGCTGATCGCCGCCTACGCCATCGTCTGGGCGGTGGTGTTCGGCTACCTCTGGTCCATCTGGCGGCGCCTGTCGACCGTGGAACGGGAGATGCAGGAGCTGGCGCGGCGGGCGGACGCCGGAGAACAGGACTCCTAGATGTTCGACGGGATGACGGCGGGGCACTTCATCTTCATCCCGTCCGTGCTGCTCGTGGGCGTCGTCATCGGCTGGATTCTCGGTTCGCGCGCCGCCGCCGACGCCTACGCCGCCGAGTTGAAGCGCCGCGAGGCGCGGGCAGCGCGGCGGTAGCGCGCGCGTAGCGCTTCCCGGCGCGCCGGCTACCGGATATTGGCTTGCGCCTGCCTTGATCGTTTCCCTTCCCGCGGGTCACCGTAGTCCGGGGCTGACCCGGGGAGAAGCACACCGGGCGAGGGCCGGCGCGACGGTCATGGCTCGTCGCGTCTGTCGCGACCCCTGTTGGGCGGGCGCGCTCCGGGTCGGCTCCGCTTCCCTGCGCGGCCGCGCGCTCAACAGCCCGTAGCAAGAGTCCCGCGTCGCACCGAGACCGTTCAGGGGGTTTGCATGGACGGTCGAATGCAGCGGGACTCTTGCTACGGGCTGTCAGTAGCCGAGCCAGTCGCGAATGCGTTCAACGAGCTCGCCGGGAGGGGTCTCCCCGGCGTCGAGGCGCAGGTGGGCGAGCTGATAGGCCGCGCGACGCGCGTGGTACAGCGCCAGCAGCGTGCCGCGGTCGGTCGCCAGGGGCCGCCGGCCGTCGGAAGGGATGCGCGCGACCACCTGCTCGAAGGAAAGATCCAGCCAGATCGACGCGCCGTCGTCATTGATGACGCGGCGGTTCTCCGGTTCCACGAACGTGCCGCCGCCGGTGGCCACGACCGCGTGCCGCGACGGCAGGAGCGAGCACAGCACCGTGTGCTCGATCTCCCGGAAGTACGCCTCGCCGCGCCGCGCGAAGATATCGGCTATGGATTGCCGCTCGCGGGCGACGATCGCATCGTCGATATCCTCGACCTGCCAGCCGAGGCTCGCGCCGAGGGCGCGGGCCACCGTCGACTTGCCGGCGCCCATGAAACCGACCAGGTAGATCTTGTCCGTCTTCACGCTGGCCGTGCGGGCTCGCGGACTGCTGCAAGCGCCTCGAAGAAGCCGGGATAGGATACGTCCACTGCCGCGTGTCCCGTAATCGTCGTCGGTCCGGCGGCGGCCAGCGCGGCAACGGCGAAGGCCATGGCCATGCGGTGATCGCCGGCCGCGTCCACGACCCCGCCGGTCAGCGCGGCGGGGCGTATCGCGAAGCCGTCGGGACGCTCGTCGACTTCCGCGCCGAGCGCGCGCAGTCCGCAGGCCAGCACGGCGATGCGGTCGCTCTCCTTCGCCCGCAACTCCGCGGCGCCGTGAACCTCCAGTGCGCCGCCGGCGCAGGCTGCCGCGGCCAGCGCCGGCAGCTCGTCGATCACGCCGGGCACCTGGTCCGGGCCGATGCGCAGCGGCCGCCGCGCGCCGTACCGCACGCGAACGGTGCCGAACGGCTCGCCGGCCGCGACGCCGGTCTGCGCGACGGCCACGTCCGCACCCATCGCCCGCAGCAGGTCGAGAAACGCGGAGCGGGTCGGATTCAGACCGACGTCGGCAATCTCCACCGCGGATCCCGGAAGCGCGGCGGCCGCCGACGCCCAGAACGCCGCCGACGACAGGTCGCCCGGTACGCGCAGTTGCGCCGGTGCGGGGCGCTGGCCTCCGCGCACCGCGATCCGGCCTTGCGCGCGGTGGATGTCGATGCCGAACGCCGGCAGCGCCCGTTCGGTGTGGTCGCGGGTCGGGACCGGCTCGATCACCTGCGTCGTGCCTGCGGCGTGCAGCCCGGCCAGCAGGACCGCACTCTTGACCTGGGCGCTGGCCACCGGCGGCTCGTACGTCGCACCCCGCAACGCCGCGCCGCGGATGACGAGCGGCGGCCGGCCGCCGGCAGTCAGGATGCGTGCGCCCATCTTCTCGAGCGGATCGACTATCCGCCGCATCGGCCGGCGCTGCAGCGAAGCGTCGCCGGTGATGGTGGTCTCGAACGGGCGGGCCGCCAGGATGCCGGCCAGCAGGCGCATGGTGGTGCCGGAATTGCCGGCGTCCAGCCGCTCGTGCGCGGGACCAAGCGCGTCCGCCCCGCGCCCGTCGATGACTATCGTGGGTCCGGCGTCTCCGGCGCCGTCGGGTGCGGTGCGCACATCGACGCCGAGCATCCGGAGGCAGTGCAGGGTGGACGCGCAGTCGGCGCCGGGCGCATAGTTGCGTATGGTGGACGTGCCGTCGGCCAGCGCCGCCAGCAGCGCGTAGCGGTGTGAGATCGACTTGTCACCGGGAACCTGCAGCCGGCCGCGGACCGGCCCGCCGGGGGTGATGATCACGGCAGGTATGGTACCCTGAGGCGCCGACGCAAGCATGTCCGACACCTGCCACACCGTGCGCCTGGCGTTTCCCAGCCATCTCGACATGCTGGATTTCGTCCAACTCCTCGGTGATCATGCCGGCCGGGCGGGCAACCTCGACGACGACGCGGCGCACCAGATGTGCCTCTCCGTGCGCGAGTCGGTGGTGAACGCGATCACGCACGGCAACACCGGGGACGAATCGAAGCGGGTCGTCGTCGAATTCCAGTTGGAGCCGGCCGATGCACCGGCGCGGGTCATCGTGCGCGTGCTGGATCAGGGCGCGGGATTCGACGTGGTGGACGTCCCCGATCCGGTGGCGTCCGAGAACCTTCTCAAGTCGTGCGGCCGCGGTCTCTTCTTCATGCGCAAGTTCATGGACAGCCTGACCTGCCGGCGCGTTCCAGGCGGCGGGACCGAGGTCCGGATGGTCAAGAAGATCGGTTGATGGCGGTCGCGCCGGACCTGCTGCAGACGGCCATCGAGATCGTCCTGCGAGCCGGCGCGATCCAGGTGGCGCGCCGCAGCCGCGCGCTCGAGATCGGGAAGAAGGGACCGATCGATCTCGTGACGCCGGTGGACGTGGAGATCGAGCGGATGTGCCGCGAAACGATCGCCGCGCGCTATCCGGATCACACCGTTCTCGCCGAGGAGCTGCCGAACGCCGCCGGTGCGGCCGCCGCCGGTCGGCACCGCTGGATCTTCGATCCGATCGACGGCACGGTGAACTACGCGCACGGACTGCCCGTATTCTGCGCATCGCTGGCGCTGGAGGTCGACGGGCAGATGGAAATCGGAGCGATCTACGACCCCTCGCGCGAGGAGCTGTTCGTTGCCGAGCGCGGGGCCGGCGCCCGCCTGAACGGCGCGCCGCTGTCGGTGTCGTCGGAAGAGGGCCTCCTCGACGCCATGCTGTGCACCGGCTTTCCGTACGACGTGCACGACACCGTCGACGAGGTGGTCGGGCTGTTCGGCGCGTTCGTGCGCCGAGCGCGGGCGGTCCGGCGCCTCGGCTCGGCGGCGCTGGACCTGTGCTACCTGGCCGCGGGCCGGTTCGACGGGTTCTGGGAGCAGCGCCTGCACCCCTGGGACACGGCCGCGGCGGCGCTGATCGTGGAGGAGGCCGGCGGACAGGTGACGGATCTGGCCGGCCAGCCGTTCACGCCCTTCGACGGCGACATCCTGGCGTCGAACGGCCGCCTGCACGATCAGATGCTCGCCGTCGTCCGGCAGTTCACCGCGCAGCGTTCACCAGACCGGACGGACTGACACCCACCGCGGACAGGTTGCTGCATCGTTAGATGGGGCTGCGCCCCAAACCCCCGCCGGCCACTCGCGGGGACCCCTTCGCCCCACTCCGTGGCCGGCGGGCCGCGCTGTGCGCGGCCTGGGGACGGCCGCGTTCGTGCTCGCCGTCCCCCTTGTACTTCACCGTCATCGTGGTTGCACTCCAAGTCTCCCGGGTTGGCACCGATTGTGCACTCACCTCTTCTGAACGCCGGTTGCGGGCGCCTGCCATCGGGTGCGGGCGCGCCGGGCCGGTCATTACCGGAGGAGGATCATGCCAGCACATCGTATGTCGCTCATGGCCGCGGCGCTCGCCGCCGGTCTGTTGTGGAGTCAACCGGCCCAGGCCCAGCAGTGGCTTGCATTCAACGTCGGCGAATTCTCCCTGCGCGGGCTGGACGGCCGGATTGACGACGACGTCCTGCTGGAGAACAGCACCGTCTTCGACATCTTTCCCAGCGACTTCTCGAACGTTACGTTCGGCGGGGAGTGGCAGGCCGGCATCGGCCGCCACCTGGAGTTCGGCGTGGGGCTGGATTATTACCGGAGCACGGTGCCCAGCGTCTACCTCGACTACGTCGACTTCGATGGTTCCGAGATCTACCAGGATTTCCGGCTGCGGATAACGCCGGTCACGTTCACGCTGCGCGTGAATCCGTTCGGCACGGATGCGCCGTTCCAGCCGTACGTCGGCGGCGGCGTGGGCGTGTTCAACTGGCGCTACAGCGAGGTCGGGGACTTCATCGACTTCACGACCTTCGAGGTGTTCAACGACCGGTTCGTGGCGACGGGGACCGATGTGGGCACCGTAATCCTCGGCGGAGTCCGCGTTCCCATCGGAACGTGGTTTGCGGCCGGCTTCGAGGCCCGCTACCAGCATGCCGCGGGCACGGTCGGCATCGACCAGGGCTTTCTGGCCGACCGGATCGATCTCGGCGGGTTCTCCACGCGGTATTCGATCCAGTTCCGCTTCTGAAGCGAGGGTCCCGTGGAGTCCGCAGCGCATCCGAAAGCTGGAGGCGGCCGGGCCGGCGCGGTGTCCTCCTTGACTATAATGCGGCCATCCAATGGCCCGCATGGTTGCCTGGGCCCAATCCATCGCGCTGTCGATAGGTGGGCCGGGGTTGTTCTTCATCGCCTTTCTGGACTCCTCGTTCCTGTCGCTGCCGGAGATCAACGACCTGCTGGTCGTGCTCCTGGTGATTCAGCACAAGGAACGGATGCTGTACTACGCGCTGATGGCGACGCTCGGGTCGCTCCTCGGCTGCCTGGTGCTGTACTACATCGGCCGCAAGGGCGGCGCGGCGCTGGCCAGGCGCCGGTTCGGAGGGCGGCAGATGGAGCGGGCGCTGTCGCTCTATGCGCGCTACGGTGCGATGGCCATCGCCATTCCGGCCGTCCTGCCGCCGCCGTCGCCGTTCAAGGTGTTCGTGCTGCTCGCGGGCATCGCCGGCGTGCCGGTGCTGCAATTCGCCACGGTCATCGCCCTGGCGCGCGGCTTCCGGTATACGTTCGAGGCGTGGCTCGCCGTGCGCTACGGCGATCAGGCCATCGCGCTGCTGGAGGAGCATGGCCGGTCCATCACGATCGCGATCGCGGTGGTCGTCATCGGCGGCGTTGCGGTCTGGTTGATCCGCCGCCGCCGTGAGGCCGTGACGGGGGTTTGAGGGGCGCCGGGCTGCCATCCATGCCGCCGGAGATCTCGGTCGTCGTCCCGCTGTACAACGAGGCATCCAACGTCGGCGTGCTGCACGAGGAGCTGACCGCAGTGCTGCGCGGGCTCGACCGGCCGTACGAGCTGATTCTCGTCGACGACGGCAGCACGGACGGCACGTTCGATGCGCTGGCGGCGCTGCACGGCCGCGACCCGCGGACCGTCGTCATCCGCTTTCGGCGCAACTTCGGACAGACTGCCGCATTCAAGGCCGGATTCGACCACGCCCGCGGGCGCGTCATCGTGACGCTGGACGGCGACCTGCAGAACGATCCGCGCGAGATTCCCGCGCTGGTAGCCCGTCTCGAAGAAGGGTTCGACCTCGTCAGCGGCTGGCGCCGCGAGCGCGCCGACCGCTGGTTGACGCGCCGCGTCCCGTCGCAGTGCGCCAACTGGCTGATCTCGCTGGTGACGGGGGTGAAGCTTCACGACTACGGCTGCTCGCTCAAGGCCTACCGGGCCGACGCGATCAAGCCGGTGCCGCTGTACGGCGAGCTGCACCGGTTCATTCCCGCGCTGGCCGCCGCGCGCGGCGCGCGGATTGCCGAGATGGCGGTGGGCCACCGGCCGCGCCGCTCCGGCGCCTCCAAGTACGGACTCTCCAGAATCGGCCGCGTGGCGCTGGATCTGCTTCTCGTCAAGTTCCTCGTCAGCTACGCGACGCGCCCGCTGCGGATGTTCGGGCCGCCGGGGCTGCTGCTGAGCGTCGCCGGACTCGGCATCGCCGGCTACGTGGCCGGCGCCTGCCTCCGCGGCGCACAACCGCCGGGCGGCGGGGTGTGGCTGCCGCTGGGCATGCTGGTGCTTATGCTCGGCGTCCAGCTCGTGGCGCTCGGCCTGCTGGCGGAGCTGCAGATTCGCACTGCACGCGGCGCAGAGGGGAATCCGCCGTACGCCGTGCGCGAGGTGCTGGCAAGCCGGAACCGGCCCGAATCATGACGTGGCGGCTTGCCGCACGGCCTTGACCACGGCCAACTGGCGCTCCTCGGACAGCTCGGGATAGATCGGCAGTGACAGCACTTCGCGCGCCGCCTGCTCGGCGTGCGGGAATGCGCCGGCGCGGTAGCCGAGGTCGGCGTACGGCGCCTGCAGGTGGATCGGCGCCGGATAGTGGACGGCGCACTCCACCCGCGCCGCCAGCAGCGCCGCGCGGATGGCGTCCCGCCGCGGCGAGCGGATCGCGTAGACGTTGCAGACATGCTCCGCGCCGGGCACGCGGGACGGCGTTGTCACCGCGGTGCCCAACAGGGCGTCGTAGCGCTCCGCAACGGTCCGCCGTTCGCGTGTCCACTCGTCGAGGTGCTGCAGCTTGACGCGCAGGACGGCGGCTTGCATCTCGTCCATGCGGTAGTTTCCGCCGGCTTCCGTGCGGCCGCCGGCGTCGGTAGGTCCCCAGCTTCGCAGGCTGCGGGCAGCGCGCGCCAGCTCGGGATCGTTGGCGACGATGATGCCGCCCTCTCCCGCGGCGCTCAGGTTCTTGGTGGGGTAGAAGCTGAAGCACCCCGCGTCGCCGATGCTTCCGGCGCGCCGCCCCTTGTAGCGTGCGCCATGCGCCTGCGCGGCGTCTTCCACGACGGCGAGCCCGTGGCGGCGCGCCAGCTCCAGGATTGGATCCATGTCGGCCGGTTGCCCGTACAGGTGGACCGGCAGGATGGCGCGCGTGCGGCGGCTGACCGCCGCCTCCAGCGCGGCCGGGTCCATCGTGAGCGTGCCGGGGTCCACGTCGACGAACCGCACGTCCGCGCCGGTGCGCCGAATTGCGTCGACCGTGGCCACGAAGGTGAAGGGTACGGTGACCACCTCGTCGCCGGCGCCGATCCCGGCGGCCACCAGCGCGACGTACAGGGCGCTCGTACCGGAGTTGACGCCCACGGCGCAGGCCGTTCCGCAGTACGTGGCGAACTGCTGCTCGAATGCCTCCACCTCGGGGCCGGAGGCGTAGCGCCCGCTGCGCAACACGCGCACGGCGGCTGCCTCCACATCGCCGCGGATGCGTTCGTGCTGCGCCTGCAGGTCGACCAGTGGGATCAAGGTGTCACTCCGGGACGCGGGATCTGCTGCGCGCGGCGGAGTAGCGCTGCCGGCACGGCTCCCGCCATTGTACCTGCCGGCGGAGGCTGGTAAGATTGCGCCGGCATGGCCTACGGCAGCGACCTGGAAGCACGGCTGGCGCGCAGGGTTACCCGCGCGATCACCACCTTCGACCTGATCGAGGAGGGCGACCGCGTGATGGTCGGGCTGTCCGGTGGCAAGGACAGTTGGGCCCTGATGCAGATCCTGGACGTGCTGCGCCGGCGGTCGCCGGTGCGCTTCTCGCTGATTGCCGTCAACGTCGATTCGGGCTACGACGGCTACCGGCACGACGCGATCGCGGGGGCCTGTGACCAGCGGGGTTGGGAGTACCGCATCGAGCACACCTCCATCGGCGAGATCATGGATGACGTGCTCGACGCCGACGCGACGCCCTGCTCGCTCTGCGCGCGGTTGCGGCGCGGGGTCTTGTACCGGCTTGCCGCCGACGTGGGCGCCACGAAGATCGCGCTCGGCCATCACGCGGACGACTTCGTGGAGACGCTGCTGCTCAACCTGTTCTTCGCCGGCAGCCTCAAGGCGATGCCGGCCCGCCTGGTTTCGGACGATCGCCGGCACGTGGTGATCCGGCCCCTGGTGTACGTGGCCGAGGACGAGGCCCGCGCGTATACACGCGCCTGCGAGCTGCCGGTAATCGGCTGCTGCTGCCCGGTGTGCGGCGACCTCAGCCTGAAGCGGCAGCGCATCAAGCGCCTGCTGATCGATCTCGACCGCGAGCATCCCGGACTGAAGCAGTCGATGCTCAAGGCGCTGGGAAACGTCGCGCCCCGGCATCTGCTCGACAACCGTCTCAATCCGCCCGCCGCGCTCCGCGCGGAGGCTGCCGCCGTGGCGTCGTGACGGCGCAGCGAGCGGTTGCGAGGGTCCGCCGCAATCCATGCGAGTCGTGCTGCAGCGCGTCGGCTCCGCGCGCGTGAGCGTCGACGGCGGCGAATGCGCCCGGATCGGCCGCGGCCTGGTCGCGCTGGTCGGTGTGGGACGCGACGACGGACCGGACGACGTGGCATACACCGCCGGCAAGATCCGCAACCTGCGGTTGTTCGAGGATGACGGCGGCCGGCTGAACCGTTCGCTCGCCGACACGGGAGGGGAGCTGCTCGTCGTCTCGCAGTTCACGCTGTACGGCGACTGCCGCCGCGGCCGGAGGCCGTCGTTCGACAAGGCGGCGCCGCCCGCCGGAGCGCTCGGCATCTACGAAGACCTGGTCGCCGCGTTGCGCGCGAGCGGGCTGACGGTGCGGACGGGCCGCTTCCAGGCGATGATGCAGGTGGAGCTGGTCAACGACGGCCCCGTGACGCTGCTGCTCGACAGCCGGCGAAGCTTCTGACGCAGCCGCCGGGGGTTTGGGGCGAAGCCCCGAGATATGAAGCCGCGCAGCCAGAAGTAACAAAGCTGGTAGCATCAGGCGATGCGACGACTACAGGTGATGGCGGCCGGGATGTTGCTGGCGCTTGCCCTGCCGGCGGCGGTCAGCGCGCAACAGCGGCCGTTCGTCACCGAAGACCCGGAACCGGTGGGCGGCGGCGTGATGCTGATAGAAGCCGGCTTCGACTACGTGCAGAAGCAGCAGTTCCCGGTGTCAGGTCTCACCGGCAATCTGGTGCGCGGGCCGTTGGTGGGACTGAGCTTCGGGCTGAGCGACATCGCCGAGCTGCAGATCGACGGGCTTTCCTTCAGCCGCCAGCGGGTGACCGCGCGGGAGCCGGCCCCGCTCTCGAGTCATCTGGATTTCGGCGGCGACACCACGTCGAGCGTCGCCGACCTGGTCATCGCCACCAAGGTGCGCTTGATCGACGAGGGCGCCGCCGCCCCCGGCTTCGGACTCCATCTCGCGACGAAGCTGCCGAATGCAAGCAACGAGGCGGGGTTGGGGACCGACGCGATGGACTTCTTCGCCTCGCTGCTGGTCGGCAAGACGATGGACACGGTCCGCGTGGTGGGGAACGCGGGGTTCGGCATCCTGGGAGATCCGACGCGGGGCGACCGTCAGAACGACGTGCTGACCTACGGGATGTCGCTCGCCCGCGCCATGACGCATACCACCGAGGTAGTTGCCGAGGTGGCCGGCCGGCTGAACGCGCGCACGGAGAACGTGCCGGTCGGGACCGAGAGCTCTCATGTCGCCCGGCTCGGCACGCGCGCGACGTGGGGGGCGATGCGGCTCGACGGCGCCGTCATTGTCGGACTCACGCCGCGCGACCCGGACTTCGGGTTTACCGCCGGCTTCACATGGGCCTTCCGCGCGTTCAACGCCCCGTGACGGCAACCGGCGGTGGCCTCGAATTTACAAAGGGGCACGCCTGCGGCAACGACTTCCTGCTGGCCCAGGCAGGCGATCTGCCGCAGGGGTCGCTGGGCCCGCTGGCCCGCGCCATCTGTCATCGTCACCATGGCGTAGGCGCCGACGGGCTGATCGCGTACCGCCGCACGGCGGCCGGCGCGTCGATGCTGCTCCGCAACGCCGACGGCAGCCGCGCCGAGGTGTCGGGCAACGGCGTGCGCTGCCTCGCCGCGTGGATGGTCGTGACGGACGGTTCGCCGATCGGCCACGACGTCGTCATCGAGACCGAGGCGGGCGCCAAGACGCTGACCCTGCTCGATGCGGCCGCTCCCCGCTACACCTTTCGCGCGCAGATGGGAGATCCGGAAGGGTTGCGGCAGGAAACGCTCGTCGTGGACGGCGAGCCGGTCCAGGTGGTGGTCCTGTCGGTCGGCAATCCGCAGTGCATCGTGCTGGTCGATTCGTTTGCCGACGCCGAGCGGCGCTTCGAGCGCCTGGGCCCCCGTCTCGCGACGCACGAGCGGTTTCCCGCGGGGACCAACGTGGAGCTGGTGGCGGTGGAGCGCCCCGATCGGTTGCGCATTCTGATCTGGGAGCGGGGCGTGGGGCCTACCGCCGCGTCGGGCACCGGGGCGTGCGCGGCCGCAGCGGCGGCGGCCGCGTTCGGCGGCGCGGCCGGGGCCGTGGACGTGGTTTCGCCGGGCGGCTCGCAAAGGGTCGAGTTGGCGCCGGCCGGCATCCGGCTCACCGGCTGGGCCGAGATCGTCTGCCGCGGCACCTGGCTGGGAATGTAGCTTTCGCGTACCCGGCGGCGTATTCGCGTCACCGTGGCTGCCGCACGGCGACGCACTCCGCGCACGAGCCCGCCGCCGCGCACCGGATTTCGGCGCCCGGGCGGCTGCTGTAGTACGATGGCGCGGCGGCACACGACTTGAAGGTGCACAGCGCATGGACGCGCTGGCGCCACACGACCGCCCCCGCGAGAAACTCGACCTGCTCGGTTCGAGCGTCCTCGGCGACAACGAGCTGCTGGCAGTCATTCTGGGCCACGGGTATCGCCGGGCGAACGCACTCGACATCGCGAACCGGGTGCTCGGCGCGGTCGGGGGGCTCCACGGCCTTACCCGCCTGGGAAAGGGGCAGTTGAGAAGGGTGCCGGGCGTCGGCCCGGCGAAGGCGGCGCAGATCCTGGCCGCCGTCGAGCTGGGACGGCGCACGCTGTCGCGGTCGCCGGCAGAACGGGCGCTGCTGCGGAGCCCGCGGGACGTGGCGGCGTATCTGCTTCCGCGTTACGGCGCGGGAGCGGTCGAGCAGTTCGGCATCGTGATGCTCGACACGAAGCACCGGGTGGTTCGCGCCACCGTGCTGTCGGTCGGCACGCTGGATGCCAGCCTCGTGCATCCGCGCGAGGTGTTTCGGGCGGCGACCGCGGGTGGCGCGGCGGCCGTGGTGCTGTTCCACAACCACCCGTCCGGCGACCCGACGCCGAGCGTGGATGACGTGGCGTTGACGGAGCGCATGGTGCACGCGGGAGCGATCATGGGAATCGAGGTGCTCGACCACGTCGTGCTCGCGGACGTGCGGTACTTCAGCTTCAAGGAAAGCGGACGATTGTAGGCGCTTCCCCATGGCGAAGGTCCTGTATCTCGACTGCTTCTCGGGCATTTCCGGCGACATGCTGCTGGGAGCGCTGCTCGACGCGGGCGCGCCGTTCGACGAGCTGGAGCGCGTGGTCGCATCGCTCGGCCTCGACGGGGTGTCGATCGCGCACGAGCGCGTGGACCGGGCCGGCATCGGCGCGACCAAGTTTCGCGTGGCGGACGGCGGCCACGACCATCAGCACGACCACGACCACGGTCACGACCACGAGGGCCACCGGCACCACCACCATCACCACCACGATGCGGGCGGCGGCCGGGCGCATCACCACCGCGGCCTGTCGGAGATAACCGCCATCGTCGACCGCGCGGCGCTGCCGGCGGCGGCGCGGACGCGGGCGGCGGGGCTGTTCCGGCGCCTCGCCGAGGTGGAGGCGGGCATTCACGGCGTGCCGGTGGAGGAGGTGCATCTGCACGAGGTGGGGGCTGTCGACTCCATAGTGGACATCACGTTGGCGGTGGCGGCAATGGAGCGGCTGGCGCCCGACCGGGTCGTTGCCTCACCGCTCAACGTCGGCTCGGGCACCGTAACCTGCGAGCACGGCGAGCTGCCGGTGCCGGCGCCGGCCACCGTCGAGCTGCTTGCCGGCGCGCCCATCTACGCGCAGGGGCCGCCGGTGGAGCTGGTGACGCCGACCGGCGCGCTGCTGGTGACGGCGTATGCCGACGCCTACGGCCCGTTGCCGCCCATGCGCTTGGAGCGGATCGGCTACGGCGCCGGCGACCGCGACCTGCCGGCGCGCCCCAACGTACTGCGCGCGCTGGTCGGCGAGGCGGACGAGACACCGGAGGAAGCCGGCGCCCCGGAGCGGGTGGTCGTGCTCGAATGCGAGATAGACGACATGAACCCGCAGTTGTACGGCGTCCTCATGGAGCGGCTGACCGACGCCGGCGCATTCGACGTCTTCTATGCCCCGATCCAGATGAAGAAGAACCGGCCGGGAACGCTGGTGACGGTGGTCGCGCCGCCGGAGCGGCGCGAGGCGCTGGCCGGGCTGCTGTTCGCCGAGTCGACCACGATCGGCGTGCGGGTCACCGAGACGGCCCGCGAACGGCTCGACCGGGAGGTGGTGACCGTCGAGAGCCCGATCGGGCCGGTGCGCATCAAGGTGGCCCGGCGCGACGGCGTCGTCGTGAACGCCGCGCCGGAGTTCGAGGACTGCGCGCGGCTGGCGGCCGAGCAGGGCCTGCCCGTCAAGGCGGCGCAGGCGCTCGCCGTGCGGGCCTGGCTGGATGCCGGCAGGTGATTCGATGGCGAAGTTCTACCTGACGACAGCAATCGACTACGTCAACAGCCGCCCGCATCTGGGCACGGCCTACGAGAAGATTGCCGCCGACGTGATCGCCCGTTACAAGCGGCTGTGCGGCGTCGAGACCCGGTTCATGATGGGCAACGACGAGCACTCGCAGAACGTCTACGCCAAGGCGCGCGAGCTGGGCGTCGAGCCGCTGGCGTTCTGCGACGAAATGGAGACGGTGTTCCGGGAGGTCTGGGGCCGTCTCGACATCTCGTTCGACGACTTCATCCGGACGACGGAGCCGCGCCACCGCGCAGGGGTCACGGCGCTGGTGTCGCGCCTCATCGAGTCGGGCGACGTGTACGAGGGGTTCTACGAAGGCTGGTACTGCGTCTCGTGCGAAGCGTTCAAACAGGAGAAGGACCTGGTGGACGGCGCCTGTCCGGTGCACCAGCGGCCGCCGCAGTGGATCCGGGAGAAGAACCACTTCTTCCGCCTGTCGAGCTACCGGCAGCGGTTGCTGGACCACTACGCGGCGCACCCGGAGGCGCTGGAGCCGGAAATCCGCCGCAACGAGATCCTGCGACTGCTCGAGGCCGGCCTCGAGGACATCTCCATGAGCCGCACCGGCCAGGCGTGGGGCATCCCGGTCCCGTCGGATCCGGACAGCGTCGTCTACGTGTGGATGGACGCCCTCATCAACTACGCGTCGGGCGTGGGGTACGGGACCGACGAGGCGTTGTTCGACACCTGGTGGCCGGCGGACCTGCACGTCATCGGCAAGGACATTACGCGGTTCCACTGCGTCGTCTGGCCCGCCATGCTGATGAGCGCCGGTATCCCGCTGCCGCGGCAGGTGTTCGGGCACGGCTGGGTGCACTGGCAGGGCCAGAAGATGAGCAAGTCGCTCGGCACCGTGGTGGACCCGCTCGAAGCCGCGGAGCGCCTGGGACCCGATCCGCTCCGGTTGTACCTGGCCAAGGAAATAGCGTTCGGGCAGGACGGCGACTTCACCTGGGACCGCTTCGAGGACCGCTACAACGTCGACCTGGCGAACAACTTCGGCAACCTGGTCTCGCGGATCGCGGCGATGGCCGACCGCTACCGGCAGGGACGGCTGGTGGCGCCGGCGCTGCCGGCCGGCCCGCTCGCCGAGACCGCGGCGCGCGCGGTCGCGGACTACCGCCAGGCGATGGACCGCTTCGCCCTGCACCAGGGCGTGGCGGCGGCGTTCCGGATCGTGGACGCGGCCAACGAGTACATCACCAGCGTGGAGCCGTGGGTGGTGGCCCGCGATCCGGACCGCGCCGCGGAGCTCGACCGCCATCTGTTCGACGTGAGCGAGGCGGTGCGCACGGCTGCGGTGCTGCTCGCGCCGGTGATGCCGCGTTCGTGCACGGAGGTGCTGGAACGCATCGGTGCGCCGGCTGCCGCCGGCGCGCTGCGTCTCGACCGGGACGGTGTCTGGCAGGCGCCGCCGGGCGCCGAGCGGCGGCTGGTCAAGGCGCCGCCCCTCTGGCCGCGGCTCACGCCTTCGGCGCGGGAGGAGAAGGCCACGCCTTCGGCGCGTATGGAGAAAGTTGCGCCTTCGGCGCGCAAGGAGCAGACAGCTATGAATGAAGCGGCAACCACGGAAGCGCAGCAGCCGAATCCGGAGCGCGCCCGAATCTCCATTGACGAGTTCGCCAGGGTCGAGCTGCGCGTCGGCCGCGTGGTGGCCGCCGACGCCGTACCGAAGTCGCGCAAGCTGTTGCGTCTCGACGTGGAGGACGGCGCCGGGGTGCGGCAGATCATTGCCGGTCTCGCGAAATCGCATCAACCGGAGGCGCTCGTCGGCCGCCGGGTGGTGTTCATCGCCAACCTCAAGCCGGCCAGGCTCGCGGGACTGGAGTCGAACGGCATGGTGCTGGCTGCATCCGGCGCGGACGGCGCACCGGTGCTCCTGACCGTGGATCTCCCGGACCAGGTGCCCCCCGGCTCCGAAATCAGCTAGGAGTCTGTGCCTTGGCACGCCCCAAGACGCGCACGGCGCGGCTCGGCGGGCGTGGCGCGGGGCTGTGGGGTCCCCGCAAACGGCCTCCGGGGGTTCGGGGCAAAGCCCCGTCTGATGATTGATTCACACTGCCATCTCGCCGACGCCGCCTTCGCGGACGACCTGGAGGCGGTTGTCGGGCGTGCGCGCGCCGCCGGTGTCGAGCGGGCGCTTTGCATCCTCGACGTCACCAGCGCGGAGGAGGCGCCGCGCGCCGATCGGGTCGCTGCCTTGTGGCCCGCGGCCGCCTTCGCGGCGGGGGTCCATCCGCACCAGGCCGCGCCGTTCGCCGGCGATCCCGACGCGGCGGTGGAAGCGGTCCGCCGGGTGGTCGCTACCCGTCCGGGCGTCTGCGCCGTCGGCGAGATCGGGCTGGACTACCACTACGACTTCGCCCCGCGCGCGGTGCAGATCGAGGTGTTCCGGGGCCAGATCGCACTGGCGCGCGAGCTCGGCCGGCCCATCGTCGTCCACACGCGGGAAGCGGACGACGATACGTTCGCCGCCATCCGTGCGGAGGGCGGGGGAGAGGTGGCCGGCGTCTTCCATTGCTTCACCGGCGATGCCGCGGCGGCGCGCCGTGCGCTCGACGTCGGTTTCCACGTGTCGTTCTCCGGCATCGCCACGTTCAGGCGGGCGGACGACATCCGGGCGGCGGCGGCCATCGTCCCGGCCGACCGGCTGCTGGTCGAGACCGACGCTCCGTATCTTGCGCCGGTCCCGCACCGCGGCCGGCGCAACGAGCCGGCCTGGGTGGCTCACGTCGTCGACGCGCTGGCGGCGGTCCGCGGGCAGCCGCCGGCGGAGGTGGCCGCGGAGAGCGCCGCGGCCTTCGCCGCGCTGTTCGGCAGCGCCGCCTGATGCCCTGCGCGCCGCGGCCCGGCCGCCGCGTTGACACCCGTTCGGCGAGTGTGGTCTGATTCATTCCGCCCCGTGCCACCAAGACTCGACTCCCCCGAACTGGCCGAGCTCACGCAACTCTTCGAGCCGATCCGGGCCGAGCTCGAAGCGGTAGAGGACGCCTACACCACCCACATCCAGACGGGCGTCGAGCCGCCGGCCGGCGGCGCGGCGGAGGTGCAGCGGCATGCCGTGGACGAGGTGATTCCGCGCATGGCGCGCTACATCCAGGCGAGCGGCGGCAAGCGGGTGCGGCCGGCGGTGCTGCTGATGGCCGCGCGCATGTGCGGCTACCGTGGCGAGCGACCGGTCGTCTTCGCCTCTGCGGTGGAGTTCATCCACACTGCCACGCTCGTCCACGACGACGTCATCGATGACTCGGAGCTCCGGCGCGGCCGCCTCGCGATGCACTCGCGCTGGGGCAACAACATGACGGTGCTGCTGGGCGACTACCTCTACATCCGCGCGATGGAGGTGGCGCTCACCTACGACGACGCCATCGCCATCGTGCGTCTGTTGTGCGACGTCACGCGGCGGATGATCGAGGGGGAGATCTACCAGCTCACCAAGGTGGGCGCCGCCGACATCGCCGAGGAAGAGTACTTCGAGATCATTCGCCGCAAGACGGCCTACCTGTTCAGCGGCGCGGCCGAGATCGGCGGCATGCTGGGACACGCCGATGAAGAGCAGCGCCTCGCGCTGCGGCGCTACGGCTTCAACCTCGGCGTTGCGTTCCAGCTCGTCGACGACCTGCTCGACTTCACCGCGGACCGCGCGGCGCTCGGCAAGCCCGTGGGCGGCGACCTGCGCGAGGGCAAGGTGACGCTGGCGGCCATCCATCTCCTGCGCCTGGAGGGCCCGGAGAGCCGCGCGCACGACATCATCCGGTCGGTTGTGGAGACCGGGGATATCGGGGCCGAGGAGTGGAGCGAGCTGGTCGGGCTGCTGCGCGAGCGGCGCGCCATCCAGTACGCCTGCGACGCGGCGGAAGAGTATGCGACGGCCGCCAGGCAGTGCCTGGATGCGTTTCCGCCGTCGCCGGAACGCACCGCACTGGCGGCGCTGCCCGACTACGTGCTCGCCCGCGACCGCTGACAGCCGGTCGCGTCCCGGACATGCGCCGGCAATCCGCCGGCGGATTGAAGCGGACCTGCGCCGGCAATCCGCCGGCGGATACAATTGGCGGATGCCGCGCGGTTCCCTGCTCGTCGCCTGTGCGCTTGGCGTCTGCCTTGCGCTTGCCTCCGGTCCGGCCGCCGCGCAGCAGCGCCCGCTCGTCACCGAGGATCCGGCTACCGTCGACAACGGTTTCGTGCTGCTCGAGGCCGGCCTCACCGTGCTTCGCGACCAGCCGTTTCCGGTTTCGGGACTGACCGGACGCTTCTGGAGCGTGCCGACGCTGGGCATCAGCATCGGCGTCGGCGACAGGGCGGAAGTGCAGATCGACAACGTGTCGTTCGACCGCCTCCGCATCGCCGGGCGCGAGCCGGCGCCGCTGTCCCACATGCTCAGGGTGCAGGGCGACACGACCGGAAGCTGGTCCGACGTCTCGATCGGCGCCAAGACGCGGTTGGTGGAGGAGCGGCCGTGGCTGCCGGCGATCGGCCTGCGGTTCGCCACCAAGCTGCCCAACGCGAGCAACGAGGAAGGCCTCGGCCTCGACACTGTCGACTTCTACCAGTCGCTGCTGCTCGGCAAGACGATCCGGTCGGTCCGCGTGGCCGGCAACGTTGGCCTGGGCATCCTGAGCGACCCCACGCGCGGCGATCGCCAGAACGACGTGCTGACCTACGGGCTGTCGGCCGTGGTGCCCGTCGGCCACGGGGTGGAGGTGGTCGGCGAGTGGGCCGGCCGGGCCAATACGCGGCGCCGCACCGCGCCGCCCGGGACCGACAGCGCCGGTCAGGTCCGCGCCGGCGGACGGATCACGCGGGGGACCTTCCGCTTCGACGCCGCGTTGCTGGCCGGGGTGACGTCGCGCGATGCCGATCTCGGCGTGACCGCGGGCGTCACCTGGGGGTTTCAGGCCCTGGACCGGCCATGACCGCCCCGCGTTGATCCCCATGGCCGGCGCGTGTGAGACCCGTGTCCGAAATCACGCCTGAGGACGTGCGGCAACGGGCGTACCGGTTGCGCGCCGAGCTCCGCCGCCACGAGCATCTCTACTACGTCCTCGATCGGCCGGAGATCAGCGACGCCGAGTTCGACGCGCTGATGATCGAACTGCGGGGGATCGAGGCGGATCATCCCGAGCTGGTGACCCCCGATTCACCGACGCAGCGCGTCGGCGGGGCGCCCCGCGAGGACCTGGAGAAGGCCCCGCACTCCTCGGTCATGCTCAGCTTGGACAACGCCTTCGACGACGACGAATTGCGCGACTTCGACCGCCGCGCGCGGGAACTGGCGGACGTCGAAGCGCTGGACTATGTCGGCGAGCTGAAGCTCGACGGCGTGTCGCTGGTGGTCCGCTATGCCGGCGGGGCGCCGAGCCTGGCGCTGACAAGGGGCGACGGCGAGCAGGGGGAGGTGATCACGCCGAACGCGCGCACGCTGCGCACGGTGCCGCTCTCGATCGCATTGCAGACGCTGGACGCGGCCGGCGTGCCGCCCGACTTCGAGGTGCGCGGTGAGGTCGTGATGCCGCGCGCGGCGTTCGAGCGGCTGAACGCGCAGCAGTTGGCCGAGGACAAGCCGGCGTACGCCAATCCGCGCAACGTCGCCGCCGGCACGCTCAGGATGCTGGACGCGTCCGTCACGGCGTCCCGGCGCCTGGACTTCTACCCGTACCTGCTGCTCGCGGGCGGCGCGGCCGTATTCGATTCGCATTGGGCGTCGCTGGAGGCACTGCACGGGCTCGGCTTCAAGATCAATCCGCACCGCGCCCGGCTGCACGGCGTCGACGAGCTGTTCGCGTTCCGCGACGAATGGCTCGGCAAGCGCGAGGGGCTGCCGTACGACATCGACGGCCTCGTCTTCAAGGTGGACGACCTGGCGCTGCAGGAGCGGCTGGGCGCGACGGCCAGGGCGCCGCGCTGGGCGATCGCCTGCAAGCCCGCGGCGCAGCAGGCGGAGACGGTCGTGCGCAACATCGAGGTGCAGGTCGGGCGGACGGGCGCCGTCACCCCGCGGGCCGTGCTGGAGCCGGTGTTCGTGGGCGGTGTCACGGTGTCGCACGCCACGCTGCACAACGCGCAGGAGATCGAGCGCCTCGGGTTGCAGATCGGCGACCGCGTCGTGGTGGTGCGCAGCGGCGACGTCATCCCCAAGGTGGTGCGCGTGGCGGCGGAAGGCGCGGAGCGCAGGCCGTTCCGCATGCCGGCGAGCTGTCCCGTGTGCGACGAACCCGTGGAACGCCCGGAAGGAGAGGCGGTGACGCGCTGCAACAACGTCAGTTGCAGTGCCCGCCTGAAGGAATCGATCCTGCACTTCGCGCACCGCTCCGCCATGGATATCGACGGCCTGGGCGCCTGGCTCGTCGATGCGGTCGTTGACGGCGGCCTGGTCAAGGACCTCGCCGACCTGTACACCCTGACGGAGGCGCAGCTTGCGGACCTCACCAAGGACACGAAGGTGAGCAAGACTCGCCTCGGCGAGAAGTCCGCCGCCAGGGTCATGGACGCGCTGGAGCGCTCCAAGACCGTACCGCTCAGACGGTTGGTGTACGGGCTCGGTATCCGCCATGTCGGAGAGCGCACGGCCGAGTTGCTGGCGGCCCGCTATCCGAGTGTGGAAGGGCTCGCGCAGGCGACGGTCGAGCAACTGGAGGAAGTGGACGAGGTAGGTCCCCGCATCGCCGAATCGATCCGGACATTCTTCGAGTCGGGCCGCAACCGGGAGTTGATCGAGCGGCTGCGCCGGCACGGGCTGCGACTGGAGGACGAACCCGCGCCGCCGGACGCGCAGCCAGCCGACTCGGCCGTCGCCGGCAAGACGTTCGTCCTGACCGGCACGTTGCAGGAAATGACCCGCGGCGAAGCGGCGGCACGCATCAAGGCGGCGGGCGGCAAGGTCTCCAGCTCGGTCAGCGGCAAGACCGACTACGTCGTCGCCGGTGAGAGTCCTGGTTCAAAGCTGCAGAAAGCGCTCCAGCTCGAGGTTGAGGTGATTGACGAAAACGAACTCCTGGAATTATTGACTGTCCGCACGCCTGAGGGCTGAGAATTCGATCCTCGTGTTGCCGCGAGTCGCGTTGGCGCGTGCCTCGATTGCGGCGCACCGCTCCAGTAGCGCGTCGAACGGTTCGCTCTCGTCGAGCAGCATGCCGTCCGCCAGCATTTTCGCGTAGTCGCCGGCGAGCACCGCACGCGCGGCGCCGGAGGGGACGAGTTGCAGGTCGCCGGAGACCGCCGCCGCATAGTCGATCCGTTCGCCGCGGGCGTTGTTCTCGGTGAAGAACATGGCCTTGTGGCGGGCGACGGAAAGGGCGAGCGCGCGATCGGCAAGAGCGTTCGCCGCAATGCCGGCTTCGTCGAGGCGCGCGAGATCGTGCCAATGCCGCGACAGGCGTTCGCCGCGGCGGCGTTCCTGGCGGCTAAAGACATGCATGGCGGTCGCCTTCTCCCAGAACGTCCGCTCCGCCAGCATGACCGTTGGGTGCGCTTCGGGAAATGCGAGATCGGGAAGACGGGCCGCCGCGTCGCACACGACGGGCCGGTTCGCGTGCGGTTCACCTGTCGATTGCGCGCCGAACTCGACCATGACTGTCGGGCGAACGAAACCGCTTGTCTCGAACAGCGGTTCGTACGTGACGTAGAGACGCTCCGCTTCCGCGCTGATCCGTGCCACGAATCCGGAGCCGGATAGCCCTTCTTCGACAACCGGGCAAGCCTGGTCCCGGACCCAGTCGGTGAGACGGGCGCGGATGGTTCGGGTCCAGCGCTTTTCCTGGCTGCGTGTTGGCGGAAGCGCTTCGTCGCCGGCGCCGGAAACCAGGTCCGGCGCGAACGCCCGGATATCGTAAGTGATGTCGACGTCTTCGGAGAATCGGCGGATCACCCGCCATGCCTTCGACAGCGACGTGCCGCCCTTGAAGACCAGATGCCCGGCGAACGGAGCCTCGAACAGCACGCGGAGGGTGGCGACGACCCAGATGTCCTTCTCGAGCAGATACGCTCGATAGTTTCCTCTATCCTGAGCGACTCTCAAGGCATAGCGCCTGTCGTCGGGCGAGAGGTTCCGGAACTGCGTCTCAGCCATGCGCAAGGCGCGCGCTCAGCGGTTCCGCCATCCATATGGGCATGACGGCCCGGGCGGCCGCAAGCTCCTCCCGGTCAGCCTCGGACAGCGTCGGCAGGACCGTGTCGAGGCCGTCCTCGACCTCTTCGGGACCGAGCCATGCAAGGGCGCGGATGACCTCGCCCGCCTTGCGATGCGGCGCCGCCAGTTGCCAGCGCGGCGCATGACGCAGCTCGACGACCGAAGCGCCGAAGTGCAGCCGGCGGTTGGGACCGGAAGTCAGGTAGATCATGCGTACCGGATTCTGCGTGGTCAGGCCCAGGCAGTTTGCCGCGCCGCCGCCGCAGGGCACGATGGTTTCGCCCCAAAGCGCGGAAAGAGCCTTGATCGCCGCCGCCGTGCTCGGCGCACACTGGCCGAAGCGGGTCTCGATCGGGCGCATGTAGACGCCCTGGCAGATGCGCATGAGGCGGCCCGAGCGCGCGAGGCGCGACAACGCCTGGTCGACCGCCGCACGGTTTCCGAGGTGCAGCAGGGCGGCCGGACACAGCGGCGTCGCCTCCGGATGGGCCTCGGCATGCTCCATGATGCGCCGTGAAAGGCCGCGCATGTTTCGCATCTCCAACTCAAACTGTCAGAAATCCAGTAGCAAGTCTAGCGTGAAGCAGCGCCCGAGACAAATGGGTGCCGTATGATGCACTACAGGTTCGCGCATGCAATGCAGCACCGCATCGAACGCACCGCTCGATGGAGGCAATCCCATGTCGCGTAGAACGCTGTTCCCCATCCTCGTCGGCGTACTTGCCTGTGCGATGTTCGCCGACGCCGCCGCGCAGGTCGAGTACATCGACCCCGGTCCGGGTTTCACGCAGGTGGTCACCACGACCAACGCCGGGGTGAAGACGATCTTCGTCTCCGGGCAGGTGGGGCGCGGCGATACGCTGCGCGAGCACGTCGAATCGGCGTTCGCGGACGTCGTGCGGCGCCTGGAGCAGGCCGGCGCCACGCCGGCCGACGTCGTCAAGATCCGGATCTTCGTGAAGGATTTCGAGCCGGCGCAGTACGCGACGGTCGCCGAGGTCCGGCTGGCCACCTTCCCCGAGGAGCACCAGTGGCCGGCGAGCACGATGATCGGCGTACGGGCGCTGGCCGCCGAGTCGCTGCGCGTCGAGATAGAGGCGATCGCGGTCGTCGCCGAGCCGGGGGTCGAGTTGCAGATCGAGCGCTTCGCGCCGTCCAACGGCTTCAGCGGCGCGGTGGCGGTGACGGCGCACGGCGTGAAGACGGTCTACGTCGCCGGACAGATAGCCGGCGGCGACTCCCTGGCGGCGCAGACGGCGGCGGTGTGGGAGCGCGTCGCCCAGCGGCTCGACGCGGCGGGTGCTTCGCTGGCGGACCTGGTGAAGGCCACCACCTACATCGTCGACTTCGATCCGGAGACGGACCTGCCGGCGTACCGGACGGGTCGCGAGCAGGCGCTGGCCCTCGACGACATGCCGGCGAGCACGCTGTTGGGCATCCAGGCGCTGGCCGCGGAGCAGTTCCGGATCGAGGTCGACGGCATCGCGGTGGTGGGCGTGGACGGCAACGCCGTCGAACGCGAGTTCATCGATCCGGCGACCGGGTTCACGCAGGCGGTGACGGCGCGCGGCGCGGGTCCGAAGGTGGTCCAGGTCTCCGGACAGGTGGGACGGCCGGGCGATTCGCTGGAGAGCCAGGCCGACCAGGTGTACGCCAACCTGCGGCGGCTCCTGGAGGCGGCCGGGGCAGGCCCCGAGGACCTGCTGAAAGTGGTCATCTACATGCCGGAGTACGCGCGGGGCGACTTTGCCGTGGTCGACGCGGCGCGCAAGGCGCACGGCTTCCCGGACGCCGCGGCGCCGGCGGCGACGCTGCTCGGCATACAGTCGCTGTTCGCGGCGGGCGCGCTGCTGGAGGTCGAAGGGATCGCGGTGGTCGAGCAGGACGATGCGCCCATCGGCGTACCCGTGCCGCCGCTGGGCGACGGTCCCTGGGTGTTCGACACCGCCGAGCAGCACAAGGTCCGCGTCAGCGTCGTGGCCGGGGGGCTGTCGCATCCCTGGAGCATCGCGTTCATGCCGGGCGGCGGGATGCTGATCACCGAGCGCGACGGCCGCCTGCGCGTCATTCGCGACGGCGAGCTCGACCCGCGGCCCATCTCCGGGGTGCCCGACGTGCGGACCGACGGCAACGGCGGTCTCATGGACGTGGCGCTCCACCCTGACTTCGCCGCCAACGGGCTCGTCTATCTGACCTACACCAAGGGACACGCCGACGGCCGCGGCTCGCCGGCGCTGGCGCGGGGGCGGCTTGAGGGCCACACGCTGTCCGACGTGCGGGACCTGGTGGTCACCGAGCCCTACCACTCCAACGGCGGGCTCAACGGGCGCGTCGCGTTCGGGCGCGACGGCAAGGTGTACATGTCGACCGGAGGCCGGATCCTGTCGGAGGACGGCGTGCTGCTCGACGCCCCGCAGGACCCGGCGATCCTGCGCGGCAAGGTCCTGCGCCTGAACGACGACGGCTCGGCGCCCGACGACAACCCGTTCGTGGACGAGCCGGGCCATCGGCCCGAGATCTACACCATCGGACACCGCAATACGCTCGGGCTCATGCTGCACCCCGTGACCGGGGACATCTGGCAGCACGAGAACGGCCCCAACGGCGGCGACGAGCTGAACGTGCTCCAGCCGGGGCGCAACTACGGCTGGCCGCTGATGAGCTTCGGGCGCCTGTATTCCGGTACGCGGATCTCGCAGCATCCGACCCGCGACGGCTACGAGTCGCCGCTGCTGGTCTGGCTGCCCGCCATCGCGGCCGCCGGCATGGAGGTCTACACCGGCGACCGGTTCCCGGCGTGGAACGGCAACCTGTTCGTCGGCTCCCTGCAGATGGGCGGAATCCCGGGCACCGGCCACCTGCAGCGCATCGTCTTCAACGAGCACCTCGAGGAGTTGCGGCGCGAGCTGATGCTGACCGAGCTGCGCCAGCGCATCCGGGAGGTGCGCGAGGGGCCCGACGGGTTCCTTTATGTGCTCACGGACCACCCCCACGACGGCGCGCTGCTGCGCATCGAGCCCGCGCCGTAAGCCCGCGCGCGGCGTCCTGGAACAACCGACATGAAGTACCGCATCCTGGTGATCGATGACGAGGCGGCCATCCGCGATTCGCTGCGGATGATCCTGGAGTACGACGGCTACGAATGCCTGCCGGCGCCGGGCGGCGAGGAGGGGCTGGCGCGCATCGCGGCCGACGCGCCCGAAATGGTCTTTCTCGACGTCAAGATGCCGGGGATGGACGGCCTGGAGGTGCTGCGGCGGATCCGCCACCTCGACGAGACGTTGCCGGTGGTGATGATATCCGGGCACGGCACCGTCAGCACGGCAGTGGAAGCCACCCGCCTCGGCGCTTTCGACTTCCTGGAGAAGCCGCTCTCCACCGAGCGGGTCAAGGTCACCATCCGCAATGCGCTCGACCAGCGGCGCCTGCGGCACGAGAACCGCAACTGGCGGCAGGCGGCCGAGGTGCGCCACCGGATGATTGGCGAGAGCCGGGCGCTCGGCGGGGTGAACGAGGCGATCCAGCGCGCCGCGCCGGTGCGCAGCGCGGTGCTCATCCAGGGGGAGAGCGGCGTCGGCAAGGAGCTGGTGGCGCGCGCAATCCACCGCGCGAGTCCACGCAGCCGGGAGGCGTTCGTACAGGTCAACTGCGCGGCGATACCGGACGATCTGATCGAGTCGGAGCTGTTCGGCCACGAGAAGGGGTCGTTCACCGGCGCGACGCAAAAGCAGATCGGCAAGTTCGAGCAGGCCGACCGGGGCACCATATTCCTGGACGAGGTGGGCGACATGAGCCTCAAGACCCAGGCGAAGGTGCTGCGCGTGCTGCAGGAGGGCGAGGTCGAGCGGCTCGGGTCCGCGCGCACCATCAAGGTGGACGTGCGGGTGCTGGCCGCCACCAACAAGGACCTGGCCAGGGCGATCGACACCGGCGAGTTTCGGGAGGACCTGTTCTTCCGGCTCAGCGTCATTCCGATCGGCGTGCCGCCGATCCGGGAGCGGCCGGAGGACGTGCCGCCGCTCGTCCAGCACTTTGCCGCGCTGTTCGCGCGCGAGAACAACTTCCGTCCCAAGGCGTTCGCTGCAGACGCCCTCGACGCGCTCAGCGGACAGCACTGGCGCGGCAACGTGCGCGAGCTGCGCAACTCCGTCGAGCGTCTGATCGTCATGACCCCGGGCCAGGAGATCGGCGGCAGCGACGTGCGGGCGGTGCTCGGCAGCGGCGCGCGGCCGGCCGGCGCCGTGGCCGACCAGAGCGGCCGCACGCTGCGCGAATTCAAGGAGACCAGCGAGCGCGCCTTCCTCGTGCGCAAGCTGCGCGAGTTCGAGTGGAACATCTCGAAGACCGCCGAGGAGATAGATACCCCGCGCAGCAACCTGTACAAGAAGCTCGAGCAGTACAATATTCGCCAGGAGGCGGACGGCTGACGCTCCGTCGCCGGGATTCTGAGCCCGGCCAGCTCTTTGACATTCCGCCGCAGACGGCCGGACGACCGCTGCGCGCAGGCGCCCCGGCGCGTGCGCGGGGAGGAAAGTCCGAACTCCGGAGGGCAGTGCGCCGGGTAACGCCCGGTCAGGGTGACCTGAAGGAAAGTGGCACAGAAAACATACCGCCGGCCGAGCCCGCATGGGCGCGGCAGGTAAGGGTGAAAAGGTGCGGTAAGAGCGCACCGCGCCCGCTGCAAGGCGGGTGGCAGGCTAAACCCCGCACGGAGCAAGACCAAATAGGGAAGCGCTCGAGGGTGGTCCGCCCGAAGCTTCCGGGTAGGTCGCTTGATCCCGCCGGAGACGGCGGGGCTAGAGGAATGGTCGTCACCGGTGCGGCCGCGGGCAACCGGGGCGCGCCGGCACAGAATTCGGCTTATGGCCGCGCTGCGGCGGAATCCTTGATGGAGGTTGCGTGATGCGGCGTCTCGCGATAGCGGTCGGTCTGGCGGCGCTCGCCGCAATCGCCTGGTCGCTGCTGCCTGCGGCGCCCGATCTGTCCCCGGTCCCGCAGCCGCGGCCCACCGCCGCACAGTCGCGCGACGAGCCGGCGCTCACCGTCGAGGAGTACGAGCCGCGCTCCACGCTGGTGGTGGACGAGCACCCCGTGGCCCGCGCCAGGTACCCGGCGGTGGACGTGCACAGCCATCACCGGCCAGGTTTCTCCGTGGACCGCTGGCACGGCATCGTCGGCGAGATGGATGCGCTCAACCTGCGCGTCCTCGTCAACCTGAGCGGGGGATCGGGGGCGATGCTGCAGCGCGGCGTCGAGACAATCGCGGGCAGCGACCATCCGGGGCGCATGGTTTTCTTTGCAAACCTCAACTTCAGCGGCGGTGTGGGGCCGGGGTTCGGCGAGCGCGCCGCGGAGCAACTGGAGCGCGACGTGGCGGCCGGCGCGGTCGGGCTGAAGTTCTTCAAGGATTTCGGCATCAGCGTGCGCGACCAGAGCGGCGCGCGCGTGCCGGTGGACGATCCGGAGCTCGATCCGGTGTTCGAGACCGCGGGTCGGCTGGACATCCCGGTGCTGATGCACGTCGGCGAGCCGCTCTCGTTCTACGAGCCGGTCGATCGCCACAACGAGCGCTGGCTCGAATTGACGCTGCTGCCGCGCCGCCGCCTGCCGTCCGACCGTTACCCGAGCTTCGACACCATGATGGAGGAGCGCGACCGGCGCTTTGCGCGCCATCCCGGCACGCGGTTCATTGCGGCCCACATGGGCTGGCACGCCAACGATCTCGGGCGCCTCGGCCGGGTGCTCGACCGGTTTCCGAATGTCTACACGGAGACGGGCGCGATCCTGTACGAGCTGGGCCGGCAGCCGCGGGCCGCGCGGGCGTTCTTCACGGAGTACCAGGACCGCGTGCTGTTCGGCAAGGACCGCTACGCGCCGGACGAGTTCCCGTACTACTGGCGCACGTTCGAGACGGCGGACGAGTACTTCGACTATTACCGGCGGTACCATGCCTTCTGGAAGATGTACGGCATGGACCTGCCGGACGAGGTGCTCAGGAAGCTGTACTACCGGAACGCGCTTGAGGTGATTCCGGGAATCGACCGCTCGCTCTTCCCGTCGCGCTGACGAGCAGCGTCGTGCCCTCGATGCCGACGACCTCCACGGTGTCGCCAGGGCTGACGGCGTCGTCCGCCGGCATGCGGCGCGCACGCCACAACTCGCCACGCACCCGCACGTAGCCGTCCGGCGCCAGCGGCTCGACCGCCGCGCCCGCGACGCCTATCAGGCGTTCGATCGGCCGCCGCTGATCCGCTTCGTACGCGAACCGCAGGAACGGGTAGAGCGCGTAGTCCTTGATCACCCAGGCCAGCGGCAGGCCGGCGGCGGCCCACAGCGGTACTCCGGCATGGCGGTGCAGCCACCAGGCCACGGCGGACGCGAGCAGCCAGCCGGGTATCTGGAACGCGGTATAGCGCCAGAACGCCGGATGCTTCGTCCGCATGGCGCGAGCATATCGCGCTTGCCGGCCGATTTTGCAAGACTATACGGCAATGAAGATCACCTTCAACGGCTCGCCGGGCCCCACGCTCGGCGTCGAAGTGGAGCTGCAGTTGCTCGATCCGGAGACCAGGAACCTCGTGTCGGGCGCGCCGCGCATCATCGCGCACGAAGGCGGCGACGCGCATATCAAGCCGGAGCTGATCGAGTCGACCATCGAGCTGAACACCGACGTTTGCCGCGACGTTGCCGAGGTGCGCCGCGACCTCGAGCAGCGGATCGGCCGGTTGCTGGCGGTCTGCGACGAGCTGGGCTACGAAGTGGCGTCCGCCGGCACGCACCCGTTCGCGGAATGGTCCGAGCAACGCGTGACGGCCAAGGAGCGTTACAACGTGCTGGTCGAGCGTTGCCAGTGGCCGGCCCGCCGCCTGATGATCTTCGGGCTGCACGTGCACGTGGGCATCGAGAGCGGGGAGAAGGCGATAGCCGTATTCAACTCGCTGACGACCTATCTGCCGCACCTGCTGGCGCTGTCGGCCAGTTCGCCGTTCTTCAACAGCCTCGACACCGGGTTGACGTCCTGCCGCGTGAAGGTGTTCGAAAGCCTGCCCACCGCCGGGTTGCCGTACCGGCTGCTCAACTGGGGCGAGTTCCAGCGGCTGATGACGACGCTGGTGAACGCGAAGGCGATCGAGTCCATCCGGGAGGTCTGGTGGGATGTGCGCCCGCACCCGGAATTCGGCACGGTGGAGGTACGGATCTGCGACGGCCTGCCGACGCTGGACGATGTCGTCGCCATGACCGCGATGATCCAGGCGCTCGTCGTGTGGCTGGGCGACCAGTACGACGAGGGGAACTATCTTCCGCTCCAGCGTTACTGGATCGTGCGCGAGAACAAGTGGCGCGCGGCGCGCTGGGGGCTCGATGCCGATCTGATCGTGGACGAGGACGGCAAGCTGGAGCGGCTGGGCGATGATGTCGGGCGGCTGCTCGAGACGCTCGATCCGGTGGCGGCGCGGTTGGGCTCGCGCGACGATCTCGCACGCATCCGCACGATCGTGCGCGACGGACCGAGCTACCTGCGGCAGCGCCGGCTGTACGAGGAAACCGGCCGCTTCACGGCGGTCATGGAGTCGCTCGTCCAGGACTTCCGCCGCGGCATACCGCCAGCCACCTAGCAGTCCGTGGTGAAACCCCGCGTCGCACCGAGAGCGGCGAGGCGCGCGGCTGACAAGGCGCGAGGAGCGAGCATATTCGACGATATGTGAGCGACGAGCAACACAGTCAGGCGTGATGCATCGTCGCTCGAATGCAGCGGGGCTTTTACCACGGGCTGCTAGTCCGCGCTCCAGGCCAGCCAGCGGCCGTCGCGGCGCTCCAGGGTCAGCGGTACGCCGAAGCAGCTCGACAGGCGGTCGGATGTCAGCACGTCCTCGATGGCGCCGGCCGCGTGTACCCGTCCGCCGGCCAGCAGCAGCGCGTGGGTGAAGGCGGGCGGAATCTCCTCGACGTGATGGGTCACCATCACGATGGACGGCGGACCCGCATCGGCCGCCACCGTACCCAGCAGCGCCACGAGCTGTTCGCGTCCGCCGAGGTCGAGTCCGGCGGTCGGCTCGTCGAGCAGCCAGAGCGCCGGGTCGCTCATCAGCGTGCGGGCCAGCAGCACGCGCTGGCGTTCTCCCGACGAGAGCGTGCCGAACGCGGCGCCGGCCAGTGCCCGGCAGCCGAAGCGGTCCAGCAGTGCGCGCGCCTTGCGCCGGTCGGCGGCGGTGTACCGGTGCCACCAGGGCGCCAGCGCGGCGTACTTGCCGGTGACGACGACATCCTCCGCGCGCAGCTTCGGCTGCAGCATGTCGGCCAGCGCGGCGCTGGTCAGTTGGGCGTGGCGCCGGAGCTCGCGGGTGTCGGTGCGCCCGAGGCGTTGCCCGAGTACGTCGACGGCGCCGCGCGACGGGTGCAGGTACAGGCTTGCAACCCGCAGCAGCGTCGTCTTGCCCGACCCGTTTGGCCCGAGCACCGCCCACCGTTCGCCGCGGCGTACGCGCCAGTCGATGCGGCGGAGAATCGTGCGGCCTTCGCGGACCAGATCGACGCCCGACAGCGCCAGCACCACGTCGCTGCCATGCGGGGCTTCCGAGTGCGTCCGTTCGTCGGCGGCGTTCACCGCGCGCCATTGTACAGACGGCGCTGCGGGTTGCCCTACGGGACGCCGAGACCGGCCGGGCTAGAATGCCGGGGTGGACAGTTCCCGCACCGCGGCTCCGGTCGAGCGCCTGCTGATCCGTCTGCCGAACTGGGTGGGCGACATCGTGATGGCGCTGCCGGCCGTTCATGCGCTGCGCACGCACCTGCCGGCGGCGCGCATCGTGGCCATGGCGCGGACCGCGCACGTGGAGCTCGCCAGCCGCATCGCGGCGTTCGACCACGTCGTGGCGGCCCCGCCGCCGGCCGGCCGCGGCCGCCTGCGCGCGTGGCAGCAGGCCGTGGAAGCGCTGCGGGGCGAGCGGTTGCAGGCCGCGGTGCTGCTCGCGCCGTCGTTCGAGAGCGCGCTGACCGCGCGCGCGGCCGGGATTCCGGTGCGCGTCGGGCATGCGACGGACCGGCGCGAGCTGCTGCTGACCCATCGCGTGGCCGCCGACGCCGGACGGCATCGGTCTGCCGGATTCCTCGATCTGGCCGCCGCACTCGGAGCAGCGCCGACGCCGGGGGGCGCGGCGCTCGGCCTGCGGCCGCCCGAGCGTGAATATGCGCAAGACCTGTTCCGGCGGGTGGGGATCGCTGCGGAGGACCGTCCGGTGCTGGTCAACCCGGCGGCGGCCAAGACGCCCCGCGCCTGGTCGTCCGACCGGTTCTGCCGCCTGGCGGAGACCATCGCCGATCATGCGGCCGGAGTGCCCGTGATCGTCCACCACCGCGCGCCGTTCGAGCCGCCGGCCGGCTGGCCGGCGCACCCGTCGATTCACCTGGTCGGCGGGGCCACGCTGGTGCAGCTCTGCGCGGTCATCGAACGCTGCCGGCTGTACGTGGGGAATGACAGCGGGCCGCTGCACATCGCCGCCGCACTCGGCTTGCCGACCATCGGCATCTACGGGCCGTCGACCCCGGACCACACGTCGCCGCGGAGCGGCCCCGGCGCCGCGCACCTTGCCGTGTCGGCGCGCTTTCTCTGCTCCCCCTGCCGCGAGCGTTTCTTCGAGGAGTGCCCGTCGCTGCCGACCGCCGACGGCCGCCCGCCGTGCCTGGACCAGGTTCCGATGGAGGCTGTGGCCGAGCAGGTGGACGGCCTGCTGCGGAACGGCTGACCCGCTCCGGCTCAGTCGTCCAGGCGGTTGCGCAGCGCCTGCACCTCGTCGCGCAACTGCTTCAGCTCCTCCGCCATCTTCGGCAGGCGCGACACGTGCGCCTGCTGCAGCTTGACGTCGCTGAGCGGCCGCGCGGGCGTACCCCAGTACACGACGCCGCCCGGCACGCGCTTGCGGCTGGGGATGCCGCCGCCGGAGCCGACGATCGCGCCCTCCTCGATGCGGCAATGGTCGCCGATGCCCACCTGCCCGCCGATGGTGGAACGGCCGCCGATGCGGGTGCTCCCGGCAACGCCGGTCTGCGCTGAAATGATGGCGTGCGCGCCGACCTGGACGTTGTGACCGATCTGGCAGAGGTTGTCGATCTTCACGCCGTCCCCGACCGCCGTCGCGTCCAGCGCCGCCCGGTCCACGCAACTGTTCGCGCCGATCTCGACATCGGACCCTATCTCCGCGCGGCCGACCTGGGGCACCTTGACGTGGCGCGCGCCGTCGGAGACGAAGCCGAAGCCGTCGGCGCCGAGCACCACCCCTGCGTGGATGACGGCGCGGTCGCCGACGGTCACGCCCGGATAGATGACCACGTGCGGAAAGACGACGCAGTCGTCGCCGATGCGGCTGCCGGCGCCCACGTAGCAGCCCGGGTAGACGACCGTGCGCGCGCCAACGTGCGCGCCGTGCTCGATCAGCGTCCAGGCCCCTATTGCGGCGTCCGGCGCGACCGCCGCGTCCTCGTGGACCAACGCTTCCGGATGCACGCCGGACTGCGGGGCCTCCGCCGGCGCCAGCCACTGCGCCGCGCGGGCGAACGCCAGCCGCGGGTTGTCGACCAGGATGACCGTGCGGCCCGGATGGTCGCCCGCCGGCACCAGGACGCACGAGGCACCGGTGGCGGGAACGCGGTCCACGTAGGCGGCCTCGGCGTACGCCAGCATGCCGGGGCCGGCATGCTCCAGGCTGCCCACGCCGTGAATCTGCTGCCGCGGGTCGCCTTCGAGCGTGCCGCCCACGTATTCCGCTATCTCCTGAGCTGTCTTCATTGCCGTCTCCCGTGCGAATCATAGCGCCTGCGTGGTACTGTCTTGGAGCCTGCGGCTAAACCTCGCGCGAGGCCGCGCACGGCGCGGCCCGGCCAGCGCGGCGCGGGGCTACGGGGTCCCCGCTAGGGCTGGCCGGGGGTTTGGGGCGAAGCCCCATCTAACAGATGCGCCTGTCGATAGTCATTCCCACCTACAACGAAGCGTCGACGATCGAGACCATCGTCGAGCGCGTGCGGGCTGCGCCGTACGAGAAGGAGATCATCATCGTCGACGACGGGTCGACCGACGGCACGCGCAAGAAGCTGGAGCGGCTCGACGAGGCTGACGATATCCGGGTCGTCCGCCACGAGCGTAATCAGGGCAAGGGCGCGGCGCTGCGCAGCGGCTTCCCGCTGGCGCGCCACGACATCGTCCTCGTGCAGGATGCCGACCTGGAGTACGACCCGCGGGACTACGCGCAACTGGTCGAGCCGATTCTCGAGGGCCGGGCGGACGTGGTCTACGGCTCCCGCTTTGTCGGTGGCCATTCCCACCGCATGCTGTATTTCTGGCACGCGCTGGGCAACCGCTGCGTCACCTTCCTGAGCAACCTGTTCACGAACCTCAACCTTACGGACATGGAGACCGGTTACAAGGTGTTCCGCCGCGAGGTGATCCAGCAGATCCACATCGAGGAAGACCGCTTCGGCTTCGAGCCCGAGATCACCGCCAAGCTCGTCAAGCTGCGCGGCATTCGCGTCTACGAGGTGGGCGTTTCCTACGCCGGGCGCACGTTCGAGGACGGCAAGAAGATCGACTGGCGCGACGGCCTCCACGCCGTCTGGTGCATCGTCAAGTACAACCTGTTCAGGTAGCCGCCTCGCGCACGCGAGGGCGCCGGGACTGTTGACACCGCGCGCCCGTGCTGCATACCTTTGCGGCATCCGGCGAGGCGCCCGGCAATGCAGCTCGATCTCTGGACGAGCGAGTGGGTCGTCTGCGGTTTCTTCGCATACCTGGTGGTGCTGTCGCGCGTCCAGCCGCTGGCTGCCGCCGCCCGCCGCCGGGTGGTGTTGGTGAGCCTCGTCTGCGTCGCGCTCGTCCTCCTGCTCTCCGGGCTGCGGCCGTCACCCATCCTGGAGGTCCTGCGCGATTGGCTGCCCGCCGTCTACCTGTTGCAGGGGTACTGGATGTGCGGCGTCTTCTTCCGCCGGCCGATGCCGGACGTCGAGCGGCGCCTGCTGGCCGTCGACGCGTGGCTGTTCGGGCCGCGCGCGCTGGGCCGCCTCGTGGCGCGCACGCCGCGCATCGTCTGTTCCGGTTTCGAGCTGGCGTACCTGCTGGCGTACCCGCTGGTGCCGGTCGGTTTCGCCGCCTTCCTGGCGCTGGGTCAGCAGGGCAGCGCGGATGACTTCTGGACGGCGGCGCTGATCGCGGCGTTCGGCTGCTACGGCATGCTGCCGTGGATTCAGACGCGGCCGCCGCGCGCGCTGCCCCGGGGCGCGCCGCTCTGCTCGCCGCACCCGGTTCTGCGGCGGCTCAACGGGGCGGTCCTGCAGCGCATGAGCGTGCACGTGAACACGCTGCCCAGCGGCCACGCCGCGACGTCCGTGGCGGTCGGCCTGGCGGTCTGGTCGGTTTCCACGGCGGCCGGCGCCGTGCTGCTCTGCGTGGCGACGGGCATCACCGTCGGGACGGTGCTCGGCCGGTATCATTACGCGGTGGACAGCGTTTCGGGCGTGCTCGTCGGCGTCCTCGGCTGGTGGGTCGCCTTTCACGCGCTGGGCGTGTAGGAGGCGGGATGCATCGCCGGTCGAATGCAGCGGGGCTCTTGCCACAGGCTGCTAGACTCGCAGGCGTACAGAACGTCCCACGAACCGTGATGACCGAAAGGACTCTTGTGATGGCTCCATGTCGCCTGCTTGCGATCGGTCTCGTCCTGCTGATTCCCGCCGCGGCAGCGGCCCAGTCGTCGTCCGGGGCGGGCGCCGGGCGCACCGCCTGGGGGGCGCCCGACCTGCAGGGCGTGTGGTACTTCCACACGAACGTTCCGCTCGAGAGTCCCCCTACGGCCTCCGAGGCCGAGGCGATCATGAGCAGCAGCCCGCGGCACTGGCGGGCGCCGGACGTTCCGCCGGAGGAGACCACCGGGGCGTACAACGGGTTCTGGGTCGACGTCGCGGTGGACGGCGCGCAACGCACGTCGCAGATCATCGATCCGCCGGACGGCCGCATTCCGGAGATCCTGCCCGGCGTGGAGATTCAGGTCGGCTCCGTATGGGCCGACTTTCCGGGCGCCCGCCCGGTGCGCTACCGCAGCGGCGGCATCGGCACCGATGGTCCGGAGGACAGGGGAGTGGCCGTGCGCTGCATCGTCGGCTTCAACTCGGGGCCGCCGATGGTCGCCATCGGCTACAACAACAACATGCAACTGTTCCAGACCGAGGACTACGTGGTCATCCTGAACGAGATGGTCCACGACGCGCGCGTCGTCCCTCTCGATGGACGCGATCACCTGCCGGACGGCATGCGCCAGTGGATGGGAAGCTCGCGGGGTCAGTGGGACGGTGACACGCTGGTGGTCGAGACCACGAACTTCACGGACAAGACCTCGAGCTTCAGCCCGTACATCGCGGTGGCCATCGGCAACGGCGCCAACCTCACGCTGGTGGAGCGGTTCTCGCGCACCGACGAGGGGAACCTGCGCTACGAGTTCACGGTCACCGACCCGGCGACCTTCGCGCGGCCCTTCACGGCAGCGACCGACATGGTGCCCTCGGACGGGCCGATCTTCGAGTTCGCCTGCCACGAAGGCAACTACGGGCTGGCGAACATCCTGGCCGGCGCCCGCGCCGAGGAACGCGAGGCGCGCTAACGCCGCGCCGCCTCCTCCGCCGCCTGCTCCGGGGTGAGGATGTTCGACTCGGGATTGTCCCGGGCGCCCGCCAGGATGTTGTAGATCCCGTAGTTGCCTTCGTGGCAGGCGTATTCGTACAGCGGCAGGTCGTTGCGCTGCATCGGAAGCTCGTAGGTCCACGGCCGTGTCCAGACAGTCGGGTCGTCGACCGTTACCTGGTACAGCAGCACTCCCGGCGCCGCGAGCGTGAAGCGTTCCACCAGGGTCAGGCTTGACCCCGTGAGTCCGCTCTGGAACGCCGTCTCGCGGTGGAAGTTGACGGTTTCGACGACCAGCGTGTCGCCGTCCCAGCGGCCGCGCGAATCGCCGACCCACTGCGGGATGTCGCCGTGGGCGCTGCCGTCGAGCGGCACGATCCGCGCGTTGTGGATCATCTCGTTGAAGATCACGACGTGGTCGGGCGTCTGCAGTAGCTGCATGTTCTGGTTGTAGCCGCCCGGCGTCATCGGCGGACCCGAGTTGAAGCCCAGGATGCAGCGCACCTGCACCCCGCCCGGGCCCAGGTCCTCGACGAAGCCGCCCGGCGTCGGCGTATGCCGGCGCAGGCCGCGTCCCGCCTCGGTGCCGGCCTCGTAGCGCGCCTGCGCTTCTGGCGTCCTCGCCGGTATGCGACCGTCAGGCGGGTCCACCACCAGCGAGGTCCGCCTGGTGTCGACGACCGTCGTGCCCGGATCGAACCAGAACTGGTTGTAGTTGCCGACCGTATCGAACGGCGTCTCGGAGTCTCGAGCCTCCTGTGCAGCCCGGACCTCCGCCTCGAGCCTCGCCGCCTCTGCGTCGGTCAGGACATCCGTGGCGAGGTCGGCCGGGCGCTCCATCGGCGTGATCGTGCGGAAATCCCAGACGCCCTGCAGATCCGGCGACCCCCACGCGGTGCGCGGGGCGGTCCAGTTCTCCGCCTGGGCGCCGGCCACGGCCGGCGCGAGCAGCAGGCCGGCTGCAACAGTCACCGCCAACACGTGTGATCGGTCACTCATCGGATTCCTCCTGAGGTGCTCGTCCATGGAGTCGGATGGGCCGACAGTATCGGCACGCGGGGCGATCGTCAAGCCCGAACGGGCGCCACGCCGCGAATCGCATCCGTGCGGCCGGTCTCCAATACCGCATCGAGAACGACACGACCTGCGGGGATGGTGATTCCCTTCGTCAGTCGGTGTGCTGTTGTGCGTCGTATCCGTCGATAAAGCCTAGATGCTGCATCCGACGGAAATCACTGTCGAGCGACCATAGCGGCAGCCCATGGTCCGCAGCGATCGCGGCAATGAGGAGGTCGCCGAGTCCGAACCGGTGACCTCGTTCGACGCCTTCTCTGATCCAGCCGTCGATCCGTTCCCAGGTCGCGTCGGTCGGGAACAGCAGGGGCAGAGCGGACAGCGCCCGCCGCAAGCGTGGCTCCTGCGTGCGCGATACACCACTGAGGATTTCCACACGCACGGGGATCGGCAAGGCGACCTCGTCGCGTTCCAGCAACTCGTCGAGAACCCGGCCCGCCAGGGTGCCACGGTCGCGCAGCGCTGCTACCCAGACCGACGTATCGACGCAGATCATCGACGCGGCCGGCGCCGGGATCTGGAGACATCCACGTCGAGCGTTACGGATCCCAGCAGTTCGCGCAGCTCATCGATCCGTTTCCTGCGAATCAGCTCACGCAGCGAGAGCACGACCGTATCGGTCTTCGACTTGAAACCAAGTAGTCGCTGCGCTTCGTCTAGCAGCTCAGCCGGCAAATCGAGGGTGGTGCGCATACGTTTATGCTATCTCGTTATGCTTTGGCACGCACTATGTAAGTAGATATTATGTGCAAGACCATGCTGTCTGCCGCGTTCGCGGTCCCACGGGGTATCGCAGGCCGCTCTTGACGCAGGTGGGGACGGAAGCTAGCTTGGCAGGTATGCGGTCCGCGAAGCGCAGTTCCATCCTGGCCGATGCGCGGCTGGCCGACGCCGTGCGCAAGGGTTGGCTGACGCCGGCGGCGGCGCCGGGATCCGGACCGCCTCCCAAGCCGCCGCCCGTCATGACGTTGGACCAGTTGCTCGCAGAGCTGGATGAAGAGCGCTCCGACCGGTTGTGAATCCGACGGCCTGAAGGCGCCTCACGCCCGCAGGTCGTAGCAGCACAGGCGCGGGCCGGCGCCGGTGAGCAGGTCGCGGGTGTTCTGCGTGACGTAGAGCAGGCCGCGCGAGAGCACCGGCAGGCCCCACGACTCGCGGCTCGCGAACAGCCAGCCGCGCGCGATCTCCGTGTAGCCCTCCGGCGTCAGGTCGAGCCACAGCAGGTGCCCCAGCTCGCCCAGGCACAGGTACTGCCCGTCCGCGGCGAGCAGCGAGCCGCGGTAGGTGCTCATGAGCTGGGCCTGCGCGCGACCGTTGCGCTCCAGCGTCTCCTGCCACTCCGGCTCGACGCGCCAGACGACGGCGCCCGTAGCCGCGTCGATGCACACCAGCGACGCGTCGCCCGGATTGCGGCCGTCGAAGGCGTACAGGTAGCCGTCGCGGTGGATGGCGGTGTTGAAGTGGATGCCGACGTCCGCGGTCTGCCACGCGACGCGATGCGTGAAGTCCGGCAGGATCTCGACCAGCGCGCTGCCGGTGCGGTAGCTGGACGTGAGGAACACCTTGTTGTCGAATACGACCGGGCTGGCGGCGTTGGCCGATTCGTAGACGCGGCCGCGGAACGGATAGCGGAAGTCGATGGCGCCGTTGGCCGGGTCGATCGACAGCAGCCCGCCGGTGGGCGGCTGCGAATCGCCGCCGGCGAATACGAGCACGCGCCGGCGGCCGTGGATGTCGGCGGGCACGGGCGACGCGTAGCTCGGACCCCACTCGGTGCCGGCGCGCCACGCTTCGCTACCCGTCGCCGTGTCGAACGCCGCCACGCACGGTCCGCCCGGCGCGCCGACGTTCACCACCAGCAGGCCGCCCTCGACCAGCGGGGTGGAGGAGGTGCCGAAGAAGTCCTGCCGCACGCTGTACACCGCGCGCAGGTCGCGCTGCCAGATGACGTCTCCGGTGTCGAGCGCCAGGCAGTGGATCAGGCCTTCGGCGCTGACGGTGTAGACGCGGCCGGCGGCGATGACCGGGCTCGAGCGCGGGCCGTTGTTGTAGCCGTAGCGGTCCTCGTAGACGGTGCCGTAGCGGAACTGCCAGCGCGCCGCCCCGGTCTCCGGATGCAGGCACTCGACGATCTCCTCGTCGCCCAGCCGGTGCATGAAGACCAGCCGGTCGCCCGCAATCGCCGGGGAGGTGTAGCCGGTCCCCTTGGGCAGCTCCCACACCAGCGGCGGCGGCAGCACGCGGCTGAGGTGCGTCTCGGTCGACACGCCGTTGTGCGAGGGGCCGAGGAAGTCGGTCCAGTCGTGCGTCTCCGCGGCGGCCGACAGCGGCCCGGGCGCGCCGTGGCGCACCGTCTGGCCGGTTGCAGCGCGCGCGGCGAGCGCCTGCGCCGCCAGCGCCTGCAGCAGCGCGCGGCGTGAGATCGTGGGCATTCCCGCCGCATTTTATACTTGGGGCTACGCCCCAAACCCCCGGCAAGCCCTAGCGGGGCCCCCTCGCCCCGCGCCGGGCTTGCCGAGCCGCGCCGTGCGCGGCTTGGGGACGACACGGGAACCGCTTGTCGTCCCCTCGCGTACTTCACCGTTGGTGGGGTCACGCAGCTTCATCATCCTTGTTGGATGCTATGCTGCCGCAACCAGGCAAGGGAGGATCTACATGCAGAGCTGGAAAGCCGGATTCCGGCGCCGCGGCAGCGTGTCGGCCGCCATCATGCTCGTCGGGTTGTCGTTGACGGCCGCCGCGTCGCAGCAGGAGCGGGCGGCCATGCCGCCCATCGAGGAGATCGCGGAGAACCTGTACCTGCTGGCGGCATCCGACTCCGCCGACCGCGCAAGCTGGACCGGCGGCAACACGGCCGTGTTCGTGACCGAGGCGGGCGTCGTCCTGGTCGACACCAAGCTCCCCGGCTACGGGCAGGACTTCATCGGGCGGGTCCGGGAAGTGACGGACAAGCCGATCACGATGGTCATCAACACGCACACCCACTTCGACCATTCCGGCAGCAACAACGAGCTCCCGGACACGATCACGGTGGTGGCGCACGAGAACACGCGGGCCAACATGGCGCGCGCCGAGTGCAATCCGGTCACCAACTGCGAGGCGTTCCAGGGGGAGAACGCGAAGTATCTGCCCAGGCGGACGTACACGGAGCGCATGTCGCTCTTCAGCGGCCCGGAGCAGATCGACCTGTACCACTTCGGGCCCGGGCACACCAGCGGCGACACCTTCGTCGTCTTCCGCGCGGCGCGCATGATGCACACCGGCGACATGTTCCAGACCATGAACATGCCGTTCATCGACTTCGCCAACAGCGGCGGCAGCGCCTCCGAGTTCGCCCGGACGCTCTCGAAGGCGGTCGCCGGCGTCAGCGGCGTCGACGCGATCATCGCCGGCCATTCCAACACGCTGCTGTCGTGGGAAGACTTCACGACCTTCACCGGCTTCATGAACGGCTTCCTCGACGCGGCCCGCGAGGGGATGGAGGCCGGCACCGCCGTGGACGCCGCGGCCGACGCCTTCCTGGCCCGCGACCATCCGGGATTCACCATCGATCCCCAGCGGGTGCACGCCAACATGCAGGCCATCTATGACGGCCAGTAGGTAAGGGTTGACTCCCGCCAGGGAGCAGGGAAGTTCGTCTGCGATTTATTACATACACATGTATGGTATACTCCGTCGCCGGCATACGGTGGGGGAGTAAATGGGACGGACACCAGCAGGCGAGACGCGCAACCGGGTGCTTGCGTTCGTGCGGACGCGGCTGCTCGCGGGGCAGCCGCCCACGGTGCGCGAGG
>JAJEEU010000075.1 GCA_022820825.1 Vicinamibacteria bacterium
GCGTCGCCCGCACACCGTTTGGGCGGCGCATGCGCCGCCCAAACGGTGAAACGGCAGCATCCTCTTCGATATTGACCTCGCGCTCCTCACAACCGGCAAAAATAGTTGACGTTCAGCGGCAGAAGTAGTTGACGCGGAACAGAAGGCGTCCCGGTGCAGTTCCTGCCCGCTTACAATGCTCTCGTGAACGCGGCTCTCTCGACGGCGCGGGTGCACGACTACGGCGGTGTGCCGGTCCGCGTCGTGGATCCCGAACACCTCGTCGCGCTGGCCTTGCAGGCGGGCGGCGCCCGGCGGCGAGAGCGAGCATGGCAGTTGCTGGAGGCCGGTGCGGTGGACCGGGAGCGGCTGCGCCGGATCCTGGCGGCCCACGCCATCGAGACGGAGATTCCCGATGACGCCTGACGGCCCTTCCAGCGACGTCGCGGACCTTCTGGAGCGGAAGCGCGCATGGCATCGGGCACAGGCGGCGGCGCCGCTGCAGGAGAAGGTGCGCATCCTGCTGGAACTGCAACGGCAGGATCTGCCGCTCCTGGCCCGCCAGCGTCCACTGCGGCCGTGGGAGCGTCCCTGGGAGGTGACCCCCTAGCAGCCTGTGGTGAAAGTCCGGGAAGTCGAGCGTGTGCGCCGCAGTCGTGGAAGGCGGAAAGCGCCGACGAAGGAACAGGTCACCATTAGCCTCGACGCGGACATCACCGCGCACTTCCGCGCGGGCGGACGCGGCTGAACGACGCGCTACGTCGCGCGCTGTTCGGAGCCCGCTGAGATCAAACGACACGGTCGCGGGACCGCGCGGTCGGGACGCCTCAAGCTACGTCGTTTTTTCCGATCCACTCCCGCAACGCGGCATCGATCCGCGTCTGCCAGCCCCGGCCGCCGGACTTGAAGTGTTCGATCACGTCACGCGAGAGGCGGATGGTGGTCGATACCTTCGGGTTGGCGCTCGGCGGCCGGCCCCGGCGCACGGTCGCGCGCGCGAACTTCTCCGGCCATCCGTCGGCAGTCAGGTCCGGCGCCGCGTCGCGATCAAAATCGCGGTTCGTAGAGTGCTCGTTCCCGCTCATTGGCCTTCCTCATGCTGACGATCCGATGCGTGCCTTCGCGCGGTGTCCAGACGAGGACGACCATCGCCCCGTCGAGGAACCCGATGGTGATGAAGCGCTCCTCGCCGTAATCCTGCCGGTCGTCCTCGACGGTCAACGTGGCGCCCGAGAGAACTTCACCGGCGCGGGCCATGTCGAGGCCTCGGCCTGCGAGGGTGGCCACGCGTTTCGCCGCGTCGAACGCGATAGACACAATTTATGTTACTACGATAAACAAGACTCCGGGAAGCGGGCCGCACCTCTGCTCGTGCAGCGCGTGCCCGACGACGTGGCTGGCCTCATCGACAACCGCGATGGCCACTTTTTCGGGGACCGGTGCCGCCTACGAGACGTTGCATGTGGCCGCGAACCGGTGCTTCACCTCTGACGTGCCGCCGCCGCGCTACTGGTCAAAGCGGTAGATGAACCCGCGGCGCACCAGGCAAAGTGGCTCGTACCAACCGTCGACGTTCAGCAGCTGCTTCGTGAGCCTCCATACCCATGAGTAATTTGCGCATTGGAGTTGAGCCGCATCCTCAAGGTCCATCCAGCGTCCTCGCAACGCGGAACCCGTAGTACCTGAACCCAAAACCGGCAACAGCTCCGCCGCGGCTGGCCGCACGGAGGTTCCTCGGGGGGTGGATACTGGAACCGCCCCGCACCACGCGCCGATCACAGTCTCCTTCAGCAGTCCAAGCCGAATCATCCGCCGGCGCGCCTGCGTAGGTCTCGTGCCAGCAGTCCTCCACCCACTCCGACACGTTGCCGTGCATGTCTTGCAGGCCCCACGCGTTGGCGCCGAACGAGCCCACCGGCGCCGTCATCTCGTCGTCCCACTGGCTGCCGCACCCATCGCAGTTGGCGCGGTTGCGGCCGATCTCGTTTCCCCATGAGTACGCCGTCGTCGTCCCCGCGCGCGCCGCGTACTCCCACTCCGTTTCGCTGGGAAGCCGATACCGCACCCCCGTCTCGGCAGAGAGCCACGACACATACGCCTGCGCGTCATCCCACGACACGTTCACCACCGGGCGGCTGCCGCGTCCCCAGCCTTCGTCATCCGGCCGGTCCTGGCCCGTCGCCGCCGCGAAGCGGTCATACTCGTCGAACGTCACCTCGTGCCGCGACAGCGCAAACGGCCGCGAGATCCTCACCGGGTGCACCGGGTGCTCGTCGTCGTCACAGTCGCGTCCTGACACGCAGCCCATCTGGAACGTCCCGGCGGGGACAACCACCATCTTCTCCATTTGCCGGGCTTGTGCCTGGCGCCGGCCCGCCTCCGCCGCTTCGCGGGCTGCGGCGGCCCGTTGGCGTTCAAGCTCTGCTCGACGCAGCATCTCCTCGGCCGAATCCAGCAGCTCCAACGCCTCGCGGTAGAACTCGCCGTCGCGGCCCGCGACCGTCAAATACTCGGTCACGTGTTCGATGGCTTCGGCATACAGGCCGAGCCGTTCCAGCACCTCGGCGTATCGGAAGGAAAACTGAGCGGGTAGGTCCAGGCCATGCTGGGCCTGGAGCTCCAGGATGTCGTCCATCGCCGCCTTGGCGCCCAGGAAATCCTGTTCGTCGATCGCCCGTTCTGCTCGCACGAGGTGGCGGTCGGCCTGGATCTCCGGGGGCAACTGCACGGCCGCGGCGACAACGGGCAGCAGTAGCGAAAGCACCGCCGCTGCCAGGTGAGTCCGCGGAGACTTGGTTGTCATCTCGCAGGTCGTCGGTACGTCAGCGGAGTATGACAGGATTAACGTGAACTACACGTGAATGATCGCCCTCACAGAGTCATATTTTCGTTCCCAACCCGGTTGACTATCCTCCTGTCCCGAGTGGCTCGTACCAACCGTCGAGGTCCAGCAGCTTCGTGCGCCTCCATAGCCGTGAGTAACTTGCGCGTAAGCTTCTCCACGCAGGATACCTGTTTATGCGCAAGATATGAGTCCACCACTTGACTTATAGTTGCGCATATATGACGATAGTTGCGCGATAATTTGTGTGCAAACCAGGAGGCGCTGAGTGGCGCGACGCATTCAGGACAAGGACCTTCAGGCGGTCGAACAGGTGCTGCAACAGCACCCGGACGGCATGACGATGAGGCAGATCAGCGATGCCTTGCAGTTCGCCCCGCCCCGCCGCACGCTGCAATACCGCCTGAGGCACCTTGTCGGCAGTGGGCGCCTGGTCATGGAGGGCGTGGGGCGCGGAGCGCGCTACCGCCCGCCGCGAGCGGGTTTGGCGGCAGTTCGAATCGCAGGGCGACAATCCGGAGTCACCGCGCGGGCCGAGGTTCTTCCGCCACTAACCGAGGACGGATCCGAGATTCGGGAGCAGGTTCGCCGGCCGCCTGCAGCGCGGGAACCGGTGGGCTACGACCGCGCATTCCTCGATGCATACCGGCCCAACGACACCTTCTATCTTTCGCTGCAGCAGCGATCACAGCTCCGGGAGATCGGCAGGCCGCACGTCACCGAACAGCCGGCCGGAACCTACGCCAGGCAGATCCTGAACCGGTTGCTCATAGACCTGTCCTGGAACTCCAGCCGTCTCGAGGGCAACACCTATTCGCTGCTCGATACCCGGCGCCTGCTCGATGCGGGCGAAGAAGCGGACGGCCGGCGGCGACTCGAAGCACAGATGATCCTCAACCACAAGGACGCGATCGAGTTCCTTGTCGAGGGCGCAGCGGAGATCACGTTCAATCGCTACACCATCCTGAACCTCCACGCGCTGCTCGCCAACAACCTGCTCGCCGACCCGGAGGCTGCTGGTCGACTGCGCCGCACGGATGTCGGGATCGAGGGCTCGGTATTCCATCCGCTCGCGGTACCGCAGGTCATCGAAGAGTGCTTCGACCAGGCGCTTGCCACGGCCGCGGCGATCCGAGATCCATTCGAGCAGGCCTTCTTCGCCATGGTGCACATTCCGTACCTGCAGCCGTTCGACGACGTCAACAAGCGGGTTTCCCGTCTCGCTGCGAACATTCCGTTGATCAAGGCGAATCTCTCACCGCTCTCATTCGAGGATGTCCAGCGGGACCTCTATACCGAGGCCATGCTCGGAGTGTACGAGCTCAATCGCATCGAACTGCTGCGCGACGTCTTCACCTGGGCTTACAGGCGATCCGCCGCCCGCTACACCGCGGTGAGGCAGTCCCTGGGAGAGCCCGACCCGTTTCGAATGCGGCACAGGACCACTCTGCGTGAGCTCGTCGCATCGGTCGTGCGTGGACGCATGGACCAGCGGCAGGCTGCCGTCCACGTTGGCAAGTGGGTGCAGGAACACATCGCCGAACAGGATCGCGAGAGGTTTCGCGAGACCGCAGAACGGGAGCTTCTGGGTCTGCACGAGGGAAACTTCGCGCGCTATCGAATCAAGCCGTCCGAGTTCGCCGCGTGGTGGGAAGTGTGGAATCGTTGAGGGAGCTCCTCTTGACGGTGCGCCTCGACGAGCGCGGCCATCGACTCGAATCTGAAATCGCAGCGCGGCATCGTTGCCGGTGGCATGGTGGCGCCGAATCCCTTTTTCCCTGCCCTGCGGTAGATGTGACAACTGGCGAGGCCCACCCGGTTCGCCGGGGCGTGGTCGTGGAACATGCTTTCGGCCGTGTGCAGGATCGCCGATCGATCGATCCCGAGCGTCGAGAGCTGCTCGATCATGTAGCTGAAGTTCCTGTCGCTCGGCTTGTAAGACCCGACGTCCTCGGCCGAGAAGACCTCGTCGAAGACGACCCCGAGCTTTTCGTTGCTCCGCGCGAAGCTGTCGTTGTCCACGTTGCTCAGCACGAAGAGCCGGTAGTGCTCCTTCAGGTACCGCAGGGCTTCGGCGGAATCGTCAAACACGGGCCACCGCCCGACCGATTGGCCGTACGTCACGCACTCTTGCCAGTCGACCGCCAGCCGCCATTGCTCGGCCAGGCGACGATACACGACCGCCAGCAGGTCGCTGTATCTCTCTGTCGGAGTGGCGCGCTGCTGCGCGGACTCGTAGCGGGCATGCGCCTCGAGCGCTTCATCTCGAGTCGGCTGCGTCTCGAGTCGATCCGTAAGCGGGCGCAGCGCATCAATAATGCCCGTCTCCCAGTCGATGAGCGTCCCGTATACATCGAAGGTGAGGGCCTGAAAGTCCCTGAGTCGCAACCTTTCAATCCTTTCCTCCGGACGGCGACCGCGGCCCCACCCTTCGTCGTCCGGTCGGTCCCGGCCCGTCAGCCCCGAGCCGGTGTGGACCCGGGCGCTACCGGCCGAAGCGGTAGATGAAGCCGAGGCGCAGCAGCCCGAGCGTGTGCTCGATTTCGTACTGGCAGGGCCGGTACGGGCCGCCGGGGCCGCAGCGGTTGTTGCGCCCGCGGTTGACCGCGTAGGTGCTCCGGCCAAATTCCATGTATGTGGCGTCCAGCCGGAGCGCCCAGCCGGCTGCCAGTGCAGCCTCGACGCCCGCCGCCAGTTGCCAACCGAAATCGGTCGAGACCTCGCGAAACGAGTCGTCCGGGTCCAGCATCGGCGGCCGGTCGCGGAAGAAGTCGATGTCGGTGACCGAGTTGTCGACGTCCGCAACCGCCAGCCCGCCCTTGCCGAATACCGTGAAGCGGCCGATAGTGAAATCGCTGCCGGCGCCGGCGGTGGCGATCCAGCGGAGCTTCGCTTCCGCCGTCTCGTCCAACCCTTGCGGATCCAGCAGGTTGGTCGTCGCCCGCATGTCGCCGAAGGTGGCGTCGGCCTCGATCCTGAGCGGGACCGGGCCTATGCGCAGCCGTCTCCCGACCAACGCGCTGCCCGTGAGCTCGACGTCGTCGTAGTCCAGCGTCGAGCCTGGCTTGCCCCAGTTCGCGAACCCGTCGACATCGACTATCCGGTTGTATGCGCGGGCGGAGCCAACGAGCATCCCGGTGTAAATACAGTCCGTATCGCCGTCGGTGTCGTCACACGCGGCGCCGGCCGGGGCAGCGGCTGCCAGCAGGAGGAGGGCCGCGAGAACGGGGACAGCGCGCATTCGCGCGGGCCAGTTGGCGAGGGGGGGTAGCAGGTACGCGACCGTAAACAAGATTCAGCGGATTCCTGAATGACCGTGCTCCAGTGTAAACCGTCAGGGTCACAGGTTGTGAGGCATCGTGCCGCGGGAGAGCAGGTGGGCGCGTCATCACGGACTCGCATCCTCGGAGCAGTACGAGACCCGCAGGCTGCACTCGTACACCTCGACGGTCCCGTCGGGCTTGCCGGCATGGATCGCCGTCTCGCACTCGTCGAGCGTGACATCTTCAGCCCACGACCGGGATTGATTGGTGTTCACGAAGACATCCATCCGTTGCTGCTCGTCGTCCCTGTCGAGCCAGGTGCCTTCGACCAGGACGACGCATCCGCCTTGCAGGGAAGAGCCGGAGAGCCAACACGTACTGCCGGAGACTCTGCGGCACGCGTTGTCGGCCTCCATCTCCGCTTCGTGGCCCGAGCTCGCGCTCCATCCCGTGGCGTAGTGCCACGTGAACCCGGGCTCGATGATGCGCCGGCCGAGGCTGACCGTCGCCGCCACGGCGACGTAGACGTCCTGTGCGCCGGTTCCCGAGGGCGGGGCAGTAGTACCGTCACCCGGCGGGTCTCGGCGGCGGATGCTGCCGATCAGGTTGGACAGGCGGCCGGCGCCTGCGGAATCCGCGGTCGCCTGGCCCGCGCCAGCGTCCGCGGGAGCCGCGGCCGCGGTGGCAGGGAAGTCGGCTGTCGAGCCGGCGCGCGGGCCGAACCCTCCGAGCATGTCGATTACCGACAGCGTGTCGACGAACTCCATGAACACGTCGGCGAGCTGGCTGGCGTCGGCGGCGTGGTGGTACGTGCCGCCGGTCTCGGTGGCGACCCGGCGCAAATCCTGCGCCGCGGCCGAGTTTGGGGTGATGCCGAAACCGACGGTTTCGTGGCGGAAGATCACGCCGCTGCGCTGGAGCGTGGCCAGCGCCTGGCCGACGTCGCCGCAGTCGTTCTGGCCGTCGGCCAGCAGCATGATCATCCGGTCGGCCGCGCGCGCGCTGCCGTTCGACTGCATGTAGCGGTTCGCGAAGAGCAGCGCGTCGGCCATGGGCGTGCCGCCGCCGGGCTGCAGGCTGTCGATGAACCGCGCCAGTCGGCCGACGTCGCGCGTGAAGTCCTGGTACTGCGGAACCGGGTTCTGGCAGTCGCCGCTGAACGCAAGCACCGCCACCTCGACGGAGCCGCCGCCCGCGGCCCGGCTCAGGGCGTCAGTCGCAGCCCGCTTGGCGGCTTCGATCTTGACTTGAGGATTGCCGGCGCCCACGGGGTCGCCCATGCTCCCGGAGGCATCGATCAGCAGCAGCAGGCTGCTCGAGACGGGCCGTTGGCGTTGTGCCAGGGCGCCGGTTTGCACGGTGAGCGCGGCAGCGACCGGCAGTAGTACGACGAGCGTCTTGAGGCGCATTCCAGCAGTGCTCATCGAGACAGCTCTCACACTTGTCCATTGAATCAGAATTAATGTGAAGTATTGGTTATAGTTTTCGCTGTTTTGGTTCTTTGTTCGTTAACATCGCGTGCCGCGTTGCTATCATCAGAGTACGGGTAGACAGCGTTCTTCCGAGGTGCGACGGGGGGCGGAAGGGTGAGCAGTTCCGACGACCTGCAACAAGAAATCGCGGCGCTGCGGGATCGCATGTCGCGTCTGAGCGCGGCGAGCGTCCGCATCAGCGCGAGTCTCGACCTCGATACGGTCCTCCACGAGATCGTCGAGAGCGCACGCGTGCTGACGGACGCCGCTTGCGGCGTGATTACGACGATTGATGCCGCGGCGCGGCCGCAGGGGTTCGTGAGCACCGGGTTGACTCCCGAGGCGCGCGAGCGGATGCGAAGCTGGTCCGACGGGCCGCGCCTGTTCGCACACTTCAAGGATCTTTCCGGTCCGATAAGGCTGTCCGACGTACCGGCCTACGCCCGCTCGCTGGGCTTCGCGGCCGACGTGATTCCGCAAGGGGCCTTCCAGGCTACGCCCATGCGGCATCGGGGCGTGCCCGTGGGCTACTTCTTTCTGGCCCGCAAGGATGGCGGCCGGGAGTTTACCGACGGGGATGAAGAGATCCTGGTGCTGTTCGCCGCGCAGGCGGCGACGGCGATCGCCAACGCCCGCGTCTACGAAGAACAAAGGCGGGTCCGGGCCGACCTGGAGGCCCTGGTCGATACGTCGCCGGTCGGGGTCGCGGTATTCGACGCGAGGACCGGCGATCCTGTCTCGTTCAATCGAGAGGCCAGGCGGATTGCCGACGGCCTGCTCTCGCCGGGTCAACCCCCGGAGGACCTCCTCAATGTGCTTACCAGCCGCCGCGCCGATGGAAGAGAGGCTTCCCTCGCCGAGTTGCCGCTGGCGCGGCAATGGACGGATCCGGAGACGGTGCGCGCGGAGGAGATCGTGCTTTCGGTTCCGGACGGCCGGAGTGTCAGCGTGCTGATAAACGCCACGCCGATCCGGTCCGCGGACGGCGAGCTCCAGTCGATGGTAGTCACCATGCAGGACCTGGCGCCGCTGGAGGAGCTGGAGCGGGCGCGGACGGAATTCCTGAGCCTGGTCAGCCACGAGTTGCGAGCCCCGCTGATCTCCATCAAGGGCGCCGCCGCCACCGTGCTCGGCGCCTCGGCGGCTCTGGATCCGGCCGAGGTGCACCAGTTCTTCCGGATCATCGACGACCAGGCCGATCACATGCGCGGTCTGATCAGCGACCTGCTCGATGCGGGCCGCATCGAGACCGGCGCGCTCTCGGTCGTACCGGAACCGGCCGAGGTCGTCGGGCTGGTGGACCAGGCGCGGAACACCTTCGTGAGCGGCGGCGGCCGGCATCGCGTGAGCATCGACCTTCCGCTGGACCTGCCGCGGGTGCTGGCCGACCGCCAGCGCATCGTCCAGGTGCTCAACAACCTCCTGTCCAATGCGGCGCGGCACGCGCCCGAGTCGTCTCCCATTTGTGTTTCCGCCGTGCGGGACGGCCTCCACGTGGCCATATCGGTGGCCGACGAGGGACGCGGCGTGGCGCCGGACCAGTTGCCGCGACTGTTTCGCAAGCACGCGCGTGTCGGCGGCGAGGGCGACATCAGCGGCACGGGCCTGGGCCTGGCCATCTGCAAGGGGATCGTCGAGGCGCACGGCGGCCGCATCCGGGCCGAAAGCGGCGGAACGGGCCTGGGCACGCGGATCACGTTCACGATTCCCGTGGCCTCGGACGCCGAGGCCACGGGCGCGGCTCGCGGTCGCGCGCAGGCGTCCGCGAATGAGCAGGAGCGGCAGCGCGTGCTCGTGGTGGACGATGACGCGCAGACGGTGCGCTACGTGCGGAGCGCGCTCGCGGAGGCTGGCTATGCGCTGGTTGTGACGGGCGACCCGCAGGCGGTGCCCGACCTCGTCGAGAGCGAGAAGCCGAGCCTGGTGCTGCTCGACCTGCTGTTGCCCGGCGTGGACGGCATCGAGTTGATGGAAACGGTGCCTGAGCTGGCCGATCTGCCGGTCATCTTCATCTCCGCCTACGGCCGGGACGAGACGATTGCCCGCGCGTTGGAGATGGGGGCGGTCGACTACATCGTCAAGCCGTTCTCGCCGATGGAGCTGACGGCCCGGGTGCGGGCAGCCCTCCGCCGGCAGGCCGATCCGGAGCCCTTCCGGCTGGGCTCCCTGGCCATCGATTTCGAACGGCGCCGCGTGACGGTGGACGGTGATCCAGTGGAGCTGACGGCTACCGAATACGAGTTGCTCCGCGTGCTGGCGGTCAACGCGGGGCGGGTAGTGACGCACGCGGACCTGCTGCGCAAGGTGTGGGGCCGGCACGACGCGGGTGATTCGAAGCTGGTGCGCGCATTCGTCAAGAAGCTCCGCCAGAAGCTGGGCGACGACGCGGCCAACCCGACCTACATCTCGTCGCTGCGCCGGGTCGGCTACCGCATGGCGCAGCCGTAGAATCCCGCTTGAAGGGTGATGCGCGGGCGGCTGCTCCATATTCCGACGGGGGTGCACACGTGAGTGATTCCGACGATTTCCGGCGCGAAAACGAGGTGCTCCGGGACCGCATGGCCCGGCTCACGGCGACGGGCCAGCGCGTCAGCGCCAGCCGGGACTTTCGCGCCATCCTCGGCGAAATCGTCGAGGCCGCGTGTGCGATGACGGGCGCCCGGCACGGCGCGATTACCACTACCCCCGACGGCGGTCCCCCCTGGGGCTTCATCACCTCCGGCCTGACGGCCAGCGAACGCGAGCGGTTGGTGAACTGGTCCGAACGTTGGGGGGTCTTCAAGCACTTCCGGAACTTGCCCGGCGCGCTGCGGCGGCCGGATCTGCCAGCCTATGTCCGGTCGCTCGGCGCCGACTCGAGCCGATGCCCGGAAGGGGCGTTCCAGGCCGCACCGATCCTGCACCGGGGCGTGTGCGTCGGCGTCTTCATGCTCGTCGGGAAGGACGGCGAGGGTGAATTCACCGCCGACGATGAGGAGGTTCTGGTGCTCTTCGCAGCGCACGCTGCCGCGGCGATTGCCGTTGCCCGTGCCCACCGGGACCCACAGCGGGCGTGGACCGACATGGAGACCGTGGTCGATACATCGCCCGTTGGCGTAGTGGTCCTGGACGCGAAGACCGGCCATTCGGTGTCGCACAACCGGGAGGCAAAGCGGATTGTCGAAGGCCTGCTCACGCCGGGCCAGTCCCCGGAGGAACTGCTCGACGTCATTACTTTCCGCCGCGCGGACGGGAGGGAAGTCTCCCTCCGCAAAACACCGCTTGCACAGCTCCTCAGTGTCGCCGAGACCGTGCATGCCGAAGAAATCGAGATCTCGGTCGCCGACGGCCGCAGCGTCAGGATGTTGATCAACGCCACCCCGAACAGGTCCGCAAACGGCGAGGTCGAGTCGGTCGTCGTCACGCTGCAGGATCTGGCGCCGCTGGATGCGCTCGAGCGATCGCGCACCGAGTTCCTGAGCCTGGTGAGCCATGAGCTGCGAGCTCCCCTGACCTCGATCAAGGGCGCGGCCGCCACCGTGCTGGGCGCCTCCACGGCGATGGATCCGGCCGAGGTGCACCAGTTCTTCCGGATCATCGACGAGCACGCGGATCAGATGCGCAGGTTGATCAGCGACCTGCTGGATGCGGGCCGCATCGAGACGGGGACACTGTCGGTCACGCCTGAACCGACCGAGCTTGCATGGTTGGTGGATCGGGCCCGGAACACCTTTGTGAGCGGGGGCGGCCGGCATCGAGTGAGCATCGACCTCCCGCTGGACCTGCCCCGGGTGCTGGCCGATCGCCAACGCATTGGCCAGGTGCTCGACAACCTCCTTTCCAACGCGGCGCGGCACGCGCCCGCGTCGTCTCCCATCCGGGTGTCGGCAACGCGTGACGGCTCCCACGTGGCCATATCGGTTACCGATGAAGGGCGGGGCGTACCGCCGGAACAGTTGCAGCAGTTGTTCCGCAAGCATGCGCGGACAGGCGGCGGCGATGGCGGGATCCAGGGCACCGGCCTGGGCCTGTCCATCTGCCGGGGGCTGGTCGAGGCCCACGGCGGGCGCATCCGCGCCGAGAGCGGAGGGGCGGGCCTGGGCACACGGATTATCTTCACGATCCCCGTGGCGGCCGAGGCCGAGATCCCCGCGGGCGCCGCCCGGCGCCAGGCCCGCGCGCCAGGGGCCGGACAGGAGCCGACGCGCATCCTGGTAGTCGACGACGATCCGCAGACGCTCCGCTACGTGCGCGGCGCACTGACGGAGGCCGGCTACGCGCCAATCGTGACGGGCGATCCGCAGGAGGTGCCGAACCTGCTCGAGCGAGAGAGACCGAGTCTGGTGCTGCTCGACCTGCTGTTGCCCGGCGTCGACGGCATCGAGCTGATGGGACGGGTGCCCGAGCTGACCGATCTGCCGATCATCTTCATCTCTGCCTACGGCCGGGACGAGACGATTGCCCGGGCGCTCGAGATGGGCGCTGCCGACTACATCGTCAAGCCGTTCTCGCCCACGGAGCTGACGGCGCGCGTGCGGGCGGCCCTGCGGCGGCAGGCCGAACCGGAGCCGTTCCGGCTGGGCGCTCTGGCCATCGACTTCGAACTGCGCCGCGCAACCGTGGACGGGAATCCCGTGGAGCTGACGGCCACGGAATACGACCTGCTTCGCGTGCTCGCGGAAAATGCGGGACGTGTCGTGACCCACGAGGACCTGCTGCGCAAGGTATGGCGCCGGCAAGCCACGGGCGACTCGAAGCTGGTGCGCGCCTTCGTGAAGAAGCTGCGCCAGAAGCTGGGCGACGACGCGGCCAACCCGACCTACATCTCATCCGTCCGCCGCGTCGGCTACCGCATGGCGCAGCCCGGCGATAGCCGTTGACGACCCGCAACACCGGGCATAGCATGGCGGCATGGCCAACCGACACACGCTCTCCACGGTCGTGCTCGCGTTGTTCCTCGCCGCCGGCGCCGCGCCGGCGGCGCAGTCGCCCGACACCGTTCCGGCGGAAGGCGGCGACATCGTCATCACGCCCATCCTGCACGCGAGCGTGCAGGTGGAGCATGCCGGTACGGTTGTCTACGTCGATCCCTGGAGCGTGGCCGACCTGTCTCGGGCCCGGCCGGCCGACCTGATCCTCGTTACCGACGATCCGTCGCACCACCTGGATCCGGCGGCGATCGAGCAGTTGCGCAAGCCGGGCGCCCCGGTCGTGCTGACGGCGAAGGCCCACGAGAGTTTTCCGCACGGAACAGTCCTGGCGAACGGCGAGCGGGGGACGTTTGCGGGCGTGCCGGTGGAGGCCGTGGCGGCTCACGACATGACGCCGGGGCAGCCTTGGCATCCGCCGGGCGAGGCCAACGGCTACGTCGTGACGCTGGGCGGCCGGCGGATCTTCTTCTCGGGCGTGGGCGAGTGCGTGCCCGAAATCCAGGCGCTGCAGGACATCCACGTGGCGTTCATGCCCATGAACCTGCCGCTCGACCGGATGCGGCCGCGGCCGGTTGCAGAATGCCTCAAGACCTTCCGGCCCAAGGTGGTCTACCTGTACCACTACGACAACGCGTCCGCGCGGTGGTTCGCCAACCCCGAGCAGGAGCGGCCGGACAACGCCACCGAGATCGCCGCGACGATCCAGGCGCTGCGCGACGCCCTGGAAGGCGAGTCCATCGAGCTGCGCGACGGCGACTGGTACCCCCGGCGCTGACCCGCAGCGGGTATCAGCGGCGGGTCTCGGGGAGGCGGCGCTCGCCGGGGCCGTCGTATTCGTGCCCCGACGGGTCGATGAACCGCATGGGCGGCTGGCGGCGTTGCTCCTCTAGCGCGTGCGCGATGACGCCGGGCAGCCGGGAGATCATGAACAGCGCCCCGGCCTGGTCGGCGTCGAGGCCGATGTCGCCGCAGATGGCGGCGACGGCGCCCTCCTCGTTGATGTGCGCCGGCTCGCCCGGCGCATCGCCGTGCCGCTCGGCAATCACGCGCTCCACCGACTGGATGAACTGCACGTGGTCGCCGTCGAGCTCCAGCTCCAGCGCCAGTTGCAGCAGTCGGGTCGCGCGGGGGTCGCGCGTGTGGAAGCGGTGTCCGAAGCCGGGCGGAAGCTGGTCATCGGCAGGCACCTGGTCGACGAGGCGCCGCGCGGCGTCGTCGGCCGAGACCCAGTCGCCGATCAGGCCCAGCCCCTCGTTGAGAAAGCGCAGGCACGCCTCGATGCCGCCGCCGCCGCCCAGGGGCGAGCCGAAGGCGAGCACGCCGGCCGCCGCCGAGGCGCGGATGGGCGCGCCGGTAGTGGCGACGTTGCACGCGGCCAGCGTCGACGGCGGCGTCGCACCGTGGTCGATGGACGACACGAGCAGCGCATCCATCAGCCGTCCCACGGCGTGCGACGGCAGGTCTCCGGTAAGCAGCAGATAGACCGCCTCGGCGAACGAGGTCCGGCCCATCAGGTCGTCGATGCGGTAGCCGCGGACGAGAATCCGATTCGGTTCGATCAGGGTGATGCCGGTATGCCACGTCGCCGGGTCGGCGCTGCCGGACGAGGTCCGGCCCGGCTTCGTCGTTGCGGTGCGGCGTCCACCGTCCCCGCGGCTGGAGCCGCCGCCGGCGCGCGGCGTGCGGCGCGGCGCAGGATTCCGGTTGGGCATCGGACGCCACTATACACGTTCACCGTTTTCCGGTGTTGCGTCCGTTGCCCCTAGGGGAGCCTTGCGATATACGGGAGATGGCGGTACTTCTCGGCGTGATCCAGGCCGTACCCGACCACGAAGACGTCCTCGATGGTGAATCCGATGAACTCGACCGGCACTTCGCAGCAGCGCCGCGCCGGCTTGTCCAGCAGGCAGGCGGCGCGCAGCCGCAGCGGGCGTTGCCGCTCGAGGTGTGCGCGCAGGCCGCTCAGCGTCCTCCCCGAATCGACGATGTCGTCGACGACGACCACGTACTTCCCGTGCACGTCGCGCGGCTCCAGCGTCCAGACCAGCGTGCCGGAGGAGGTAGTGCCGCTGCCGTAGCTCGTGCAGCGGGCGAAGTCGACGGTGACCGGCCTGGAGAACGCCCGCGCCAGGTCGGCCATGAATACGAAGCCGCCGGTCAGCGCGCCGACGAGATGGATGGTAGTCTCGGAAGGAGCGTCCTGTTCGATGGCGGCCGCGAGCTCCCGGACGCGCCGCCGGATCCGCTCGGCGGAGAAGAGAGGAGCGGGAGACGTGTCGTTGGCGACCATGAAGCAGGCAGGGTACTACACGCGCGCGGCGGGTGGCTGCCCGGCGGCGGCGCTGGCGCTGCTGCTCGTTGCGGCCGCGGCGTCTCCGGCCGCCGGTCAGCCCGGCGCAGCCGAGCGCGACGCGGATCTCAGGTGGTTCTTCGAGGCGGCGAATCCGGAGGACGACGACGTGGCGGAAGCGGCGCTCGATCAGATCGCCCCGCTCTGGCGCGACGGCTACGCCATGATCCTGCGCGACATGTTGCGGTTGATGCAGCCGCCCGCCCCGCCGCGGCCGACGGTCAATCTGGCTGATCCGAACCGTCCGGAGCCGGCTTTCGAATACACCATTCGCCGCGAGCACCCGTCGACGAAGGTGTGGCGCCGGTTCATGAAGTTCGCGGAGGACCGGACGGGGGAGCGGTTCCGCGGCGATATCGACCGGCTGCAGCAGTGGATCTGGTCCCTGCCTTACGAACCGCATCCCGACTACGCGCTGTTCAAGGGGGAGTGGTTCGCGGCCATCGACGCCCGCTTCCGCCAGTTCTTCCCGCGCGGGGTGCAGGCCACCATCCGGCTGGACGAGATCGACTGGGGCGGCGTGGTCGTCAACGGCATCCCGCCGCTGGAGTATCCGGAGACGCTTGCGGCCGCGGACGCCGACTACCTGGACGACGACCACATCGTCTTCGGCATCGCGGTCAACGGGGAGGCGCGCGCCTATCCCAAGCGGATACTGGCCTGGCACGAGATGGCGCTCGACCGGCTCGGCGGGCTGGAGCTCACCATCGTCTACTGCACGCTGTGCGGGACGGTCATCCCGTACGAGAGCGTGGTCGACGGCCGGCACGTCAAGATCGGCACCAGCGGCTTTCTCTACCGTTCGAACAAGCTGATGTTCGACCACGAGACGCGCAGCCTGTGGAACACGTTCGAAGGCGTGCCGGTGGTCGGCCCGCTCGTCGGCAGCGGCCTGCGCCTGCGGCACCGCTCGGTGGTGACGACCACCTGGGGCGAATGGCGGCGGACGCACCCGGAGACGACGGTGCTTTCGCTCGAGACGGGCCACCGGCGCGACTATTCGGAGGGCGCGGCCTACCGCGACTATTTCTCCCACGATCGCCTGATGTTCGAGGTGGCGCTGACCGACGACCGCCTGGACAACAAGGACGAGGTGGTGGTGCTGCAGCTCGCCGACGCGGCCGGATCGTTGCAACCGCTGGCGATAGACGTCGACTTTCTGCGCGACAACCGCGTCTTCCAGACCGAGCACGCCGGCCATCGGCTGGTGGTCGTGACGACGCGCCGCGGCGCGAACCGCGTGTTCGACGCCGGCGACCGCCGCTTCACGGAGCTGCGCGGCGACGGCGTGGTGGTCGACGACACCGGGGCCGGCTGGCGGGTCACCGAGGACGCGCTCGTGCCCGAGGACGCGATGCGGCAGCCCCGGCCGCGGGTGGCGGCCCAGCGGGCGTTCTGGTTCGGCTGGTACGCGCAGTTCCCCGAGACGGCGCTGATCCGGTAGGCGCGGCGGTCACCGCACCGAAATGTCCGTGCGCACGTAGCCGCCTTCCGGCGTCCACTGCACGCGCTGCGCGGCGAGCTCCCGGCCCGGCTCCGAGAAGTACACGAGCACCTCGATGTAGCTCTCCTTGAGCGGCTCGACCAGCGCATGCGCGATGCCGAGCGTTTCGTCGAGCCGGTGGGTCTCCACCTCGACGATCAGCACGCCCAGCGCCGACAGGTAATCGATTACCTGCCAGCCGAGCCCGCGCATCGATGGCCGCGGGCGGAACTGCGCGAACGGCGGGTCGACAGGCCGCGGGTCGGCCAGGAGCCACGGGCCGGGCGGCGACACCGGGGGCAGGGGATCCGGCGCCGACCACCGCGTGAAGGCCGCGCCGAGGCCGGCCGCCGCGGCTGCTGCCAGCACGATCGCGCCCACGATCAGCTTGCGCATGGAATATGGGGTGCCGGCATGGGCAATCGCGCCTGAATGGGATATCCTAACAACTGCCGGCGGCAAGCAAGGAGCGACCGAAGGTGACACGATTCCTGGTTCTCGCGGCGATGTTGGCTGTCCTGGGTAGCGGCGGCGCGTACGCGCAGGAGCTCGGGCCGGGCGATCCGGCGCCGGCGTTCGAGTTGCCGGGCAGCGACGGAAACACGCACAGCCTGGCCGACTACGAGGGCAAGACCGTCGTCCTGGCGTGGTTCCCGAAGGCGTTCACGGGCGGTTGAACGGCCGAATGCAAATCGCTGCAGGAGAGCAGCGACGATCTCGAGCGGTTCGACATTGCCTACTTCATGATCAGCGTTGACGATCCGCAGACCAACAAGGAGTTTGCGGAGTCGCTGAATACGACATTCCCGCTGCTCAGCAATCCGGAAAAGGACGTGGCGCGGGCGTACGGCGTCGTGACGGCGGAACGCGAATTACCCTTCCGCTGGACCTACATCATCGGGCCGGACGGCAATATCCTGCACGTTGATCGGGAAGTCAATGCGTCCACGGCGGGAACGGATCTGGTAGCCCACCTCACCGAGTTGAACGTGGCGCGGCGTTAGCACGCCACGTGGGCCTGCGTAGTCGATGCGGCGGGCGCGGCGGGAGACGCTGAGCGGCGGGTGCGCGGCGGGCTGGCGTCACTCCGACCGGGTCGGGTCGTCCGCCTTCGCGTCTCCCATCTCGTCCTTGAATCCCCGGATGGCCTGTCCGAGGCCCTTTCCGAGCCCGGAGAGCCGCTTGGCGCCGAAGATCAGGATCAGGATGAAGAAGATGATGACCAGCTCGGGGAGCCCGATCGGTCCCAGCAGCGCCAGTAGAGCAAGTTTCATCGAGACACCTTCCTTCGCGTCAGGATACCATTTTCGGTCCCGCGGGGCGGGGCAGCAGGTTCACACCTCGTCATGACTTCCGCCGCGGGCGGCGCCGGCGCCAGCACGACCGGCGGCGACGGACGCTTCGATGCACGCCGGCGCCAGATCGGCCTGGCGCTCGGTCCGTTGCTGGCCGCGCTGGTGCTGCTGCTGCCGCTCGACCTGTCGCCCGAGGCGCAGCGGCTGGCGGCCGTCGTCACGCTGGTCATCACCTTCTGGGTCACCGAGGCGCTGCCGCTGGCGGTGACGGCCCTGCTCGGACCGACGCTGGCGGTCATCTTCCAGGTGGCGCCGGCCGGCGCCGCGTTCGCGCCGATGGCCAACCCCATCGTGTTCCTGTTCATCGGCAGCTTCATCCTGGCGCAGGGCCTGTTCGTGCATCGCGTCAACGAGCGCATCGCCTACGGCGTGCTCTCGTGGCGCGTCATCGGCGCCCGTCCGACGCGGATCCTGCTCGCCTACGGCATGCTCGCGGCATTCCTGTCCGCCTGGATGAGCAATACCGCGACCGCGGCGATGCTCGTGCCCATCGGCATGTCGCTTATCGCCTTCATGGAGAAAGAGGGCGGGACGCCGCGCCGCTACGGCACCGCCGTGATGCTGATGACGGCGTACGGCTGCTCGTTCGGCGGCATGGCCACGCCGGTCGGCACGCCGCCCAACCTGATCACCATCGCCATGCTCGACGACCTGGTGGGGGTGCGGATCACCTTCGTGGAGTGGATGGCGCTGGCGGCGCCGATCAGCGTCCTGCTGATGCTGATGGCCTTCGTCTATCTCAACCGGATCGGCCGCTCCGGCGTCGGCGAGATCGCGGGCGCGGCCGCCATCGTGACCGAGCGCAAGCAGGCGCTCGGTCCGTGGACGCAGGGCCAGCGCAACGCGGTCATCGCCTTCGGCGTCACGGTCTGCCTGTGGATCGGCCCCGGCCTGCTGGCGCTCATCCTCGGCCGCGACCATCCCGTGGCGCAGTTCCTGCAGGCGAGCATGCCGGAGGCCGTGGCGGCCCTGACCGGCGCCATCCTGCTGTTCCTGCTGCCGGCCGGCCGCGAGCAGCGCACGACCATCACATGGAAGCAGGCGGCGCAAATCGACTGGGGCACGATTCTGCTCTTCGGCGGCGGACTGTCGCTGGGCGCGTTGTCGTCGTCCACGGGACTGGCGCTGGCGGTGGGGGAGGGCATCACGGGCCTGCTGCCGACCGACGCCGTGGTGCCGCTGACGTTCGCCGGCGCGCTGTTCACGGTGGTGCTGTCCAATGCGATGTCGAACACGGCGGCCACGAACATCGCCATCCCGATCGTCGTTTCAATCGCGCTGGCGGCGGGCGTCGACCCGATCGTGCCGGCCGTGGCGGCGGGATTGTCCGCCTCGGTGGCGGTGGTGCTGCCGGTCTCCACGCCGCCCAACGCCATCGTCTACGCCTCGGGCCGCGTGCCCATCGTGGTGATGATTCGGCACGGACTGGTGATGAACGCCATGGCGATTCTGGTGGTGCCGGTGCTCGTACTGTTGATGGCCTGAGGCTGGGATAGTGCGTCCTTTGCTGCGGTTCCCGATCGTGCGCTTCATGCGGCGGCGGCAGTTGCTGTTTCCGCTCGTTCTGGTGCTGATCGCCGCCGGCGTGCTGTTCCAGGGCGCGCTGGACTACGAGGCGGCACCGCCACCCGATCCGCGGGCGCCGGTGCCGGGCGCGGTTCCCGTCGAACCGGCGCGGGCGGTGGTGCGGGCCGATCTCGAGAAGACGCCGCTGACCTACTTCGCCGACTACTGGGCGCAGCTTGCCGAGCGCTCGCAGGTCCACCTGACGTCCGTCGGTGCGGCGGGACCGCCGGCAATCGCGGTCGGTACGCGCCTCGTGCTGACGTCGGCCGAGCCGGCGGCCGCGCTGCTCGCAGCCGAGCGGCGGGAGCGCCTGGTGGGGAGTGGCGGCGCGAACGGCGGCGCGCTGGAGGCGGGGCCGTTCCGCCTGCGCGGCTGGGACCCCGACGTCGGGCTCGCGCTGTTCGAGGTGACGGGCGACGCCCTGATGCCGTTCACGCTGACGGACGCGCGCGTGCTGCCGTCCGGGTCGTACGTCGGGGCCGTGACGCTCACGCCGGAGGGCGAGCCGGCCGTCACCCCCGGCTACTTCGTGGCGGTGAGGCAGGGCCATGACGGGCTGGCCGGTGACCTGGTGGTGTCGATGAACCTGGCGGCCATTCCGGAGCTGGCCGCCGTCGTGAACCTGGACGGGGCGCTGCTGGGCGTCGTGCACGCGACGCCGGACGGCCCGCGCGTCACCACCTCCACCACCATGCTGCGGCTGATTGAAGGCTTCGACGTGGAGGATGTTTGCCGCGGCCTCGAGGTGGCCGACCTGGACGACGCCGTGCGCGAGCGGTTCGTAATCGAGCGCGGCGTGTTGATCGAGTACGTCGACCCGCACGCGTTCCACCCGGAGCCGTCGCTGCGCGGCGGTGACATCCTGCTGGAATGGGGCGAGGAGGACGTCACCTCGGCCGAGCAGTTCCGCGAGTTGTACGACGCCGGGACGCCGGGTGACCTGGTGCGCTACCGCGTGCTGCGCAACCGCCGCCGGATTGCCGGAGGCACCCTGTTGCCCGACACCGAGTGCAGGCCGGTCAGCCAGGGGCCGGTGCGGTTCGCCTCCTCCGGCGTGGCGTTCGAGTGGCTGGAGCCGGAGGCCGGCGCGTCCGGCCCGGGCGGCTGGCAGGTGATTGCGGTGCGCCCCGGCGGTCCGGCGGCGCGGGCGGGAGTCGCCGAGGGGGACCTGCTCGTGGCGCTCGAAGGCGCCGCGACGGATGCCGAGGACGACCGGGCGGCGCTGGAAGCGGCGTCCGAGCGCACGGCGCCGATGCTCCTGTCGCTGCGCCGCGGCGCGCGGATGAAGCTCGCGGTCGTGCAGCCGGAAGAGCCGCCGGCGCCGGACGCCGGAAACGAGGGGGAGCGGTAGCGCTCCATGGCCGCGGACAGCCCTTCAACGCAGCGCCCGGTCGCCCTCCTTGCATGGCTGTCATCCGCCGGCCGGGCGCTGGCGGCCCGCGTTGTCGACTGGGAGTGGGCGCGGGTCGGGCTGCGCGCCTCGTTCCTGCCCGAGCAGAACTACCTCATCATCCTGTCGGTCGTGGTCGGCGTGGTTACCGGTCTGGGCTCGGTCGGGTTCATCTACGTGCTCGAGTTGACGACCGCCTTCGCCCGCGGTCCGGTGGCCGGGCTCCTGGAACGGTTCGGGCCGGCCCAGCTCGTGCTGCTGCCGGCGCTGGGCGGGTTGATCGTCGGGCCCATCGTCCACCGCTTCGCGCGCGAGGCCAAGGGCCACGGGGTGCCGGAGGTGATGACCGCCCTCGCCGCGCACGGCGGCATCATCCGCCGGCGCGTCGTCACGGTGAAGGTCATCGCGTCGTCGCTGACCATCGGCTTCGGCGGGGCCGCGGGCCGCGAGGGGCCGATGGTCCAGATTGGCTCCGCTATCGGCTCTGTAATCGGCCGCTTCACCAACCTGTCGCAGCAGAACATCCGCACGCTCGTGACCTGCGGCGCGGCGGGCGGCATCGCCGCCACCTTCAACGCGCCGATCGGCGCGGCCATCTTCTCGATGGAGGTGCTGATCGGCCGCGTCCGTACCGACTTCCTGCTGGTGCTGCTGACCTCGCTCAGCTCGTGCATGATCGCCCGCTACTTCCTGGGGAATTTCCCGGCGTTCATGGCGCCGGCCTACGACCTCGTCAGTCCCGGCGAGCTGCCGCTCTACTTCCTGATGGGCACGCTCATCGGCTTCGCGGCGATGGGCTACATCAAGCTGCTGTACTGGTCGGAAGACGTCTTCGGCGCCTGGAAGTTCCCCGACTGGCTCAAGCCGGCCGTGGGCGGGCTGGCGGTCGGACTGATTCTCAGGTTCTTTCCGCAGATATACGGCGCCGGCTTTCCGGCCATCGAGTCGGCGCTCTGGGTGCGGTTCCCCTGGGAGCTGCTGCTGGCGCTGTTCGTGGCGGAGATGGTGGCCAACTGCGCCACGCTCGGCTCGGGCGGCTCGGGCGGCGTCTTCGCGCCCAGCCTGTACATGGGCGCGATGCTGGGCGGCGCGTTCGGCTCGCTGGCGAACGGCGTCTTTCCCGAGTGGACGGCGGGGTCGGGGGCCTACGCGATGGTCGGCATGGCGGCGTTCTTCGCGGCGATCGCCAAGGCGCCGGCCACGTCAATCCTGATCCTGTTCGAGATGACGAACGACTACCGGATCATGCTGCCGCTGATGGCGGCCGTGGTGGGCAGCGTGTACGTCTCGCACCGCATGTCGCCGTACAGCATCTACACGCTGAAGCTGCAGCGGCGCGGCATCGATTTCCCGGGCCGGGAGGCGGACGCGCCGGCGCCGGCGGTCCGCCCCGCATCCACCACGGAGCCGGCCGGGGCCTGAGCGGCGCCGGGCTAGGGCGCTTGCGAGGTGATGGTGATCATGTTGAGCGCCTCTTCCTCGGTCGGCAGCTCCATGTCGCCCGCCGGGAAGTCGTTCCGCTGCAGCATGTAGGCCACGATGTCCGAGTATCCCTGCGGGCTGAGACTGGCCGGCGCGCCCTGGGGCATGGTGGCGCGGATGGCGACGTACATGTCGCCCACCGACAGGTCGCTCCAGCGGAAGTCGAAGGCCGCGCCCGTGAGCGCGGGGGCTATGCCGTCGCCGAGCAGGTCGGCGAGGTGGCACGTGGCGCACTCCTGCTCGTAGGCGGTCTCGCCGCGCGTGGCCTGTTCCTCGGTGTACACCCCGTCCCAGACCGTCTTGTCCTGCGCCCCGGCGGCGCCGGATGCGATGATGATCGCAATAGCCGCCGCGGCTGCCAACAGTCCCTTCGCACGACCGTTCGTTCCTCGCACACGCATTGCTTCTCGCCTCGTCATCGAAACAATATACCACTTGATGCCCACCGGCTGCGCCCTGAGCTTCGCCCCGCGCTGTGCTATCGTGAGGCCGTCGTGACATCAGCCTCGCCGCCGGGGCACCTGCCCGACGGCGGCGACTGCCGCCGGTTTCTGGACACCGTCTCGCAGTTCGCGCGCGTGCACGCGGTCAAGCTCTACCGGTTGCCGGCCGCGCTCCCGGAGCGTGTGCCGCGGTTGCCCTGTCTGGACCACGAAGCGCGCCTGCACGAGAACATCTCGCCGCACGCCGCGATGTACATCGAGGACAGGGACGGCGGCGGACTGCACGAAGTGGTGTGGGTGCCCGAGCGCCGGCACATCGAAATCGACGTCGTCTCGACCGCCGACGAGCATACGCCTGCGGCCCACGCGCGCCTGCTGGAGCGGCTCGCCGCCGGCTTTCCGGCCTACCGGATCCACGTCAACGGCCCCTCGTGGCTGCGCGGCGATCGCAGGGTCTCGCGCGCCTGCCGGGCGCAGATCTCCCTGCGCGAGGTGCTCGCCGGCACCGATTTCGAGCAGTTGGACGCCGCGCTGGAGCGGCTCGGCACCATCGGCAAGCTGATGGAGAAGGAATCGCGCGTCGCGTCCTGGAGCGTGCGCACGGTGACCGGGCCGCTGCTGGCGGTTGCCGGCTTCCTGTCGTACAGCCTGCTCGGCCTGCTGACGTCCCAGGTCGGCGAGGGCTGGGTTCAGGCGCTGCGGTACGCGGTCGTCGGCGGGGTGGGGGCGCTCTTCCTGTACTTCGGCCTGAAGGCGGTGCACCTCACCGAGATGGCCAATCGCGTCTGGAAGCGCTGCGCCGAGTACGGCCTCATACTGGCCGAGCGCCGGCGGATTGACGCTGACGCCTCTCCGCTGACTAGGCGGGTCGCCGCAGGAGCAGCAGCAGAAAGATGACCACGTTGATCCCGTGCGAGGTGAAGCAGAGCACGCACGGTACGCGCGTGATGAACAGCAGCGACCAGGACAGGAAGACGGCGAGCCCCACCGTCAGCAGGCTGGCGCCCAGGTACAGCACGAACAGCTCCGGCCGATTCAGCAGGCCAAGCGGTATCCCTGCCAGCAGGGCGAGATAGAACATCTGGCCCAGCACCGAGTTGGGCAGTCCGAACACCCGTGCGCGCGGGGTGAAGACGATGGAGGCGCAGGTCTGCTCGCCCATGCGGCAGAAGGCGGGGATCCACCGCGTGTCGGGGCGCATCCAGCGGTACGCCACCGCCGTGAAGTACGTGGAGATGCAGAGCCCGACGGCCGCCAGCACGATGACGGCCGCATCACCGTCCGCCACTACCAGAGGTCGGGCAGCAGCCACTCCCGCCCGGGCGCCAGTTGCACGTCGAACGACTTGAGCGTGATGTTGACGAAGTTGTAGTAGCCGATCAGCCCGGTGAGGTCCATGACGCCGCGGTCGCCGAGCAGCTCGCGCGCCCGCGCGAACGTCTCGGAGCTGACCCGTTGCTCGCTGATCGCTTCACGGGTGAACTCGATGATCAGGCGCTCCACGTCGCCAAGCCCGGGCACGTCGCCGGCATCTTCCAGCGGCCGGCGCTCCTTGACCAGCTCGATGATCTCCGGCTCGAGCCCCGCCGTCAGGGCGAGCGGCTCATGCGCGGTCCATTCGTACTGGCTGCGGACTTCGCGGGCGGTGGCCAGGATGGTCAGCTCGGTGAGCCGCTGGTCCTTGTCGGTGCCGTAGCGCAGATAGGTGCTGGCGGGGAACAGGTGCTCGATCATGCCCGGGCTGTACAGCCACATGGCGACCGGGCCCCACAGGCTGTCCTCGTAGCGGCTGCCGGGGCTGCGCACGATGTCGTACGCGCGCTGGCCGTCGGCGTCGAACTGCTCCCGCCGGGGCAGCGGCAGGCGCGCCCACGAATCGCGATTGATGTCGGCCGGGATATCGGCCTCGGTCACCACCCTGGACGCCGCTGCCGGCGGCGCTGCGGCTTCCGTCGCAGATTCGGATTCCACGGCGTCGCCCGCCGCACAGGCGCCGGCGAGCACGGCGCAGCCGATGGTCACGATGATGTATCGCCACATGAGTTGATTGTCCTCGTTAGATGGGGCTGCGCCCCAAACCCCCGCCGGTCACTCGCGGGGACCCCTTCGCCCCACTCCGTGGCCGGCGGGCCGCGCCGTGCGCGGCCTGGGCGCCGACTGTTCGAGTGCTTGTCGTCGCCCTGTCTGGTTCCAGCTTGCGTTGCTTCGGCAACCGCAGCATCCGCGTCGTGAGCCGCGATGGTGACGCACCACTAGCGGGGTGTCAAGGACCATTCCGCAAGCACGCGGCGGCAGGTACAGAAGCGGCCGAGTTGGCAGAGCGCCACGCGGGCGCCGTCCGCCGCAGGCAGGGGACCGAGCCCCTGAAGCGTGCCCACGCCGACGGTGATGTGCGGGTCGAAGCGGTCGTATGCCGCGTGCGTGCGGAATTGGTGCACCCATTCGACGTCGGCGTCACGCGCCGGCAGGCCGCCTGTAGCGAGGAACGCCGTTGCATCGCCCTGCGCGGACTCGAATCGCCGCAGGCGGTCCATCAGCCGGGCGTGCAGACTGATTAGCGTGTCGGTCGGCTCCAGACGCACGGTCGACGCGGTCCGTCCGCGGCTCAGTCCGGCGGGCGCCAGCCGCAACGGCGCGCAGTCATGCGTTACCGCTGCCGCCTCATGGATGACGTCGGGCAGTTGGAGCTCCGCTACGAATAGTTGCGCCAGCGTGACGTGCGGCAGGTGCGTGTCGTCGAAACGCAAGCCGGCGGGCGGCGGCAGCAACTCCGCGTTCAGGCGCAGCAGCGGCTGCAGCAACGGATCGGGAAGCAGGACGGCGACGTCAACCGCAAGCAGTCCCATTACGTGGTGAACCAGATGCGACGTACGCCGACAACGGTCGAATCAACGAGGGGACGGTGAGCAGGCAAGGCAGCCGTCCCCAAGGCGTGCACGGCGCGCCTCGGCAGGCCCGGCGCGGGGCGAGGGGCCCCCGCTAGGGACTGCCGGGGGTTTGGGGCGAAGCCCCATATGGCAACAGGTGCCATTCCAGGAACGTCCAGATGCGGTTCCAGGAGTCGCGCTGCGCGCGGCTGTCGACGCGCACGTACCCGCGCGCCCGGTCCACGCGGCGGTTGAAGGTGTGGCCGTTGCCGTACTCGTCGACCGGCGGATCGACGTATACGCGCGTCTCGGCCAGGCGCGGCTTCTTGTACTCGAGGGCGTGGATGAGCTGCTGCGCTTCCACGAAGTCGACGTCCCGGTCGTTGTCGGCCACGTGTACGAGCAGGGGCGTCTGCAGCCGGTCGATCTGATAGAGCGGAGAGCGTTCGATATACAGGCGGCGCCGCTCGTGCACCTCGCCGCCGATGCGCTTCTGGCGCACGAACCGCTCCGCATAGCGCGGTCCCTTGAGCGACAGCCGGAAGACCAGGTTGGTGACCGGGACCAGCGCGGCCGCCGCCTTGAACGACCGCTGGTCGCGGAACACCGCGTGCATGGCGATGAAACCGCCGTGGCTCCAGCCGATGATCCCGAGCCGTTCGGGGTCGACGTACGGCATCCGGTCCGCCAGGTAGTTGACGGCCGTCAGGCAGTCCTCGACCTCGTATCCGCCGTAGTCGATCGCTTCCTGGTGCTCGCGACCGTACCCCGTGCTGCCGCGGTACTCCGGCGCCAGCACGACGTAGCCGCGGTCCACCGCTTCCTTGATGAACGGGAAGTAGAGCGGGTCGAGATCGCCGTGCACGCCCCCGTGAATCCACACCAGCGCCGGATGGCCGTGCGTCCCGCGCAACGCGAGCGGCTCGAAGATGTAGATGGGGATGTCCATGCCGTCGGCCATGCTGGCATAGGACGTCTTGCGCATCCGGAGCACGCCCTCGCTCAGCGTGCTGAAGATGCGGTCCCGTTCCAGCTTGCGCTGCCGGTCCCGCTCGTACTGGTCGTACCCCTGTCCCGCCTCGGCCGTGGCCGCCGCGCGCAAGGACAGGAAATGGCCGCCGGCGAAACTGCACAGCGCCAGGGCGCCGATGGCCGCCAGCGCCCGCCGCCGTAACCGTGTGGTTCTGGTCATCCGTCGTCTCGGGCCCGACGCGCCGCGCCGGCCGGCTGCACCAGCCGCCGGAGCGTCTGCAGGAGCCGTTCGTTCTGCTCGCCCGTGCCCACGGTGATGCGGACGCAATCGGCCAGCAGCGGCTCGTCGAAATACCGTATCAGGATACCCTCCGCCTTGAGCTGCTGGTAGACGGTGCGCGCGTCGCCGCCCGGCGGGCGCACCAGGAGGAAGTTCGCATCGCTCGGCCAGACGCGGCAGCCGATGCCGGCCAGGGCGGCGGACAGCCGTTCGCGCGACGCGCGGACCCGCTCGATGTTCGCGAGCGTGTGCGCGGTGTCGCGGATCGCCGCCGCGCCGACCCGCGCCGAAACCGCGTCGACATTGTAGCTGTCCTTGACCTTGAGCAGTCCGGCCAGCAACGCCGGCCGCGCCACCGCGAAACCGAGGCGCAACCCGGCCAGCGAATGGCTCTTCGACAAGGTGCGGAGCACGACCACGTTCTCGTGGCGCGCGGTCAGCTCCAGCGCGTCGCCGGAGGCGAACGCGGCGTACGCCTCGTCGATGACCAGGACGCCCGGCAGGCGCGCGGCGAGCTCGCCGAGGTCCGCGTTCGGCATGCGGTTGCCGGACGGGCTGTTGGGGCTTGCCACGAGCGTCAGCGCCGCCGCCGCGGCCGCGAGCCGCTCGACGGGCAGCGCGTACGAGTCGTCGAACGGCACTTCCACCACCGGTGCGTCCTGCATCCGGGCCAGCGTGCGGTACAGGCTGTAGGTCGGCGCCGGAAACGCCACCGGCCGGCCGCTTTCGGCCACCGACCGGAAGAGCATCGTGAGCAGGTCGTCGCTGCCGTTGCCCGCCAGGACCCACGACGGGTCGACGCCGAGCACCGCGGCCGCGCTCTGCCGGAACTCGTCCGCGGCCGGTTGCGGATAACGCCGCAGGCTGTCGGGCTCCACCGAGCGCAGCGCCTCCAGTGCGGCGGCGCTCGGAGGGTACGGGTTCTCGTTGGTGTTCAGCTTGACGACCTGCGTTCCCGCGGCGGGCTGCTCCCCGGGCTGGTACGCGGTCAGCGCATCAATCGCCGGTCGAAAATACGACATGCGTTCAACACGGGTGGTCAGGCCTGCCGCATGTGCGGATAGCGATAGTCGCGCGGCGGGATGAAGCTCTCCTTCGTGGTGCGCGGGCTCACCCAGCGGATCATGTTCAGGAGGCTGCCGGCCTTGTCGTTGGTGCCGGACGCCCGCGCCCCGCCGAACGGTTGCTGGCCGACGACGGCGCCGGTCGGCTTGTCGTTGATGTAGAAGTTGCCGGCCGCGTAGCGCAGCTTCTCCGAGGCGAGCACGATCGCCTGCCGGTCGCGGGCGAAGATGGAGCCGGTCAGTGCGTACGGCGACGTGGTGTCGCACAGGTCGAGCGCCTGCTCGTAGCGGTCGTCCTCGTACACGTGGATGGTCAGCACCGGACCGAAAAGCTCGGTTTCCATCGTCGCGTATGCGGGGTCGTGCGCCTGGATGATCGTCGGGGCCACGAAGTAGCCGACATCGTCGTCGCACTTGCCGCCGCAGATGACGTCGGCGCCGGCGTCGCCGCGGGCCTGCTCTATGGCGCCCGAGAGCGTCGTGTACGAGGCCCTGTCGATCACGGCGCCCATGAAGTTCGTGAAGTCGCACACGTCGCCGTACGCGATCGAGTCGACCTCGTCGCACAGTCGGTCGCGGAACGTCTTCCACATGCTGGCGGGAATGTAGGCGCGGCTGGCGGCGCTGCACTTCTGGCCCTGGTACTCGTAGGCGCCGCGTATCAGGCCGGCCGCCAGTTCGTCCGGATCGGCGGAGGCGTGGGCGAAGACGAAGTCCTTGCCGCCGGTCTCACCGACGATCCGCGGGTAGTTGCGGTACCCCTTGACGTTGCCGCCGACCGTCTTCCACATGCCCGTGAACACTTCGGTGCTGCCGGTGAAGTGCACGCCGGCCAGGTCCGGATGCTCCATCGCCGGCGTCCCGATCTTGCCGCCGCTGCCGGGCACCAGGTTGATGACGCCGGGCGGCAGGCCGGCCTCCTCGAAGACGCGCATCAGCCAGTACGCCGAGAACACCGCGGTAGACGCCGGTTTCCACAACACGGTATTGCCCATCATTGCCGGGCTGGACGGCAGGTTGCCGGCGATGGAGGTGAAGTTGAACGGCGTCACCGCCAGCACGAACCCTTCCAGCGGGCGGTACTCCACGTAGTTCCATATGGTGGGCTGACTGCCCGGCTGCTGCTCGAAGATCTCCTGCATGTAGTGGACGTTGAAGCGCAGGAAGTCGATCATCTCGCAGGCCGCGTCGATCTCCGCCTGCATCACGGTCTTGCTCTGGTTGAGCATCGTCGCCGCGTTGATGATCGGTCGGTACGGACCGGCCAGCAGGTCGGCCGCCTTCAGGAACACCGCCGCGCGCTGCTCCCACGGCATGGCCGCCCATGCCGGCCGCGCCGCTGCCGCGGCGTCGATCGCCTGCTGCACCGTGGCGGCGTTTCCCTTGTGAAAGGTCGCGACCGAACGGGCGTGGTCGTGCGGCAGGATGCAGCGGCCCAGGTCGCCGGTCTTCACGGCCTGGCCGCCGATGATCATCGGAATCTCGATTGAACCGCCGGAAAACTCCGCGAGCTTCGCCTTGAGGTCCGCCCGCTCGGGCGATCCGGGCGCGTGGTCCAGAACAGGTTCGTTGCGTGGAATCGGTGCGTTGGCACGGGAATTCATCATGACTGATCAAGTGTACATGTTGTTTCGCGGCGACGGTTGCTCCGGGAGCGGTGTCTGACGTATCTTGAACGTTTGTCTTCTTTTCGTGCCGAGGTAGCTCAGTCGGTAGAGCACATGACTGAAAATCATGGTGTCGCCAGTTCGATTCTGGCCCTCGGCACCACTTTCCCTTCTTAAGCCACTTATATACAGCGATTTACAGGATTTCGTCTGGCGGAACTCCCACCAGCCTTCCCACCTTTTCAGACCCGCGGGAGCGGGTGCGGTAGGATGTCGGTCCATTCCTGCGAGTGTGCGCAGCAAAGCTCGCCTACGAGACGGGAAGGGGAAACGCCCGTGACCTACCTCGTGATCGTGCTGCAGCTCGTGGTGGCTATAGCCACGGCGTGGGCAGCACTCGCCACCAGATCGCAAGCCAAGGTCACCGAGAAGGCATTCCAACACGGCTTGCGCACACTGGTACATGCCGAATGGAGACTCGATCAGGATTGCCCCGGCCAACTCACCATCGTCGCGTCGATCAGCGAAACCGCTGGCGTCCTGACCGAAGTGAGAGCGTGGAGTATCGACCTTCAAATCGTGCGCGAACCGGATGGCTATATATCGACCACGCACCTCGACGGACGGCACCTGCACGGAGACGTAACGGCTGACGCTTGCATCGAGGTGAAGTATCGCGATCCCTTCGAGCTTGCCATACACAAGCCCAGCGGTTTGTTCGCCGTAGTTGAAGTGACGCTGACGGTCTCCGCAGTCGGGGTAGACGACCCACGCGTCTGGACGATGCGCAGCAACGTTAGGCGCGAAGCACATGGATTCACAATTTCCAGTAGCCGTCCAGTCCCGACCTCTCTAGTGGAGCGGAAACCAGGAGTGCGTAGGCGCTTAGCAGACCAGTGGAACAAGTGGGAAGCGTGGAACGATCGCTTTCGCGGACCGCAGGCTTAGCTACTCCAAGCCGCAGGACCGCCGCCCTTCGGTGGTGTCAATATGAGCCTCGACCCGTCGCTTGTAGTCCCGGGTCGTCACCGCCGGCCGCTCGTCGGCAGGATGTAGACCGAGCGGGATCAACGGCGGCTGCCGGCGCTCCCGCCGGCGAGGCCGACGAAGCCGACCCGGCCGACAAGCTGCGCGCCGATCTGGTCAAAGCGAAGGGGCGCACGGTATTCGCGCCGGCGACCGGCGCCGGATGGGGAGCGGGAGCGCACGCCGCGCCGCAGAAAGATTACAGGGCGTCCCGTTACGGTATCGAGCCGCGGCCGGCTACCGTGGAGCTGCGGCGCGACGTGGAGCGTTCCATCCTGAGCGCGTGCGGGATACCGCCGATCCTGCTCAACCATGCCGCGGCCGGCGCGGCGTTCCGGGAGGGCTGGCGGCTGTTCTACAGCAACACACTCGAGCCGCTGGCCGCGCTGATGGCCGACCAGCTCTCTGAGTCGCTCGGCACGCGCGTGACGCTCGACATGCACCGCGCCCGGGCGTCGGACATTGGCACGCTGGCGCGGGCGTACGCGACGCTTCGGCGGGCGCCGGGGGAGGGCGCGGCCGGCATGGACGACGCTGCCGCGCGGGCTGTCGTGGGGCTACAGCAGTTCGGCGGCGGCTCGCACAACTCTCAGGCCGCCGCGGGCGCTGACGGGCTTGCCACCGGGCGGCGCTACGTCAGGCGGGTTGGTCCGCTCGCCAGCGGGCCGGCCCGCCGTCCGATGTCATGCCAGCAAAGTTCGCTGGTAAGTGGGGAACCGGCAAGGCGTTCAAGGCGTCTCCAGTACGCGATCGTCTCGTCAAGATGGTCGCCCGCGAGCCCGGCATCAGTCAGGCTGAGGCCGCCCGGCGACTCAGCCGGGACATCAGCAGCACAGTGACGATTGCAGTGCGGCGCGGCGCGCTGCGGCTCGATCGGCACTACGCGTACGCGCTGTTTCCCGCGACCGCTGACAACCGGCCGATCAACGGCGACGCTCCTCGGCCGAGTCCCGCGATGCTGCCGTGGCGTCAGCGCGACGTGCTCGAGCTAATGACCGACGCCGGCGCCGAGCCCGCCATCAATGAGATCGCCGACTTGGTGCGCCAGCGGGAGCCGTCAACTACGTATCCGGCGGTCCGCGGTGCCGTCGTCAACCTGCACGACCGGCACTGTCTCAAGCGCCGGCCGCACCGTGGGCGTTACCTGTACCGCCCGGTCAGAAACGCGCTGCAGCGGCTCGACGTGCTGGACGATCCCGACTGGTAGGCTCAGCGCGCGCTACCCCTACCGATCACGCCGCCGGCGCCGGGCGGAAGCGGCTGTCTCTCCGGTAGCTCTGCGTGCGCCTTGCCGATTGCCATGCCGAGACGATGCTTCGTTTCGGGCGGCAACTCGTCGTAGCGCGCGGCTAGTTCAATCAGCTTCTGCTTGGTGGTCGGCATGGCCGGCAACGATAGCACGCCAGAGCAACGCTCGTAAGCTACTGAGTGTTCAGTCCAGTAAGGACACCGGGGAGCGGGTCTGGGAGTCGGAGGAGCGCACCACGACCCGTTGTAGGCTGTCGTTGTGGCTTGGTTCCTGTTCATCGACGAAAGCGGTCACGACCGCATCGCATCGCCCTACGAGGTGCTGGCCGGAGTGGCGATCCAGGATCGGGCGTTGCGCGAGGTCATCGGTAGGCTCCACGACGCCGAGATCGGTTCATTCGGCCGCCGTTACAGCGACGGACACCGGGAGCTCAAGGGCTCCGTTCTGCTGAAGAGAAAGGTCTTTCGCCACCGGGATCTGAACGCCGATCTGGACCCTGCGGACGTCCCCACGCTAGCCCAAGCGGCTCTCGATGACGGCACCGGGGCCGACGCCCCCATGCTGAAGGCCCTGGCCTTGGCGAAGCTCAACTATGTCGCCTCGGTCTTCGATATCTGCGGCCGGTTCGACTGTCGCGCGTTCGCCAGCATCGTCGAGACCGACGCCCATCCGACGGCGGGTGGCGGCCTGCGAAAGGACTACGCCTATCTGTTCGAGAGGTTCTTCTACTTTCTGGAGGACAACACCGCCGGGGAGCAGGGAGTCGTGGTGTTCGACGAGCTTGAGAAATCGAAGAGCCACCTGCTGATCGACCAGATGCACCGATACTTCGCGCAGACGGCGGTAGGCCGGCACCGCGCGAGCCGCATCATCCCCGAGCCTTTCTTCGTGCACAGCGACCTTACCACCGGCGTGCAGATCGCCGATCTCGTCGCCTACGTCATCTCCTGGGGCTTTCGCATGCCTCGAATGACCAAGCCCGCCAGGGAGGAGTTGTCAGGATTTGCGAACCAGATCGCCCGACTGCGGTACCGGGCGGTCCGCGAGCGGCTTGGCAATCCTGAATTCGAGATCTGGAGCTTCGCGCACATCACTGACATGCGGACGCAAGCCGAACGCGAGGAGGGAGTGTGAGGAAAGAAAAAAGGCAATGAAGCGCCGAAGCGCCCCAAAGCCTCCACTGGAAATCATGCTTCCGTCCTCGGAGGATGTCAAGCCGCGTTACCCTCTCCCGATGACGAAACTCGTATCGATCCCGTTTCGCAGGTCGCAGATCCCCTCGTCCGATTCCTCGGTATTGGCGGTCGAGATGTAGTCATCGTAACAACCGCCATCGTTGTGCACGACGGCAACGACGGCTAGAATGTCCCGGACCGCTGTTCTTGCCTTGGGACGGTTTCTGTCTTGACTCGCAATTCGCGTCTTCCCCGGAGTCGAATGTGCCGCGCTTCTGGTTGATGAAATGCGAGCCGTCGGCGTACGCCATCGACGATCTCGCGCGCGACGGACGAACGTGCTGGGAAGGTGTGCGCAACTACCAGGCGCGCAATACCATGCGCGACGACATGCGCGTGGGTGACGGCGTGCTGTTCTATGCCTCCAATGCAGACCCCGCGGGTGTCACGGGCTTGGCGAGAGTATGCCGGGAGGGGTATCCGGACCACTACGCATGGGAGCCCGGGCACCACTACTTCGACGCCCGCAGCACCGCGGAGAAGCCCGTCTGGTACATGGTGGACATCGAGTTCGTGGAGCGGTTCCCCGGCACGGTCGGGCTGGCCACGCTGAAGGCGACGGCCGGCCTGGAGAAGATGATGGTCGTGCAGAAGGGGAGCCGGCTGTCGGTCCAGCCGGTGACGCCCGAGGAGTTCGACATCGTCGTCCGGCTGGGCCGCGAGACGCAACCCGGCTAGCGGCACTTCACGACGCTGCCGTCGACTCTTCCGAATCCTCCACGACGGTGTTGTCCGGTGCGCCGGCCGCGCCATGCTCGCGCAGGACGCGCAGGAATATCTCGCCGTAGCGTTCCAGCTTGCGCGCGCCGACCCCGGAGAGTTCGCTCATCTCGTCGAGCGTCCGTGGCCGGATCTTGGCCATCGCCGCAAGCGTCGCGTCGTGGAAGATCACGTACGGCGGTACGCCCTGCTCCTGCGCCAGCTCACGCCGGCGTGCGCGCAAGGCATCGAACAGCCCCGGCGGGCCTGCGCCGACGGCTTTGGCCGCCTGCTTCTTGCGCCGCGCCGGGGACGGCAGCGCATCACGCCGCAGCTCCACCGTGACGCCGCCGCGCACCACGCTCCGCGCCGCGGGGGTGAGGCTCAGAGAGCCGTAGCCGTCGATGTCCACGGTGAGCAGGCCGCGCGCGACGAGCTGGCGGATCACCGACCGCCACTGGCGGGCGTCGAGCTCGGCGCCAGCGCCGAAGATCGGCAGGCGATCGTGGCCGAAACGCCCCATGCGCTCGTCGCCCTTGCCGCGCAGCACGTCCACGACGTAGCCGGCGCCGAACCGCTGGCCGGTCCGGTACACGCAGGACAGCGCCTTGCGGGCCGCCTCGGTCGCGTCCCATGACTCGGGCGGGTCCAGGCAGTTGTCGCAATTGCCGCACGGTTCGGCCAGTGTTTCGCCGAAGTAGGCCAGCAACGCCTGCCGGCGGCACGTGGTCAGCTCGCAGTAGCCGAGCATGGCGTCGAGCTTGCGGATCTCGAGCCGCTTGCGTTCGGCGGCGGCTTCCGAGCCGTCCACCATCTGCCGCAGCATGATCACGTCCTGCAGCCCGTACGCCATCCAGGCAGTAGCCGGCAGGCCGTCACGGCCGGCGCGGCCGGTCTCCTGGTAGTACGCCTCCAGGCTCTTCGGAAGGTTGAGGTGGGCGACGAACCGCACGTCCGGCTTGTCGATCCCCATCCCGAAGGCGATGGTCGCCACCATGACCACGCCCTCTCCGCGGACGAACCGGTCCTGGTGCGCTTCCCGGTCCCGGGCGTTCATGCCGGCGTGATAGGCGAGCGCATCCACGCCGCGCCCGCGGAGCCACTCCGCGGTCTCGTCCACGCTGCGCCGCGACAGGCAGTACACGATGCCGGCGTCGCCGCGGTGCTCCGTGTCGATTATTCTCGCGAGCTGGTCGCGGGGACCGGCCTTGGGCGCGACGCGGTACTGGATGTTCGGGCGGTCGAAGCCGCTCACGAACCAGCGTGCGCCGGTCAGGCCCAGCCTTGCCGCGATCTCCCGCCGCGTCGTCTCGTCCGCGGTTGCGGTCAGGGCCATGCGCGGAACGGCGGGGAAGCGCTCGCGCAAGACCGACAGCTCGAGGTACTCGGGGCGGAAGTCGTGACCCCACTGCGATACGCAGTGCGCCTCGTCGATGGCGAACAGGGCGGTGTCGATCGCGCCCAGCAGCGCCAGCGTCCTGTCGCCGAGGAGCCGCTCCGGTGCGACGTACAGCAGGTCGATACGGCCTGTCCGCAACCGGTTTTCGACATCGAGAACCTCGCCGTACGACAGCGTCGAGTTCAGGTATGCGGCGCGCACGCCGGCCTGGAGCAGCGCGTCGACCTGGTCGCGCATCAACGCGATGAGCGGCGAGACGACCACCGCGGTACCGCTGCGCATGAGGGCGGGAATCTGGTAGCAGAGAGACTTGCCGCCGCCGGTGGGCATCAGCACCAGGCTGTCGCCGCCGGATACGGCATGTTCGATAACCGCCTCCTGCTGCCCGCGGAAGCTGGAGTAGCCGAACACCCGCTCGAGGATCTGCCGAGCGCTGGAGGCCATCCAGCCATCGTACAACGGCGCTGTTGTAAACTCGGTGTGCGTCCCGCCCGGGAATAACCGGTGACGGCGGGTTGCAGGTGAACTATGACAATCAAGCACATGCTGCGCCGGGTCCGTCGCGCGTCCGCTGTAGCGCTGTTGGTGGCCGCGCCGTCCGCGGCGGCGGCCCAGACCGAGTTCCACATCCAGTACGGCTCGCTCGACAACCCGTTCACGGGGCAGGCGGAGCAGACCGTCATCCTCACCTTCCAGCATGCGCTGTCCTGGAGCCTGGGCGACAGCTTCTTCTTCACCGACTTCCTCGACGACGTTTCCGTCGACGGATTCAACGACCGGGACTTCTACGGCGAGTGGTACCCGACGCTGAGCCTCGGCAAGCTGGCCGGGCGCACGGTGGGCGCCGGCCCGCTGCGCGACATCGCCATCATCGGCGGCATCAACTTCGACGGGGACGTGGACTTCTTCAAGTACCTGCCCGGCGTGCGGGCGTCCTGGGACGTCCCCGGCTTCTATTTCCTGAACACCGACGTGACTGCCTTCATCGACGCCAACACCGGCCTCGAAAAGGGGGGCGGCGCGCCGAAGACCGGCAACAGCTGGATGTTCGACGTGAACTGGGGCTCCGCGATCAACGCCGGCAACCAGTCGTTCGTGTTCACCGGCCACGCGGAGTACATCGGCGGCACGACCGACGAGCTCGGCCGCGAGGTGAAGCCGTGGGTGCTGGCGCAGCCGCAATTCATGTGGGACGTCGGCAAGGCCGTGGCCAACCAGGCGAACCAGATCTTCCTCGGTATCGAGTACCAGTACTGGCTGAACAAGCTCGGCACGGACGTGGACGAGAACGCGGCGCAATTGTTGATTGTGTGGCGCCTCTAGGCGCCGGGCCCGGCGGCTGTGCGGGCAGGAGACTCCGGTCGTGGAATTCGACGCATATGCGTTCGACGACGGCGTCTACGACGAGATGTTCCAGGCGGCGGGTGCGCCGCGCCCGCACTGCCGCAATCTCCACGACTGGCTGCTCCGGCTCTCGGCCGAGGAGATCGGCGGGATACAGGAATGGGTGACCCGCTCGTTCCTGAACGAAGGCATCACGTTCACCGTCTACGGTGAAGGCGAGGCGGACGAGCGGATCATCCCCATCGACTGCCTGCCGCGCATCGTTTCCGCGGCCGACTGGCGGCTCATCGAGAGCGGCCTGGAGCAGCGGATCCTCGCCCTCAACCGGTTCCTGGCCGACGTCTACGGCGAGGGGCGCATCGTCGAGGACGGCGTCGTCCCGGCCGACATGGTGTACGGCTGCCCGCAGTACCGCCGCGAGATGCGCGGCGTCCAGCCCGCCCACGGCACGTGGGTTTCCGTGTGCGGCACCGACATCGTCCGCACGAACGACGGCTTCTACGTGCTGGAGGACAACCTGCGCGTGCCGTCGGGGGTGTCGTACATGATCGCCAACCGCAAGGCGATGAAGTCGAGCCTGCGGCGCCTGTACCGGCTGTGCCGCGTGCGCGAGGTGGAAGACTACGGCCGGCGGTTGCTGCAGACACTGCGCGAGGTCGCGCCGGAGGGCTGCACCGATCCGGCGGTGGTCGTGCTGACGCCCGGCGTCGGCAACGCAGCCTTCTACGAGCACATGTTCCTGGCCCACGAGCTGGGCGCGGAGCTGGTCGAAGGGCGCGACCTGGTGGTGCGGGACGACGTCCTGTACATGAAGACCACCGAGGGCCTGCGCCGCATCGACGTCGTCTACCGGCGGATCGACGACGACTATCTCGACCCGCTCGCGTTTCGCGCCGATTCCGTGCTCGGCGTTCCGGGTCTGGTGGCCGCCCACCGCGCCGGCAACGTGGCGCTGGCGAACGTGCCCGGAACGGGTGTGGCCGACGACAAGAGCAACTACGCTTTCGTGCCGGACATGATTCGCTACTACCTCGGCGAGGAGCCCATCCTGGCCAACGTGCCGACGCATCTCTGCCGGCGGGCCGAAGATCTCGAGTATACGCTCGACAATCTCGAACATCTGGTGGTGAAGGAGGTGGGCGGCGCGGGCGGCTACGGCATGCTCGTGGGCCCGCACGCGACGCCCGCCGAGCGCCAGGCGTACGCCGAGCGGTTGCGGGCCGCCCCGGCCGGCTTCATTGCCCAGCCGGTGCTCGCGCTTTCGCGCGCCCCGTGCGTGGTGGATGGGCGGTCGGAGCCGCGCCACGTCGATCTGCGTCCCTATGTGCTGCGCGGGAGCGAGACGCGCATCGTGCCGGGCGCGTTCTGCCGCGTTGCGTTGCGCCGCGGCAGTCTCGTCGTGAATTCCAGCCAGGGCGGCGGCGGCAAGGACCTCTGGGTGCTGTCGGACCAGGAGCCCGATGCTGTCGCGTAGCGCAGAGGGCCTGTACTGGATGGGCCGCTACTTCGAGCGGACCGGCCATCTGTGCCGGCTCCTCCGCTGGCAGGTCGAGTCACTGGTGGACCGGCCGATTCGGGAAATCCACTTCGGCTGGTACCGCATCTACGGCAGCCTCGGAAGGCCGATTCCGGGCGCCGACGCCGAGCTGGTCGGCGGCGATGACGACTTCATGCTCGTCGATTCGTTCGCCCTCGCCGACGATCTCACGTTCGAGCGTTCCAACGTCGACTCGGTCTGGAGCGGCTTCACGCTCGGGCGCGAGAACGCGCGGCAAATGCGGCACTACCTGAGCGCCGAGGTCTGGACGAACCTGAATCAGGCGTACCTGAAGTTCCGCGACCTGCGTATCGAGGACATCTGGAAGACCGCTCCGGAGTCGTTCTACGAGGCGCTCGGCTACGACATCGACGCGCTGGCCGGCGCCGCGGACACGACGATGTACCACGACGATGCGTGGCGCTTCATGCGCATCGGCTGCTTCATCGAGCGCGCACAGTTGACGATTTCACTGATCCTCGCACACGTTGCGGCGACGCGGCGGACCGGCGAGTCGCTCAACGACGACTGGTCGAGCCTGCTGCGGGTCTGTCAGGCGCTCGACGTGTACCGGCGGCGGTACGGAGTGACGATTCGACCCGACCGCGTGCTCGATTTGCTGGTGACCGACGAGCGCTTGCCGCGGTCGCTCACGCGCGGGATGGACGCCGTTGCGGAAGAGTTGGCCACCATCAAGGCGGGTCCGGGGCCGGCGGCGGAAGCGCTGCGTCTGGCCCGGTCGCTGGCCGAGACCATTCGTGGCGACTGGCCGGTGCGGCCGGACCTGGACCTCCGCGAGCGCGTCCTGGACGAATTGCGGCAGGCGTGCCGCAAGTTGCACCGGCTGATCGTCGCGGCGTACGTCGATTACCCCGTGAAAGACCGGCCGTCCAACTAAACCGGCGCCGCGCGGTACGGGCCGCGCCGACCGGCCGGTGTCAGAGCGCGTTCAGGGCGCTCTGACGCGTGTCCCGGATCGGAATGATGCGGTCGAACCCGCTGATCTGGAACACTTCCTTGATGTGGTCCTTCATCGAGCAGAGAGCGATGGCGCCCTTGTGGATCTTGAGGGTCTTTGCGGCAATAAGCAGTACGCGCAAGCCGGAGCTGCTGATGAAGTCCAGGCGGCTGAAGTCGACAATGACCTGATGCTCGCCAGCGCCGATGCGCTCCGTGACGAGCGACTCGAACGCGCGCGCGTTGCCGCTGTCGATCCGCCCCGCCGGAATCAACACCAGCGCGTTCTCTTCCCGTTCCTCCGCAACTTCGATGTCGCTCGCCACGAATCGCTCCTCGGTTGCCTAGTCCTTCGTATCGGTTTCGACGCTGATCGTCAATAGATTCCGGCCGTTCTCCAAACGATAGGAGACGTGATCGGCCAGGCTCTTCACGAAGTGCAGGCCCAGCTTGCCAACCTGCCGATCCTCCAGCGCCGCATCCACGTCCGGCGCCGCGGCGGCGGTCGGATCGAACGGCTGCCCGTCGTCCGCAACCGTCAGGGTAATGCCCCCTGCGCCGAGTTGCAACCGGATGTCTGCCGTCAGTGTCCCGTCGTTCGAGTTGCCGTGCATCACCAGGTTCGTGACCAGCTCGTCGAGCATCAGGTTGACGACGTACACCTTCGGCTCCGGCACCTTGTTCGCTTCGCCAAACGTCTCGATCATGCGAAACAGGTTGCCGATGTCGGACAGCTCCGGCGCCAGAGAGAAGCGCAACTCGTTGATCATCAGGGCATTTCCCGCACCGGCAACCGGCGCATTATAGCAGCACCACGCACGGTCAGCAACGCGCCGGCAGCGTCGTACGCCGCTAGCGGACCGGAGGGCCTAACTCCGGCGGCGCAGCACGAGGCAGGTCTTGTCGTCGGTGGGGGCAGTGCCTTCGGAGAAATTCTCTATCGACGACCAGATGTGGTTCACCATCTCTTCCGGCGACCGCTTCCCGGCGCCGTCGAGCGCGCGCTCCAGCCCCTGGTGTCCGAAGAGCTTGCCCTTGCGGTTCACCGCATCGGTCAGGCCGTCGGTGTACACGAAAAACGTGTCGCCCGGCGCGAGCTGCGCCCGGCGACTGGAGTAGTCGAAGTCCTCCATGATCCCCATGGCCATGTCGCCGGTGGTCGGCAGAGACTCCCGGTTGCCGTCGGGCTTGATCAGCAGCGCCGGATCGTGTCCGGCGCAGGTGTACTCCACCGTGCCGGTCTCGAGGTCGAAGATCGCGAGCAGACAGGTGACGAACAGCCCCATCGGGTTCTCGGCGCAGAGCCGGTTGTTGATGTCGGCCGCGATGACGTCGACTCCGATCGGGTCGGCGGACGCCGCCCTGATGGCGGCGCTCGACGCCGCCATGAACAGCGCGGCGGCCACGCCCTTGCCGGATACGTCGCCGAGGGCCACGAACAGCTTGCCGGCCTCCGGCACGTGCATCTCGATCAGGTCGCCGCCGACCATCTGCGCCGGCGTCATGCGGGCGTGGCCGGTCAGGTTGCCGACATTGGTATTGCCCTGCTGCACCAGCGCGGCCTGCACGACCTTGGCCATCTCGAGGTCCTGCTCCATCGCCTCGTACGCCAGGCGCAGTTGCCGGTTGCTGGCTTCCAGCTCCTGCGTACGTGCGGCAACGAGCTTCTCGAGCTCTTCCTCGCGGTTGAAAACCTGCACGGTCATGTCGGAAAACACGCGTGCAAGTCGCCCGATCTCGTCTCCGCGGCGGAGCACGACCTCCATCTCCCGGGATTCTGGCTGCGTGCCGCCTTCCACCTGCTTCGCCGCCTCGGCTATCGTCTCGATGGGGCTCGTGAGCTTCCGCGAGCCCCACAGCGCCCCGCCGCCGGTCAGCACGAGCAGCAGGAACGCGATGGCCGTCGTGTTCAGGCCTTCGCGGATGACGGTGCCGGCAATCTCATCGAGACCGACCTCGATGGCGAGCGCGCCGATGGCGATGCCGCCGGTGTTGATGATCGGCGCCGCTACGACGATGCCGCGCGTCTCGGGAGAGAAGAGACTCAGGCTGGCCCGGCTGGTCACGCGCTGATCGGCCATGGCCGTCTGCACCATCACACCCGCGCCGCTCTCGAACTGCTCGACGAGACTCGCCTGGTCGTCGCCGGACTGCAGGGCCAGCCGCGGCGCGACCGCCGCCAGCTCCCGATCCTGGTTGACGATCCAGATCGTGTCTATGTTCTGGGAGCGGACCAGCACGTCGGCCTCGCGCTGGTACACGGAATAGAGCAGGTTGCCGTAGCTGCTCTCGATCAGGATGCCGACCTGCACCATCCGCTGCTTGTCCGGGTCGGTAGCCGCGACGTACTTGTAGACGAGGCCGTCCGACGGGCGCGGTTCCGACGGATGCTCATGGAACAGGCTGGAGCCGCCGAGCGCCGCGGCGAACTCCTCGAAGTACGGCATGGCGCCGACCAGATCCGGAGTCTCGGATGCGGGCAGGTTGGAATACAGCACCTCGCCGCTCGCGTCGGCGACGCGGACCTCGCCGATGACCGTCGTGCCGGCGATGTGCAGCAGCCGCTCGTTGATTTTGGCGGCCGACCAGCCGCCCTCCTCCGCCGCTGCGACGAAGCGTCGGACCAGCTCGGCCTGGCCCGTCATCTGCTGGCCGAGAATCCCCTCGATGACGTCCGAAACGTCGCCCCGCTCCGAGGCGGCCAGGTTAGACAGGATCTCCTGGTCGCCGAAATTGAAGAGGTTGCCGACCTGCACTATGCGCGACTGGTCGACGCCGCCGACGCCCACGTACTTGACGATATCGTTGTCGATCTCGCGCACGACGGCCGGCTGCACGATGAAGCCGTCGTCGTCCGGCGGGGCCGCCAGCAGCACGAAGAACTTCGAGGCCTGCGGCTGCACGGCCGGATCGGGATCGAACCGGAACGGCACCCGCGCGCCGGCCTCGTCCTTGACGTTCGTGAGGTAGGAGAAGCCGACCTCGTCCGTGATCCAGAATTCGTCGATTACCGTGTCCCGCGTGATCTCGTCGAGCGTTGCGTTGAGGCGCGCCGCATCGTATCCGGCCGCCTCGGCCGCGGCCACCATCTCGGCGGCGACGCGCGCCTGGGCCGTCATCTGGGTATCGAGCGTCGCGTCGAGGGTGCGGGCGACGTTGGCAAGCGAGATCTCGCCCATTTCGGCGTAGCTGTCCGCGAGCAACTCCGCGAGGCGGACGGCGTTCGCCTCCGCCTCGTCGCGCAGCGTGTTGGCCGAGTTGTAGAGGAGCGTCGCTGACGTCGCCGTGATGGTCACGACGAGCAGGGCCGCCAGAGCGACGAATACGCGGACGGCCAGCGGCGCCTCGTCGGCCAATCGCCACAACCGGCCGAGCATGGACGCCGGTGGGCCGGTCCGCGTTGAACCGTTGCTGGCTGTCGTCATTGCGGCGTCGGCTCTAGCAGCCTGTGGCAAAACCCCACTGCATTCGAGCGGCGATGCATCGCGCCTGGACTGCGTTGCTCATCGCTCACATATCTTCGAATATGCTCGCTCTTCGCGCCTTGCCAGCCACGCGCCTCACCGCTCTCGGTGCGACGCGGGGTTTTGCCACAGGCTGCTAGGCGTCGTGCGATTGCACTCGTGGTATTCAAGACCCTTGTTTTGAACGCTACACGATGCGGTTCCGCGATGCAACCAGACGATCCGCGGCCTCTTCCGGCACCGCTATTCGTAGTACTTCCGGTACATGCCGTGGCGGAACAGCAGGCCGCCCAGCGGGCCGAGCCAGGCCAGCACGTGGTACATGTGGCGGAGGTCCGTCAGCTCTATCAGGTTGCCGTCCGGATCCTTCGCGAAGAAGAGGGTATGGCCCCGGGGAGAGCGCTCGGGCGGGCCGAGGCACTCCACGCCCCTGGCGACGAGGTAGTCGTACCACCGCTGCGTGTTCCGCACGTTGAAGCAGATGTGGGTCAGCCCGACGCGGTTCCACGGTACGTCTATCGGCTCCTGGCGCGGCTCGAACCCGAATATCTCGATGACCGCGCCGCCCGGGACGCGGATCCACCCGATCTTGCACGATGGCGCCTCGGCGTCGACGCCGAAGAAGCCGCGCACGCGCTCGGCCGGCGCGTCCGAGACGCCCACGAGGGGGCAGCCGAATACCTCCCAGTAGAACTTCACGGCGGCGTTGAAGTCGGACACGGTGATGCCGGTGTGGCTGAACGATCGGACCTTCACGGGGCTCTCCTCAAATCGGCTTCGAGCATGTGATCGGCGACGCGCAGCGCCTGCGCCGCAATGGTCAGGCCGGGATTGACGGCGGCCGAAGACGGAAAGAACGACGCGTCCACGACGAAGAGGTTCTCGACGTCGTGCGCCCGGCAGTACGGGTCGAGCACGGATGTGCGCGGGTCGCTGCCGAAACAGGCCGTGCCGCACTGGTGCGTGGTGTTGCGGGCCTCGTGCGAATGGGTTACCACCACCCAGAAACCGAGCCGCCGGAAAATGCGCTTCATCTCCCGCACGAGCCGCTTGTGGGCCACCATGTTGTTCGGACGATACCGCAGTCGAATGCGGCCGTCCGCTGCGAGCGTCACGCGGTTCTCGCTGCGCGGCAGGTCCTCGGTCATCGCCAGCCAGTCGACGCCGCGCGCCATCCAGGCGTCGTAGGCCCAGAGCGGCACCCGCGGCTCCACGCTCTGCGCCATGACGCCGTGCGTGCGGCCCTGCGACTGGAGCTGTCCGAGCGGGTAGGGAGTGTCCGGTCCGCGCAGATAGAAGTCGTTGATCGCCACAGTCTTCTGGAACACGGTGCGGTTCTTCCGGAACGGATGAAACCCCTGCATCATGGTGGCCAGGTGCGCCATGTAGCGTGCGCCCACCAGGCCGGAGGAGTTGGCCAGCCCCGCCGGGTGCCGGTCGGTGGCGGAGCGCAACAGCAGCGCCGCCGAGTTGGCGGCGCCGCACGACACGGCCACCAGCGGCGCGCGGACGCGCTTGATCTCGCCGTGGCGCTCCACCTCCACCGCGTCGATCCGCCGGCCGGCCGGATCGGTCAGCAGCCGGCGCGCCAGCGCGCCGGTCCACAGCGTGACGTTGTCGCGCGTGAGGATCGGCTCCACGCAGCACGTTTCGGCCTCGCTCTTCGCATGCTCCCGGCACGGGAAGGAGTTGCAGGTGTCGCACAGCACGCAGCCGCCGGGTTGCCCGGGATTCAGCAGCCCGAGCGGCAGCGGCGACGGGTGCAGGCCCTGGCCGCGGAGCCGCTCGACGATCGCCGCGATTTCGTCCGAATGCGGAACCGGCGGATGCGGAAACGGGCCGCGCGGCGGTTCGGTCGGGTCGGCGCCGCGCTCGCCGCGCACCTGATACAGCCGTTCCGCGCGTTCGTAGTACGGTTCCAGCGCGTCGTAGCCGATCGGCCAGGCCGGCGATACGCCGTCGGCATGCTCCGTTTCCTCGAAGTCCTCGCGGCGCAGGCGGTACAGCACGCTGCCCCAGAACTTCGTGTTTCCGCCGACGCAGTAGTGCGTGTACGGGCGGAACTCCCGGCCCGCCTCGTCGAGCCAGCGCTCGGTCGTGCGGTAGCGCAGTTGCTTCCAGACCGCCTCCGGATCCCAGTTCTCGGCTTCCCGGGGAACGAAGTCGCCGCGTTCGAGGATCAGGATGCTGGCGCCCGTGGGGGCCAGGGCTTGCGCCAGCGTGCCGCCGCCCGCCCCGGAGCCTACGATGATGACGTCCCACCGCTCGTCTGCCACGAGGCGCTAGCGCTCCCGGGGTTCCACCGCCGCGTAGACCTGATCCATGACGCGGTGGTCGGCCATGGCCGCCTCGAGGCTCATCTGCGGCGGCGGCCCGCCGCGGATGGCCGCGATGAAGTCGCGGTACATCGCCTGGTAGCCCCGGATGTCACGCATGCCGGGAAACAACAGGCGGGGCATGCCGCGTCCGCGCACCAGCACGAAGCCGCCGTTCGACTCGAACGTGATGATCCCGTCGCGGCCGATCAGCTTCGACAGCCGCAGGCCGCGCAGCAGCGACGGGGTCTCGCGCGAGTAGTAAAGCGTGCCGACCGCGTGGTTGTCGTAGCGGAAGGCCACGAGCATGCTCTTCCCGCGCGTGTCGGGGGCGCGGCGCGGCAGCTCCGGGCGGTAGCCGTGGGCCGTCGTGATGGCGGGCCCGAGGCTGTTGGCGAGGTGCAGCCAGTGGATCCCCTCCTCGAAGAACGCGTCGCCACCCGCCAGCGCCTCGTCGTTGCGCCAGTCCGCGGCCGCCTTGAGCCGTTTCGCCAGCGTCGTGAACTGCGCGAAGAGCATCTCTCCGATGGCCCCCTCCCGGAGCAGGCGCCGCAGGCAGACGGCCAGCGGCTTGTAGTGGTCGTTCTCGCCCACGAGCACCACGCGCCCCGACTCGTCGCGGGCCGCGCGCACCTGCTCGTAGTCTGCGAGCGTCAGGCAGGCCGGCTTCTCGATGAGCACGTGCTTGCCGGCGGCGAGCGCGCGTTGCGCGAGCTCCAGGTGCAGGCGGGGCGGAACGGCGATGACCACCGCGTCGACATCCCGGTCGCCGAGGGCGCCGTCGTAGCTGCCGTAGCTTTGCTGTCCGGCATGCCGCCGGCGGAACGCCTCCGCCTTCGCCGCGTCGCGGCTGGCGTAGCTCCGGTGCACGCCGGATCCGAGCCGGCGCAGGTGGCGGCTGTGCACGCCGGTAATGAAACCGCAGCCGAGGAAGGCGATGTGGACCGGCTCTGGCACGGGGCAATTGTTACATGGGGCTGCGCCCCAAACCCCCGCCGGCCACTCGCGGGGACCCCTTCGCCCCACTCCGTGGCCGGCGGGCCGCGCTGTGCGCGGCCTGGGGACGGCTACTGCCATGCTCGCCGTCCCCTTCCGTACTTCGCCCGCCGGTTACGTTGCTTCCGGCCGTCAAGCGCGCGATACTGTCATGCAGTTCCCAAGCAGGAGGTGACATGAATATCCGCTATCTCGCCGGAGTGCTCGCAGTGCTGGTGCTTGCGGGGATGGTTCCGTCCACGGCCGCCGGACAGTCGGGCGCGCGCGATGCGGGCTGGACGGCGCCGCGCACGCCGGATGGCCAGCCCGACCTGCAGGGGATCTGGACCAACAACAGCGCCACCCCGATGCAGCGGCCGGAGATCCTGGGGGACAAGGCGACGCTCACCGCGGAAGAGCTGGCGCAACTGCAACAGACGATCACCGAGTTCCGGGACGCCGAGCAGGCCGGCGATCTGCTCGGCGACAGGCTCTTCCAGCAGGCGCTCGGCAACGCCACCTATCAGGACTTCGACGTGATCACCGGCAACTACAATGCGTTCTGGCTGGTCGAGCGCGAGCTCGACAACCGGACGTCGCTGATCGTCGATCCGCCGAACGGCCGCTTCCCGCCGCTGACGCCGGCCGCGCGGGCGCGGGCTGCGGAGCGCCGGGCGTACGCGGCGGCGCATCCCTCGGACGGCCCGGAGGACCGCACGCTGGGCGACCGCTGCCTGCATTTCGGCGCGCCGCGGATGGGCGCCGGCTACAACAGCTACTTCCAGATCCTGCAGACGCCCGACCACGTTGCGATTCTGCAGGAGATGGGCCATGAGGCACGCCTCATTCCACTCGACGGACGGCCCCACGTCGACGCCGGCATCCGCCTGTGGAACGGCAACGCCCGCGCCCGCTGGGAAGGCGAGACGCTGGTGATCGAGACCGCCAACTTCTCGCCGCAGGCCCGCTACCAGCAAGCGAGCCGGAACCTGCGGATGGTGGAGCGTTATACACGTATCGCGCCCGATACGATCCGGCACGAAATCACGCTTGACGACCCGACCACCTGGACCCGGCCGTGGACGGTCATGATCCTCCTCAAGCAGACGCAGGATCCGCTCTTCGAGTACGCCTGCCACGAGGGGAACTACGCGATGCCCGGCATCCTGGCCGGCGCGCGCGCGGAAGAAGCGGAGACCGCCGCCTCGGAGTAGCCTTCCGCCGGCGCGGTTGGGCAACGGAAGATGAGGGGCTGTCCGCTCGCGGTCACAACCGCGGTGCTGGTGCTCACGGCGCTGGCGCCGCCGCCGGCCGCGGGACAGCCGGACGCGCACGATGCCGGCTGGACGGCGCCCCGGACGCCCGATGGCCAGCCGGATCTCCGGGGGTTCTGGGCCAACAACAGCGCCACCCCGATGCAGCGCCCCGAGATCCTGGGCGACCGGGAGCTGTCGGCGGAGCAGCTTGCCGAGCTGCATCAGCGCGTGGCCGCATTTCGGGACACGGCGGAGCAGGCCGGCCACCTCCTGGGCGACCGGCTGTTCCAGCGGGCGCTCGGCAATTCGACGTACCAGGATTTCGACGACCAGACCGGCGACTACAACACGTTCTGGCTGGTCGAGCGTGAGCTCGAGAACCGCACGTCGCTGATCATCGACCCCCCCGACGGCCGCATCCCGCCGGTGACCCCGGCCGCGCAGCGGCGCGCCGCGGAGCGTGCGGCCTACGCCGCCGCGCATCCCTCGGACGGTCCGGAATTCCGTCCGATGAACGACCGCTGCCTGAACTTCGCGTCGCCGCGCGTGCTCGGCGGCTACAACAGCTACTTCCTGATCGTCCAGACGACCGACCACGTGGCGATCCTGCAGGAGCAGGGCCACGTCGCGCGCGTGATCCCGCTGGACGGACGGCCGCAGATAGACGACGGGATCCGGCTGTGGACCGGCAGCGCACGCGGCCGCTGGGAGGGCGAGACGCTGGTGATCGAGACCGCCAACTACTCGCCCCAGTCCCGCTTCCTGCGCTCCAGCGAGCACCTGCGGCTGGTGGAACGGTGGACCCGTGTCGCGCCCGACACCATCCAGCAGGACGTCACGATGTACGACCCCACGACGTGGGTTCGACCGTGGACGATCAGGCTCTTTCTCAAGCAGACGCAGGATCCGCTGTTCGAGTTCGCCTGTCACGAGGGCAACTACTCGATGGAGAGCATCCTGGCCGGCGCGCGCGCGGAAGAGGCCGCCGCCGGCAGGTAGCCCGCCTCCGCTTCGCGACGGGCGTGGCCGACTGGTTACGGGAGCGCGAGTGCGATCAGCTCCGGCGGGTTGCCGCCGACGGTGAGCGCGATGTGCTGCTTGCCGCCCGCCATGTAGGTCATGGGCGCGCCCAGCGCCCCGCTCGGCAGATCGACCGAAGCCAGCTCTTCTCCCGTCGCCTTGTCGTAGGCCACGAAGCGTGGACCGCCGTTGCTGCCGCCCACCGACAACGCGAGCATCAGCAGCGTCTCGGTGACGAGCGGTCCGCTGCGGCCCCAGTCGCCGCCCAGCGGCGGCAGGTCGAGGTCGCGCAGCATCGGATGATTGCGGATCCGGTCGCCGTTGCCGGTCGGAATCATCCACGCGTGCTCGCCGGTGTTCATGTCGATCGCCGTCATCCGCGTGTAGGGCGGCTTGAACAACGGCAGGCCCTGCGGCATCGCGGGCAGGTCGCGCCCACCGTTGCCGGCCAGTATGACGTCCTCGGGCGCGCCGTGCGTGAAGCGCAGGTTGCCGCCCTGGCCTTCCGGGCTGTAGAAGCGGATCACCGTCGAGTGGTTGGTCGACGGCACGTAGAGCAGTCCGGTGTCCGGGTCGACCGCCGCGCCCGACCAGCTCGCCGCGCCGGCGCCCGGCGGCCGGAACAGCGTGCCGCGCGTCACGCCCGGAACGGCGCGGTCCGGCGGCGTGAACAGCGGTCCCAGGCGGAAGCCTTCGACCGCCTGGATCGCCAGCTCGCGAATCTCGGGCGTGAAGTCCACCAGGTCGTCAATCGACGTGCCCTGATACTCGAACGGCGCCGGTTTGGTGGGGAACGGCTGCGTCGGCGCAGGCACCTCGCCCGGAATGTTGCTGTCGGTCGGCACGGGACGTTCCTCGATGGTCCAGATCGGCTCGCCCGTGGCCCGCTCGAATGCATACAGGAATCCCTGCTTGCTGACCTGCGCCAGCGCCTGGATCGGACGGCCGTCGACGGTGACATCGAGCAGGTTGGGCCCGGCCGGGAAGTCGTAGTCCCACAGCCCGTGGTGCACCGCCTGGAAGTGCCACACCTTGCGCCCGGTCTCGACGTCGACGCATACGATGCTCTCGGCGAACAGGTTGTCGCCCGGCCGGTGGCCGCCGTAGTAGTCGTTCGTGGGGGTGCCGGTCGGCAGGTAGACGTAGCCGAGCTCGTCGTCGCCGCTCAGCCAGGTCCACACGTTGGCGTTGCCGGAGTACCGCCACGAGTCGTTGAGCCAGGTCTCTACCCCTTCTTCACCCTCCTGCGGCACCGTGTGGAAATCCCACCTGTGCTCGCCGGTGCGCACGTCCCAGGCGCGCACCCAGCCCGGAACGGCTTCCTGCATGATGCGCCGGTCGGCGATGGACGACCCGTGTATGACCACGTCGCGCACCACGATCGGCGGCGACTGGACGGAGTAGAGCATGGCGTTCAGGTAGTCGCGCTCGTTGCGGTCGGCCCGCGGCAGCCCGACCGTGAGGTCGACGCGGCCGCCTTCCCCGAAGTCCGGACAGGGCAGGCCGGTTTCCGCCTGCGCGCAGATCAGGTAGCCGTTGCCGGTGCCCCAGAAGATGCGCTCGTCCGTGCCGTCGGTCCAGTACGCCACGCCCCGCTGCCGCCACGTGACGGTCATCGTGGTGGTGCCTTCCTCGTAGCTCTTGGGGTTGTGCACCCAGATGGTCTCGCCCGTCTCCGCATCCACCGCCACGCCCTGCGAGAGCGCCGTGTTGAAGTACAGGACGCCGTCGATCATCAGCGGTGTCGCCTGCATCATGGAGATGCGCGGCGAGTTCTGCCTGCGGTACAGGTTCGGGTTCTGCTCTTCGAGGTACTCGACGATGTTGTCCAGGCTCGACCACCACTCCCCGCCGTCCGCGGTTGTCGTGCTCACGTGGGCGTCGGCCGACTTCCAGCGCCACGCCACCTCCAGATCGGCGAAGTTGCCGCGGTCGATCTGATCGAGCGGCGAGTACTTGGTGGCGCCGTTGTCCGCCGCGTAGCTGCGCCACTCTCCGTCGGTGGCGCCGCGCTGCGCCCAGGCGTCGGCGGGCGCCGCGGCGCCCGCCGCCAATACGGCCAGCGACGTGATGGTGAGCATGTAGAGCTTGAGTCTCATCGATGTCCCCCGCAGTGAGAATATTTTGGCACGCGGACCTTCACGGTGCGTACGCCCACAGCGAGCGGGGCAGCAGGGCGCCCCACCGGTCGTCGTACGGGTGCACCTGCTCGATGCGTGTCCCGTCCCGGTACACTGGCCGCCCTTCGCCGGCCCAGCGGAAGATGGACCCCTCGAGGTTGACGGCGTCGGCGTGCCCGCGCTCACGCAGGCGGTCGACGAGCGCCGCCGAGCGGTAGCCGACGGAGCAGTAGACCACGACGCGCGCGCCTGGCGCCGCCGCGGCCAGCCGGGCCGCGGTGTCGGCGTCGGAGCCCACGAGGTGCGCGCCCGGCAGACGGCTCACCGCGAACTCGTCCGCCGCGCGCGCGTCAAGGACCAGGACTCTTGCCGGGTCGGCCGCGAGCGCCGCGGCCAGCTCGGCCGTGCTCATGCGCGGCACGTCCGGGTACTCGTCCGCGATGATCGCCTCGACGGCGTTCCAGTCGAGCGGCCGCGAGTCCTGGTTGCAGGCAGAGCCCGGCACGGCCAGCACGGACACGGCGATCCACGCTGCCGCGCCGCGCACCCCGGCTCTCATACTGCCTCGGTTGCGGTATCGGCGCGCGGGCGGCCAAGGCGGGCAGCGGCCTCGTGCGCCACGCGCTCGAAGAAGCAGGCGCCGACCTTCAGCGCATTCTCGTCGACGTCGAACAGCGGGCTGTGCAGCGGGATGTATTCGCCGTCGGCTCCGCGCGTGCCGATGCGCACGTAGCAGCCCGGAATCTCGCGCAGGTAGTACGAGAAGTCCTCGGCGCCCATGCTGGGATAGTCCTGCTCGACGACCGCATCCGGTCCGACCACGCGCTGCGCGGCCCGCCGCGCGACCTCGGTCTCGCGGTCGGTGTTGACGACCGGCGGCGACCATTCGCCCATGGTCACCGCGATCTCCGCGTTGTGCTGGTGTCCCAGTGCGTTGGCCATGCGGTGCAGGCCGTCGACGATCTGCTGCCGCGCCTCGTGGCGGGTGGTGCGGATGGTGCCTTCGAGCACCGCATCCTCGGCAATGATGTTCGGGGCGCTGCCCGCGCGGACCGACCCGACGGTGACGACGGACGGGAACGCCGGGTTGATCGTGCGCGAAACCAGAGTCTGGAGCGAGGTGATGAGGAACCCCGCGATGACGACGGCGTCGACCGCCTCGTGCGGCCGCGCGCCGTGTCCGCCGCGGCCGCGCACGCGAATCGTGAAGCGGTCGGCGCGCGCGGTGACCGTACCCCGCGTCACCATGATCTCGCCCACCTCGTAGTGGTGCGTGACGTGGACGCCGAATATGGCGTCCGCACCGTCCAGCATGCCCGAGCGCAGCATGACCAGCGAGCCGTTGCCGCGCTCTTCGGCCGGCTGGAACACGAGCAGGACGTTGCCGGCCGGGGGCGACGCCCGCAGCATGTCCGCGGCGCCGAGCAGCATGGCCATGTGGGCGTCGTGGCCGCAGGCGTGCATCGTCTCGGGTGTTTCCGAGGCGAACGGCAGCGCCGTCCGTTCCACGCACGGCAACGCGTCCATCTCGGCCCGAATCGCTACCGTCGGCGCGGCCGGATCCGTGCCCGCAAGGCGGCCCACGACGCCGCTGCCGGCCCCGCCGTACTCGTACGGGATCCCGAGCCGGTCGAGCTCGGCCATGATCGCCCGGGCAGTCTCGACCTCCTCGAACGAGAGCTCGGGATGCCGGTGGAAGTGGCGGCGCAGGTCGACCATGCGCTGGAAGACCTCGTTGGGCGGAGCTGGAATCATCTTGCGTTCATTCTCTCCGATCGGCGGTGCATGCGGCCATGCGGCGCGCGCCTAGAGGCCCAGCAGGCGCGGCAGGTCATCGACCATGGCCCGTTCGGCGTCCCCCTGCGTTGCGCCCAGGGCGATGACGTCGAGCTTTCCGCAACCCTGCAACGGACCCACGTTGTAAAAGATGAAACGGCCGGTCTGGGTGCGGGCGTCGAACGCCTCGCCGCCTACCCGCTCCAGCACCTCCCCGAAGCTGACCGACAGCAACCCGTCGTGCACGAAGTCCTGCGCCCGGTACGGCGGGCGCGGCTCCGACACGATCCGGTCGACGAGGTGCATCGGCGTGCTGGTGCCGCCCCAGCGCCCGTTGCATTCCGTGAACCGCACGGCGAAGTCTCCGTCCGGATCGCCGAGCACCAGGTGGTCGAACGAGCAGCGGCCGACGTAGCCGAGCGCCTGGAGCGCGCCGGCGATCTCCCGGCTGGCGTCGGCCAGGGCCCGGTTTACCCGTGCGGGAAGCATGGACGGCCGGCTGCCGACGAACACCCGTTCTTCCCCCGCGAGGATCTGCTCGTAGATTCCATCGAGGCGCGGGAGACCGTCCGCCGGCGCCGGAAGCCACCACTGGGTCGACGGCGACGCCGCCGCTTCCTCCCAGGCGACGGCAAGGATCGGTTCGGGCGGCCGCCAGTCGGTGCGCTCGAGAAAGGCGCGGACGCCGGTGACAATTGCATCCCGCTCCCCGGAGCGGAGCGCCGCCGCCTCGAGCACCAGGTTGCCGGTGCCGGACGCGCAACGCGTGCGCTTCAGGCCGACGCCCGTGTAGCGCGCGGCCAGGGTGCACAACATCGCGGCGCACTCTTCGGGGGACGTGACGGCATGTGACTCGGGCATCCAGCCGGGGCCGAGCACGCGCTCGACGAGCTCGGCGAAGAGCGCCTTGTCGTTGGCGATCCAGGTCACCGGCGGCGGCGGGCCGAGCACGGACACCGGAACCGCAGCCGCGGCGGCGAGGCACGCCGCGAGCGTCCACACGTCCTCCGTGGACATATAGGGGTGGATGGTGAGCCCCCCCGCCCGGCGCGCGCCGTCGGCGAGCCGGTCGAACGCTGCGCCTGCGCTGCAGCCGCGGGCGATGGCCAGCCGGTTGTCGCCGTCGCCTGCCGCCAGCCAGCAGGCGTCTCCGAGCAGCAGCCGCTCCCGGCAATAGGTCTCATACTCGGGGTCGGGCGGTGTCACGGTGGCGTACAGGTCGCCCGGTTCCGCGCGGACCCGCGCGCGGTGCTGGTACTCCTCGACGCCCGCGATTGCCGTCAGGAAGGGGATGGCCGAGACGTCCTCGAGGTGCAGCACCCGCCGCCGCGCGGCCGCGGGTGTCCAGCAACGCTCCCGAAACGGCTCGACCTGCTCACCGAGCTTCAGCCGGTCGGCCAGGTCGCGGACGGCAGCGGAGGCAGACACGCGGGGAGGCGGGACTCAGGAGGCGGCTTTCGAAGTGCCCGCCTTGAGATGGTGGAGCTTCACCGCGGCGGCGGCTTCGGCAAGGTTCGGGTCGACCCGGCCGTTGAATACCGCCCCGTCGTCAATCGCAAGCCGCGGTGCGACCAGGCGCCCTTCTACGCGGCCGTCGGCCAGGATCTTCACGCTGCGCGTCGCGGTCAGGTTGCCTTTCACGTTGCCCCGGACCGTGATGCTCTGGGCGAAGATGTCCGACTTCAGCTTTCCGTGCGTGCCCACCGCTACGCCGTGCTCCGGCGCATTTATCTGACCGTCGACGTGCCCTTCGATTACAAGGTGGGTCGAGGCGTCGATGTTGCCCCTGACCGCCAGACCCCGGCCGATCGACGACACCCCGCCGCGATCTTCAAGCCCGTGCCGCAACGCCGGGTCAATGGCAAGGAGGTCAGCGACGAGCGTTTCGTCGTTGCCAACGGGTGGTCTCATCAGCCGTATGCGAAGGTCCCAACTGCGCCGTATACGAGGGTTCCAACTGCCGCACCAATATGGAGTCTACCCGCCGGCGCGAACGGCGCGCAACCCCCCGCGGCCGCGCCGTCACGGGCCGCGCGCCGACCCGACTTGCGCTCGGGGGGGCGGCTGGCGGAGAATACGCTCGCCATCTTCCATGGTAGGAGGGAGAGCCATCATGCACGGAGGGTTCACTCGACGTGGCCCTGATTGGCGCACGTGGATCGTCGTTCTGGCGGTCGCGCTGATCGGTGCAACGTCGATCTCCACCGTCTGGCATGGTCCGCACGACGCAGATCAGGATTGCGCTGTCTGCTCGCTGCGGCACCACGCGGTCGCCGACCTCGTCGGCGCCTTGCCGACCGGGCCGGCCGACACGCCGGAGCCCGGCGTTCCCGCGGTCACGCCGCCGTGGTTCGCCGCAGATCACACCTCGCAGCTCCCCGCCCGCGCACCTCCCGCGTAGTTTCCCGGCAGCTCGTTCCATCAATTCAGTTGTTCGTTGCGGCCGGCGCTTGCCCGGCGCGCCCGGCGGGACTGTAGTGCAGTCTGCGCGGTGCGCCGCGGGCTCCGCGTCGATCGCTTCACGGAAACCTGGTGCGCCCGCGATGGCGCACGCCGGAGGGGAAGACCAATGCATCGACATGTGAGAAGCAGTCCGTTTACGGCCATCGTCCTGGCCGTGCTTGCGGCGTTCGCCGCGCTGGCGGCGCCGGTCCGGGCGCAGGAGAGCGGCACCGTGCAGGGCACGGTGACTTTGGCGGAGAACGGTGGGGCGGTCCACGGCGCCGTAGTGCTGATCGTCGAAGCGGGCCTGGTCGGGCTGACCGGCGAGGACGGTGCGTTCGAGATTGGCGACGTACCGCCCGGATCCTATGAAGTGCTGGCCCAGCGGGAGCACCTCACGGCCGGCCGGCAGATGATTGCGTTGACCCCGGGCGGAACGGCCACGGTCGACTTCGAGCTCGGTCTGTCTCCCATACATGAGGAGGTGACCGTCACCGCGGCGGCGGGTGGTGCACAAACGACGTTCGAGGCATTCAATGCAGTTACGACGCTCGACTCGTTCGATCTCGTGGGGCAGTCGCACGGCAGTCTCGGAGACGCCTTGCAGCGGGAGCCCGGCATTGCCAGCCGGAGCTTCGGTCCGGGTTCGAGCCGGCCGATCATCCGCGGATTCGACGGCGACCGCGTGCTGATCCTGGAGGACGGAATCCGCACGGGCGATCTGTCGAGCCAGTCCGGCGATCACGGCATTACCATCGACCCGAACAGCGCCGAGCGGATCGAGATCGTGCGGGGACCGGCGACGCTGCTGTACGGCTCGAACGCCGTCGGCGGGCTCGTCAACATCATCACGCCGCACGAGAGCTACCGCGATTCGCTGTTCGAAGGCACCCGCGCGCAGTTCACTGCCGACGCGGGCAGCGCCAACGCGCAGGCCGGCAGCAACGCCAGCCTGCAGCACGCGCAGGACAACCTGCTCTTCTGGGCCGGCGGCAGCACCCGCCGCACGGGCGACTACGACACGCCGGAAGGCACGATCGGCAACTCCGCGACCGAGCTGACGAACGCCCGCGCCGGCATCGGCTTCTTCGGGGAGCGGTTCTTCGTGAGCGGCGGATTCAACGTGGAGGACGGCCGCTACGGCGTGCCTTTCGCGGACGAGTTCCACGGGGCCCACGGCGAGGAAGAAGAGCACGGCGACGAAGACGAGGGCGAGGACGAGGACCACGGCGACGAGGAGGAGGGCGAGGAGGAAAGCGAGGTCGACCTGGATTCGCGGCGCCGCGTCGGGCGGTTCGACCTCGGCCTGCGCAACCTGGACAACCGCGCCATCGAGGGGGTGCGGGTCAGCCTGAACGTAATCGACTGGAATCACGACGAGCTGGAGATCGAGAACGGCATTGAAGCGGTCGGAACCCAATTCGACAACCGTACCTATGTCGTGCGGGCCGAAGTGGACCAGCGGCCGACGGAACACATCTCCGGAAGGTTCGGCGTGTGGACGCAGGTGCGTGACTTCGAGGCGACCGGCGTCGAGGCGCTGGCGCCGCGTACCGACCTGTCGTCATTCGCGGCGTTCGCCTATGAGGAAGTCAACTTCGGGCGCCTGCGCCTGCAGTTCGGCGGCCGCGTCGAACGCAACGACTACCGGGCCATGGAGCGCATGGGAGGACTCGGACACGGCGAGGAAGACGACCACGACGAGGAGGGCGACGAGGAAGGGGAGGATCACGAAGGGGAGGATGACGACGACGGGGACGACCACGGCGAGGAGGACGATGACGAAGGAGACGACCACGGCGAGGAGGAGGGGCACGATATCGACATCGAGGCGCCCGATCCGCGTGACCGGCAGTTCATCGGCGCGTCGGCCTCCATCGGTCTGCACGCCGACCTGGGCGGGGACACCGCCTTCGTGGCCAACCTCACCCGCTCGCACCGCGCTCCGGCGCTGGAGGAGCTCTACAACTTCGGGCCGCACGTCGGCAATCTCGCGTTCGAGGTCGGCAACCCGGACCTGGACGCCGAGACCACGCTCGGCCTCGACCTGAGCCTGCGGCACCAGAGCGACCGTGTCCGCAGCGATCTCAATTTCTTCGTCTACGACATCGACAACTTCATCTTCGGGGATCGCACGGACGAGGTGCTGGACACTCTGCCGGTGTTCAATTTCCTGCAGGGCGACAGCCGGTTCACGGGGTTCGACGCGCGCGGCAGCTTCCGGCTGGCGGGAGAGGCCTGGGCCACCCTCGGCCTCGGGTATGTCGACGCGCGGCTGACGGCGCTCGACCAGGCGCTGCCGCGCATTCCGCCGCTGCGCGGCACGGTGAGCCTCGACGTTCCGTACAGGGGGTTCACCGTGAGTCCGGAGGTGACGTTCGCGGCGAAGCAGGACAACGTCTTCCGCGGGGAGACCGAGACGGACGGTTACGTGGTGGCGGACATACGTGCCTCGTACGTGTGGCCGCGCCAGCACACCGCGCACATCCTGACGTTCACGGCGTACAACCTGACGAACGAGCTGTACCGGAACCACACGTCCTTCATCAAGGATCTGGCGCCCGAGATCGGACGCGGGTTCAAGGTGGGATATTCGGTACGGTTCTTCTAGTGGGGGCCGTGACGATGGTCGTGGCGGCTCTGGTGGAAGACGACGTGCAGCAGGGATCCGCCGACGAACGCCTGGTACAGCTCCACGCCGCTGCCGTGGAGCAGCTCCGCGCCGGCGGCGTAGCCGGCCAGCGTGGCGGCGCCGATTCCGCCTATGCCGAGCGCCCCCGCCGCGAATCCGTGGCGGGGGCGCAGCATCCACCAGATGACGAGGCCGACCGGCACCCGGTGAAGGACCACCGCCGCGGATACGCTCGCGTCTGCCGGCGTTAGCGCCGCGCCTTCGAGGAACGCATGCAACCCCAGCCCGGTCAGCCCTCCCAGGATCGCGAGGTTGTCGGTGTGCGGTGCGAGCGCCCGCGACAGGCGCTCGATCAGATTGGGCGTGGCCATGCCGGCGGCCATGACCAGAATGGCAAACAGACCGTACTGGGCCCAGGCGTGCGGCAGCACCTGCCATGCCACCAGTCCCGGCACGGCGACGTACATGAGGCCGTCGAGATAACGGACGGTTTCGGGCCGCTCATGCAGCCAGCCGTACAGCAACGCGCCGAATGCGGGGGCGGCGACCGCCGCGGCAAGTTGAGCCATGGAAGTCCCGGCGGGCAACTGCAAGGCGCAGGAACCCACCGGTGAAGTGAGTCGCGTTCGGCGCGCCGCGCCGTGCGTTACTTCAACTCGCCGTGATCGTCGCAGTGGTCGCCGTGCTGATGGTGCAGGTGGCCCTCGACCAGGTAGTCGGTGTGGTCGCCGTGCGGTACCGCTTCGTGGCCGCAGCCGTCGCCGTGCTGGTGGCCAGCGTCGTGGCCGTCGCACGCATGGGCGGGCGTGCACGCGTCGGGATTGCTGTCCGTCACGGCCACGGTGTGATCGTCAACGTGATCCTCGTGCTCGTGGTGCATGTGTCCGTCGTGCAGGTAGTCCGTGTGGCCCTCGTGCGTTACCGCCGTATGACCGCAGCCGGGACCGTGCTTGTGATCGTGTCCTTCGTGCGTGTGGTGATCGTGACCCATGGATTTGTCCTCCCGTGTTTATCCACCAGTTGCCGATGTGGTTTCGTGGCGCTGAACAGCCGCACCGGGTCTATGCCGTTTCGGTTTGTTCCTCCAGTGCCGGGCGCTCGCGAGCGTGGAGATGGTCGACGTGATGATGCTCCGTGCAGCCCTCGAGAGACTGCTCCATCTGAATGGTGATGTGGTGGATGCCGAAGTCGCGCGACGCAATCTTCCGCAGGCGCCGCAGCAACGGGTCCAGCTCGCTCGCCGGCAGCTCGCGATCCACGAGAACATGCGCGTTGAGCGCGTCGTAACCCTGCGCGATGGTCCAGACGTGAATGTCGTGAATGAGCACGACGCCCTCCACGTCTTCCATCGAGCTGCATAGGCGATATACGTCGACGTGCTCGGGTACGCCTTCCAGCAGAACGTGCACGACCTTGGCGAGCAGCCGCCAGGTGCTCAGCAGGATCAGGACGGCGATGACCACGCTCACGATGGGGTCGGCCAGTGTCCATCCAAAAGCCCAAACGAGGGTGCCCGATATGACGACGCCAACCGAGCCCAGCAGGTCGGCTATGACATGTTGGAACGCGCCCTCGACGTTGAGGCTGTGCCCCGCCGAACGGTGAAGTATCCAGGCCGCGAGGATGTTGACGATGAGGCCTACGGTGCCGACGGACAGCATCAGCAGGCCCTGGACTTCCGGCACTTCCTGGATGCGGTGGAAAGCCTCCACGACCACCCAGGCGGCGATGAGCCACAGCGTGAGCGCGTTGACCAGGGCCGCGAGAATCTCGAGGCGGTGAAAACCGAACGTGCGCTCGGCGGATTCCGCACGCATGGCGAACTGCATGGCTACCAGGGCGAGGGCTATGGACGCCGCGTCGGTCAGCATGTGTCCGGCGTCTGCAATCAGCGCCAGGCTGCCTGACAGGATGCCGCCGATCACCTCGGCGAACATGTAGCCGGTTATCAGGACCAGCGCCCCGATCAGGCTCTGCTTGCTGGCGTTGCGCAGCTCCGCCGAATGGTCGTGCCCACCGAAGCCATGATGGTGGTGGTGATGATGGCCATGGTCATGGTGATCATGCTCATGGTGTTCGTGGGCGTGGTGCTCGTGCCCATGATCGTGATCATGGTGTTCGTGGGCGTGATCATGCTCGTGGCCGTCAGCGTGGTCATGATCATGATGGTCGTGCGTGTGCGAATCGCGCTGGTGGTCAGGGCTCATGGTCGGTTCGCCTCAAGGCCAGCTTGCAGTAACACTACCGCCGCACCGGGTCGGCGACCGGGTGCAACGGTAGTATCGCGGGATGCCGTGCCTCCGTCAAGGGTTGCGCGCCGGATTCGACTACCGCCCGCTTCGGGTGCGACTGCCACTAGATCATGAAATCGCATATCAACTACACTGAGTCGCTGCGCTCAATGACTGTCAAACAGTGGTTGATCGTGCTCTCCTGGAGCTTCGCATGTCTGACGGCGGCTCCGGCGGCGGCGCAGGAGGCGGAGGCGATACCGGCCGAATTGACGCTCGCCGAGGCGCTGCGCATCGCCGAGGTCGCGAATCCGGCCTTCCGCGCCTTCCGCAACCTCGCGGAAATAGCCCGCGCCGACGCCGTCGAGGCGGGCAGCCGGCCCAATCCTTCGATCGCCGTCGAAGGCGAGGAGTACGGGGCATTCTCCGGAAATCGGCCGTCGTTCTGGAACGAACAGGGACTGATCGTCCGCTTCGAGCAGGAGATCGAGACCGCCGGCCGCCGCGGCCACCGCGTCAGGGCCGCCGCCGCGGGGGTCGATGTCGCCCGTTCGGAGATCGCCGACGCGTTGCGGCGGCTCCAGCTCGATGTAAGCCGGACCTATTTCCAGCTCGCACTGGCTCAGGCCGACCGCACCGTCGCAGCCGCCGCGCTCGACGAGCTGGAGCAGGTCATTGCCCTGACCCAGGCCCGCTTCGAGGCGAGTGAAGTGGCGGGCACCGAGCTGCGGAGGCTGGAGGTCGAACGCCTGCATTTCGTCGATCAGGTCTACACGGCCGATCTGGCTATCAGCAACGCGCGGGTCGCGCTGCTGGGCCTGCTCGGCTCAGCGGACCTGCAGCAGCAGGTCGAGGCAGCCGATCCGTTGCGCCCGCCGCCGCTGGTCGCCACGGGCGGACGCGTGATCGCCATGGCCGACGGAGTAACCGTTCCGGCGGAGAGCCTGCGGGCGGAGGCGATCGCCGGCCGGCCGGACGTCCGCGCTGCGCGCCGCAACCGGGAGCGCGCCGGCACCGAGATCGAGCGGCAGCGCGCGTTGCAGGTCCCCAACGTCACCGCCGCGTGGGGCTATCGCCGCGACTTCGGCGCGCACACCATGGACTTCGAAGTCAGCATGCCGGTGCCGTTCTTCGGCAGCCTGAATCCAGGTGGAGTGCAGCGCGCCGAAGCGCAGCGCCGCCGCGCGGCGGCGCTGGAGGAAGCAGCCGTGGTTGCAGTCGACGTCGAGTTGCAGCAGGCGGTCAACGCCGTCGACATCAGCGCCGAGCGGGCGCGCTACGTGGAGCAGGACTACGTGCGCAATGCGCGCGAGGCGCGCGACCTCGTCCAGGCGTCGTATGAGTTGGGGGAGACCGCGTTGATCGATTTCCTGGACGCGCAGCGGGAGTTTCGGGTGACCCAGCAGGTGCGCAACCAGGCACTTTATCAATTGCGCATCAGCCTGGTCGAGCTGGCGGCTGCCGTGGGCATATCGCCTGCCGGCGGGTCGTAGCGCGTGTCGACAGAGTTGTCTTCAAGGGGGGATACCGGCGATGCAGGCACTGTTTCAGCCCCGGCGGCCCGCGGTTGTCTGGCTTGCGGTGTGTTTCGGAACCGTGGTGCTGTCCGCCTGCAGCGGGGCGCACGACGATGACGATCGGCACGCCGACGGGATGCACGAGGGCAGGGACCACGCGGGCGAAGTGCACGAGGAGGACCACGCGGCCGAAGCACACGAGGATGATGCGCATGCCGGCGACGACGCGCACGCGGGCGAGGACGAGCACGGCATGCTGCAAATCCCGGAGGAGGCGCAGCGCAACGCCGGTATGCGCCTGGTCGCTGCCGAGCACCGCGAGTTGCCGGTGCCGCTGGAGGTGACGGGTGTCGTCACGCCGGACACGTCGCGCGTGGTGCACCTGCGACCGCTGGCGGAGGGAATCATTGAGCGGGTCGACGTGAGACTCGGGGATCGCGTGCGCGCGGGGCAGCCGCTGGTGCGGTACGACAACGTGGCGCTCGGCGATCACATAGGCGAATACCGCAGCGCCGTGGCGGCCCGGCGCCAGGCCGAAGCCGATCTGGACGTGCGCCGCAGCAGCTTCGAACGGGCGGAGCAACTGGTCGGCATCGAAGCCATAGCGCAGCAGACGCTGGAGTTGCGCCGCTCCGAATTCGAACAGGCGCGGGCCAGCGTGGTGAGCGCCCAGGCCGAGGTGACCAGAATCGAGGAACGGATCCACCGGTTCGGCCTGACGGACGACGATCTGCTGGAAGTGGCGCCGCTCGGGGGCAGCGACGACGACTTCCTCAGGGCGGTCGAATCGCATCGCGAGGCATCGTTGAACGTCCTGCGTGCGCCGTTCGACGGCGTCGTGACCGACTACAGCGTCGCCATCGGCGACCTCGCCGAGCCGGGCCGGGAGCTGCTTACGATTACGGACATCTCCACGGTGTGGGTGCTCGCCGACGTGTACGAGCCGGATCTGGGCCGTCTTCAGGCCGATGCCGAGGTCGCGATTCGGACTGCCGCCTATCCGGACCAGGTGTTCACCGGCCGCATTACCTACGTTTCCGACACCATCGAGGCAGACAGCCGCGCCGCGCACGTGCGCTGCGTGGTGGACAACATCGACGACAGGCTGAAGATCGGCATGTTCGCCCGGGTGACCGTCCCGACGAACGAGATGATCGACGCGCTGGCCGTGCCGATAGACGCGGTGCAGCAGATCGACGGACAGCCGGTAGTCTTCACAAGGACGGGCCCGGTCACGTTCGAGCGCCGCGACGTGTCGCTCGGCGCTACCACGGCCGGTCACGTAGCGGTGCTCAACGGCCTGGCCGCCGGCGATCAAGTCGTGGCGGAAGGCAGCTTCTATCTGAAGACGGCGCTGCTGCACGAGCGGATCGGCCACTCGCACTGACATGCATCGCATAGTCGAATTCGCGCTCCACAACCGGTTCCTGGTGCTGGCCGCGACCGCGCTTGCGGCGGGCGTGGGCGTCTACTCCATGCTGCGGCTGCCGATCGACGCGGTGCCCGACGTGACGCCCAACCAGGTGATGGTGCTCACGCAGGCGCCGGGGCTCGGCCCGGTGGAGGTGGAGCAGTTCGTCACCTTTCCGGTGGAGACCGCCATGAGCGGCCTGCCGGGCATTACCTCGATCCGCTCGATCTCGCGGTTCGGGCTTTCCTCGGTCTACATCTACTTCGAAGAATCCATGGACCTCTACTTCGCGCGCCGCCTGGTGATGGAGCGGCTCCCCGAGGCGCGCGAGCTGGTCCCGGAGGGATACGGAACGCCGAGCCTGGGGCCGATCAGCACCGGTCTGGGAGAGATCTACCAGTTCGAGGTGCGCGGCGACGGCTATTCCGCGATGGACCTGCGCAGCATTCTCGACTGGCAGATCGGCTTCCGCCTGCGGTCCGTGCCGGGCGTGGTCGAGGTGAATTCGTACGGCGGCGAGTTGAAGACATACGAGATCCAGCTCGATCCCAACCGGCTCGTCGCCTACAACGTGTCGCTGGACATGGTCTACGAGGCGCTGCGCGAGAACAACGCGAACGCCGGCGGCGCCTATATCGAGCGGGCGCAGGAGCAGTACGTCATTCGCGGCGAGGGCCTCATCGCTTCCCTGGAAGACATCGGCAACGTCGTCGTCACCGCCTCCGAGGACGGTGTGCCGATCTATGTCCGGAACCTCGGCGAAACAGCGTTCGCGCCAATGGTGCGGCAGGGCGCGGTGACCCGTGACGGCCGCGGCGAGATCGTGACCGGCGTCGTGATGATGCTGATGGGTGAAAACCCGCGCGTCGTCGCGCAGCGCGTCGACGAAGAGCTGGCTCGCATCGCGGACACCCTCCCGCCGGGCGTCGAGATCGACACCTACTATGACCGCACCGACCTGGTGCAACGCACGATTGCCACCGTGCAGACCAATCTGGTGGAAGGCGGGTTGCTCGTAATCGCCGTGCTGCTGCTGTTTCTCGGCAACCTGCGCGGCGGGTTGATCGTGGCCGCGGCCATTCCGCTGTCGATGCTCTTCGCGTTCACGGGCATGGTGCAGGCGGGGATTTCGGGCAACCTCATGAGCCTGGGCGCGATCGACTTCGGCCTGATCGTCGACGGCTCGGTCGTCATGGTGGAGAACATCGTGCGGCGCCTCCAGCAGACGCGGGACAAGCATATTCGCGACGAAGTGATCGGCTGGGCCGGGCGCGAGGTGGCGCGGCCGGTGTTCTTCGCGGTGCTGATCATCATCATCGTCTATCTGCCGATCCTGACGTTGCAAGGCGTCGAGGGCAAGATGTTCCGTCCGATGGCGCTGACCGTCATATTCGCGCTCGTCGCGTCGCTGGTGCTGGCGCTGACGCTGATGCCGGTGCTCGCATCACTTGCGTTCCGGGGGCGCGTCGCAGAGGGGGAGCCGCGTGTCGTGAACTGGCTGATGCGCCGCTACCGGCCGCTCCTCGACAAGGCGCTGGGGCACCCGCGCACGACCGGGTTGGGAGCGGCGGCAGTATTCGCGGCGTCGCTGCTGGTAGTCCCGTTCATGGGAGCCGAGTTCCTCCCCAAGCTGAACGAGGGCGCCATCGCAGTCCAGGCCTGGCGCCTGCCCAGCGTCGCACTGTCGGAATCGATCAAGAGCACGACGCTCGTGGAGCAGACGCTGCTGGAATTTCCCGAGGTGCTGACCGTCGTGTCGCGCACCGGTCAGGCCGAGATTCCGACCGATCCGATGGGAGTCGAGACGAGCGACATCTACGCGATCCTCAAGGACGAGAGCGAGTGGGAGACCGCCGACACGAAGGAGGCGCTGATCGAGGAGATCAATCGGGCGCTCGAGCAGCGTGTGCCGGGAAACATCTTCAGCTACTCGCAGCCGATCGAGCTGCGCATGCAGGAGATGATCGCCGGCGTCCGTTCCGACCTCGCGGTGACCGCCTACGGCCCGGATCTCGACGAGTTGCGCCGCATCGGGGAAGCGGTGCAGCAGACCGTGTCCGGCGTGCCCGGTGCGGCTGACGTAAAGGCGGAGCAGACCGCCGGGTTGCCGTTCCTGCGCATCAACGTCGATCGCACCGAGATCGCCCGCTACGGGATCAACGCGTCAGAGGTGCTCGAGGTGGTCGAGACGATGGGCGGCAAGGTGATCGGCGAGGTGCTGGAGGGGCAGGCCAGGTTCCCGCTCCAGGCCCGGTTCAGCGCCGAAGCGCGCGCCGATCCCGAGCATGTCCGCAGCATTCGCGTCTCCGATCCCGACGGCGCGATGATTCCGCTCTCGCAGTTGGCGGACATCTGGACCGAAGAGGGGCCGGCGCAGATCAGCCGCGAGCAGATCCAGCGGCGGATAACGGTCGAAGCGAACGTCCGCGGTCGCGATCTCGGCAGCTTCGCCGCCGACGTGCAAGCGGCCGTCGCTCGTGACGTCGATCTGCCGCCGGGCTACTCCGTGGAATACGGCGGACAGTTCGAGAACCTGCAGCGCGCCCAGCAGCGCCTGGTGCTGGTGGTGCCGCTCGCGCTCCTCCTGATCTTCCTGCTGCTCTACACCGCGTTCGGCGCCGTCAGGCCGGCGTTGCTCATTTACTTCAACATTCCCATCGCGGCCACGGGCGGCATCCTGGCGCTGTTCCTGCGCGGCATGCCGTTCAGCATCTCGGCCGGAGTCGGATTCATCGCGCTGTTCGGCGTGGCGGTGCTCAACGGGGTGGTCATGGTGTCGTACTTCCTCGACCTGAGGCAGCAGGGCCTGTCGGTTGACGACGCCGTGCGCCGCGGCGCCGAGCGCAGGATGCGCCCGGTGCTGATGACGGCGCTCGTCGCCAGCCTGGGGTTCGTCCCTGTGGCGCTGGCGACCAGCGCGGGCGCAGAGGTGCAGCGGCCGCTGGCGACGGTCGTAATCGGTGGACTGATCACCTCCACGCTGCTCACGCTGTTCGTGCTCCCGTCGTTGTACCGGTGGATCGAGCAGAGGCGCGCGGCGGCGGACGCCGCCTGATTGCCGGTCAGAACGCGAACTCCAGGCCGACGTAGCCACTGCGGCCGATCTCGGCGATCCGCTGCCCGGAGAACGGGTCGAGCGAGTTCAGGTGGTTGAAGTAGAACTCGTCGGTCAGGTTGCGTGCCCCGGCGCGCAGCGTCACGCCCTCGACGAGCTCGCCGCCGGCCGCCAAGTCGATTGTCGTCCAGCCGCTGGTCGGCAACTCCAGGCGCGCGGCCGCCACGCGGTTCTGATCCGCCGTAGCGGTGATCTGCAGCTCGACCCACCACGTCCGGGACGGGTCGTGGATGTCGATGGCGTACTGCTGCTCGAACGGCGGCACGCCGAACAACGGCTCGTCGAACAGCAGGTCCTCTGCCCGCACGAACGACCAGCCGCCGCGCAGGCTCAGCCACCGCCCGGCCGCGGATTCGGCCCGCAGGTCGAGGCCCGCGAAGCGGGCGGCGTCGGCCTGCACGTAGCGAAACACGTGCGCGGGACTGAGCGGCAGGCGCCGGGCCAGGTGCGGGTCGTAGGCCACCGTGATGTAGTCGTCGATCGAGCGCCAGAACACGTCCGCTTCGAACGTCGCCTGCGCTGCGCGCAGCATCGTGCCGGCATTGACCTCGAGGCTCTTTTCCGGCACCAGCAGAGGATTGCCGACGAACTCGGCCGTGGTCTGGAACTTGACGGCCGGGAACCGGTCGGCGTAGCGCTCCAGCACGGACGGGTTGCGGACCGCACGTCCGGCGCCCAGGTTGACCAGCCAACTGTCCGTAATCCGCAGACTGGCGTTGGCGGCGGCGCTGACGTTGACGTTGTTCTGCCCGAAGTGGTCGGCGGATACAAGCATGGCCGGACCTGCGCCGTGCTGGCCCGTGCCGTGCCCGGTCATCACGTGGCTGCCGTGCACCTCGCGCAGTCCATACGCCAGGACGGCATTGTCCGCGAAGAACGGGGTCACGCCTCCCACGCGCGCCTGCTCGCGGTCGACGCGGACGGTCCCGCCGAAGGTGCTGCGCGCCAGGTCGTACACGACCTGTGCGTAGCCGCCGACGTTGGTAATCTCGGCGTCCGGCCAGACCGGGTGCATGTTGTGGTGGATCTGCCCCGTGTTGCGGTCGCTGACGGTCTGCGTCGCGTTCTGGCGGAGCCGGTAGGTGTCGAAGCCGAGCTTGTAGCTGAGTGGTCCGGTGGTGAGCGTCGTGTGGAACCGCCCGCCCAGCGTGTCCGACGAGGTCGGGAGATCCACGTCGATCGCGAACGGCGGCGTCCGCTGGGGGTTCGCCAGCGCGGTCGGCTTGTTGTCGTTGTTCATCAAGTGGCTCTTGGCGTTCAGGTACACCTGCCCCGCGATCTCGCTGACCAGTCCGCTGGGCCGCCGGTGCGAGACGTCCAGCGCGTGCGACTGCGTTTCGAAGAACGTCGCGTCGAGGATCCGCCCGGGATAGTCGATGTCGTTCTGCTTCTGATAGCCGCCGGTGTACTCGAGAAGCGTCCGGCCGCCCAGGCGGCCGCCCAGGCTCCAGCGCGTATCGAACGACTCGTAGTCGCCCTGCACCGTGGCGCCGTCGCCGTCCGTGTAGTCGCTGCCGGTCCGCGTGTTGTGCTGAAAGGTGAATCGAACGCGGTCGGAGCTGCCGTACAGGCTCGCCAGCGCATCATTGGCGCCGCCGTTCGAGCCGTAGTTGTAGCCGGCGCGCCCGCCGATCTCGAAGGCGCCGCCGGAGAAGGCCGGCTTGAACGTATCGGCGCGGATGGCGGTGAGCGTGCCCGCGCCCCACGTCAGTGCGTACGGACCACGCACGACGTGCAGCGACTGCAGGGCGTGGGGGCTGACGTGGCTCAGCCCCGAATCCATGCGCGCCGGCCCGGCCGCGAACGTGCGGGTACCGTCCACGAACACGCCGATCTGCTCGGCGTACAGCCCGCGCACCGACGGATCGAGGTTGATGGCGCCGCGCCGCACGGCAGTGACGCCGGCGTGGTCCCGCAAGGACTGGGCCAGGTCCTGCGCGACGCGCCGTTCGATCTCGTCCGCCGTGATGATCAGCTCGTTCGCGACCTCGGGCATCAGCGCGGAGACGGTCACTTCCTGCGAGAACGAGCCGAGCTCCAGAACGAAGGCAGTCTCGGCGCCGCTCGAGCCGACGGTAATGTTCTCCTCGTGCGTCATGAAACCGAGCAGCGATGCGACGAGCTCGTAGCTGCCCGGGGCAACGTTCGGAATCGCGAACCTGCCGGTGCGGTCGCTGATCGACGAGGCGACGAAGCCGTCCGCGCTGGTGCGGAGCACGACCGCCACACCCGGCAGCGCAAGGTTCTGCGCGTCTGTCACCGTGCCGGTGACGGCGCCGCCGTCCTGTCCTCCGGCAGGTAACGCACCCGCGAGAATCAGAAGACCGGAGAGCACGGCCGCCGGCCGTACCCGTGAGAGCGTGCAATGCATCTCCAATTTCCTCCATGCGGCGCCGACCGAGCGGTGGAGCGGGCTCGCGCCCGGACTCCGGCGCTCGGCGGCGCACGCCAAACCCGACGATAAAGAACGGAATGAACGAGCGGGCGCGCCGTCAGGCGCGCGGCGGCGGGGCCAGGGGCCCCTGGTCGAGTGAGGAGGTGGAATACGTGGACAGGATCGCCCGTCCGTTCTCATCGAGGCTGGCCTGCGGAGCGGCGGTCTCCGGCGTGAAGCCGGTGAGGCTCAACAGGCCCATCAGCGCGTCGTCGGGCGACTCGCAGGTTTGCAGCCGCGGGGTGTCCTGCGGTCCGGCAGGTGCGGCCTGCTTCAGGGGGCAGAAGTCGCCGTGGTCCTTGCCGCTGCAGCATGCCAGCGTGCCGTCGGCGGCCAGCACCGCCTGGCAGCAGAACGCAGCCGGGAGCAGCGCCAGCGCGGCCAGCTTCCACGCGATGACGCCGATCACCGTTCCCGTGCGGAGGGCGCGAACAAGACGCATGTGACGATCAGAAGTTATCACATCCCCAAGCAGGTAGGATCTGGCCATGCCTGACGTTTATGAACAGACCTACCGGCGCGCGCAGGAGGATCCGGAAGCGTTCTGGGCCGCCGCGGCCGAACCGCTGTACTGGCACCGCCGCTGGAGCACGGTGCGCGACGACTCCCGCCCCCCGTATCACCGCTGGTTCGCGGGGGGGCAGCTCAATACCTGCCACAACTGCCTGGACCGCCACATCGAGCGCGGCCGCGGCAGGCAGCTCGCGCTCGTTTACGACAGCCCGGTTACCGGCTCCGTCCGCCGCTTCACCTACAGCGAGCTGCGCGACGCCGTGGCGCGGGTCGCCGGCGCCCTGGCGGCGCAGGGTGTGACCGCGGGCGACCGCGTGATCATCTACATGCCGATGGTGCCGGAAGCGGTGATCGGCATGCTCGCCTGCGCGCGGATCGGCGCGGTCCACTCGGTGGTCTTCGGAGGGTTCGCGCCGAAGGAGCTGGCGGCGCGCATCGACGACGCCAGACCGAAGCTGGTGCTGTCTGCATCGTGCGGCATCGAGGTCAACCGGGTCGTGCCGTACAAGCCCCTGCTGGACGAGGCCATCGAGCTCTCTTCGCACAAGCCCGACCGCGTGGTCATACTGCAGCGGCCGCAGGCGCAGGCGGAGCTGGTTGCCGGCCGCGACGTCGATTGGCGTGCAGCGTGCGACGGCGCGGAGCCCGCGGACTGTGTGCCGGTAGCGGCGACCGATCCGCTCTACATCCTCTACACGTCCGGCACCACGGGCATCCCGAAGGGCGTCGTGCGTGACAACGGCGGCCATGCCGTCGCCCTCAACTGGAGCATGGAGCACGTCTACGGCGTCGGCGCCGGCGAGGTGTACTGGGCCGCCTCCGACATCGGCTGGGTCGTCGGCCATTCCTACATCGTTTACGGCCCGTTGTTGCGCGGCGCCACGACCATCCTGTACGAAGGCAAGCCGGTCGGCACACCGGACCCCGGCGCGTTCTGGCGCGTCATCGCGGAGCACGGCGTCAACGTCCTCTTCACGGCGCCGACAGCCTTCCGGGCGATCAAGAAAGAGGACCCCGACGGGCGGTTCATGGGGCAGTACGACCTGTCGCGGTTCCGGACGCTCTTCCTCGCGGGCGAGCGGTGCGATCCCGACACGCTGGTCTGGGCGCGCGAGCGGCTGGGCGTCCCGGTGATCGACCACTGGTGGCAGACGGAGACCGGCTGGGCCATCGCCGCCAACTGCGTCGGCCTGGGGATGTTGCCGGTCAAGCCGGGGTCGCCGACGCGGGCCGTGCCCGGCTTCGACGTCCGGGTTCTGGGCGAGTCGGGAGAGGAGCTGCCTGACGGCGACATCGGCGCCATCGTGCTGAAGCTGCCGCTGCCGCCCGGATGCCTGCCGACCCTGTGGAACAACGACGCCGGCTACGAGCGCTCGTACCTGTCGCGCTTTCCGGGCTGCTACCTTACCGGTGACGCCGGCTACCGCGACGACGACGGCTACCTCTACATCATGAGCCGCGTCGACGACATCATCAACGTGGCGGGGCACCGGTTGTCGACCGGCGGCATGGAGGAGGTGCTCGCCTTCCACCCGGACGTCGCCGAGTGCGCCGTCGTCGGGGTCGCCGACGCGATCAAGGGCGAGATCCCGATCGGCTTCGTCGTGACGAAGGCCGGCGTCGCCCGCGGGGAGGCGGAGATCGTCCCGGAACTGGTGGAACGGGTCCGGGAGTCGATTGGCCCGGTCGCCGCCTTCAAGACCGCCGCGGTCGTCCCGCGCCTCCCCAAGACGCGCTCCGGCAAGATCCTGCGCGGCACGGTGAAGAAGATCGCCGACGGCCAGCCCTACAACGTTCCCGCCACCATAGACGACCCCGCCATCCTCGACGAGATCGCCGCCGCCCTGTCGAGGCTCGGCTATCCGAAGCAGCGCACGGCATCCAACGCTTGAACCACGGAGGGGACGGCAAGCAGGAAAGGCGACCTTCCCCGCTGATAGAATAGGCTTTCGGCCGGCCGGTGAGCGGGAGTAACTCAGTGGTAGAGTGTCAGCTTCCCAAGCTGAAGGTCGCGGGTTCGACCCCCGTCTCCCGCTCCATTACTTGGATGGGGCTGCGCCCCAAACCCCCGGCAGGCGCTAGCGGGGACCCCATAGCCCCGCGCCGTGCGCGGCTGTTCCTCGCTCACATACTCGCAAGTATGCTCGCTAGTCAGCCGGGCGCCTGACCGGTCTCGGTGCGACGCGGGGTTTCACCACGGGCTGCTAGCCCCTGATGAACGCCAGCACCTCGTCGCGCTTCTGCTCCATCATCTCGGGGGTCTCGGCTTCGAGGTTCAGGCGCAGGAGCGGTTCGGTGTTCGACGGGCGCACGTTGAAATGCCACGTCGGGTACTCGACCGAGACGCCGTCCATGCGGTAGACGTGCGCGTCGCGGTGGCGCTCGGCCAGCGCGTCGATGGTGGCGGCCACCGCGGACATGTCGGCCATCTCCGTGTTGATCTCGCCGGAGATGAAGTACTTCTCGCGCAGCGGCGCCAGCAGCTCGCTCAGCGTCCGGCGTTTGACAGACATCAGCTCCAGGATCAGCAGGGCCGGAATGAAGCCGTTGTCGGCGAAGAAGTTGTTTCGGAAGTAGTAGTGCCCCGTGACCTCGCCGCCGAACGCCGCGTTCTCCTCGCGCATCCTTTTCTTGAAGAACGCGTGGCCTACGCGGTTCATCAGGGCGACGCCACCGCCAGCGGCGACCGTGTCCTTCACCGCGTAGCTGGCGCGCACGTCGTAGACGATGGCCGCGCCGGGCTCCTTGCGCAGGAACGCTTCCGCCAGCAGCGCGGTGATGAAGTCGCCGGCGATGAACTCGCCGTCGCCGTCGACGAAGAAACAGCGGTCCGCGTCGCCGTCCCACGCCACGCCTGCATCGGCGCCGTCCGCCACGACGCGCTCGACCAGGTCGCGCCGGTTCTCCTCGAGGAGCGGGTTCGCCTGGTGGTTGGGAAACGTGCCGTCGATGTCGAAGCAGAGCCGGCTCGTCCGGCACGGCAGCCGGTCGAACAGCGGCGGCGCCACGAGCCCGCCCATGCCGCTGCCGGCGTCCAGGACGAGATTGAACGGCCGTATCACCGCCGGATCGATGAACGACAGCACGTGGTCGACGTAGTCGTCGAGCAGGCGCGCTTCCGTGCGCCGGCCGCGCGCTGCGCCGTCCGGAATCCGGTCGCCGAGAATCATCGTCCGGATGTCGGATATCCCCGCGTCGCCGCTCAGGGGCAGCGCCTGCCGCCGAACGAGCTTCATGCCGTTGTACTGCTTGGGATTGTGCGAGGCGGTGATCTGCGCGCCGCCATCGAGCTCGTCGCGCGCAACCGCGTAGTAGAGCATGTCGGTGCCGAGCATGCCGAAGTCGACCACGTCGGCGCCCTGGTCGAGGGCGCCGTCGGTGAAGGCGGCGGCGAGCGCCGGCGAGGAGACGCGCATGTCGCGAGACACCGCAATGCGTCCCGCACCCAGGTAGGCCACGTAGGCCCGCCCGATGCTGTAGGCCAGGTCCTCGTCGAGCTGGCCGGGGTAGAGCCCCCGGATGTCGTACGCCTTGAAGATGCCGGGGTCTATCTTCTTCATCATCAGATCTGGCTGTACGCGGTGACGACCGAATCGTCACCCAGGACGGCGCCCGGGCCGACGACGGCATTTGCTTCGATGCGCGTCCGCCGGCCGAGCACCGCGCCGCGCACGGTCGCGCCTGCGCCGACCACGCAATCCGGCCACAGGATGGAGCCGTCGACCACCGCGTTCTCCTCGACGGCGGCGGATGTGCCCACCACGCTGTTGGCCAGGACGGCGGCGCCGGCCGCCACCCGCGCGCCGGCCCCGACAAAGCTGGGCGCCTCGACGCGCGCCCCAGCATCGACAGCGGCGGCGGGATCGACCAGCGGCGCCTCGGTCGCGCGGTCCTCGAAGGGGTGCGCGGCGCAGCGGCCGGACATGATGTCGCGGTGCACTTGCACGTACTTCCCGATGGTGCCGATGTCTATCCAGTAACCGCGCTCGACGTACGCGACGAAAGGCTCTCCGCGCTCGACCAGGGACGGGAAGTAACGCCGCTCGATCGAGTACCTGGTGGCGGGGGGAATGCGGTCGAACGTATCGGGCTCCAGCACGTAGATGCCGGCGTTGATCGTGTCGCACGTTATCTGATCCGGGTCCGGCTTCTCGCGAAACGCCTGCACGTTGCCGGCGGCGTCGGTTTCCACGAGGCCGTACGCGGACGGGTTGTCGACAGGCGTCAGAACGATCGTGGCGCGCGCGCCGCGGGAGCGGTGCAGATCGACGACGGCGCGGAGGTCGATGCGCGTCAGCACGTCGCCGTTGAAGACGACGACGGTGCCGTCCAGGTGCGGCTCGGCGAACTTGACGGCCCCGCCGGTGCCGAGCGGCTGCGGCTCGACCAGGTAGCGGATCCGCGGTCCGCCCGCGCCCCGCTCGGCCGCTACGCGCTCGATGGCGTCGGGCTGGTAGTTGAGGCTCAGTATGACTTCGTCGATCTCCGGGAGCCGGGCGAGCAGGTCGAGCTGATAGTGCAGGAACGGCCGGTCGAAGATCGGCACTGCGGCCTTCGGCGTGCGGAGCGTGAGCGGGCGCAGGCGGGTGCCGAAGCCGCCCGCCAGCAGGATGGCCTTCACGCGATCAGAGTACAATACGGCCCACAGGCCGCACGGCCGTCCGGCCCGAGTGCGTGATGAACCTGCCCAACACCCTCACCCTTGCGCGCATCTTCCTGGTGCCGCTGCTCGTCGTCGTGCTCCTCACCCGTTTCGAGGCGCAGCTCATCCTCGGCGTCCCCAAGGAAGTGATTGGGGCGGCAATCTTCGGGCTCGCCGCGTTCACCGACTGGCTCGACGGCTATGTGGCCCGCCGCCGGCAGCAGGTGACGGCGCTCGGCCAGTTGATGGATCCGCTGGCCGACAAGCTGCTGATTACCGCCGCGTTGATCTCGCTCGTGCAGATGGGGCTGGCGCCGGCCTGGATGGTCATGGTCATTCTCGGCCGCGAGCTGGGCGTCACCGTGCTGCGCAGCCTCGTGCACTCGCGCGGCGTCGTCATCCCGGCGTCTCCGCTCGGCAAGGTGAAGATGGTGGCGCAGGTCGTCGCGATCCTGCTGCTGATGCTGAGCAACCAGGTGTGGCTGTTCCTCGTGCCCGGCCTGATCGCCCTGTGGGTGGTGCTGGCGGTTGCGCTCTGGTCCGCTGCCGACTATTACCGGCGCTACAACCGCGTGCTGTCGAATTCCAACGTGGCCAGCTTCGAGGCGGCGCGCCGGCGCGCGGAGCAGTCGCGGCGCGCCGGCTGACGGCCGTGCGCCGCGCCGACCCTACCGTTCGGCGGCCTGCGCGCTGAGACGAAGGTCCGCCAGGCTCTCCGTTGCGTCTTCCGCGAACTCCGACTGCGGGTACTCCTCCAGCAGCCGCTCGAACCACTCCAGCGCCTCGTCCTCGCGCTCGGACTTCTGGAGCGAGTCGGCCATGTAGTAGTAGACGGCATCCCGCCCGGTGAAGGTCGGATCCTCTCTGAGGATCTGTTCCAGCCGGTCGATGGCCCCCGGATGCCAATTCCTGCGGTGGTAGTAGCGGGCGATCACGAGGTACGACTCGGAGAGCCGGTCGCGCGCCTCGCGCAGGCTGTTCTCCACCTCGGACCGCAACGGGCTGTTCGGGTAGCGCTCCAGGAACAGCTCGAACTCGACCATCGCGTTGCGCGTGTCCGCCTGGTCGCGCTCGGGCCGGCGCATCTGCAGGAAGTAGACCATGCCGAGCCGGTACTGGGCGTAGTCCGCGCGGTCGTGGGTCGGATACTGGGCCAGGAAATCGCGGAATTCCGTGAGCGCGGAGATGTACGCCTCGATCGAGCCTTCCGCGATCAGCGAGTCGCCGATGCCCAGCCGCGTCTCGGCCCGCAGCGGGCTCTGCGGATAGTTGTCGCGTATCTGCAGGAAGTGCTCCCTGGCGCTCCGCCAGTTGCCCTCCGCCAGCAGGTTGGTGCCGCGCTCGAAGAGGATGTTGTCGGCGCCGACCGTCGCCAGCGGGATCTCGGGTCCGGCGTCGCCGCCGCACGCGGCGGCAAGCAGCGCCACGGAACCGATCAACGCTACGAGCCTGTTGCGGACAGCCATGCGTACTCTGCAGTAATCCCCTGTTCCAGAGTAACAGATGGAGCGTATCCGAGATCGCGCCGGGCGCGGCTCGTGTCGGCCCAGGTATCGCGCATGTCGCCCTTGCCGCCGGCTTCGCGCCGGACGGTGGCCGTGCGGCCGGTGCAGCGGGCCATCTCGGCGAGCGCGTCGGTCAGCGATACGCGCGATCCGCCGCCGATGTTGTAGACCTCGCCCGGCGCCCCGCGGTGTCCGGCGGCGATGGTCGCCCGCACGGCATCCCCCACGTACGTGAAGTCGCGCGTCTGCGCGCCGTCGCCGTACAGGGTGACGGGGGAGCCGTCGCGCAGCGCGGCGAGGAACCGGTGGAACGCCATGTCGGGGCGCTGGCGCGGGCCGTAGACCGTGAAGTAGCGCAGCGAGACGGTCGGCAGGCCGTAGGTGCCGTGGTAGATGCGGCACAGTTGCTCCGCGGCCAGCTTGGTCGCGCCGTACGGCGACACGGGTTGGAGCGGCGCATCCTCCCGCAACGGCAGCCTCGCGCCGTCGCCGTACACGGACGAGCTGGAGGCGTGCACGAAGCGCTGCAGCGGCGCGTCGCGGCAGGCTTCGAGCAGTACCTGGGTGGCGTCGATGTTGTGCGCCGTGTAGACGCGGAAGTCGCGGCCCCAACTGCCGCGGATGCCCGCCTGCGCGGCGAGGTGGAATACGTGCGTGACCCCCGCCAACAGCGCCGGCCAGTCGGCCGCCTGGATCGTGCTTTCGACGAAGCGGAAGTCGGCCCGGCGCCGGAGCGCGGCGAGGTTGGCCTCCTTCAGGTCGCGCGCGTAGTAGTCCGTGAAGCAGTCGAGACCGACGACGGACGCGCCGTCCGCGACGAGCTGTTCGGCCAGGTGCGAACCGATGAAGCCCGCGGCGCCGGTGACGAGCGCGATCACGCCAGCACCGCCCGTATGTCCGCCGGCAGCCGCCGCGGTCGGCCTTGCAGATCGACGGCCGCGTGCACGGTGCGCCCCTCGGCGAGCGCGGCGCCGTCCGCGTTGCGGCGCACCGCGTACGTGAACTCGACCCGCGCGGGGGAGAGCAGCGCGCCGCTCGTCCGAATCTCCAGATCGTCGTCATAGCGCGCGGGCGTGCGGTACTCGCAGCGGGCCGCGATTACGGGCAGCATCACCCCGCGCGCCTCCAGGTCGCGGTAGGTGCTGCCGAGCGCGCGCAGCAGATCGCAGCGTGCGACCTCGAACCAGACGAAGTAGTTGGCGTGGTACGCCACACCCATCTTGTCGGTCTCGGCGTAGCGCACCCGCACCGTGGTGGAGGAATCCGGCACTACTGGATGGAGGGCGCCGGCGCGGCGGCCTGGCGCAGGCGGCGGGTCGCTGCAGCGGGGTCGCCCGCGCCGAAGATGGCGGAGCCGGCCACAAGGATGTCGGCGCCGGCCTGAACGACGCGGGCGGCGTTGTCGGGCTGGATGCCGCCATCCACCTCGATGGCCGCGCGGCTGCCGGCACGCTCGAGCACGGCCCGCACGGCGGCGATCTTGTCCACGCTGCCGTCTATGAACCGCTGCCCGGAGAACCCGGGGTTGACGGACATGACGAGCACGAAGTCGGGCAGGTCGGCCACGGGTTCCAGCGTCGCCGCGGGCGTCGACGGGTTCAGCACGACGCCTGCCTGCACCCCGAGGTCCTTGATCGCGGAGAGCGTGCGGTGGAGGTGCGGCGAGACCTCGGCGTGCACGGAGATCATCGCCGCACCGGCCCTGGCGAAGGCGTCGATGTGGCGCTCCGGCTCGACGATCATGAGATGCACGTCGAGCGGCACGCGCGCGACCGCGGCCAGCGACTCCATTACCGGAATGCCGACGGTGATGTTCGGCACGAACCGTCCGTCCATGACGTCGACGTGCAGCAGGTCCGCCCCGCCCGCTTCGGCCGCGGCGACCTCCTCTCCGAGCCGCGCGAAGTCGGCCGCGAGGATCGACGGCGCAATCCGCAGGCTCACTGGCTGACCTCCAGCGAGATGGGTTCCCCCGGGGCGATCTGGAACCCGGCCTGCGGCGCCTGCCGCAGCACGATGCCCGCCGGCAGGCCGTCGTACGGGTGATCGCCGACCACGGTCACGCGGAAGCCGCCCGCCCGCAGCACCTCGGCCGCCGTCGTCGCGTCGACACCGATCAGATCGGGCATGACGTAGGTGCTGTCGCGCTCGCCCCGGTTGACGAGCAGCCAGACCGCCTGTCCGCGACCCCCCGGAGGCGATTCCTGAGCCACGACCGCATCTGGCGGATACCGGGCGGAGCGGATTTCGGCCACGCCCTGCAATGCAAACGAGGCCTCTGCCAGGCGTTGCCGCGCCGCACGCTCGGACGCGCCGATCAGCGTCGGCGCAGCGCCCGGGATCAGCCCGGAGCTGAGCCAGATCTTGACGCTGCGGCCGCGCCGGGTGACCACGCCCGGACCAGGGTCCTGGTCCGCCACGCGTCCCGCCGCGATCGACTGATCCACCCGCCGGATGGCTTCGATACGGAGCGCCAGGTCAGTGGCGGCGACCGTCGCCGAGGCCTCCTCGGGGGTGAGGTTCGTCAGGTCGGGAACGGCCACCTCCCGGCTCTCCAGCGCAAGCTGCAGGCCGAGCAGCGCGAACAGCGCGTATGCCAGACCGAACGCTCCCAGCAGGACGACCGCCTTGCCGATCCCGAGGAGCACGCTGCGGCTCTTCCTGCGGCGCGCCATCGCTGCATGGAAGTGTACCGCAACTGCCCCGCACTTCTCACCAGCCTTCTGCCGCGGCCGCCGATCCGCGCGCGGCGGCTAGCCGCCGCGCCTCCGCAGCACAGCGGCGAAGAACGCCTCCAGCGCGTCGCGGTGCGGCAGGGTCCGCAACTGCCCCTGATCGTCAATCAACTGCGCCGGGACATCGCCCGCCGGCCTCTCCCGCGCGAAGGGTGCGCCGCCGGCCAGCAGGCGCTCCACGACCAGCTCGTTCTCTTCCGGCTCGCTGGAGCAGGTGGCGTAGATGAGCCGCCCGCCGGGGGCGACTACCGCGGCCGCCGCGCGCAGCAGCGCCGCCTGGGTCGTTGCCAGCGCTGGCAGGTCGCCGGGCGCGCAGCGCCAGCGGATGTCCGGATCGCGCCTTATCGTCCCCACCCCCGAACAGGGCGCGTCGACGAGCACCCGGTCGAAAACGGGATCGAAGGGCAGCGTCTTGCCGGCATCGAGACGGACGACCCGTGCGCTCCGGCAGCCGCAGTCGGCAAGAATGCGCGCCAGCAGCGCGACGCGGGCCGGCCGCAGGTCGGCCGCGACGAGCAGGCCGCGGTCCGCCATGCCGCCCGCGATGGCCACCGTCTTGCCGCCGGGCGCCGCGCAGGCGTCGAGCACCCGCTGGCCGGGCCGCGCCGCCACGAGCTCCGCCACCAGTTGCGAGGCCGCGTCCTGCGCCAGAAACAGCCCCTGGCCGGCCAGGTCGGTGGCCAGTGGATTGCCCTGACGCACCACCAGCGTGCGGGACGACCAGCGTCCGGGCGCGACCGTGACGCCGCGCTCCGCGAGTTGCGCCGTCAAGGTCTCCACAGAGGTCTTGAGCGTGTTGACGCGCAGGGTGACGGGAGCGGGTTCGTTGTTGAAGGCGGTCCAGCGGTCGGCGGCCTCGAATCCGTAGCGGTCGAGCCAGCGTTCCACGAGCCAGCGCGGATGGGAGCGTGTGATGCTCAGGTACGCCAGAGCCCGTTCGCGATCGATCGCGCCGGTCCCGGACGCCGCCGGACGGGCGGGCAGCGCGGCGAGCGCCGGGCGGTCGGCGAGGCCCCGCAATACCGCGTTGACGAACCCCGCGGCGCTGGTCTTCCGAACGCTGCGCGTGAGCGCGACGGCGTCGTCGACCGCCGCGTGGTCCGGCACGCGCTCCAGGTGCAGGATCTGGTGCCCCGCCGCGCGCAGGATGTCGAGGACTTCGGGGTCGATGCGGTCCAGCCTGCGGGACGAGACGCGGGCCAGCAGGTGGTCGATGCGCGCACGCCAGCGCAGGGCGCCGGAGGCGATCTCGGCGGCGAGGGCGCGGTCGCGCGGGTCGTCCAGCGAGCGCATCGCCCGCGCCTGCGCGGTCGCCAGGTCGAACCGCCCGGAATGCACGTCGCGGAGCACGCGGTACGCCGCGGCGCGCGCCGGGGCTGTCATGGCCGGTCGAACAATGCTCCCGGCGCGATGGGGTGGCCGGCCAGGAATGCGCGCACCGGCAACGGGCGCCCGCCTTCCGGCTGGATCTCGAGGATGGACAGCGCCGTGTGGCCGCCGGCCGCGACCACGAGGCGCCCGCCAGCCGCCGCGATCACCTGTCCCGGACTGGCGGCAGCCGCGCCCGCAGCGGCGTCCGGCGGCCCGGCCGGCGCGGTGCGGTGGATGAGGTAGCGCGCGCCGTTCAGACGGCAGGACGCGCGGGGCCAGGGGTGGAGCCCGCGGACCTGGTTGTGCAGGTCGGGCGCGGGGCGGCTCCAGTCCATGACGCCGTCCTCCCGGGTCAGCCGCGGCGCGAATGTGGCCCCGGCGTGATCCTGCGCCTCTTCGACAGCGCGGCCGAGGTCGAGGTCGTCCACGGCGTGCAGCAGCTCGCCGGCGCCGAGCTCGGCGAGCTTGTGGTCCAGCGTCGCGCTGGTATCGTCGTCCGCAATCGGCAGCGCCGCGCGCCGCAGCATCGGACCGGCGTCCATTTCCCGCACGAGCCGGATGATCGTGACGCCGGTCTCGGTGTCGCCGGCCATGACCGCGCGATGAATCGGGGACGCGCCGCGGTACTTCGGCAGCAGCGAGGCGTGCACGTTGATCATGCCCAGGCGGGGGAGCGCCAGCAGCGCGTCCGGCAACAGCCGGCCGTAGGCGGCTACCACGCCCAGGTCCGGCGCCAGCGCTGCCAGCGCCTGCATGAATGTCGGGTCCTTCATGCGCTCGGGCTGCAGCACCGGCAGGCCGTTGGCGGCCGCGAGCTGCTTGACCGGCGACTCCGACACGCGGCGCCCCCGCCCGCGGGGGCGGTCCGGCTGCGTGACGGCCGCAACGACGGGGTGCTGGGAGGCGAGCAGCGCCTGCAGCGTCGGCACCGCGAACGCCGGCGTGCCGAAGAACGCAATTCTCACCATTTTCCGGAGCGTCTCAGCTTCTTGACCCGGCGGATGATCGACTCGCGCCGCAGGCCGCGCAAACGATCGACGAACAGCCGGCCTTCCACGTGGTCGAGCTCGTGCTCGAACGCCCGGGCGGTCAGCCCGGTGCCCTCCACCTCGTGCGGGCGGCCCGTGCGGTCGAGACCGCGCACGACCGTGCGTTCGGGCCGGGGGACCAGGGCTTCGAAGCCGGGCAGGCTCAGGCAGCCTTCCTCATGGTTCTGCATGCCGTCCGCGACCACCAGCTCCGGATTGATCATGACTACCAGGTCATCCGGGTTGCGGCCCGAGGAAACGTCGGTGACGAAGATGCGCAGGTCGATGCCGATCTGCGGCGCGGCAAGGCCGATGCCGGGCGCGGCGTACATCGTGTCGATCATGTCGTCGATGAGCGCGTCGATCTCCGGCGTGAGCGCTTCGACGGGGGCCGCCGGCCGGTGCAGCACCGCCTCGCCGTAGCGTTTGATCGGCCGGAGCGCCACTGTTATTCGACGGTGAAGGTGCCGGTCGCGGTGCGCCCGCCGTCGGCGCGGCGGTGGCGCTCACCAGGAGTGTCGCCGACGGTGAACTCGAACGTGCCGGTGCGGATCGGCGTGAAGCTGAACTGCGCCGTGCCGCCGACGTCGAACTCGATGCCGCGGAACGCCAGGGCCTGCAGGTGAACCTCGATGCCGTTGATGGTGACAATGCGCAGGTGGGAGTTGCGCAGCAGCTCGTCCACCTCCAGGCGCCATGTCTCGACGCCGTCGCTCGTGACGTTCAGCCGGTAGTACTCGCCGGTTGTCAGCTCGAACGCGGCGGTCGAGAGCAGCGGGCCGTCCGCGCCCGTCGTGATTTCCAGATGGATGTCGAGCGGCGGTCCGGCGGCCAGGTTGCCGCCCACTTGCGCGGGCGCGGCGGCAGGCCACAGCGCCAGGCCGCAGGTGGTGATAACGATGTTCCGCAGCAGCATGGGTGTGGTTATACTCGAACCTCGCCCGGCGGGCCAACGGCTGCGGCGGAACCGGCATTCGACGGAGGACGGCGCAATGATCCCTGGAACGTATCGATTGACGCGCGGGGTGCCGGCAATCCTGTGCGCGGCGGCGGCCGCGGCGGCGTGCGGAGATGCGGGGCCGCCGAAGGCCACTGACGGGCAGCCGGAGGCGGCCGTAACGGTTGACGGCGGCCTGGTCGCCGGCGTTCCGGGCGCGGGCGGCGGGCCGGTACGCATGTACGGATCTATTCCCTATGCCGCGGCCCCGGTCGGGGACCGCCGCTGGCTGCCTCCGCAGCCGGTCGAGGCGTGGGACGGGGTGCGCGACGGCTCGCAACTGCCGCCCGCCTGCCCGCAGGGCATCCTGCCGGTACCGCCTGGAGAGCAGGGGTTCTTCGGTCCGGGAGCGACTCGCCAGGACGAGGACTGCCTGTACCTGAACGTCTGGTCGGCCGCAGCGCCCGGCGCCGCCGCGCCGGTGATGGTCTGGATTCACGGCGGGGGGCTCCGCATGGGCGACAGCGCCGAGGTGGCGTTCGACGGTTCCGCGCTCGCATCCCGCGGCGTCGTGGTGGTGACGATCAACTACCGCCTGGGCGCGCTCGGTTATCTGGCCCACCCGCTGCTGCGCGAGGAGTCGGCCAACGGTGCTTCCGGCAATTACGGTCTGCTCGACCAGGTCGCCGCGCTCGAGTGGGTGCAGCGCAACATCGCCGCCTTCGGGGGCGACCCGCGGCGGGTCACCATCTTCGGAGAGTCGGCCGGCTCGTGGAGCATCAACTACCTGATGGCTACGCCGCTGGCGGAGGGGCTGTTCGCCGGCGCCATCGGGCAGAGCGGCGGCGTGTTCGCGCCCGGCGCAGGCGCGGCGCCGCGGGCGGTGGCGGAGGCGGCGGGCGAAGAGATCGCGGCGGCGGCGCTGGGGGACGGCGGGGAGGTGTCGCTGGAGGCGCTCCGCGCACTGCCCGCCGCGGACGTCGTGGCGGCGGACGCGGGGCGGGCGCTGGTCAACATCGACGGCTGGGTGCTGCACGACAGCGTCGACGCGATCTTCGCCAACGGCGCCCAGCACGACGTGCCGGTCATCCTGGGGGCGAACGCCGACGAGGGGACGGCGCTGGCGCGCTACTCCGGCGGCCCGGAGCTGGGCTCGGTGGCCGAGTACGAGGATTGGGCGCGCGGCGAATACGGCGATCTGGCCGACCAGTTCCTGGCGGCATATCCCGCGGAGTCCGATGAGGACGCAAGCGCGCGCGTGATCGACAGCGCCGGCGACGGTCGGTTCAACTGGGAGATGCGCACCTGGGCGCGGATGATGGAGACGGTTCCCGCGCCGGCCTGGCTCTATTTCTTCTCGCGCGTGCCGCCGGCGCCCGACGCGGCGCGCTACGGCGCCTACCACACGGCGGAGATTCCATACGTATTCGGCAACCTGGCCGGCGGCAGCCGCTACTGGTTCGCAAACCGGGACTACGACGATACGGACCGCGGCCTGTCGGACATGATGTCCTCCTACTGGATCAACTTCGCGGCGACCGGCAACCCGAACGGCGACGGCCTGCCGGAATGGCCCGTGTACGCGCGCGACACTGAGCACGTGCTGGAGTTTGGCGATACGGTGCAGTTGCGGCAGGGAGTGCGCGCCCGGCGCCTCGATTTCTTCGACCGGCTCTACGCCGCGCAGCGGGCCGCAACCAACTGACCGCGCGGCCCCATCCAACAAATGCCAGCGCCGGTCGCCCCGCCAGCGCAGGGAATTCCCGACTGAATCGGTCGATTGACCGCAATGCCCTTCCGCGCACCGCCGCTGTCGCGGCCGGTCCGTGCGGAGATCGAACAAGGCCGGGATCTTGCAGATGCCGGCGCGTGGCTGCGGCGAGCGGGACCCGTCCGGCAGGGGACGACGACGCACGTGTCGCGCGCGCCCGAACGCGTGTGGCGGGCGCCCTTGCCGTCGCCGCGCGCGGCCGCTACGCGTCGGCGGAGCGGATGCTGCGCGACGCGCTCGGCGTGCTGGAGCGCCGGCAGCGCTATGCGGGGGCTGCCCGGGCGGCGGCCACGCTGGGACTGTTGCTGCGGGAACGGGGCCAGACGGCGCGCGCCGGCGAGGCGCTGCAGCAGGCGCGTCTGTTGTTCGATACCGCGCGCGCCGGAACGGCGGACGGCCCGACCGACACCCTCGGGGGCGCAGAGCAGGAGGACTACCGGGCCGCCAGCGCCTTGCTGCATTTCCCCGGCGCGCAGCCCGCTCCGTCCCGGCCGCCTGCGCCGCAGCCCGGCGTCCTGCTGGACCGCGTGGCGGGCGATCTCGTGAATGTCGTGCGGGCGGTCGAGACGGCGTCACGGGAAGATGCGCCGGCGCGCCTGTGTCGCGTGTTGCGTGAACAACTGGAAGCGCAGGGAGTGGCGGCCTATCGTCTCGACCAGCCGCCAACGCAGGTGGCGGCCGCCGGCGAGGCGGACCGGCGCCTGCCTGCCGCCCTGCAGGCCGCCCTCGAGGACGGGCGCACCGTGCCGCTGGCCGCGGCCGGCCGGCAATGCCACATGGCCGTTCCGATTCAGTGGGGTACGAGGCCCGTCGGCGCCCTCATCGTGCGCTGGGCATGCCCTCCGGCGTACGTCGACCGGCCGGTTGCCGTCGCCCGCGTCGCCGCCGCCCTCCTCGAATCGGAGTTCCAGGAACGTCGCGCCGCCATGTCCGACGACGCGGATTCCGGGGACGTCCCCGGGCTGCTGGGACGCAGCGCGGAAATGTCGGCGCTGCGCGCAGCCATCGCCCGCGCGGCCGACACGCCCTATCCGGTTCTCATCGAGGGCGAGACCGGCACCGGGAAGGAGCTGGTAGCGCGCGCTCTGCACCGGCTGGGGCCGCGGCGGGCGCACGCGTTCTGCGCGGTCAACTGCGCCGCGCTGACCGACGAGCTGTTCGAAGCCGAGCTGTTCGGGCACGGCCGCGGCGCGTTTACCGGCGCGGTGAGCGACCGCGCGGGCCTCGTGGAGGCCGCCGATCGCGGCACGCTGTTCCTGGACGAGGTGGGCGAGCTGTCGGCGCGCGCACAGGCCAAGCTGTTGCGCGTCGTGCAGGAAGGGGAGATCCGGAGGGTCGGCGAGAACACCGTTCGGCGCGTCGACGTGCGCCTGCTGGCGGCCACCAACCGCAATCTGGCGGTCGAGACGGCGGCGGGCCGGTTCCGGGAGGACCTGCTGTTCAGGATCGCCGTTGTCTGCGTGCCGGTTCCGCCGCTCCGCGAGCGGGCCGGCGATGTCGAGCTGCTGGCGCGCCATTTCTGGGCCAGGGAGCAGGGGCGCGCCGGGAAGCGGGCGGCGCTCGGGCCACAGGCGCTGGCGGCGCTGCGGCGGTATCACTGGCCGGGCAACGTACGCGAATTGCAGAACGTGACGGCGCGCATGGTCGTGGCCGCCCCGCGGCGGGGCTGCGTGGGACCGGATGCGCTGCCGGCCGCGATCCGCGCCTGCGCCGACACCGTGCCGGAGACGCTGGCCGACGCGCGGCTGGCCTTCGAGCGGCGCTTCGTGCGGTCCGCGCTCGCCCGCAACGGCGGCCGGCCGGGCGCGGCGGCCGAGGAGCTGGGATTGTCGCGGCAGGGACTGTCCAAGCTGCTGAAGCGGATCGCGCTCGACGACACGGACGCGCCGGTGTCCCGGGCCGGGTTACAATCGCTGGACGCCAATCGATCGGCAAGCGATGAACGGGAGCAGGGATCCACGTAGCGTGATGCGCGCGCTGTTTGCCGCCGGCGCCGGCGGGGCGCTGGTGCTGGCGGCGGCCGGTCGCGCGCCGGCACAGGAAACCAAGCTCGACGCCCCGCGGCCGCATGCGATCGGCCAGAGCGTGAGCCCGTCGTTCGAGGGGTGGTACGAGAACCCGGACGGCAGCTTCAGCATCGTGTTCGGCTATTTCAACCGGAACTTCGAGGAGCACCTGGACATTCCGGTCGGTCCCGACAACCGGATCGAGCCGGGGCCGGCGGACCGCGGGCAGCCCACGCACTTCCTGCCGCGGCGGCACACGGGCGTGTTCGCCATTCGGGTGCCGGCCGACTTCGGCGAGCAGGAGCTCACATGGTCGCTGACCGCGCACGGCCGGACGATTGCCATTCCGGGCAGCCTCCGGCCGGCGTGGCGCATCGACGCGCTCAGGGAAGTGACCAACGGGAACACGCCTCCCGAGCTGCGATTGGCGCCCGGCGGGGAGCCGGGGCAGGGTCCGGCCGGCGTGGCGACCCGCATCTCGGCCGCGCCGTCGCGGCCCGTCGAGTTGTCCGTCTGGACGACCGACGACGGCCTGAGCCGCACGCGAGGTTCCATTCGGACCCCGCCCGGCGTGGCCTGGAGCAAGTATCGCGGTCCCGGCGCCGTCACGTTCGCAGAGGTGCAACCCCCGCTCGACGAGGACGGACACGCGGTGACGCAGGCGACGTTCGGCGCGCCGGGCGAGTACACTCTGCGCGTGCTCGCCTGGGACGAGTCGGGCGCCCAGCGGGCCGTGATGGCCGGGGGCTTCTTCTGCTGCTGGACCAACGGATACGTAACGGTGGACGTACGGTAGGAGGGTTACGATGCTGATGGGCAACACGACGTGCCGGCGGATGGGCGGGGCCGGTTTCGCGGCCGCGTTCCTGCTGTCTTCGGCGTTGGCCGCGTCTGCGCAGGAGGAGGTGACGTTCACGCGGGACGTAGCGCCGATCCTGCAGCAGCGTTGCCAGACCTGCCACCGGACGGGCCAGATGGCGCCGATGTCGCTCGTCACCTACGACGAGGTGCGCCCCTGGGCGCGGGCCATTCGCAGCAACGTGGCCGAGCGCTCGATGCCGCCGTGGCACATCGACAAGACCATCGGCATCCAGGAGTTCGACAACGACATATCGCTGAGTGAAGCCGAGATCGACACCGTCTTGCGCTGGGTGGACGCGGGCGCGCCGCGCGGCAATCCCGCCGACATGCCGCCGCCGATCGACTGGCCGTCCGACGAGATCTGGCGCCTGGAGGAGCGCTACGGCCGCCCTCCGGATCTGGTCGTCAGCTCGCCGCCGTGGACGCAGGCGGCCGAGGGGCAGGACCAGTGGTGGCAGCCGATGGTCGAGACCGGGCTGACCGAGGACCGCTGGGCCACCGGCATCGAGATTCGGCCGACGGTCGAGGCGCGGCGCGTCACCCACCACTCCAACGTCTACCTGCAGCAGGAAGAGGAGCCGGGGGACCACGTATCCGTCGTCGACGTCACGCCGCGCGGCAGCTACTTCAGCGAGTTCGCCATCGGCAAGATCGGCGACGTCTTCCGCGAGAACACCGGCAAGCTGGTGAAAGCCGGCTCGCGGTTCACGTTCGACAACCACTACCACTCGGTCGGCGAGGAAGTGACGGCGCAGACCGACGTGGGCGTCTGGTTCTATCCGCGCGGGGTGGTGCCGAAGTACCGGGTCTACGGCCAGGCGATGGGCGCGCGCCAGTCGCAGCGCGACATGGATCTGCCGCCCGGGGTGGAGACGGTGCACCACGCGTACATCCCGCTGCCGGCCCCGGCGCGGCTCGAGAACTATCAGCCGCACATGCACATCCGCGGCAAGGCGATGACGATGGAGGCCATCTACCCCGACGGCCGCGTAGAGATGCTGAACCACGTCGCGGAATTCGACTTCAACTGGCACGTCAACTACGTCTACACGGACGATTCGGCGCCGGTGCTGCCGCGCGGCACGGTGATCAAGCTGACGGCGTGGCACGACAACACCGAGTCGAACCGCAACAACCCCGACCCGCGGCAGTGGGTCGGCTGGGGCCAGCGCAGCTACGACGACATGTACCACGCCCACGTGAACGTGACGTACCTCACCGAAGAGGACTACGAGCAGATCGTCGCGGAGCGGCGGGCGAGGCAGTCCGACAATCAGCAGTAGCAGGTCCGGTCGGCGGCACCGTGCGCCGGTCGCAGGAGGCAGGAGGAACGATGCGCAGATGGGGAACGGCAGCACTGGCAATCGCCTGCATGCTGGCGGCGGCGGTCGCCGAGGCCCAGCGGCCCGCGAGCCCGCGGGGCCAGGCTTCGACGCAGGTCGGCGGGTCGTGGACGGCGGAAGAGTCGCGCGGCACGGCAGGGGGTAGATCGTACTCCGGCGGGAAGTGGGTGGACGTCGACTACGGCCGGCCGATCCTGCGCGGCCGCGAGAACCTGTTCGGTGCGGGGGACGAGTATGGCGCGGGTTTCCTGCTCGGTGCTCCCGTGTGGCGGATCGGCGCCGATCAATCGACCCGTTTCAAGACCGAGGCCGACCTGATGTTCGGCGGAGAGCGCCTGCCTGCCGGCGAGTACAGCATGTTCGCCGAGCTCTCCGAGTCGGAGTGGACGCTGATCTTCTCGACGTACGGCGTCAAGCAGTCGTTCCGCGAGGACACGCCGAACACGTTGTGGGGATCGTACGGCTATACGCCGGACCGGGACGTCCTGCGGACGTCCATGCAGGTGTCGTCGCACCCGGCGTCCGCCGACCAGTTGACGATCATGTTCACGGACATGACGCAGCAGGGCGGCAACCTGACCATCTGGTGGGATGACCAATTGGCCACGGCGGCGTTCACGGTCGCGCCGTGACGTCGGCCGCGGAGAGCGCGCTCGATTGCCCGCCGACAGGCGCCGGGCGTCAGCGCTGCCGCTGGCCGCTGCCGGCCTG
>JAJEEU010000096.1 GCA_022820825.1 Vicinamibacteria bacterium
GCGTCGCCCGCACACCGTTTGGGCGGCGCATGCGCCGCCCAAACGGTGAAACGGCAGCATCCTCTTCGATATTGACCTCGCGCTCCTCACAACCGGCAAAAATAGTTGACGTTCAGCGGCAGAAGTAGTTGACGCGGAACACTGGCCTATCCCATCAAGCGCCCGGGACATCGAGATCACCGACTACCACTGATCTGAGGGAGGATAGCAATGCGGTCGCCGATACACCCCGGCGAGCACCTCGCGGAGTACCTCGACGAGCTGGGCATCAGCCAGTACCGCCTTGCGACGGCGACCTGCGTCCCGCCGCGCCGCATCAACGAAATCGTGCACGGCCGCCGCGCCATCACCGCCGACACGGCGCTGCGACTCGGCCAGGCGTTGCGGATGACACCGGAATTCTGGCTGAATCTGCAACGGATCTACGACCTCGATCGCGCGCGTGCCGAGACCGACCTCCCCGTCATCGAACCGCTCGTCGCCGCCGAGTGAGCGAGAGGAGAAGGGGGAACTACATGTGAGGCCGCGCGGCCCATCGGCGTTGACATCAAAACATCAGTCTCTGTATGTTTTGATGTATGCGGACCACCCTGACACTCGATCCCGACGTCGCCGCCCTAGCCCAACGGATGCAGCAGATCGATGGCCGCAGCTTCAAGGCGATTGTCAACGAGGCTTTGCGGCGCGGCCTGCGCGCCATGGCGGTGCCGTCCGCCCGGCAGGTCGCCTACCGCACGCCCGCGGTCGATCTCGGTCGGTGCCGGGCCGGCAGCCTGGACGACATCGCCGAAGCGCTTGCCGTGGCTGAAGGGGAACGGTTTCGGTGATCCTCGTCGACGCCAACCTGCTGGTCTACGCGCACGTCGAATCGTTCCCGCAGCATGCGCAAGCACGTGACTGGTTGGACGGGCGCATCAACGCCGCGGCGCCGGTCGGGTTGCCCTGGCCCAGCCTGCTGGCTTTCGTCCGGCTCGTCAGCAACCCGCGCATCTTCGAACGGCCTGCGCCGGTGGCCGCCGCGTGGAGTCAAGTCGAGTCGTGGCTCTCCGCGGAGTCCGTCTGGATTCCGTTGCCGACGGAGCGGCACCAGCAGTTGCTGGCGCCGCTCATGGCGAGCGTGGAAGGCCGGGCCAATCTCGTGCCCGACGCACACCTGGCCGCACTCGCCATCGAACATGGCCTCGTCCTGTGCTCGACCGACGGCGACTTCGCCCGCTTCGACGGTCTGGAGTGGCGCAACCCCCTGCGCTCCGGCCCGTGAGCCGTCCCGCGGGCGTACGGTTTCGACGTCCAGCGAGTACGTCGACTTGATGGTTGCGGTGGCCATACCGAATCATGGCCATACTCACGCTGACATCAAGCGCTCGGGTCCAGCTTCGGATCCGACGGCGGCAGGGCCGGCACACGCTCCAGCAAGCCGATCCAGCACAGCACGAACAGGCTGGCCGCGCCGGCGCCGACCACCAGCTCGGCCAGGCCGAGGGGCAGCCCGTCTCCGCGCCACAGTGACGGCGCAACGAGCAGGAAGCGCTCCAGCCAGACGCCCGCCAGCACCAGCCCGGCCACCGCGGCCAGCGCCGCCGGACGCAGCTTCACCGCGCGGCTGAGCAGCACGGCGAACGGGATCGCGAATACGGCCGCGAAGACGGTCCAGGCGACCGGCGCCCAGGCGCCGTGCATCCGCTCGTGGATGAACCGCGTCTCCTCGGGCAGGTCGCCGTACCAGATCACCAGGTACTGCGACCAGAGCATGTACGCCCAGAGAATGCAGAGCCCGAACAGCAGCTTGCCGGCGTCGTGGAGCTGCCGTGGGCCGACATGCGCCGCAAGCCCCGGCCTCGCGGCTCCGACCGCAGCAACGAGCGCCAGCAGCGCCGCGCCGGCGGTCAGGTTGCCGGTGAGGAAGTAGCCGCCCAGCAGCGCCGAGTACCAGTGCGCGTCGAGCGCCATCACGAAGTCGAACCCTACCAGCGAGAAGAGCGGGATGTAGGCGATGAGCACGGCAGCCGCCAGCCGGTCCTGCGCGCGCCGGCCGCGCTCGCGCCGCGCCGAGCAGTACACGTAGGCTGCGCCCAGGCCGCCGAGAATCAGGAAGGCGGCCAGCTCGCGGACGGCGAACAGCGGGAGGTTCAGCCAGGCGCCCTTGCCGCCGGGCGGATGGTGCAGCCAGGGCGCCCAGCCGCCGGCGCCCGCCAGCAGCACGAGCACGAGCGGCAGCGCCGCCGGCAGGAACGCCGCGGTCGCCTCGAGCGCGCGCGTTAGCGGCCGGCTCCAGCGCGCCCGCGTGAGTTGCAGCAGCGCCGCCAGCACCACGCCCGCCAGCGCCAGCCCCCAGAAGAACAGCGTGTTGACCAGCAGCGCCTGCCAGGCGCGCAGCGCGTCGCCCAGGAGCAGGCCGTGCAGGAACGCGCCCGCGCCCGCCAGCGCGAGCGCCGCCAGCACCCGGCGCGCACCGGACGTCAGGATCAGTGCGCCCGCGCGGTCTGCCGGCCTCACTGTCCGTCCCCGTTTCCGAGCGTCCGCAGGTAGTGGACGACGGCCCAGCGCTCGCCCTCGCTCAGCGCGTCGCCGTAGGCCGGCATGCGGAAGCCGCCGCGGAGGATCACGCCGTAGAGCCGGCCGTCCGGCCGGCGCGCCCACACCGGCGAACGCAGGTCCGGCAGGCGCGGCAGATACTCCGCCAGCAGGCTGTCGCCGCCCCCGTCCGCGCCGTGGCAGACGGCGCAGTAGATGCGGTACAGCGCCGCTCCCTCCGCCAGCACGGCGGTCGACGCGGGCCGCGGATTCACGATCCGATTGAGCGCGGCCGGCCTGTCCCGGGACGGCGGAGCGTCGACGGCCAGCGTCCCGGCCGGCGGCAGCAGCGGCCGCTCGGCCGGGCCGCTGGACGGGCTGCGGGTCATGTCCGGCGGCGCCGCGCAACCGGCCAGCCAGAGGGCGGCGGCCAACGCCGCCGCTACGGAGCTACGCATCGCCGCTGATCTCCACGGCCCCCGCCTGTTCGAGCTGGATCCGCACGGCGGCGCGATCGCGCTCCGCGCAGGTCACGAGCACGCCGCAGCGGTCGTCGGTGAACCGCCGCTCGGCCGCCGCCGCGCCGCTCGCGCGTCCGCGCCCGCCCGCCAGCCCGCTCAACGCCAGGAATCCGACGAGCCCTCCGAGCGCGGCGCCGAGCATCGACAACTCGAAGGCGATGATCACGATCGGCGGGATCGACACCAGCGGCTTGCCGCCGACAATGAGCGGCCAGGCCTGCATCGTGTACACCGGCAGGGCAATGCCCGCCGCACAGCCGGCCGCCGCCCCCAGCAGCGTGAACAGCCGGACGGGGCTGGCCGGCCGCGGGACGGTCGCCAGCAGCGCGTGGCCGCCGGTCGGCGACATGGTCTCCACGTCGCCGAGCGCCGCCGCGCGGATCGCCGCCGCCGCGCGCGCCGCCCCCCTCGCGTCCTCGTACACGCCAAGCAGCGTGGTCGCGCTCATGCCGCCTCCGCCTGCTCCCTGATCTCGTTCATCGCCACCGGCGGGAACAGCTTCACGAACACCAGGAACAGCAGGAAGAACAGGGCGAACGACGCGGCGGTGACGGCGCCCTCCACCCAGGTCGGCCGGTACAGGCCGCTCCACGTGGCGGGATCGAAGCTGGTGGCCAGCGACGAGACGACGATCACGTAGCGCTCCAGCCACATCCCGACGTTCACGAGTACGGCGACGGCGAACAGCGCCGGCAGCGAGGTGCGCACGCGCCGCGCGAACAGCAGCAGCGGCACGGCCGAGTTGCACGCCAGCATGGTCCAGGCCAGCGGCGCGTACGGGCCCGTCAGCCGCGCCAGGTACGTCCCCAGCTCGAACGGGCTGCCGCTGTACCAGGCGGTGAAGTACTCGGCGGCGTAGCAGTAGCTCATCAGCAGCGACATCACGAGCAGCAGCTTGCCCAGATTCTCGAAATGGCGCACGCGCATGTACGCCTCCAGGCCGAGCAGCGAGCGCATGGGGACCAGCAGCGTGATCATCATGGCCACGCCGGAGAAGATGGCGCCGGCGACGAAGTACGGCGCGAAGATAGTGCTGTGCCAGCCCGGCAGCATCGTCGTGGCGAAGTCCCACGAGACGACGCTGTGGACGGAGACGGCGAGCGGCACCGCCAGCGCGGCGAGCAGGCCGTACAGGCTGTTGTAGTGCCACCACTGGCGGCCGCTGCCGGTCCAGCCGAGCGCCAGCAGCCGGTACAGCGGCCGGCGCCAGTCGCGGACCCGGTCGCGCGCCGTGGCGATGTCGGGCAGCAGCCCGACGTACAGGAAGACGACGCTCACCGTCATGTAGGTCATGATGGCGAACAGGTCCCAGATGATGGGCGAGCGGAAGTTCACCCACAGCCCGCGCTCGTTCGGCAGCGGCAGCAGCCAGTAGAACAGCCACGACCGGCCGAGGTGGACGATGGGGAACAGCGCGCCGGTCATGATGGCGAACACGGTCATCGCCTCGGAGGCGCGCGCCACGCCGGTGCGCCAGCGGGCCCGGAACAGGAACAGCACCGCGGAGATCAGCGTCCCGGAATGGGTGATGCCGATCCAGAACACGAAGTTCGTGATGTACACGCCCCACAGGATCGGCGGCTGGTAGCCGGCCACGCCCAGGCCGCTGCGCACCTGGTGGAAGAAGGCGTACAGGCCGAAGGCCAGCACGGCCAGCAGGCCGCCCACCGTCAGGAAGTACGGCGCGCCCGGCCGGCCGAGCTTCCCGAGGATGTCGTCAGTGACGCCGCTGGCTGTCATCGGTGAGGTAGGTAGCTACGCGTCGCGTACCTTCTTGAGGTACGTCACCGCGGGCCGGGTGTTCAGCTCGCCGAGCACGTGGTAGGCGCGCGGGTCTGCGGCCGCCCGCGATACGCGGCTCGCGGGGTCGTTCAGGTCGCCGAAGACGATCGCCTGCGCCGGACAGGTCTGCGCGCAGGCGGGCGTGATGTCCCCGTCCCGCGGCGGCCGGCCCGCGTCGCGGGCGCGGTCCTGGCCCTCCTTGATCCGCTGCACGCAGAACGTGCACTTCTCCATGACGCCCGCCGTGCGCGGCGTCACGTCGGGGTTGAGCTGCAGGTCGAGCGGCGCCGGCGCCTCCGGCTGGAACCAGTTGAAGCGGCGCACCTTGTAGGGGCAGTTGTTCGCGCAGTAGCGCGTGCCGACGCAGCGGTTGTAGACCTGCGCGTTCAGGCCCTCGTCGGTGTGGTATGTCGCGTAGGTGGGGCAGACCGACTCGCACGGCGCGTGGTCGCAGTGCTGGCACAGCATGGGCAGGAACCGGTTGCCCGCGCCCGGTCCGTCCTCGTCCTCCACGAACCGCTCGATGCGGATCCACGACATCGTCCGCCCGCGGCGCATGCGGTCGGCGCCGAGCACCGGCACGTTGTTCTCGGCGTAGCAGGCGGCGACGCAGGCGTTGCAGCCGGTGCACGCGTCCAGGTCTATCGCCATGCCCCAGCGGTGGACCGGGTGCGGGTGGTCGGGATACAGGCTGAACGGCGGCTCTTCCGGTTCCGCCGCGCCCGTGGCGAGCGCCTCGCGCGTCACCGCGCGGGCGATCTCGCGGCCGTCCTGGTGGAACGTCGTCTGCAGGCGCGCCAGCGGCCGCCGCACGTCGCGCGGCGTGACGTCGACGCGGGTCCCGCGCCAGCGCGGACCGCCGCCGGCCTCCTCCGGCCCGGGGTCGAGCAACGCCGCGGCGTTGACGCCCACGCCGGTCGCATAGCGGCCGTGGTGCGTGTGGCCCTGGCCGAGCGGCACGGCCACCACGCCCGGCCGCAGGCGCGGGTTGAAGAGCAACGCGGCGTCGACCGCGCCGTGGTCCGACTCCACCGTGACGAGCTGGCCCTCCTCGGCGCCGATGGCGCGGGCGGTCGCGGGCGCCGCCTCCACCCAACTGCTCCAGGCCGTCTGCAGCAGCGGGTCGGGCACCTCCTGCAGCCAGGCGCGGTTGGCGCCGCGGCCGTCGTACAGGTTGACCGTGGGATAGACGAGCAACGCCAGCTCGCGGGCGCCGCCGGCCGCGGGGGCGAGGTCGAGCGGCGCA
>JAJEEU010000071.1 GCA_022820825.1 Vicinamibacteria bacterium
CGGGTGCACCACGAACTCGAGGTTCTCGAAGTTCCACCCGGTGAACGCCCGCGCCGCCTCGCGCACGTCCATCTCCGAGTAGTTGCCCACGCCCATCGTGAACAGCTCCATCACCTCGCGCGCGAAGTTCTCGTTGGCCGCACCCTTCACGTTCACGCCCGCGTCGAGGTAGTAGAGCATCGCCGGGTCCTGCGCCACGGCGATCACCAGGTCGCGGAAGTTGCCTGCCGCGTGCCGCTCGAAGGTCTCGATCTGCAGCAGCATCTTGCGGTAGTCGCGCACCTTGTTCTCGGCGGTGGCGAAGTGGCCGTGCCAGAACAGCGCCAGCTTCTCTTCCAGCGGGCGGTGCGTGTCGAGCATCCGCTCGGCCCACCAGTAGTTCAGGCGCCGGGTCTCGAGCTGGGTGGCGCGCAGCCAGTAGAAGAAGCGGTCCGACACCGGCTGCATGTGGCGGTTCACGGTCTCAGGCTTCACGCGGATGCCCATGCTCTCGCCGTGCTTCATGGCCAGGTCGGTCGCCGCCGGACGGCTGGGCGGGAAGTCGGCCAGCGACTCGTCCCAGAACCCCGAATGCTCGAACGGCTCCAGGTGGTCGTTGGGGATGTCGCCGAACTCGACGAGCGAGCGGACCGCCTCCTCGGGCGTCATGTCCGCGAGCTTCTGAATGTCCTCGGGGGTGCCGCCGAAGCCGGCGCGCGAGAGCAGGTGCGCGGCGCGGTCGTAGCTCCAGTCGGCGGCGGTGACCGGCGTGAGGTCGCCCTGCCAGCCGGCGGGCCCGGGTGACCAGTCTCCCTGGCCGGCCGCTGCAGCGTTACCGGCGGCAAGTAGCAGCAGCGCGGTTCCAACGGCCGCCCAACGGTTGTATCTGGAAGTCATCGATAGGTCTCCGTCGCATCCGATTGCTGCCGACCTGCCCATTGTGGACGACCGGATGCGATTGTCAAGTGAGCACCGGACCGGTCAGCGCGCCGCCGGCGCTACTCGCCGGAGGCGGGCGCGAGCCCGCGGTAGATAAACCGCTGCACGCGCCGGCCCTGCAGCGTCTCGGCGATGTACAGGTTGCCGCTGCTGTCGACGTCCACGTTGTGGGGCACGTCGAGCTGACCGCCCCAATGGCCGTGCCTGCCGAAGTGGCCAAGTATCTCCATGGAGTCGCGGAGGGCGATCCACACGCGGTGGTTGGCGCCGTCCAGCACGTAGAGATACTGCTGCATGGGATCCGCGGAGAAGGCGATCCCGGACGCCGCGCCGGACAGACGGGTATGCGGCGCGACGAACATCTCCCTCAGGAACGTGCCGTCCTTCGTGAACACCTGCACGCGGTCGTTGGCGCGGTCGCTGACGTACACCAGTCCGTCCGCGGAGATCCCGATGCCGTGGGCTGTTCGAAACTGCGTGGCCGGCGGCGCGTCCGGGTCGTACGGCCCGATGTCAGTGTCGTCCGGGCGGTTGCCGTAGGCGCCCCACATCCGCTTGAACTCACCGGTGTCGGCGTCGAAGACGATGACGCGCCGGTTGCCGTAGCCGTCGGCCACGTACAGCTCGTTGGTCGACGGGTCGACCTTCATGTCGGCCGCGCGTTGCAGGTTCCGCGTGTCGCCGTTGCCCCCGCTGCGGCCCTGGCGTCCGATCTGCAGCACGAACGTGCCGTCGCGCGTGAACTTGAGGACGTGCGCGTCGTCGGGGCCGTTGCCGGCGGTCCAGACGTGGCCGTCCGCATCGACGTGGAGCCCGTGCTCCCGCTGCGGCCATTCGTAACCGGCGCCCGGACCGCCCCAGGCCGACAACAGGTTGCCGTCGCGATCGAATTCGAGGATGGGCGGCGCCGGTTCGCAGCATTCCGCGATGGGTGGGTCCTGTGCGGCCGCCGTGTAGCGCGCATCCTCCAGCAGGACGCTGCGCCGGTGTATGACCCAGATGTGGTCGCGATCGTCGACGGCCACGCCCACCATGGGGCCGACCGCCCACTTCTCCGGCAACGGCCCGGGCCAGTCGGGATCCCATTCGAACGTCGGCACCAGCGCCGGGCCCTGACCCGCGGCCGGCTCGAAGAGCATGGTCCCCACCGCCGTGAGCAGGAAGATAGCCAGCAACGCGGTTCCGGCGCCCGGCAGGCGGTTGCGCGTCATCGCGTTCCTTTCAGGCCCAGCGCAGGCAGGACGGTGAGACAACGTCCAGCGTCTGGCCGGTCGGCGTCAGCCGTCCCGCCTCCTCATCCACGGCGTACACGACTATCTGGTTGCCCATTTGCGCGGACGCCAGCGCCCAGCGGCCGCTCGGATCGAACACCATTGCCCAGGAAGAAGGCGAGCCGAGCTCGGCCTGGTCGGACGCGGTCATGCTCCCGTTGGACGGGTCGATGCGGAATCCGGCCAGGGTGCCCGCGCCGCGGTTCGTGACGTAGACGAGCCGACCTCCGGGATGCATGGCGATGTCGGCCGGCCGGTTCGATTCCGTGAATCCCGCCGGCCGCGTCGTGAGGTTCTGCAGGACCTCGAGCCTGCCGTCGTTCTCGTCCCAGCGCCATGCGGAGATCGACGAGCCCTCCTCGCCGCAGGAGTACAGGTAACGGCCGTCGGGATGCCACACGACGTGCCGCGGACCGGCGTCGCCGACGTCGGCGGCGAGCTGGTGCGTGGCGAGCGCTCCGGTTGTGGCGTCGAAGCGCAGGACGCGGCAGCGGCTGCCCCAGATTTCCGGCACGATGGCGTACCGCTCCGTTGGCGAGAGCTGGACGTGATGGGGTCCGTTCGGGGTGCCGGCCGCGGCGGGCGGTTGCCGTCCGGCGCCGGTGGCCAGGGCTCCGCCGGCAGGCTCACGGCCGATCATGGCCGATCTCTCGCCCAGCGAGCCGTCCGGATTGAGGCGGTAGCAGACGATGCTGTCCGTAATGAAATTGGTCGTCAGCAGGTTCCGGCCGGTGCCATCGACCACGCCGACCGTCGGCCCGCCTCCGCCGCTGCGGACCGTGTTCAGCTCCCGCAGCGTGTCGCCGTCGGCGGCGAACGCCGTAATCAGGTTCTGGCCGTCGACCTCCGTGGGCCAGCGGCACGTGTAGACCATGCGCCGGTCGGAATCCATGGTCAGGTTGAACGGATTGCTGACCTCGGCCGCGAGCGTGGGTTCGCCGGCGCGGCCGGTCGCGGGATCGAACGTGAAGGTGTAGATGCCGCGGCTGTGCGGACCGGGTCCGGTCCCGCCGAAATACGCCGGCACCTGCGCGCCCAGCGGCGCGGTGAAGGTCCCCACGTAAGCGCGCAGCAGCCGCGTCTGCGCACGCGGGAACGCGCGCCGTCCTGCCGCCAGCGCCAGACTGGCGCCGAGAACCGTCCTACGGGAGACGCGCGCCATTGGGAACTCGCATGAGTTGCCGCACCCGGATACCGCCGAACCGTATCACCGGCCGGACCGAAACTCAACGCCGGCGTGGCGCGTGATCAACTGGCGGCGGACTTCGCGGGCGGACCGGCGGCCGCTTCGTCCGCCAGCCTGCCAATCCGTGCGGCGTGCGCGATGCGCCCGTCGTTGACGAACGCCTCGTGGTTGGCCACCACCTGCGCCTCGTCGTACACGTAGTTCACCATCATGCCCGCGGCCTGGGCGAGCCCGGAGGGCGACGGATCGCCCATCCAGTTGATCCGTTCCAGGCGCGCGCCGTTGCGCAGGTGGAAGCGGGCGACCGGGTCCAGCGGAAGGCGGCCCCGCTTCTCGCGCAGCAGGTAGTGCGCGCAGAGCCGCATCAGGCGCGCCTGCAGCTCGTCGCCCGTCGCGGTAGCGGCCGGCCATTCGGGGCTCTCGACATCTCCCAGATCGTTCCCGCCGGGCAGTCGGTCGTCGCGGCTGCTGCCGGCCAGCCACGCACGGAACCCGGGCACCGGCGACAGGGTGGCGAACCGGCGCAGCCCCGGCATTTCGGCTGCAAGCTCGTGCACCACCTGCTTGATCAGGAAGTCACCGAACGAGATGCCCTGCAGTCCACGCTGGCAGTTGCTGATGGAGTAGAAGATGGCCGTGTCGGCTTCCGGATCGGTATCCACCTCGCCGAATATCAGGTCGCGGACCGAGCCCGCCAGTCCCCGGCAGATGGCTACCTCGACGAAGATCAGCGGCTCGTCGGGCAGCGAAGGGTGGAAGAACCCGAAGCAGCGGCGGTCCGTCGCGAGCCGTCGCTGCAGGTCCTCCCAGTCGCGGATTTCGTGCACTGCCTCGTAATCGATCAGCTTCTCGAGCACGAATGCAGGCGTGTGCCAGTCGATGCGCCGCAGGTCGAGAAAGCCGCGGTTGAACCACGCGCGCAACAGGTAGAGGAAGTCGTCGTCGAGCGGTTGGAGCGCCTGCTGGTCCGGAAGCGCGTCGAGCAGCGCCTCGCGTATTGCAAGCAGGTCGGGCATGCCGTTGGGCGCGGTATTGAGGAGGCCGAGAAGCTCCCGCCGCGGCGATTCCGCCGCGCGCGCGAGCGCGGCGGCCGTCTCCGGACCGGGAGCGTCGCGGTAGCCGGTGATGGCGGCATCCAGCGCCTTCGGGTCAGGACCCAGGTCGCGCGCCAGGAATTCGAAGAACTTGCGTCGTTCGCCGGCGGCAAGCCGCCCGAACGTGTCGAGGGCGTCCCGTGCGAGCGTGACGACGGATGCTTCGCCCCGCGTGCGCAGCAGCGTGCGGCACGCGTCGAGGAGGTCATCGGCGGCGGGAAGCTCGGCCGGTCTTCCCCGCGCCCGGCCCAGCAGGCCGCCCCGCGCCCTGGCGAGGCCGGCCATGATCCCCTGCCAGAACGCGTTGCGGAATTTCATGGCGGCCGGCTCTTATTATACGGCTCCCGGTGCGGAAGGGGACGCGGTGACGGAGCGCGGCCGCCGCCGGATGGCGCGGGGGGCGCTACAACCCGAATCCGCCGCCGCCGAAGGCGAACGTGACGCCGCCGCCGAAGACCCGCGACTTGGCGGTGTTGCGCCCGGCCACGACCTGTCCACCGTAGAAGTTCACGCTGATCAGGTCGGTGACGTTGGCGAGCAGCCGGCCGCCCACGAGGTGAATATCCTCCTGTAGGGCCGGGAAGCGGCTCGGAGAAAAGCCGGGGCCGCCGATGTCGATGCCGTCGAGCGCATTGACCGTCTGGTAGTCGGCGCCGATCGTGATCACGTCGTTGACCGGAAAGAACGCCGCCAGGTTGACATAGACGTCGTTCGGAATATCAACGTTGCCCCCGCCGGCGCCGCCCACGGCGCCCGTGTTCACATCGGTGCTGCCGCGCATGCGGAAACCGATCTCCCCGGAGAATCCGGCATGCGTCCAGAACTTGCCGACGATCGCCGACGCCTCGAATCCGTGGCCGCCGTCGCCCAGCGAGTTGATGTAGCCGGTGTCGTAGCTGCCCGCCGCGATGAGGGCGCCGCGGATGGCGACGCTGGGCGCGTCGGTCGTGTACTCGTCGACGATGCGCCAGGTCACGCCGATGTTCGAGTCGCCGAGGCCGCTGTAGCTTTCCTGCCCGCCCGCCGGACCGACGGCTCCCGGCACGAAGCTGCGGGCCCAGGCCGACCGGATGTCGAGCGCCACCGCGTCGGTGAAGGCGTAGTTCGCGCCGAACCAGAGCGTGTTCTGCGACAGGTGCGCGTCCGTCGCCTGGAGCGGACCGCGAACCTCGGTGTCGCCCCGGAAGAACGACGTGGCGTACTGGTTGGCGAACGTCACGCTTATGGAGCCGGTCTCCGGCTCCGCGATCCAGGGCGTGCCCTGGGCGTACGCGGGCTGCGCCTGCAGGCACGCCAGCAGCGCCAGACCGGCAAGGGTGGGGATGAGCGCGCGATGACGGCCGTGCATATTGCGGGTATCTCCTGTCATTGACGTAACCAACGGCTGGCGCGGCGCTACAGCTTGTAGCGGCGCGAGAGGAAGTAGTGCACCAGCTCCATCCTGAGGGCGCATTCCTCGTCGTCGGCCGTGGCGCCGCCGCACAGGGCCCGCACCGCCTCCGCGTCTCCGGCCTCGGCCTGGCCGCCTTCGTAGACCGCCTGCAGGCTGGCCGTCAGGCTCGCCGCCCGCTCGCGGTCGAGATCGCTCTTCTGGAGCGGGCAGTCGTCGCACACCATCTCGTTGAACGTGAGCGCCTTGCCCTGCGAATAGGCCGCACGCGGGCTCACCTTGCCCGCGCCGGTGCCGATGGATCCCGACGCCTCGACTGAATCGGCGCACAGCCATGCGCCCGCGGCGAGCAGCATGCCCAGCCGAACAAATTGCAGCATCAACTCGTCCTCTCCAACGTACGGCCGTCGTACATTCGACAGCCAAAACACCCCACTGTAACAGGAATATTCCCGGAGCGGACCGCTCAGCGCCGCGGCTCGTTCAGCGTCCAGTCGTAGTCGTAGTCGACCGCGCCCTCGAACCCCTTCAGAAACGCCGCGAGCTCGTCGTCGGCGTATTCGACGAGGTGCTCGATCACCGCTTCCTCGGTGCCGCCGAAATCCTCCGGGTACCACTGGTAGATGCTCGACAACACCATGAAGTCCTCGTCAACCACGTCGACGCCGCGCGGGCTGTTCACGTAGGCGTGCGCGCCGGCTTCCAGCAGCGACTCGGTGTTGTCGGCGGTGAACGCGGTCTCGATCAGATGCGGGCAGGTGTAGGCGGCGCAGTTCACCGCGTAGTGGATCCGCTTCTCCCGCCAGATGGGACGCAGGATGCCGTGCTCGATATCGTCCAGGGTCAGGTCCTCGCCGGCCACGTTGGCGTGCACGTCACCCCAGGGACCCTCGAGCGGAATCACTCCTTCGTGGATGTCCTTGATTGAATCCACCGGGTACTCGTCCAGCACGACCTTCACGGTGAGCGCGTTGTAGAAGTTGATCCAGTACGCCATCTGCTCAGCGCGGGAGTAGTCGCGCGGGTCGATGGCTTCCAGGTCCTCTAGGTAGCCCGCCAGCTTCGCGGCGTCGGCGGAATTCGCCGCCAGCCCGGCGTAGTCGAAGAGATTGACGCCGTCCGCGTCGGGGCGGACGTAGCCGTCCAGGATGTCCTGCCACGGGCCGTGGTCGATGCTGGCGGTGTTGGATTCGTCGCTTGCATCCCAGCCCGCGATGCGTTCCGCCTGCGGCGGTCCGCAGGCGACTGCAAGCAGCGCCGCACCGAGCACGCCCGCTGCAAGGCGTCGCCCGCGGTCCGCCGTCCGCGTCGTTTCAAGGCCCTGCGTTCCCATGTGTGGTCTTTCTCTTCCTATTGAACGGCGGGACGCGGCTGCATCGCAAGCGGAAGATCGTTCCCAGGATGCCGGCGCTGGCGCCGATGACGCCTCTCACGGTGCCGCCGACTTTCGATCGGCCGGAGCGCCGCCGCAGGCTGTCGACCGGTGTCTCGACCAGTCGCAGGTCGTGCTGAATCGCCTTGACCTGCATCTCCACCGTCCAGCCGTAGGCGGTGTCGCGCATGTCGAGCCGGCGCAGGGCGTCCGCGCGGATGGCGCGGAACGGACCGAGGTCGGTCAGCGGCTTGCCCCACAGCAGCCGTATCAGCACCGCCGCGACGCGGTTGCCGGCGATCTGCGGCGGCGACAGGGCGCCCGGCTCCATGCGGCCCAGCGCGCGCGAGCCCACCACCATGTCCGCGCCGTCCGCGATGGCGCGCAGCAAATCGATCGCCTGCCGCGTCCGGCAGGACCGGTCGCCGTCGACGAACAGCACCACGTCCACCGGGCGCAGGGCAGCCAGCGCGGCGAGGCAGGCAATGCCGTAGCCCGGCGTGTTTTCGACAACTACTCGCGCGCCGGCCGCGCGCGCCCGGTCCGCCGTGCCGTCCGTCGAGCCGTTGTCGCATACGACGAGGTCGTCCACGACGCGCTGTCCGGCCTCCGTACGCAGATCCAGCAGCTCGGCCACCACGGCCGCGATGTTGCCGGCCTCGTTGCGCGCCGGAATGACGACGCCGACGCTCAGACCTTCGTACATGCCGTGTCCTCAGCCGCTCGCGGCGCCGGCCGGACCGCCGCGGCCGCGCCACCGGCGCCGGATGATGTCGCAGCCAAGCCCAACGGCAATCAGGCCGAATTCCAGCCCCCGCGCCCACGGCGGCTGCGCGTATGGATGCATCTCATAGTCCTGAAGGTTCAATCCCGTGATGTAGCTGAGCAGCACGGCGAGCGAGGCCGTCCAGGCCCATACGCCCGGGAAGATCGCCGCAAACGGCAGCAGCCACAGCAGGTACCAGGGATTGATGACCGGCGACACCACCAGCAGGGCGCCGAAGATCCAGTCGCCGCGCGGAATCCCGCGCGCAGGGCTACGGTAGTGGTTGACGGCGTACCAGCCCCAGAACGCCGCGAACGCCAGGCCCAGTGCGAACCTGGCCCCGAATGGCGGCATGACGGTCTGCAGCACCGCGAACAGCGCCGAGTTGAATTCCCATTCCCCGGCGAACACCTGCAGCGAAGCCAGGTCGCTGGCGCCGCGAAGCAAAAATGGGGCATACACCGCCGCAAGCGTGCCGGCGAACAGCAACCAGTGCCGCACACGGGCGCCGGCCAGCACCAGCGGCGCCAGCACCAGGCCGAAGGCCTTCGTGCCCGCCGCCAGCCCCAGCACGACGGCGGCGAACCGCCAGCGGCGCTCCCGGGCCAGGACCATCGCGGCCAGCAGCAGGCAGGCGCCGGCGCCGTCCGGGTGCGCGGTGAAGGCGATCTCCTTGATCACCAGCGGACACCACGCGTAGAGCAGCACGTTGCGCGCCGGCGCCAGGCGCAGCAGCAGCGCCACTGCGGCCAGATCGAACGCAATCAGAATCGCCTGCAGCACCGCGACGCTGCCCGGCTGCAGCCAGTAGCCGACCAGGAAGATCAACTGCGCTACCGGGGCGTAGATCGTCGGCAGTTCCGGGTAGTTGACGCCGTCGAGCACGGACTGCATGGCCGGCGGCACGCCGGGATCGATGAAGAACGCCTCCGGCGCCGCGCCGTAGGGAGTACCGGTGGTGGCGAAGCGGTAGCCGTCCCACAGGTAGCGGTAGAAGTCGTCCTCGTAGAACGGGCCGCCTGCCAGCCCGCAGAGGCGGAAGGCGACGGCCCAGAAGATCAGCCGGCCGACCGGCAACGGGATGTCGCGCCGCCGGAAGTACAGGAAGAGTGCGAAGACCGGCAGGCCGGTCCACGCGACCAGCAGGAAGAAGGCCGGCAGCGGCGGCTCGCCGGACTGCCGCGCGAGCACCGCCAGCGCCGCGTACCCCAGCAGGCACCAGAGCCCCACCGCATCGACGTACCACGATGGCGCCGCGCCGCCACGCTCACGCCAGGGCGGCACCGTCGCTTACCGGGACGAGGCGCGGCCCTGCCGCTCGATGGCGCGCTGGCCCGACAGCATGAGCGACATGCTGTAGTTGCCTTCGTGGCAGGCGTACTCGAACAGGTCCTCGTCCGTCCTGACGAACGGGTACTCGCCGGAGAACGGCCGGGTCCAGCGGGACGGGTCTTCTATCGTGAAGTGGTAGGTGATCGTGTCGGCGTCCACCCGGGTGAGGCGCTCGACGGTGCGAATCGTGTCGTCGGTGCGCCCGTTCGAGGCGCGCAGCAGGATCTGGTCGTTGCCCTGGGCGCCGGGGTCGCCCTCGGTGCGCCGGATGTTGGTGGTCTCGACGACCAGCGTGTCGCCGTCCCAGCGCCCCCGCATGTCGCCCGTGTACTGGCGGATGTGCGACGGCAGGTGCGGCCGTCCGTCCAGCGGGATGATGCGCGTCTCGTGGATCATCTCGACGCGGATGGCCACGTAGTCCGGCGTCTGGGCGATCACGTACGTGTTGTTGTACGGGCCGGGCAGCATGGGCGGACCCGCGGACCAGACGATGCAGCGGTCGTTGAGCTGAAAATCCATCCAACTGTCGGCGTAACCGCTGCCGGACGCGGGCCACGTCTCGGGGTCGCCGCTGGAGCGGCGCTTCTCGGCCTCGCGCCGGGCCTGGTGCCGCTGGAATTCAGGTGTCTCCGGCGGCAGGCGGCCGTCCGGCGGGTCGATGATGATGGATGTGCGTCCCGTGGTGCGCGTGCCCCAGTCGAGCCAGAAGTTGTTGTAGAAGCCCACATCGGATCCATTCACGCCCTCGTGGTCGCGACGCGACGTCCTGCCCCCAGCGGAGCTGTCCTCGCGCGGCGCATTGAGCAGCCGCTCGTTGCGCGCGATGCGTTCCTGCTCGAGCGTGGCCATCTCCTCCGCGGTGAGAAACTCGCGGCCGGCCAGCTCGGGCGGGCGCTGCAGCGGCGTGAACGTCTTGTTCGTGTAGGTGCCCATCAGGTCCGGGTCGCCCCACGGCGTACGGGGCACGGCCCAGCCGGATTCCTGTCCGGCCAGCATCATCGGCGCCAACAAGACCAGCGCGACCACGCAAGACAACGCCGCAAGATTGCCACGGTCCATCGGTCACCTCCAGCTTCTGCTCTGCCGATTCTAGCGCCATCTCGCGTCCGCGCGGGCGGCGCGGCGGGTGTCGCCGAGCGCCACTTGCATGCGTTGTGCGGATGCGCACCGTGGCACTACGATGGGCGTGGCAACGGCGCGGGGTTGCGCGAGTCGCCTACAACGACGGGGGTTTGCAATGGAACGGACATCCGCACCCGGCACTCTCACGCTGGCCGGCGTCCTCATGCTGGGAGCCATAGTCGGCGCGGCCGGATACGCCGCCCTTGCCGCAGGGGAGGACGCGCCGGCCGTGGACCCGGCGGATCAGCGCCTGCTGCACGAGCTGGCGGCGAAGGACGAGATTCGCGCGCAGATCTACAACTACGCGCGCGGCCTGGACCGCATGGACAGGGAGCTGGCGACACGGGTCTGGCACGCTGACGGCACCGCGAACTACATCGGCACCTACGAGGGCACGGGCGCCGGCTTCGTCGACTGGGTGTGGCCTTTCCATGAGCAGCTCACGGCCCATTCGCACCAGATAACCAACGTGCTCATCGAGGTGGACGGCGACACGGCGGTGAGCGAAGCGTACGTGATGGCCTCGCTGCACACGCGGACGGTCGACGGCGCAACCACCCTGCTGGTGCGCAGCCGCTACGCGGACACCTGGTCGAAGCGAGAGGGGCGCTGGGCTATCGACCACCGTCTCGCCATCACGGACTTCCGCACCCTGTCCGTGGCGGACGATCCCGGCGAGCCGACAGAGGGCCGCCGCGACCGCGGCGATCCCTCGTACCAGGCATATCCCTTCTGAGGCCGCAGCCGTGATCACGGCACGGCGTCGGGCGTGACGCGGTCGATGCCGTCGATGCCGTCGAAATGGCGGTCGTAGCTGACAATGGTACGGACGCCTATGCGGCGCATGACCGCCGCGTGGATTGCATCGCGGGGTCGGACGTCACCGCAGTCCTTCAGGATGGCGCGGCATTCCCACAGATCGTCGATCACGACCGGATGAATCATCGGCATCGCGGAGGCGAAGCTCTCGAACACGACGAAGCCGACTGCCGGCCGGCGGACCGCGGTGTAGCGGTGCAGGATTTCCTGCAGCACCTCGACGTCGCTGACGGCGTCGACGCGCCGGCGTGCAACTGCCAGCATGAACCTGGCGGACGCAGCCTTGAACGCATGGTCCCGGCCCGCCGCGTACATGGGCACGTTGGCGTCGACGAACACCGTCACCGTTCGAGCGCGCCCCGGATGATCTCCTCTTCCAACTGCGCCGGGTCGTCGGGCACGTCGTCAGCCAGCCGCACGAGGCGTTCGACAGCCTCGAGGCGTTCCCGCACGCCGCCCGAACCGTAGCGTGCAGTGGCAGCTTCCCGCACGAGCTCGCCGACGGAGCGTCCTTGGCGGTGCGCCTCCGCCTGGAGCTCCTTGTAGAGAGCCGGCGGAAAGAGGATGGTCGCCTTCTTCGTCATCTGTTCTGACATGTCAGCATCCATATCCATATCAGGATAAGATACGCTACTCTTCAGGCGGTCCGGCGTCAACGGGTCACGGTCGGAAATAGCGGGTCCTCGTGATATCGTTGCGGCAGGAGGGCAGCAATGGCGATTTCCAGACGCACGGCGCTTCGGATATCGGGCTCGGCGCTGACCGGGATCTCGCTCGGCGCGCTGGCGGGTGAGCGGCTTGCGGCCCGGGGCAGGCAGGCCGGACAGTCCGGGCAGGAGTTCCCCGACACGCTCGTGGACGGACCGCTGCGCGAAGGGTTTCCGGCCGAGCTGCCGCTGCTGCCGGACGGCTCGGCGCCGTTGCACGACCCGAGCGAGGCGGGCGGGATCACGCCGCCGGTCCTCTGGCGTACCGAGGGCCGCCGCACGCCCGACGTCGAAACCGACTACCGGAACATGGCCATACGGGTGGACACCCGGGGGCTGGGCCGGATGCGCGGGACGCTCCGCTTCCAGGACCTGGAGCGGCTGCCGCAGGCATCGGCCACCTACCTGCTGCAGTGCGGCGCTCCGAACCCCCGCGGCATCGTCACCTGGACCGGCGTGCGCTTTGCCGACTTCGCCGACATGCTCGGCCTGCACGAGGGCGTGCACTACTGCCGATTCACCGCCGCGGACGATTTCTACGTCGACGAAGATTTGGTCACGCTACGCCACGAGCAGGTGCTGCTCGCCTGGCTCATGAACGGCCAGCCGATCCCGGCGGACCATGGCGCTCCGCTGCGCCTCATCGTGCCGTTCCGCTACGGCAACCGCAGCATCAAGTCGATCACGGGCATGATGTTCGCCACGCCGGGACTGCCGCGGCCCGCCGCGTAGATTTCGGCGCCGGCAATTCCCGCCAGGCGCGTTGGCGCATGCTGCCCGGACCTTCCGTAACGGGTGTTGCCGAGATCGCGCTCAGCGTGCGCGACCTGCCAGCCATGCGGCGGTTCTACCGGGATGTGCTCGGCTTCGAGCTCTGGCGGGAGGCCTGTTACGAGACCGGGCCAGCGCCCGACCCGGACGGCGCGCCGACCATCTCGTTCCTGACGATCCGGCAGCTCGACACCCCGCTCGGGCGCCACGGCCACCCGCTGTTGCTCGCGCTGATCGACTACCGGCGGCATCTGCTCGCTCGGGACCGGTTCGACGGCCTGGATCCGCGGCGGTCGACGCTCAATCACCTGGCGTTCGAGATTCCGGCCGAACGCTACGAGTCCGAGCGCGAACGCCTGGCGGCGCTCGGTCTCGAGCCGCGGCCCGTCAGGTTTCCCGGCACGAATGCCCGGGCGCTGTTCTTCCACGATCCCGAGGGCAACCTGGTCGAGCTCATCTGCCACGACCCGGAGCAGGCGGGAGTATCCTACGCGGAGACTGGAGAGGCATCGTGAGAATCATCCTTGCCGCCGGAATCGTCCTCCTGGCATTGGCGCCCGGCGCACTGGGCCAGGATCGGGAGATGGTCGAGTGGCCGTACGTCGGCGGCACGCAGGCGCACACGAAATACTCGCCGCTGGCCGACATCAACCGGTCGAACGTGGACGAGCTGGAAATCGTCTGGAGCTGGGATCCGAACGAACAGCCGCTGCCGGAGCTGGGTGCGCGGCCGGGGCGGTTCCAGGCGTCGCCGCTGATGATCGACGACACGCTGTACTTCCCGACGATGTACTCGCGCGTGGTGGCGCTCGACGCCGAGACCGGGGCCGAGAAGTGGATCTACGACCCGCGGGTCTACGAGGATGACGCCAGCGGCGCGAGCCCGGGCGGCAACTTCCACCACCGCGGCATTGCGTTCCGGCGGGACGGGGACGACCTGCACCTGTTCCTCAACAGCCGCACGCGGCTGTACGCCATTGACGCCGCCACCGGCCAGCTCATCACGAGCTTCGGCGACGGCGGCAGCGTGCTGCTGACCGACGGCCACGGACGGGAGGTCCCGAGCTATACGTTCGACCAGACCTCGCCCGCCGTGGTCTACGACGACCTGGTGATTGTCGGCAGCCGGGTGCCCGACCGCGTGCAGCGGCGCTTCGACACGCCCGGCTCCGTGCAGGCGTTCGACGCGCGCACGGGGGAGCGCAGGTGGATCTTCTTCACCATCCCGCAGTCGAACGACGCGTTCGGCGCCGACACCTGGGAGAACCAGTCTTGGCGCTTCACGGGACACGCCAACGTCTGGGGCCTGATGTCGCTCGACGAGGAGCGCGGCCTGCTCTACGTGCCGACCAGCACGCCGAGCAGCGACTACTGGGGCGGCCGGCGGCCGGGCGCCAACCTGTTCGCCGAGTCGATCCTGTGTCTCGACGCGCGCACCGGCGAGCGGCAGTGGCACTTCCAGACCGTGCACCACGGGCTTTGGGACTACGACCTCACGGCGCCCCCCACCCTGGCGACGATCACGGTGGACGGGCGGACCATCGACGCGGTGGCCCAGGTGTCGAAGCAGGGTTTTACCTACGTATTCGACCGCGTGACCGGCGAACCCGTGTGGCCCATCGAGGAGCGCCCGGTCGATACCGAGACCGACGTGCCGGGCGAGGTGCCGTATCCGACGCAGCCGTTTCCGACGAAGCCGCCGGCGTTCGCGGGCCAGGGGATTTCGCTCGACGACGCCAACGACCTGACTCCGGAGATCCATGCCCTGGCCCTCGAGGAGCTGGGGCAATACCGGCTCGGGCCGATCTTTACGCCCCCGAGCCTGCAGGGCACGTTGCAGCGGCCGACGGTCGGCGGCGGCGCCAACTGGGGCGGGTCGGCATTCGATCCGGAGACGGGCTTCCTGTACGTCAGGTCGACGGAGGGGGTCTCCCCGAATCAGATCTGCCGGAACCCGGGTGAAGATCCCGATGTCGACGTCGAGTACAGCAACAACTGTCCGCGCGGCGCGGTGACGGCCATCTTCCGCGGCCGGCCAGGAGCGATCGCGCCCGTGCGCAGCCGGCTGGGGCCGGTTCCGGTAATCAAGCCGCCCTGGGTCCGGGTGAGCGCGATCGACCTGAACCGCGGCGAGATTGCCTGGCAGATGCCGCTCGGGGCGGGCAGCCGCGTCGTGCGCAATCACCCGCTGCTGCGGGGAGTCGACCTGCCGGAGCGGCTCGGCGGCCCCGGCGGCAGGGGCCCGCTGGTCACCGCCGGCGGCCTCGTGTTCTTCGGCAGCGGCGACGAGCATCTGTACGCGTTCGACAAGCTGACCGGCGAGGAGGTCTGGCGCGGCGCGCTGCCGTTCCAGGCGGGCGGCAATCCTTCGACCTACCGGACCCGCTCGGGCCGGCAGTTCCTGGTGATCCCGACCGGCGCGGGCCCGGACGCGGCCCTCGTCGCCTTGGCGCTGCCGTCCTGACGCGGCCGCGGCCGGAAGGAGACCACTGCAGATGCCAGGCCGCACTCGGCGTCGCGCCGCCCTGGTCGTCCTGATCGCGGCCACCGCCGTGCGCGCCGACGCGCAGCCGGTGACGCCGGACTGGGAATGGCCCACGCGCGGCGCGGATCTCGCCAACACGCGCTATGCGCCGCTCGATCAGATCGACGCCGCCAACTTCGAAGACCTGGAGCTGGCGTGGCGCTTCGGAACGCACAACCTGGGCCCGCGGCCCGACTACCGCTGGCAGACGACGCCGCTCGTGGCCGGCGGCGTCATGTACACGACCGCCGGCAGCCGGCGCGCGGTCGTGGCGCTCGACGCCGCCAGCGGCGAGTTGCTGTGGGTGCACCGAATGGACGAGGGGAGGCGGGGCGAGCTGGCGACACGCGGCGGTTCGGGGCGCGGCGTTGCGTACTGGACGGACGGCGGGGAGGAACGCATCTTCTACGTAACGCCGGGCTATCGGCTCGTGGCGCTGGACGCGCAAACGGGTGTACGGATCCCCTCCTTCGGGGATGACGGCATCGTCGATCTGCGCCTGGAGATGGATCAGCCGCTCGACCTCGTGAACGGCGACGTATCGCTGCGAACGCCGCCGGTCGTGGCCGGAAACACCATCATCGTGGGCGCTTCGCACGCGCCGGGCCAGGTGCCGCGGAGCCGATCGGCCCCGAAGGGTCACGTGCGCGCCTACGACGCGCTGACGGGCGAACGGCTCTGGATCTTCCACACGATTCCGGCGGCGGGCGAGTTCGGCGCCGACACCTGGCTGAATGACTCGCGCGTCTATACGGGGCACACGGGCGTCTGGGCGCAGATCACAGTCGATCTCGAGCTGGGGCTGGCGTACCTGCCGATCGAGACGCCGACCGGTGATCACTACGGCGGGCACCGGCCCGGAGACAACCTGTTCAGCGACTCGCTGGTGGCGGTGGATCTGGAGACGGGCGAGCGGGTCTGGCACTACCAGTTCGTGCACCACGACATCTGGGACTACGACCTCCCGTGCGGCCCGATCCTCGCCGACATCACGGTCGACGGGCGAACCGTCAAGGCGGTCGCCCAGCCCACGAAGCAGAGCTGGCTGTACGTGTTCGACAGGGCCACCGGCGAGCCGGTCTGGCCCATCGAGGAGCGCGCGGTCGAGGCCGGAGATGTGCCGGGCGAATGGTACTCCCCCACGCAGCCGTTTCCGACAAGGCCGCCGGCCTACGACCGGCAGGGAGTCGCCATCGACGACCTGATCGACTTCACGCCCGAGCTGCGCGCGCAGGCGATGGAGATCGCGTCGCGCTACAAGCTGGGGCCGATCTTCACGCCCCCGGTGGTCAGCCGGGCAGAGGGTCCGCTCGGCACGCTGACGCTGCCGAACATCGCCGGCGGCTCGAACTGGCCCGGCGGGTCGCTCGATCCGGAGACCGGCATCGTGTACCTGGCCACCCGGACGTCGATGATGTCGCTGGCCCTGGTGGAGCCGAATGCTGCGACGTCGGACATGAGCTTCGTCGTCGGGACGGCAGCCGCCCAGGCAGGCGGACAGGACGGCGCCACGCCGATTCCGGTCACCGGGCTGCGGGTCGACGGTCTGCCGCTGGCGAAGCCGCCCTATGGACGGATCACGGCGATCGACCTGCACCGCGGCGACATCCTCTGGCAGGTCCCGCACGGCGAGACACCGGATGTGGTCAGGAACCACCCGGCGCTCGAGGGTCTCGACATTCCCCGCACCGGCAGCAGCGGCGGCGGCACGCTGGTTACGCAGACGCTGCTGATTGCGGGCGACGACTCCACCTTCACGGCGCCCGACGGCAGCCGGGCCGCCATGCTGCGCGCCTACGACAAGTCATCGGGAGCGGAGGTCGGGACGCTGCAACTGCCCGCGGCAGTGACGGGGTTGCCGATGACGTACACGATTGGCGGCGTGCAGTACGTCACGCTCGCCGTCGGCGGCGCGGGCCATGCGGCGGAGCTGTTGGCGTTCAGGTTGCCGTCCTGAAGGCGCCGCGGCTCAGCGGGGGGAGATAGCGTCCTCGACGGCGATGTCGCGCACCCGTTCCTGCACGTTGCCCGCCAGGCCGATAGTGGTGTCGGCGCCGAGCCGGGCAATGAACTCCGCCGTCTCCGGATACTCCTGGAAGTAGAACGACTGCTTGCTGCCCTGCGCGAGCCGGTAGGCCGTGCGGCCCCTGAAGTCGCGCGCGTCGATGTCGGCGCCGCGCTCGACCAGGAGCCCGACCACTTCGTTGAGTCCCCGGAAAGCGGCGCCGTGCAGCGCCGAGAAGTCCCCCTCGTTCACGGCATCGATGTCGGCGCCCGCGTCGAGCAGCAGCGCGACGGCCGCTTCCGCGCCGCGCGACGGCCTGCCGCGCCGCAGCGTGTAGTCGTTGGTGCATTGGCCGAGGCCCGCGGCGGCCATGAGCGGCGTCGTCCCGTCGTCGGTGGTGACGGCGTGGTCGGCTCCCGCCGCCAGCAGCGCCCGGATCACTTGCACCGCCGCATCCACGTCGCCGTCCGCGGCCGACTCCGCGCGCGGGTTCCCGTTGGCGGCGCGCGCCGCGATCCACAGCGGCGTGGCGCCGCGGAGGTCGCCCGTGCCGCACGAATAGGTCTGAAACGCGCCCCGCCGGGGCGTCGCCAGGTAGTCCTGATCGACACCGGTACCGGAGACGCGCGCGTTCGGATCGGCGCCGCTGGCCAGGAGCGCGGCGACCAGCGCCGGCCGCTGGGCCGGCCGCAAGCGGTTCGGCAGTCCGAGCAGCGCATGCTGCTGGTTCCACTCGGCCAACCAGGGGCGGACGTTCCCGGCGGCCGCATGCAGCGCGCGGATGCCGGCCAGGCTGCCGTTCGGGTCGGCGCCCCGGTCTAACAGGAACCTGGCGTACTCCGCCTGGCCGGCCACGACGGCGAACGGCAGGGCGTGCATGCCGGCAGACCCGCTGGCGTTCACGTCGACGCCCGCGGCGAGCAGCGTCTCCGCCATCGCGACGTCGCCGTTGCGTGCCGCCAGCATCAGCAGCGTCAAGCCCCTGGCCGTCGAGACGTGCAGGTCGGCGCCGGCGCCGACGAGCAGTCGCGCCATATCCGCGTCGCGGCCGGCCACGGCCCACATCAGGGGGGTGTTGCGCGTCTTGAGAGTGGCTGCATTGACATCGGCGCCGTGCTCCAGCAATGCGCCGACCACGGCCCGGTCCCCGGTCCCGACAGCGGTCATGAGGGGAGTGAGTCCGCTGAGCACCTCGGCGGCGTCAGGATCGGCCCCCGCACGCAGCAGCAGCTCGGCCATGCCGAGACTGGCGTTCTCGCTGGCCCGCGCGAGCGGCGTGACGCCGTGATCGTCGGCCGCGTTCGGGTCGGCCCCGGCGCGCAGCAGTAGCTCGGCCAGCGCCAGGTCGTTCCAGTGGGCGGCGTACAGCAGCGCGGTTGCGCCGTCGGCGCGCGCGGCGTTCACGTCGGCGCCGTCGAGCAGCAGGGACCGCACGGCCGCGGCGTCCTGTTCGGCTGCCGCCGCGACAATCCGCAGGTCGTCGCCGCCGCGGGCGCCGAGCGGCGCCGCGCACAAGCTGGCGGCGGCCAGAACCAGCAGCGGCCTGCCGAATTTCTTGTCCACGGATCGGGTTCCTGACGGCCTGCGGGCGATTATTTTGCGGTTGTTGAGTATATCATCGTAGCTGCCATGGAACGGAGCTGCGTCGCAGCCGTTACGGCCGCGTGCGTGCTCGGCGCGGCGGCGCTGAACGCTGCCGGCGCGCAGCAGCGGGAGCCATCTCCGTCCCCGCAGCGTGCCCTCCTCGACCAGTACTGCGTCGCCTGCCACAACGACCGGCTGCAGACCGCGGGTCTGTCGCTGGAGTCGCTGGACGTCGGGGACGTGGCGGCGAACGCGGAAACTCTCGAGAAAGTCGTCCGCAAGCTGCGCGATGGAGAGATGCCGCCAGAGGGCCGCCGCCGTCCGGACGCCGCCGCGGTCGCCAGCTTCGCCGGCTCGCTCGAAGCGGCACTGGATGCAGCCGCGCCCGTCGCTCCCGGGCGCGTGGCCTCGCGCCGCCTGAACCGCACCGAGTACGTCAATGCGGTGCGCGACCTGCTGGCGCTGGAAATCGACGGCGCCGACTATTTGCCCGGCGACCTGGCCGGTTTCGGATTCGACAACAACGCCGACGTGCTATCGATTACACCGGCCCTGATGGCGCGCTACATGTCGGCGGCGACGAAGATCAGCCGCCTGGCGCTGGCGAGTCCCGACAATCGGCCGGCGTCGCACTTCTACGCCGTGCCCGCCCGGGCGCGCCAGGACGCGCGCATGGACGGCCGCCTGCCGTTCGCCACGCAGGGCGGCCTGGCCGTCCGCCACACCTTTCCGCTGGACGGCGAGTACCTCTTCAAGATCCGCCTGCAGCGCAATTCCGTGTCCTACGGCATCGAGGGGATTGAAGAAGACGAGCATGCCATCGAGCTGCGCGTGGACCACGCGCTGGTCAAGCGCTTCACGATTGGCGGCAAGTTCAGGGGCCTGGACCCGGGCACGATCATCGGCGTCGAGGAAGACGACCTGGAGGGCCAGCGGATCCATACCTATCGGCTGACCGCCGACGATCATCTCGAAGTCCGGGTGCCCGTCGGCGCCGGCACGCGGACCGTCGCCGCGGCGTTCACGCGCACCCTGCCGTCGGCCGCGGCGAGCCGCTCGCGCATAGGCATCGACAAGCTGCAGATTGCCGGCCCCTACGGCGGGCAGACGCCGGAGCACACCCCCAGCCGTGGTCGCATATTCGCCTGCTATCCCGCGGCCGCCGACGAGGAGGAGCCCTGCGCGCGCACGATCATCGCCACGCTTGCCAAGCGCGCGTACAGGCGTCCGGTGACGCCGGATGACGTCGAGCCGCTGCTCGACATCTTCGAAGCCGGCCGCGGCGCGGGCACCTTCGACACGGGCATGGAGCGCGCCGTGGAGGCGCTGCTGTCGTCGCCGAAATTCCTCATGCGGCTGGAGGACGAGCCGGTGGACGCAGGCGCCGTCTACCGCTTGAGCGACCTGGAGCTCGCGTCGCGGCTGTCGTTCTTCCTGTGGAAGAGCATCCCGGACGACGAGCTGGTCGAACTGGCGGCGCGCGGCAGGCTGGCGGACCCGGCCGTCCTGGCGGAGCAGGTGCGCCGCATGCTGGCGGACCGCCGCGCCACGCGGTTCATGGACGACTTCGTGGAGCAGTGGCTGCAGGTGCGCAACATCCGCTCGCACGAGCCGGACGGCGCGCTGTTTCGCGGCTACGACACGACGCTGCGCGACGCCATGGCGCGCGAGACGCAGCTTTTCTTCGCGAGTCAGGTGCGCGAGGACCGTCCGCTTCCGGAGCTGTTGCGGGCGGACTATACCTACCTGAACGAGCGCCTCGCGCGGCACTACGGCATCGGCGGCGTGCTTGGCAGCCATCTGCGGCGGGTTGCGCTGTCCGACGAGAGGAGAATGGGCCTTCTCGGTCAGGGCAGCGTGCTCACCGTGACGTCGTACCCCGACCGCACGTCGGTAGTTCTGCGCGGCAAGTGGGTCCTCGAGAACCTGCTCGGCTCGCCGCCGCCGCCTCCACCGCCCAACGTGCCGCCGCTTCCCGAGAATGCGCCGGACGCGCAGCCGGAATCGTTGCGGGAGCGGATGGAGCAGCACCGCAGCAACCCGGTCTGCGCCAGTTGCCACAACCGCATGGACGAGCTGGGATTCGCGCTGGAGCACTACGATGCGGTGGGGCGCTGGCGCGAGACCGACTCGGGGGCGCCGATCGACGCACGCATCACGCTCGCCTGCCAGCCTGTCGACGGCCCGCGCGCATTCCGGGAGGCGCTGCTCGGCTACGGGCACGACGCGTTCGTGCGCACGGTGGTCGAGAAGCTGCTGACCTATGCCCTGGGCCGCGGCCTCGAGTACAGCGATGCGCCCGCGGTGCGGCGCCTGGTCCATGAGTTGGCCGCGAACGATTACCGGTGGTCCGCGCTCGTCCAGGGTATCGTCGAGAGCCCCGCGTTCCGCATGCGGCGTGCGTCGCACGCCGCCGCGTCCGGATCGGGTGCGCCCGCGGGGCAATAGGAGAGACGGCCAGGATGATTGTCACAAGGAAGCACATCCCCCGCCGGACGGTGTTGCGCGGGATCGGTGCGACGCTGGCCCTGCCGCTGCTCGACGGCATGGTTCCGGCGCTCACCGCCGTGGCCCGGACGGCCGCCGCGCCGGTGCGCCGGCTGGGCGTGATGTACGTGCCGAACGGCATGTCCATGCCGTACTGGTATCCGCGCGACCTCTCCGAGGGTGCGCTGGTGGACATGCCGCCGATCCTGCGCCCCCTGGACGCTTTCCGGGACAGGGTGGTCCTGTGCGGCGGACTGGCGACCGAATCGGCCAGGCTCCTGCGCGGCGGCGACCACATCAAGTCGTCCGGAACGTTCCTGACCGGGACGCCTTTCGAGGATCGGAGCGCGCAGGTGCGCGCGGCGGTCTCCATGGACCAGATTGCCGCCGCCGAGCTGGCGCAGGACACCCAGCTCGCGTCGCTGGAGCTGGGCATGGAAGACCCCGGCCTGCTCGGTTCGTGCGACGGCGGCCTGAGCTGCGCGTACACGAACACCATCGCCTGGCGCACGCCGACCACGCCGCTGCCGGTGGAGAACGATCCCCGCGCCGTGTTCGAACGGCTGTTCGGCGCCGCCGGCAGCACGGACGCCGACGCGCGGCGGATGCGCCAGAGCATCGACCGCAGCATTCTCGACTTCGTCAACGGCGACGCGCAGGACCTGCGGCGGGCCGTCGGCCCGGAGGACCAGGTCAAGATCGAGGAGTACTTCGACGCCATACGCGACATCGAGCGGCGCCTGCGCCTGGCCGAGCAGCAGAGCCTCGAGGCGCTGCCCGCGATCGATCAGCCGGCAGGCATTCCGAGCGACTACGCGGAGCACGCCGTGCTGCTGATGGACCTGCTGGCGCTGGCGTACCAGACCGACATGACCCGCATCTGCACGTTCATGATGGGCAGGGAGGTCAGCAACCGCCCGTATCCCGAGATCGGCGTTTCGGATTCCCACCATCCGGTGTCGCACCACCAGGATGAACCGGCCAAGCTGGAGCGGCTGAGCAAGATCAACGAGTACCACATGCAGCAGTTCGCCCACCTGGTCGGCAAGCTCGCGGCGACGCCGGAGGGCGACGGGACGCTGCTCGACCACACGCTGTTCCTGTACGGCACGGGCATCAGCGACAGCAACACGCATTTCCACGACGACCTGCCGATCATGCTGGTGGGGGGCAGCGGCACGGGCATCCGGGGCGGACGCTATGTCCGCTACCCGAAGCAGCCGCTCACCAACCTGCACCTCGCCATCCTCGAGAAGCTCGGATTCCCGATGGAGAAGCTCGGCGACAGCACGGGCAGGCTGCCGGGCGTGCTGGACGTGTAGGGAAGGCTCCCGGGCGGGCTAGTCGAGCCGGGCTTCGATCGCTTCCCGGGGCAGCCAGCGGCCGTTGAGCATGACGCCGGTGATCCGCTGCGCGTTGCCCACGTCGTCCAGCGGGTCGGCATCGACCAGCAGCAGGTCCGCGCGCTTGCCGACCTCGACGGTGCCGGTGTGGTCAGCGGCGCCGAGGAATTCCGCCACGTTGCGGGTGCCGGTTTCCAGCGCCTGGTAGGGCGTCAGCCCCGACGCCACGAGGGATGCCAGCTCGCGGTGCGCGGCGAAGCCCGGCGGGGTCCAGGTCTGGGGCGAGTCGGAGCCCTGCACGAACCGTACGCCGCCGTCGTAGAGGGCTTTCAGCAGCCGCCGGCGCAGGGCGATGTACTCCCGGCGCGTCTCGAGTGGCTGCGCGGCCATGATGCGCCGCTTGCCGTCAATCCACTGCTCCAGCACCTCGGGCGAGACGTACTCCATGCCGGGCCACGTGGCCATCGTCTCCGGCTCGTCGGGACCGCGCTGGACTTCCAGCAGGCTCTGCGTCGGCACGATCCACGCGCCCGCGGCCACGGTCTCCGCCGCGAGCGCCGGAAAGCGCGACTCGTCCACGTGCCCCGCGAGATTCGTGCCGAATATCCGTGGCTCGGGCGCGCCGGGCTCCGCTGCCGCTTCCAGGTAGCCGTCGATGTGGTCGATGGTCCGCATGCCCGCGTCGAGCACGCGGTGCAGTCCCAGCCCGGTCGGCACATGCCCGCCGAACGGCATTCCTGCCGCGTTGGCGGCGCGCGTCATCGCCTCCCACACAACCTCGTCGTCGTCGATGCCGCCGGCAATGGTGGGGTAGACCTTGATGAAGTCGTACCCCTGCGCGACGTGGTCCGCGACGAACCGCTCGGCCGCGGCAACCGACTCCACGTGCTCGTTGCGGAACGAAGGTCCCGACGTGACGATCGTCGGTCCGATCAACTCGCCGCGGGCCACGCGGTCCCGCAGCGCGATGTGCGGCGCGTAGCCGTGCGCGTTGCGGATGGTGCCGATGCCGTTCAGCACGTACATGAGCAGCACCCGCTCGATGGCTTGCTCCGGCGTCGTGAAGCGGCCGCCGACATAGGGCGCCACGTCCTCCGGAAGCAGGTGCGCGTGCATCTCGGCGAGCGCCGGCATGAGGAACTTGCCGCGCCCGTCGATGCGGGTGGCGCCCGCCGGCGCCGGCATCCCGGCGGCGTCGATCTCCGCGATCAACCCGCCGCGGACGACCACCATCCGGTTCGGCAGCACCCGCTCGCTGTCCATGGGCACGACGCCGACCTGGTCGAACACCACCGTGCCGGTATCGGCAGCGTCCGTGTCAGCCGTGTCGGTCCGCGGTGGCGCGGCCGTGCCGCAGGCGGCCGTGCAGAGGGACAGGACGGCCGGCGCGAGCACGGCAGGCAGCGCGAAGGGGTGTCGCGTCGGCATGTCCTGGCGGCCCTCGCTCACCACCAGCCGGGAAGGGTGGCGGGCTGCTGGTCGGGCGTCACGGTCTCGAGATAGTCGACGATGTCCTGCATCCGCGCGGGCGTCAGGGAGTGCTGCTGTCCCGGCATGCCCTCGGACCCGATCGCGATCAGCTCCAGAACGCGGGCTTCGCCCAGGGCCCGGACGGTCGTCCGGTCGATCCACGGACCGATCGGACGGACGTGGCACATGGAGCAGCGCCCGTAGAACAGCTTGCGGCCCTCCCGCTCGCCGGCGTCCAGCGGACCCGGCATGACCACGGTGTTCATGTCGAATACGCCGCGCGTTACGGCCACCTCGCCGGCCGGCGGCTGCGCGACCGGTCCGGCGGCCGGGGGCGCCGCGGAAGGGGCCGGGACGACCGGCGCGTCCGGCATCGCGCCATCCGCCAGCGCCCGCAGCTCGTCCGCTGTCCGGAACTGCATGCGGATCGCCTGGCTGGTGCGCGCGCAGGGCACCCACAGCTCGTCGCGGCCGTGATCGATCCACAGGTAGCGGCTGTCGCAGTTGAGCACCGGAAGCTGGAACATGGTCCACTCGGTCGTGTCCGGATTCAGCCTGAGCAGCCAGTCGTCGCCCATGCTGCTCGTCCACGCGTTGTGGTTCTTGTCCGCTGTCACGCGGTACGGGTGGCTGCGGATCGGGAGCCGATAGTAGGTGGCGTCGCGCGTGCGGATGTCGATGCGCGCGAGGTTCTCGCCCTGGAAGTTCGCCACCCACAGCGTGTCGCCGAACTTGTCCGTCCCCATCCGGCGCGGCGCCTGTGCCCCGGGGACCATGTTGATCCCGCCCCAGGTCAGCGCGCCGATGGACTCGTAGAACTCACGGTCCCGGGCTGTGGTGGTGTCCTCGGTGTCCGCCATCCAGGGCGGTCGCAGGGCCACCTCGTAGGTGCGGCCGGTCCTGGGGTCGCCCATCCCCACGCGATCCCCGGCGAACTGCGCCCACCAGCCGTTGCCGTCGGTGTCCGCCGCCACGCCGTACGTGCCGCCGTCAGGCGTGGTCGGACTGGGGAAATAGCCCCACTCCCGCGTCGCCGGGTCGAAGCGGTAGGCGCCGCCGCGGGTGGTGGCCCAGACGCCCCCCTGCGGGTCCGTGTCCAGGTCCTGCGCAACCCCGCCGCCGGTGCCCTGGGGCGGCCGATGGAACCGGAATGCATGGGTCGCCGGGTCCACCTCGCCCAGCGCCGTGAGCGCCGTGAAGTAGATCCTGCCGTTCGGGTGGGGAACGATGCCGTGCGTCCACCGCATGCCCTGACCGTCGTCGCTCGGTATCGCGTACCACGAGACCTGGCCGGTGGCCGGGTCGAGCTTGTAGAGTCCCGGGTCGGGCGGCGGGAACGCCGTCAGCCAGGCGTAGCCCTCGTGATCGATCACGACGTCGTGGTTCAGGTAGCCGTGATGCGTCGCCCGCCCGGCGGACCAGTCGTTGCCGTCCATGACGACCAGCCCGTCAGGTTCGTTCTTCAACGGTATGTCGTACTGCGTGAACACCACCCGCGCGGCCTCGCCGGACGGCCGCGGGTGCAGCGCGACGTCGAACGGCGGCGCCTCCGGCCCGCGCACCGCCGCCAGGTAGGCGGCCAGTTCCTCGCGGTGGAACTCGACCGTGGGGCGCCGGCTCGGCCGGTTGAACCGGATCATGGCGTCGATCATGTTCAGCCAGCCGCGCTCGTCGAACCGGTGCTGCAGCACCGACGCGATGGAGTGGCACATGCCGCAGTTGACGCGCAGGATCTCCTTCATCCGGCGCTGCTCGCGCGTATCCTCCGGCAGCGCCGCGATCCACTCCGACTCGGAAAGCTGCGGCGCGAGCTCGTCGAAGGTGCGCAACGCGTTCAGGGTGAAGGCCTGGCGCGTCCGCGCCCCGGGCGCGATCGTCACGGCGGCGGGCGCCCGCGCGAAGCCGACCGCCTGCGCCCACACGCGGTATTCCCCTGCGCGCATTGCCGGAAAGAAGTAGCGGCCCTGCTCGTCCGTGAACACGGTGGTGGTAATCGTCGTGCCCACCGCTTTCGCGGAGACCTGGACGCCGGCGAGGGGCAGGTCATCGGGGCCGCGTACCGTGCCGACGAGCCTGCCCGGCCGGTTCTCCTGACCGTGCACGGTCCGCGCCACGATCTCCGCCGCGCCGGGGGGCGCGCCGTGGCCGAGCGCGAGCATTGCGCCGAGCGCGGCGCACCCGCAGGCGACGGCGGCGAGCTGCCGGGCGGCCGGTCCGAGCATGCGTACGGTCCTCGGTGTGACGCGGGGCCTCGCTACAGGCTGCTAGTCGAGCGGCTCTACCCGCACCAGCCTCGCATTCCGCGTGTTGGCCATCCAGAGCGTGGTGCGGTCGGTCGACGGATCGTGGAGGACCTTCTTCGTGTCGAAGTCGGTCGGCATCTGGTACTCGATCACCTCGCCGGTCGCCGGGTTCAGACGCATCAGCCGTTCGCTCATGTTGCTCGGCGCGTAGACGTAGCCGTCCTTGTCCGGCGCCGAGGCCGTGTAGGGCGTCGTCCACTTGCGCGGCATCGGGAACTCGCGCATCTCCTCGCTGCGCGTGTCGAACATCCCGATGGCGTCGCCGAAGTACTCCGCAAACCAGAAGCGGTCCTGCGCGTCCATGCGGCCGCGCCGCGGCACCGCGTTCGGCGTCAGCGTCGGCCAGTAGCGCACCTCGCCGGTCTCGGGGTCCGCGCGGACGATGGTTGAAGCGGGAAAGTCGGTGCCGTACGGCACGCCCTGCGAATCCACCACCATCTGGTAGACGAAGTGCCGCAGTCCCGCCCCGGTCTGCCCCGGCGGGTCGGGGGCCGTGGCGTTGAGATGCAGGTCGGCCTGCATGGTCCGGGGGTCGACGCGGTAGAAGTCCACGCCGGAGTTCATCCACAACCGGCCGTCGGGCGCCAGGTCGAGGAACTGCGCCGACCCGTCGCCGAAGCGTCCGGAACCGTCCGAAGGGATCGGCACGATGGTGATCTCCTGCGTGTCCGGGTCGAACATCGTGGGGAACCCGAAGTGCGAGGCGCGCTCGGGCACGGTCATCGCGAACCACACGTTGTCGTCCAGGTCGACCTGCATGTCCGCGACGCCGCCGACGCGGCCGGGCGGCAGCGGCGGCAATGGATACTCGGTCGCTGCGCCCGTCTTCGGATCGAGCTTGCCGATGAACATCCGGCTCTGGTCGGGGAACCACGGCGTGCCGGTCGAGTCGATCGTCATGTCGTGCGGCACCGTGCCGGGCCGGGGCAGGTCGTACTGCGTGATGATGACCCGCGTCGCCTGTCCCGTCGGACGCGGCAGCGTCTTCAGCTCGTAGGGCCAGCTCGTCCCGCCTCCGCTCAGGTTCACCGTGGCGAGGTAGGCCGCGAGCTCGGTCTTCGGGGCGCTCCCCCAGTTGGGGTTCTCGGCGGCGAGCTCCGGATGCTCGTTGCGCTGGCCCCGGCCGCGGCCACTGCGGCTCACCGCCGTGCCGTCGCCGAAGTACGTCTGCATGCGGGTGATCACCGGGACGAAGCGCTCGGCCGTATGCCGCGACTTCATGATGCGCTCGTAGGTATGGCAGTAGGCGCAACTGACCACCTGGTAGGCCAACTGGTCCTTCTGGGCGATGGTGCCCGGCATGCTCATGAGCCACTCGCGGGACGAGAGCTGCGAGGCGAGGTCGCCGGTTTCCCGCAACTCGAGATCCAACGCGGCGGGGTCGGCGGCGGTCACCGCCACGCGGCCCGGCGAGGCCAGGTCGTAGCCCGCGGCCCGGATTGTCACGTCATACGCTCCCGGCTCCAGGTGGGTCCGCGGAAAGCGGTAGCGCCCCTGATCATCGCTGACGACCGACACGGTGAAGGGCGCGCCCTCGCGCCGGGCGGTCACCACGACGCCTTCCATCCACCCTTCATCCAGCGAGTGGACTACGCCGGTCAGCGCCACGGAAGCGTCGTCCTGCGCCTGCGAGGCGAGCGGCGCTCCCAGGTGCGCGAGCAGCATGGCGAAGGCGAGGTGCAGCACGCGGGGTGCGCTCATGGTCGTCCTCCGGCAACGCGCGCCAGGGGCGCGGTCACGGGGTCAGGATGCCGTCGGTCGGCGCGTCACCCGCCCGGTGCCAGATCAGGTCGCTGCCGCCGCCGCCGCTGCCCGGCACCACGATTCTCTGCCCGTCGGGGTCGACGATGCGGCTGCCGGAGCCGCTCAGGCTCCCGTCGGCCAGGTAGATCGACCAGTCCGTCTTGTAGTCGTCGACGAACACGGAGGTGATGGTGTTGACGCCGCCGCGGTCGCTGACGCACGGGTAGTGCCTGCCGTCGTACTTGAGGGTGTAGCGCATCGTGACGCGGCCGTCCCGGTCCCGCACGGTGGCGATGACGAAGTCCTTGCCGCGATCTTCCCAGACCACCGTGCCGGTATTCGAGCCACGCTCGTTCCGCACCGCTTCCCACACGCCGACATAGCGCTTGTACCCGGTGTCGAGCTCGCGCGGCGCCGGGCCGGGCGCGGCGTCCTGCCGCGCCAGCGTCCAGGTCGACCCGTCCGGCCTGCCGACCGTCAGCGTCGATCCCTCGCCCGAGACGGACCAGCGGCTGCGGGAGATGCGGGTGCCGCCGATCTTGTACGTCACGTCGATCGTGCGCGGGTCGACTGCCGCCGCGGCAATCGTGGACGTAACGTCGCCGTCCCTGAACGCGTAGGGGTAGTCCTTGCCGTCCTGGCGGAACGCGAAGACCTCGAGCGGACCAGCGCCGGCCGAGGAGTCCGCCGTGGAGACGTAGACGATGCCGCCGCCCCGGTCCTCCCACGTCATCGTCACGGCGGGCGCGCCCGCAGCGGACCCCGATGCCCACGTTCCGTGAAACGCGTCGAACGAGCCGCCCGCCGTCTGCGCCGCCGCCGCGCCCGGCAGCAGCAGCGCCGCGGCCGCCAGCAGCACGCGGAACCGGCTAGCAAGGTGTTTGCGCATCGCCACCTCCCGGCGCACGGCCGGTCACGTCTCCTACAGCGACAAGGGTTCGAGGTCGATCCGGCCCGTGCTGTCGCCGAAGCGGTCCACGTGGACGCCCGCCCGGTCCAGCAACCCGACCAGCAGGTTCGCCATCGGTGTCTGCTCCGCGTAGCGGATGTGGCGGCCGCCCTCGAGCTGTCCGGCCCCGCCGCCGGCCACCAGCATCGGCAGGTTCTTGTGGTCGTGGAGGTTGCCGTTGGATATGCCGCTGCCGTAGAGCAGCATGGAATGGTCCAGCAGGCTGCCGGCGCCGTCCGGCGTCTCCTGCAGCCTCCGCAGCAGGTAGCCGAACAGCTCCACCTGGTAGGCGTTGATCTTGGCGATGGCCGCGATCTTCTCCGGGTTGTCCTGGTGGTGCGAGACGGAATGGTGCCCGTCGTTGACGCCGATCCAGGGGAACGGGCGCGCATTCTGCTCACGCCCGACCATGAACGTGAACACCCGCGTGATGTCCGCCTGGTAGGCCAGCACCTGCAGGTCGATCATCAGCTTCGCGTGCTCGTCGTAGCTGTCGGGAATGCCGACCGGCTGCGCGGGGAGCGCCAGGTCGGACTGGCCGGCCTGCGCCTCCGCCATCCGGATCCGCCGCTCGACCTCGCGCACGGTATCGAGATACTCACTCACGCGGCCGCGGTCGCCTGGGCCGAGCGTCGAACGCAGCCGCGCCAGGTCCTCGGTGACGGCATCGAGGATGCTGCGGTCGGCCCGCGCCTCGGCCTGCATCTCGGCCTCGCTGCCGCCCTCGCCGAACAGGCGCTCGAACACGCGGCGGGGATTCGTCTCGGCCGGCAGCGGCGTGGTGGGCGACGACCAGGCGATGGTGTTGACGTACACGCAGTTGTAGCCGTCGTCGCAGTTGCCCACGAGGAAGTTCGAGTCGAGGGCCAGCTCCAGCGAGGGCAGCCGCGTGTCCCTGCACAGCTCGCGCGCGGCGATCTGATCGACCGTCGTGGCCAGCCGGACGTCCGAGCGCACGGTCATCTTCGGGCGCGCCGCGCTCAGGAACGTCGCGTTCGCCCGCGTGTGCTCGCCGTTGCCGTCCCGCCCGTTGCCCTGGGCGTTCTTCATTTCCAGGTTCGTGATCACGGTCACCTGGTCGCGGTACGGGGTGAGCGAGCTCAGGATCGGCGGCAACTCCTCGAGCCTGCCCTCCGCGGCCGGGGTCCACAGGTTCTGGTCCTTGCTCCAGGTCACCGACCCGTGCGGGAAGTAGACGAATCCCAGCCGCCGCACCGGGTTGGCCGCGCTCTTCGCAGCCGCGGTCAGCGCCGGCGCCATGGCGTCGAGCAGCGGCAGCGCGAGCATGGCGCCGGCGCCGCGCAGGAAGGTCCGCCGCGGCAAGGCAAGCTTGCGAATGATCATGACTCCATGCCTCTCATCTGAAACGGTGTACTGCGGACGATCCCCAGGATGAGCGACGAGAACCGGTAGTCGTGCTCTTCGGCGTCGCGCACGATCCGCCGCACCGCGGGCGCATCGTAGTATTCAACGGCGCGACCGAGGGCGAACGCAAGCAGTTTCTCGCCGACCGTGGTCGCGAACAGCTCGGGCCGGCTCAACAGCGTTGCCTTGAGGCCGTTCGCGCCCTCGTAGGCGGTTCCATCGGGCAGGCTGCCGGTCACGTCGAGCATAGCGAAACCGTCGGTGCGCGTTCGCCAGCGGCCGATGCCGTCGAAGTTCTCCAGCGACAGGCCGATGGGATCCATCAGCGCGTGGCAGCTCGCGCACACCGGATTCGCGCGATGCTCGGCCATGCGCTCGCGCATCGACAGCGCCTGCCCGCGGCCCGCATCCTCGAGCGGCGGCACGTTCGCCGGCGGGGGAGGCGGCGGCGTGCCGAGGATGTTCTCCAGGACCCACTTGCCGCGCAGCACCGGCGACGTGCGGGTCGCGTACGACGTCACCGTGAGAATGCTGGCGTGCCCGAGCAGGCCGCCGCGTCCGCTCTCGGAATCCAGCTCGACGCGCCGGAAGCGGCTCCCGCGGACGTGGGGTATGCCGTAATGCCGGGCCAGCCGCTCGTCGACGAAGGTGTAGTCCGCGGCGAGGAGATCGATCACGCTCCGGTCCTCGCGGATGATGCTCTCGAAGAACAGCTCGGTCTCGCGCCGCATAGAGCGCCGCAGGTTGTCGTCGAAGTCCGGAAACAGCCAGGCGTCGGGAAGCGTCTCGGGCAGGTTGCGCAGGTACAGCCACTGTGCCGCGAAGTTGTCGATCAGCGCGCTCGAGCGGGAGTCGGCGAGCATGCGGCGCACCTGCCGTTCGAGCTCTTCCGGTTCGCCGAGAACGCCGCGGCTGGCCGCGTCGATCAACTCGTCGTCGGGAATGCTGCTCCAGAGGAAGAACGACAGCCGCGACGCGAGCTCGATGTCGCTGATGCGGTACGGACCGGCGGCGCCGTCGGGGTCGCGCTCGATGCGCAACAGGAACTCGGGATGTGCGAGCAGCCGCCTGAGCGCCCGGTGGATGCCCGCCTCGAAGCCGCCCTCGGGCGCAGCCTGACCCTCGGCGTAACCCTCCCGGTAGAAGGCGAGCAGATCGTCCAGGTCGGCCGCGGTTGGCGGACGCCGGTACGCGCGCGTCGCCAGCGTCGTGAGTATGGTCCTGGCGCAATCCGCTTCCTCGCCGCGGCTCGCGGGACGGCAGGAGAAGATCCGCCGGCGGCTGGCGGTGTCGGCGCGTGCGCCGCCCACCTCGAACGGACCCGTGATCTCCACGGTCTCGAGCACCGGCTCCGGCCGCTGGTCCTCGCCCTGGGCGACGTGCGGCCGCTCGAACGGCTGCTGGTGCTGCTCGATCAGCTTCGAGCCCTTGTCGACGAATGCCACGCCGAGCGCGTGCTTGCCCGCGCTCACGGTCAGGCGGGCGCTGATGTCCGGTCCGCCGCCGGTTTCGTCCTCGTTGGATGCATAGAGGTCGGCCTGCTCGTCGTCGTCGTCCGCACCCCGACTGGACGGCATGCTGGGGGGTTCCAGTCGCGCCGTGTGCACGATCTCGCCGTCCAGGGTGATCACCAGGTCGTGAGGCTCGGATATTCCCGCCGGCCCGACCAGCCCCAACTGGAGGAAGTCCCTGCCGAGCATGATGTCTACGTCGTAGGCGCCGCTCGCCGGAAACGTGAAGGGCACCACGGCGCCGCCCCGGGTGCCGAACGGCAGGCCCTCGATGTGGCGGTTCTGCGTGAGGTCCGACGGCACGACGAACGTGCGGGAGACCGGCCGCACGGCTGCCCCGACCGCCAGGCGGCTGACCTTGCGCGCCGCCAGCAGGTAGGATTCCATCCGCCCCGGATCGAGTCCGCCGAGACTGGCATTGTCGAACCCGCCGCTCGAATCGTCCGCCGGGAGCAGCTCGGCGACGTCGACGTCGAGGGCGAGCAGATCGCGGACGGCGTTGCGGTATTCGGTGCGGCTCAGCCGCCGCAGACCGTCGACCCTGCCGGGGTTCGGACTGCGCACCGCCGCCCGGTCGAGCTCCGACTCGAGCCAGGCCACCAGCTCGTCGCGCCGGGCCTGGTCGGGCCGCGGCCGGCCGGCGGGCGGCATCATCCCCGCGCGCAGCTTGCGCACGACCTTCTCCCACAGCTCGGGTGCGGCGCCGACATCGGTGATGTCGGCCTGATCGAGCATCAGATCGGCCGTTCTGAGCCGCTCGTTGTGGCAGCCGAAGCAGTAGCGGCTGAGCAGGGCGCCGCGAGCGGCGTCGTCGGCCTGCTGCGCGACCGCCGGAGGTGCGTATCCTGCGAGCAGCAGGATCGCGAAGAGAGCACCGGAAACGTTCTTGACCCGCATCTTCAGGCAGCACGCCGTCCGGCGGGAAACGCGGCACGCGGAACCGCCGCAGCGTCCCGAATCATCACAGGCCGATGTTACAGTGATCGCACGGCCAAGCCAAGTTCTTCGTAAGATGCGAAATTATATGTAATAATCGCGATTCGCCGCAATCCGGCACTGCGCCGGGCGCACGCCGCGACGCCGATGACCAATAGCAGTACTCATCCCCGGGTAGCCGGTATTCTGCTCATCCTGCTGGCGGCAGGTTCCGTTTCCGGCGCGGCCGCGCAATCGCCGGCGCTGGTGGACGCCGTCCGGGACGCCGATCCCGCTGCCGTGGATACGCTGCTGCGGCAGCCGGGGATCGACGTCAATGCCGCGCAGGCCGATGGCATGACGGCGCTCCACTGGGCGGCCCACCTGGATGCCCACGAGTCGGCCCGGCTCCTGCTGCGGGCCGGCGCGGACGTGAACGCCGCCAACGCGTTCGGCGTTACGCCCCTCCGGCTGGCCGCCACGAACGGCAGCGCCGCGATGCTCGCGGTGCTGCTGGCCGCCGGCGCGGAGCCCGACGCGGCAATCGGGGAGGGGGAGACCGCGCTGATGACGGTGGCGCGCACCGGGCGTGTGGACGCCATGCGCGTCTTGCTGGAACACGGATCCGATGTCGACGCGGCGCTGAACGGGGGACAGACGGCGCTCATGTGGGCGGCTGCGGAAGGTCACGCAGCGGCCGTTGGGGCGCTGATCGAGGCCGGCGCAGACGTGGGGGCCCGCACGGATACCGAGGCGCCGCGGTCGTTCCGGCGCACGCCGATCGGCGGATTCACGGCCCTGTTGTTCGCCGCGCGCGCCGGCCACGTGGAAGTCGTCCGGACGCTGCTCGAATCGGGCGCCGACGTTCATGACGCGTTGCCGGACGGCACCGGCGCCCTGATCCTGGCGGCAACCAACGCGAACTACGAGCTGGCGTTGTTCCTGGTCGACCAGGGGATCGACCCCAACCAGGGCGTGGCGGACGACACCGAAATCGGGTACACCGCGCTGCACGCCATCTCGTGGGTGCGGAAGCCGCCGTACGGTTACAACCCGCCGGGTCCGGTCAACCGCGGCAGCGTCGAAGATCTGGATTTCGTCAGGCAGATGGTCGCGCGCGGCGCGGACGTCAACGCGCGCATGATCGAGGATCCGAACACCCGCTTCCGGAAGGGCTATAGCTGGATCGGCGCCACGCCGCTGCTCATGGCGGCCAAGGTGGGAGATGCGCCGCTCGTGCGCGTGCTGCTCGAGCTGGGAGCCGACCCGACGCTCACGACCGAGGAGAACACGACGCTGCTGATGGTGGCCGCCGGCGTCGGCATCGCATCACCCGGCGAGGACGGCGGCACGGAAGCCGAAGCGTTCGAGTGCATGCAGGTGGTGCTCGGCCTGGGCGGCGACATCAACGCGGTCGACGACAACGGTGAGACGGCGCTGCACGGCGCCGTGTACCGGCTGGCGCCCTCGGTGGTGGAGCTTGTCCTCGAGCACGGGGCGGACACGTTCACGCTGGTGAACCTGTCGGGATGGACGCCGCTGCACATCGCGGACGGCGTATTCCGGCAGGGGACCTACAAGGAATCGCCGCAGATCGCCGAGATGCTGCGCGCGGCCATGCGGGAACGCGGCCTGCCGACGACGCTGGCCGAATTACAGGCCCGGAGCACGGGCGGCGCCGGCGGGGAGCTCGCGTTGACGGTCTGGGAAGGTGTCTACAACCGGGAGCAGGCCGCCCGCGGAGAGCAGGTCTACCGCCAGCGGTGCCGCAAGTGCCACCGCAGGGACCTGAGCGGCGACGGCGCGCTGCAGGGCGACGGCAGCGAGGTCGTGCCGAGCCTGGTGGGATTCTCGTTCGAGCAGCGCTGGGACGGCGTGACCGTGGCCGACATGTTCCTGACCGTATCCCGCGCCATGCCGTGGGATGCCCCGGGCACCGTGAGCCCGCAGCAGAACATCGACGTGGTCAGCTACCTGCTCGAGATGAACGGCATTCCGCCCGGTGCCGCCGAGCTGCCGGCGGAAACCGAACGGCTGGACCGGATCGGCATCACGGCCCAGCCGCCCGGCTAGATCCCGACCCTACCAATCCACCTTGGCGCCGAGACGGGCCGTGCGGCCCGGTACGGTCGACGTCGGACGCGGCCAGCTTCCGCCGAACGCGTCGGAAACGGCCAGGGCGATGTTCACGTTCATCAGGTTGAAGAAGTCGACGAGGCCCTGCACCCTCACCCCGCCGATGCGGAAGATCTTGCTGAACCGCCAGTCGAGCATCACCAGGCGCGGCTCGAAGAGCGTGTCGTCCGGCGCGTACAGCGGGACGTCCACCCGGGCCGTGCACGCGGCGCCCGTGGCCGTGCCGCAGGCGGAAAGGTCGCGCCCGAGCGACGGTGCGATCTGCGCGTTCGAGTAGGAGACAACGGCGTTGATGGGCGCGCCCTCTATCACCCGGAACGCCGCGCTCGTCTGGATGTCTCCCGGCAGCGTGTAGGTGCCGAACAGCTTGAACTGAATCGTCTGGCCCAGCGGCGGGCCGCTGTCGCAGTACAGCTCCTGCTGCGGCGAATCGATGACGGTGCAGTTGGTATCCCAGGTGCGCCCGATGCTGAAGCCGCCGCCGATCAGCGTGCCGTCCCGGAACCTGCCTTCCGTGTTGATGCGGACACCGTTGTAGACCTGGCTCCGGTCGCCGAAGTTGTCCTGCAGCGTCACATAGTTGTCCACCCTGCCGAACATCGAAGGATTGATGTCGTACAGGCCGCAGATCTCGTAGCCCCCGCCGTTGGGCAGGCTCGCGTGGGTGGGCGCCGTCACGCAGTACGGGTCGTAGTCGGCCGGCGTCACCGCGCGGTTGTCGGTGGCCTGGAAGTCGCCGTACCAGGTGCGGTCGTAGGCTACCTCGACGCCCCACCCTTCGATGATCTGCTGCTCCAGGGCGACCGTCGCCTGCCAGTTGTGCCCCCGGCCCTCGTTCAGCAGGGCCGGATCTGTGGCGGTGACCGCGCGGGCCTGGCCGAACAGCCTGTTGTCCAGGGCGCCGCACTCGCCGTTCTGTGCGGCGCTGGTCAGATCGCAGTCCGGGACGAAGTTCATGTTCGCGTCGGACCAGGTGCGGTTCGCGATGGTCGAGATGCGCAGCGCGGGATGGTAGTTCAGCAGCAGGTTCGAGCCGACGGAGCTGACGTACTTGCCGAAGGAGGCCTTGATGGCGGTCGTGCCGTCGCCGAACAGGTCGTACGCGGCGCCGACCCGCGGGACCAGCGAGTTGTAGCTGGGCAGGGCGTCTCCGCCGATCGCGGATATCGGAATCGCCGGAACGTAGGGCCCCGCAGGACGGGTCTGCTGCGGGATCGAAGCGCGGAAGGAGTCGTAGCGCACGCCGCCGTTGATCGTCAGCCGGTCGATAGTCAACTGGTCCTGCACGTACAGGCCGACGTCGCGGAAATCCGACAGGTTCAGGTGCGGCGAAGCGATCTGCCGGATGAGCACCGGGCGTCCTCTGGCAAAGAAGTAGAAGACGGGCGCGGGGCCCAGCACCGGCGAGGCCGCGTCGCCGTAGTTGCTCTGGCGATCTTCGTGGACGAACAGCATCTGAACGCCCGCCTTGAACGAGTTCGTGCCGGTGACGTGCGACACGGACGCCCGCGCCTGCGCCTGCTTGAAGATCGAGTGGCTGAAGTAGTCGACTCCCGGGGGCAGGGCGCTGAAGCTCCGCCCGTTGTAGAAGTAGCCGGGCCGGACGTGCTCCGTGCCCAGCGCCTCGCGAACGCCGACGTCGCGGCCCGTGGTGTTCTCGTCGGGCTTGTGGGTGTTCTGGTCGTGGAAGTAGCTGAATCCGGCCTCGAACAGCAGCCGGTTCGAGGCGGGGAAGGTCCAGTTGGCGTTCGTCAGGTGAACGGGGTCGAAGTTCGCGTTGGCGTTCGCCTCCGGCGCGGTGTTGAAGACGGTGAAGAGGTTGCAGACGCAGCTCTTCTGAAAGCTGTAGCCCCAGGACAGCTTGTGATCCCGCGCGACCTGCCACGTCAGCCGGCCGCTGACGTCGGCAAAGTGGTTGTCGGTGAACGCGCGCCTGTCCAGATCGGGCTCGTAGTTCACCACGCCGCTGTTCGGATCCCCGATGTACATGTCGTCCAGCTTGTTGTAGTAGTTGCCCGGGGCGTACTCCTGTCCGCCCCACCAGCGGGCCGCTGCGAAGAACCAGAGCCGGTCGCGGGCGATCGGACCGCCCGCGTTCAGGGCGTAATCCCAGAGCTTGCGCGCCTCGGCGGCGCTGCTTACGCCGCGCGCGCGGAACTCGTCGTTGAGGTTCGACCACTGCGTGTCGCCGTTGCCGAACGCCACGTCGACCAGGCCGGAGAACGCGTTGCTGCCCTCGCGCGGGATGTAGTTGATGTTGACGCCGCCGTTCGCATGCTCCGCGCTCTGGGTCCCGAGCCCGAGCGCGACCTCCTGCATGGCCTGGACGTTGGGCGAGTAGCTGCCGTACTGGCCGTCGCCGTTGCCGCCCAGGTTGTTGATCATGACCCCGTCCAGCAACAGCCGCTGGAAGGGCCGCCCCGCCATGCGGATGTTGGCCCGCTCGTGGCGGTTGCCGCCGATGTCCACGTTGTCGGTGACGACCCCGGGCGTGAGCGTGGCAAACCCCTGCAGGCTCTGACTGGTCGGCAGCGCCTGCAGCGTTTCTTGCCGGATGACATTGTCGGTCTGCGTGTTCTGCACGTCCACCACCGGGCTGGCGCCGGTGACAGTGACCGTCTCTTCCACGGCGCCGACGGCCAACTCGGCGTTGGCGGGCGCCGTGAACCCGGTACTCAGCTCGATGCCCTCGCGGCGTAGCGTCCGGAATCCGGGCAGCGTGAAGGTGACGCTGTAGGTGCCCGGCGGCAAGGCCACGATCCGGTAGGCGCCCTGGCCGTCGGTGACCGCTGCGCGGACCCCCTCGATGAGCGCCGGACTTGCGGCCTCCACCGTAACGCCCGGCAGCACGGCGCCGGTCGAGTCGGTCACGCTGCCGGCAATCGAGGCGGTGCTGGCCGCCTGTCCGGCCGCCTCGGATGGAGCAAGGATGCTGCCCGCGAACGCGAGCAGCACGGTAAGAGCAACGAACAGTCCTCGCCTGGCCATGAGTACGCCTCCTCGAAGATGGCTATTTCAACGTTGCCACGGGTCAGTTCATATGCCGCATTACACACATATGGCGAAGATATGCAGGTGATGCTGGCGGCGCCCGTAGCCCGCAGGGGGGCAATGCCGCGACGGACGTTCTACGCTATTTCTTCACCTTGTGTGATAGATTGACTCGCATCATATCGCAACCGGCCCGCTTGTCAACCCGAATGAGAAGCCGGGATCGGGGATCGGCGGGGTGCATCCACGGGCTGCCTGCAGCGCCGGCCGCCGACCAAAACGCCGAGGAGGAGAGATGCGGCGCAATGTGCGCCGAGCGTTCGTCTTGGCGCCGGCGACGGCGGCGATCGTGCTGGCGGCCCAGCTTGCCCCCGGGCAGGACCATGACGCGCCCGCCGCCGGCGAGTGGAGCCAGTTCAGCGGCGACCTGCAGGGCACGAAGTACTCGCCCCTCGATCGGATCACGGCGGAGAACGCCGATCAGCTCGGGATCGCGTGGCGTTGGCCCTCGCCCGATCGGGAAATCGAGCCGCTGAACCCGCGCTGGCGCGCGTCGAAGTACCAGGACACGCCGCTGATCATCGACGGCGTGATGTACACGGTCACCACCCTGGGGCTGGTGGCGGCGCTCGATCCGGGCACGGGGCGCACTCTCTGGGTCCATGACCCCGAGAGCTACCAGGGCTTCGACACGCGACCCGCCAACGGCAGCTTCTCCCACCGCGGCATGGCGTACTGGAGAGGCGGCGCGGCCCGGCGGTTGCTGATCGGCACCGTGGATGCGCAGTTGTTGTCGATTGACACCGAGACCGGACGGCCCGACCCGGCGTTCGGCGAGCGCGGCAAGGTGGACCTTGCGGCGGACGTGAGGCAGGCCCGGCGCGGAACCAACTTCGTCGCCCGGCGCCCCATCGTCGCCGGCGACGTCGTGATCGTGGGCACGGCCCAGGCCGACGGCGTGCGGCAGCCCGACGGGGCGCCGCCCGGACTTGTTCAGGCCTTCGACGTGCGCACCGGCGCGCGGCGCTGGACGTTCCACCTGGTTCCGGAGGGCGACGACTTCGGCTACGACACGTGGCACAACGGCTCCGCGGCCTATGGCGGCAACACGAACGTCTGGGCCGGCATCACCTACGACCCGGACCTCGGATACGTCTATCTCGCCAGCTCCACGCCGAGCAGCGACTACTACGGCGGACACCGGCCCGGGAGCAACCTGTTCGCGGAGAGCGTGATCTGCCTCGATGCAGCGACGGGAGGCCGTGTCTGGCATTTCCAGACGGTGCATCACGGGTTGTGGGACTATGACCTGCCGGCGGAGCCTGTGCTCGGCGAGATCCTGGTCGACGGCCGGGAGATCAAGGCCGTGATGGTAGTCAGCAAGCAGGGCTTCACGTACACGTTCGACCGGGCGACCGGCGAGCCCGGGTGGCCGATCGAGGAGCGGCCGGTGCCGCCGGGCGATGTGCCGGGCGAGTGGTATGCGCCCACCCAACCCTTTCCGACGAGACCGCCGGCGTTCGCGCTGCAGGGGGCTGTCGAGGACAATCTCGTCGACTTCACGCCGGACCTGCGGCGCCGGGCGCTGGAGCGGCTCCGGACCTACCGCTACGGACCGCTGTTCACGCCGCCGTCATTGCAGGGGACGGCGTTCCTGCCGGGCGTATGGGGCGGGGCGCGCTGGGGCGGCGGCGCGTTCGATCCGGAGACCGGCTGGCTGTTCGTACCATCCGTGATGATGCCGTCGGTCGCGCGCCTGCGTCCCGGCGACCCCTCCCGGACCGACTTTCGCTACGTGTCGGGCGGAGGCCTTGCGGCCACCGACCTGCGGATCGACGGCCTGTCCATCTTCAAGCCGCCCTATTCGCACGTGACGGCAATCGACATGAACCAGGGCGAGCAGCAATGGAAAACCCCCCTGGGCGACGGCCCCCTCAACCATCCGCTGTTGCGCGATCTGGACCTGCCGCCGCTGGGCAACGGCCCGCAGCACACGCACGTGCTCGTGACCAGGACGCTGCTGCTGGTGAGCGTGACCTACATGACCACGCCAGGCGGTCTGGAGATCCCGGCATGGGCGGAGTGGGCGGACGCCGACATGCTGCGGCAACTGATCTTCGTGCTGGACAAGGCGACGGGCGATCTCGTGCATGTCGTCCGCCTGGACGGCAACGGCGCGGCGCAACCGATGACCTATCTGCACGCCGGGCGGCAGTACATTGCCGTGGCTGTCGGCGGGGCGGGCACCGCCGAGATCGTCGCGCTCGGCCTGCCGTAACCGAACCTGTTTCCCGGCAGTATCGACGACCTGAGCGGTCCCGGTGCGACGCGGTGTTCGACCGCGGACTCTTGACGTATACTCGGCGCTGGTACTTCGCGACGGCACGCGTTGAGCCTGGGTGGTGAAGGGAATGGCGCTCTGGCTGCTTGAACACCTGAGTCCGTCGTGCGGCCCTCTCGTGGGGGATCTGCTGGAGGAGCGCCGTCGCGGACGGAGCCGGGCATGGCTGTGGCGGCAGGCACTGTCCGCCACGACCCTGTGCTGCGTGCGCGAGATCCGGGCCCACTGGCTGCTGGGCGCAGCGGCGCTGCTGACCGGCTGGCTCTTCGTCTGGGTCGCCGGCCTGGCCGACTCGGTCCTGATTCTTCAATTTCACGACGTTCGGCTGAGCAGGCTGCTGGCAGGTCTGGTCCCCGCGGATGCAGCGCATGCAGGCCTGCTCTTCGATGCCGCGTATGCCGCCGGTCTGATGCTCCTGGCGGTGGCGAGCGGCTGGCTGGTCACGGCCCTCTATCGGCCGCTCGGACTGGCGGCGGTGCTCACTTACTGCGCGTCGTTCTCGCTGTTCGCCGCGTACCGCATGCTGGTTCACGCCACCGGCTGGTTTCCGGGCGACGCATTGCTCGGGCAGGGGCCGGTCTGGGTGAGCGCGACCTGGTCGGGTTTCCTGATGCTGAAGGTGGCGCTCTACTTTCCGTTGTTCAGCGCCGGTATCCTTCTGGGCGGGTACATCGCGGCCTGCCGGCGACCCGAAGCGCGGCTGGCGCGCGCCTGAACCCGACTGCGCGCAGCAGTCGCGCCAGAATCACGCCGGATTGCTGTCCGGCGCCGGAAGGTCCTGCCAGAGCGTCGTGAACGCGCGCCGGGACTCGCTTGCAGCCTGCGCGCCCTTCGCGCTGACCCGGAAGTAGCGCTTCGCGCGCCCGCCGCGCTCCGGCGTCGGGTCGCCGAGAGTCGACGTCAGGTAGCCGCGTTCCTGCAGCCGGTCCAGGGCGGCATACACGCTGCCCAGAGCGACCGGACGGCCTGTCGTGTCTTCGATGGTGCGCGCGAGCGGCACGCCGTAGGCATCGTCGTCGAGCTGCATCACGGCGAGCAACACCATCAATTCAAAGCTTCCGAGGTAGTCGCGGCGAGTCATATTTCTCCCGAAATGGTAACAAATCAATCCTGGCCGCCGTCGGCTTCCACTACTTCCCGCTCCTCGGCGCGCGCGCCCGCCAGCGCGTTGGCCAGGCCGTAGTTCCCCTCGTGGCAGGCGTACTCGAAGATCGGACCCGTGGAGAGCGGGAGCATCTGCGACACCGTGAACGGCCGGACCCAGGTGACGGGGTCGTTCACCGTGTACTCGTAGCGCAGCGTGTCCGCGTCCATCCGCGTGAACCGCTCGACCAGGTGCAACATGCCGCCTTCGCCCACCGCATCGGTGGAGGTGGTTATGAAGCTGGAGCGCTTGGGCGTGAAGTTCCTGCTCTCGACGACGAGCGTGTCGTCGTCCCAATGCCCGCGCGAGTCGCCCAGCCACTGCCGGATGGCGGGGGAGACGTGCGGCCGGCCGTCCAGCGGCACGACGCGTGCTTCATGCACCATCTCGGTGAAGAGCACGACCAGGTCCGGCGTCTGGAAGATCTGCAGGTTGCTGTTGTAGGCGCCGCCGTTGAGCGGCGGCCCCGTGCTGTAACCCAGTATGCAGCGCTCCGACAGGCCGAAGTCCTCGGGGCCGCGCGCCGGGTTCTCGCCGGCCAGGAAGGCGAGCAGCAGCGGCGCCCGGATCGGCGGCGTGCGGTTGGCGCGCCACGCGGCTTCGCGCGCCTGGGCGGCCGGCGTGAGCGGCGGTAGCCGGCCGTCCGGCGGATCTACGATCAGCGACGTGCGCCGGTCGGCCGGGACTGTCGTGATGGCATCCGACCAGAAGGCGTTGTAGGCGCTCTCGATGTCGATGGAGGGATCCGGGTGCCGCTGGTCCTGACCGGCGGTCGCCGCCGCCTGCTCGCCGAGGTTGGCGGCTTCCTCCTCGGTCATGAACTCGCGCCCCTCGTACTCGGCGGGGCGTTCGAGCGGAATGAGCGAGTTGTAGTCCCAGACGCCGCCCAGGTCCGGAGCTCCCCAGGCCGTCCGCGGGACGGAATCGGACGATCCGGTCTGGCCGAACGCGGCTGCCGGGACGAGCAGGACGACTGCCGCGATGCAGGGCAATGCCGAGTGACGTTGTCTCATGGCGATACTCCCTGGTTGCGAATTACTCCTGGCGCTCGGGTAGCGCGAAGACGTAGAGCGCCCCGCCGCTGCTGGGTGCGTAGACGTCCGGGCTCACGTAGCGCCGGACGCTGGTGAAGGGACCGGTTTCGGTCGGCACGGCTACGTATTGCCGGCCGTCGAGCTCGTAGGTGATTGCAAAGCCCGACGCCGAGTTGCCCAGGCGCGTGCGCCAGAGAACCTCGCCCGTCCGCACGTCGAACGCCATGAAGTAGCGGTCGACGTCGCCGACGAACGCCAGGCCCGAGGCGGTCGTGACGACGCCGGTGGAGAACGACGCCCGTTGCTCGTGACTCCACAGCTCTTCGAGGGTCCTGACGTCGTAGGCGCTGAGGCGCCCGAACGTGCCGTTGCCTCCATCCCGCTGGAAGAAGCGGACGTCCGACCCGGTGGACGACCCCGAGCCTTCCACCAGCTCGATGCGGCGCGCCGCCATCTCGGAGCAGTGGTTCTGGATGAGCGGAACGATCAGCGCCGACGTTTCCGGGCTGTACGCGGAGGCCGGCCAGTTGTGTCCGCCGTAGTACGCCGGACAGGACAGGATCGGCTGGCCGATCTGCATGTCGATGATGTCGGGGCGGTAGGTCACCCTGCCGGTCGCGGTGTCGATCGACTCGAACACGTTCTGGAACACCGTTTCGCGGACGCCGAGGTAGGCGCCGTCGTCGCGCGCCAGCTTCCACAGCAGTCCGTCCTTGCCCACGGTGAACAGCAGGCGGTCGTCGTCGACGTCGATCAGTACCCGCTCGAAGACCGTGTCGAGATCGAGCGACTCCCCGGGCACGTGCTGGAAGTACCAGACGATGTCGCCGGTGCGCGGATCGAGCGCCAGCGTGGAGTTCGAGTACAGCACCGCGTCAGCCGTGGTGAGGCCGCGGCTGACCGCCGCCCACGGTTTCGCCTGGGCCGTGCCCACGAAATACAGGTCCAGGTCCGGGTCGTAGGTGCCCGGTATCCAGGTCTCGGCTCCCCCGCGAACGCCCCGCGGAAGGTCGCCCCACGTGTCGCCGCCCGGCTCGCCCGGCTGGGCGATCGTCGATGTTCGCCACAGCTCCGCGCCCGTCTCCGCGTCGTGTCCGGTGATGAAGCATCCGGCCTGCGTGAACTGCCCGCAACCGGTGATGCCGCTGATGACGACGCCGTTCGCGATGACCGGACCGGCGGTGTGGTAGAAGCCGTCCCCTTCGTCGGCCTTCTTCGTCTGCCAGACGAGCCCGCCCGTGCGCGCGTCGACGGCGATGACCGACAGGTCGGCCGTGGTCATGTAGACCTTGTCCTGGTAGAGCGCGATCGATCGCATGAGGTTGGACCGGCGGCCGTCCGGATACTCGCGGCGGTACTGCCAGATGATGTCGCCGGTGCGCGCGTCGAGCGCCTGCAGGACGTTGCCCGGATTCGCCAGGAAAAGCACGCCGTCGTGCACCAGCGGCGCCGTTTGCACGCGCCCGGCTTCCATTGCCCACACCCAGGCGATGCGCAGCTCGCCGACGTTGCCGGGCGTGATCTGGTCCAGGGGGCTGTAGCCGTGGCCGTTCGGGGTCCGCCGCCACGACAGCCACTCCTGGTCCGGAGGATTCTCGAGCAGCTCGTCGGTCACCGGGCTGTACGACGCGACCACGCGGTTCACGAGCTCTACCGGCCCGCCGCTGGGAGGAGCGAGCGGCCGGTCCCCCGCCCGCACGTCGCCGTGGCCGGATCCCGTTGCGCCCGGGGCAATCGCCAGGGCCGAGTCGGCGCGCAGCGGCTCAGCGCCCGCCGCGCGTCCGTTGACCTGCAGGATGTAGGCGACGATGTCCAGGTAGACGGAATCGCCGAGGGACGCCTCCGCACCCGGCGGCATGGTGTTGCGGGTCAGCTCGAACAGCGTGCCCGCGGGCTCCGCGCCCCAGATCGACGTGAAGTTCGGTCCCGCCAGCGGCGGCCCGAACCCGCCGCGCAGGTTCTCGAGGTGGCACTCCGCGCAGTTACGGACGTACGCGTCCCGCCCGGATGTCGCCTGGGCTTCCGTAAACGACGCAGAGACTGCAGGCTGAGCGGCGGCAGAGGAACCGCCGGTTGCAATCGCCAGCGCCGCCGCCACGCCGGCGCTTCTGCAAGCTGGGGAAATACGAAGTGACAAGCTGCGGTCTCCAGGCGTACGGGGCCGATTCGCTGTCAATATATTCGCGTTAGTTGACGAAGGTCAACGTCCTCTTGCTGGCATTCCGGGGGGGTGCGCTGGTATACGTAACGCTGCAACCGGAGGAGGGCCGATGCGGACCGCAACCTGGCTTCTGTGTTGTCTCGCGGCAGTCGTCCTGAGTGCGCCGGCGGGCGTGCCCGCGCAGTCCGACCACGGGCCGGCGGCGCTGGAGTTGCACGATCGCTACCTCTCGGCGTGGAACGCGCAGGACGCCGCCGCGTTTGCCGCCACCCTGCACTATCCGCACGCCCGGCAGGCGCCGGGCGCGCCGGGCAGCACGTCGTGGCAGGACGCGGAGGAGTACGCCGCCGGGATGGACTTCCGGCCGCTCATCGCCCGCGGATGGGTGCACTCGTACTGGGATGCACGGACCGTCGTGCAGGCCGGCGGCAACAAGGTGCACGTGGCGGCCCGCGCGCGGCGGGTCGACGCCGACGGGCGGACGTTTCAGACCGTGCAGACGCTCTACGTGATCACGAAGCACGACGGACGCTGGGGCGTGCAGGCGCGGTTCTCGGCCGGTCCGCCGGCTGCCGGCCGGGTTGCGGACGCCAGCCGGAAGGCCGCCGTGGAGGCGATCGAAGCGTATCTCGACGCGGTAAACCGCCGCGATGGACAGGCGTTCGCCGCCAGCCTGCACTACCCCCACTACCGGGTCACCATCGGGGGGCGGGTCCAGCCGTCGGCGGCCCCGCAGGCCGTGAGCAACACCACCTTCGAGCGCCTGGCCAGCACCGGCTGGGTCCGCACGGAGTCTCACAACGTCAACCCGGTGCAGGTGTCCGCCGACGGGGTTACCGTCGCGCTGGAGCTGCTGCGCTACAACGCCGCCGGGGAACGGATTGCGCGGTTCGACACGCTGTACTTCGTGACGCGTCAGGATGGACGCTGGGCCCTCAAGGGCAGATCGAGCTTCGCTCCGCGGTAGAGGAGGTGGAAGAGATGACAAGGTCGCAGCGACCTGCGGTGTATGGCAGCGCGGTTCTCGCGCTGTGCGCCGTCGCCGTGTCGTGGATTGGCCCGGTGACGGCGCAGCAACCCGCGACCGTCGGCGAGGGGGTCAACGAGCGTTTTCTCAGCACGGAGCTGGACACGGCGGCCATGGCCGCGCGTTTCGAGTCCGAAGGACGCGAGGCATTCACGCGCCGGCACAGCGTAATCGCCGCCCTGGGGCTGCGGCCGGGGATGGCCGTGGCCGATATCGGCGCCGGCTCCGGCTTCTACGCGGAGCTCATGGCCGCCGCGGTGGGGCCGCAGGGAACGGTCTACGCCGTCGAGATCGCACCCAACTGGATCGAGCACCTCACGGACAAGTTCGCGTCGGAGGGCCTCGACAACGTGCACGTGGTGCAGAGCACCGCCGCTTCCGTCAATCTTCCCGAGGGTTCGCTCGATCTCGTATTCTCGTCCGATACGTACCATCACTTCGAGAATCCGCCGCGGATTCTCGGCAGCATCCACCGGGCGCTGAAGCCGGGCGGGCGCTGGGCCGTGCTGGATTTCGACAGGGTTCCCGGCGTCACGCCGGCCGGTCTGATGGAACATCTGCGGACGGGCAAGGCCGGGGCGATCGAGGAGAACCTGGCCGCGGGATTCAGGCTGGAGCGCGAGGCGGACATCGGCCTGGAGCAGAGCTACCTGGCCGTCTTCCAACGCCCGTAGCCAGAATTTCTCGCCAGGCTTCGGCGCAGGGACGTCGCCGACTGGCGCTCCCCACAGTCTTGAGCGCCATCAGCGCTCGAACAGGACGTGCGGCAGTTGCTCCGGATCGTCCGGCAGGGGAGTCTCACCGGCCGCGAGGCGGTTGCCGCTCAGGATGTAGGCGACGAGGTCGGCCGTTTGCGCGGGAGTCAGCGTCTCGGGCGCGTCCTGGGGCATCGTCTCGCGTATGAACCCGAACAGCTCGCCCAGCGGGCGGCCGCGCCAGGTGTTGCGGAAGGTGTGGTCGCCGAGCAGCGCCGCCACCTCGGGAACTATCGCGCGGATCGGGCCGTGGCACGACGCGCACTGCTCGTCGTACAGCGCCTCGCCGCGCGCGGCCTGCTCGGCGGTGTACAGACCGTCCTGTGCGGCCGGTACCGCGGCCGCGGCAGTCGCGCAAGCCAGGGCCGCCGCCGCGGCAACGCGCAGGCGCCTCATTCCGCGGCTAGGGCAGGACGATCGTGGCGTTGCGCTTCGGAACCTGGCCGCCGGTCGGAATCTCGGCCACCTTCCTGACCGTCGCAATCTCGACCACTGCGACGCTGTTGTTCCCCGACAGCGAGACGTAGGCGTACTTGCTGTCGGGCGTGATGGTGATCCAGTTCGGCGAGTGTCCCACCCTGACGCCCCCGACAAGCTCCAGATCCGGCAGCGTGTAGACGTAGACGCTGCTGTTGAAGCTGCTGTTGCCCACGAGGTAGTTGTTGTCCGGGGTCACGCCGATGCCGTGCGCCGTGTTGCCGCCGTGGCCGGGGGTCTGCTGGTCGGGCGGCATCTCGGGATACTCGATGCGCCGTATCTCCCGGCGCGTCTCGAAGTCGACCACGCCGAAACCGTTGAAGTTGGAGAGCTGCGCGTAGATCCGCCGCGTGGAGCCGTCCGGGTTCGTATCGAACGCCATGGGACGGATGCCGCGGTCGAAGTAGGTGGTCCAGGCGGGCATGTCCGTCTTGGTGTCCACCACGGTGATGTTGCGCGCGCCGATCATCCCCGCGATGGCGTACTTGCCATCCGGGGTCACGTACGTATTGTGCACGCCGCCGTGCACCGAGATGGTCGCCACGATCTCTTCCGAAGCGGTGTCGAACACGTCCAGCGCGCCCGGCGACTCCGCGATGGCGATGTACACCTTGTTTCCGTCCGGCGTGATCGCGATGTTGTTGGGCCGCCCGCTGAGCTTCACCTTGTTGGTCACCTTCAACGCCTTGACGTCGACGACGTCGACGGTGTCGTCGGCCTCGTTGGCGACGTAGAGGTGGAGCCCGTCGGGCGACGGCGCGGCGCCGTGCGCCCGCTCGATGCCCTTGACCTCGCCGACCACCGTGTTGGTGATGGGATCGATGATGTGAATGTTGTCGCCGGCGCTGTTCGTCTGCACGATGCGCACGGTGCCCTGCGCGGCCGCCGTCAGCGGCAGCAGCAGGAGCGCCGCCGCCAACGCGAATAGCGTGTTGCGTGTCCTGGCCATCGTTGTGCTCCTGTCTGAACTTGGGGTCGCGCTAACGCGCCTTCGCTCCACGCACCCAGGCGGCAAGCGTCTGGAACTGGGGGTCGTCCTGCGAGCTGAATTGCCGCCCGCCGGTATGGAACTCGTTGCCGCCGGCTGCAGGTTCCAGCGGGTGCACGAGCAGGCGGCTGGCGAGCGGGTCGCCCGGCGTGACGAGACTCATCACCGATTCGAAGTTGCGGCGGGATTGCTCCTCGCTCCAGGCTTCCGCCCCTTCCGGCAAGCCTTCGAGGAAAGCGGCGCGCTCGTCGCCGGCGTGGCAGACGACGCAGCGCGTGTACCCCTCGCGCTTCTCGAGGAAGATGGGCTCGACTTCCGTCCGGTAGAAGTCGAAGTCGAGCTCCACCGGCTGCACCAGCAGTGACAAGGCCAGGACGAGGATCATGGCTCGCCTCCTGTCGATCGCGTCCGACTAGTCGGGCAGTCCCATGTAGCCGTCCGGCAACGGCACGCCGAGCGTGTTCTGGAACATCGCGAGCTGCGTGTAGCTGCCGACGATCTGCACGGCCTCCCGCTGCTCGTCGGCGTTGTACTCCGCGCCCAGGGCGCTCCAGGTCGCGTCGCTGACGAAGCGGCTGGTGTGCAGCTCGTCGGCCACCCGCAGCAGCGTGGCTTCGAAGTCGCTCCATCCCGCGGCGTCGGGGCCCTGCGTCACGCGCGCGATCTCCTCCGCGCTGAGTCCCGCTTCCTTGCCTATCTCGTCGTGGCGGCCCCAGATGTAGTCGCCGCGCGAGAGCCACGCCGTGCGCAGGATCAGCAACTCCCGATGGCGGAGGGGCAGGATGGTGTTGCGCATCCAGTTCCCCGTGTACGCCCAGTACACCTGGCAGTTCTCCTGACTCTCAGGGCAGGCGCGGCGCAGCGGGCTCTCGCCGTCCGCTTCGTTGCTCAGGTCGACCCTGGGGGTGGCGAGGTGCTCGAACTCCGCCACGCGCATCACCGCGCTGGTGGCCGGCGCCGCGGCGGGCGGCTCGGGAGCCGGTTGCGGTTCCGGTTCAGGCGGTGGTGCAGGTGCGGCGCAAGCGGTGAGCAGCACGGCCGCGAGCAACCCGGACGCGAGGAAGATTCCGCTGGCGGCAGGGCGCGACTTCATGATCGCCTCCTTGGCATGCAGTCGACGACGCTTCCGGATACCTACGGAGCGAATGCAGTTGTCCTGGGATTATCGACTACGCCACCCGCCGCGACAAGGGGTATCACCACGGGCTGTTAGCTGCCCCAACTGTAGTTGAGGCGGGCGTAGTAGTAGCCGCCGCTCATGCCCCACGGCGTGAACTGGCTGTAGGGCAGGCCGAAGATGTCGGCGAACAGGTCCATGCGCTGCGAGAAGGTGTCGAAGACGTTCTGGCCGCCCACCGCCAGCGTCACGTCGCGCGTAATCGGAATGGTCGCTTCCAGGTCGACGATGTAGCGGCCGTCCAGCAGGGGCGCGTCGGCGCCGCGCACGAACCGCGCGTCGAAGTGGTCGACCCACGCGCCGTAGTAGTTCAGCCGGGCCAGGACGCCGACGCGCGCCACCTGCTGGTTGAGGGCCACGTTCCAGCGGGTGCGGGGCACGCCGCGCTGCAGGCCGAGCACGTCGCCCGCCGTCAGCAGTCGCGACTCTTTCGTCAGCTCCGTGTGCGTGTAGTTGAACGTGAAGCTGAACACCGTGCCGCCGCCCAGCTCCGGGGGCGCATAGGTCGAGACCACGTCGATGCCCTGGTTGCGGCTCGAGAAGTCGTTGATGAAGAAGCGGAAGAACTGCAGCGTGCGCGCCGAGGTGATGCCTTCCGAGAGCAGCAGCTCGCGCTCGTCGTCGTTCAGCGTGAACGTCTGCGAAAGCGCCAGGCGGTTGTCGACGTCGATGCGGAAGTAGTCGGCGGTCAACGTGAACGGGCCGGTGTCGACGACCAGGCCGGCGGTCGTGTTGACGGACGTCTCGGGTTCGAGCGGCTCGCCGCCCTTCAACTGCGCGGCCAGGAACGTCGACGGCACGTTGGCGCTGTCGACAAGCTGCAGCGTCGTCGGATCGATGGTCGTCTGGACGTTCAGCGTGTTCTGCTGGCCGGGCGTCGGGGCGCGGAAGCCGGTGCTGACGCCGCCGCGAACGGAAACCGCGTCGCTCAACGCGTAGCGGGCCGACAGCTTGCCGTTGGTCGTGGAGCCGAACAGGTCGAAGTGCTCGAAGCGCACGGCCCCGCCCACGGTCCAGCCGCCGTCCGGGTCCCGCAGCTCGAGGTCGCCGTAGAGCGCCACGTTGCTGCGGCTCCAGGTGCCGGCCGTATAGTCCGGAAAGCCGGGAAAGCCGTTGGAGCCCGAGACGAAGCCCTGGGCCGCGTACGGTCCGACCTCCCACGACGGCCGTCCGCCCGCGCCGATCGTGAAGCGCTCGTCGCGCCACTCCGCGCCCGCCGCGATGTTGACCAGCTCGCCCACGGCGTGCGACACGTCGACGTTGAGATTCACGTCCTCCTGCCGGTAGAGGCCCGGATCGAATTCGCGCGGGGTGTCCAGGCCGAGCGAGGCGTTGACGGTGTTCAGGAAGAAGAAGTCCGACTCGTGCATGCCGTAGCTGGCGCTCGCGTCCCAGATCACGCCGTTGTCCAGCATCCCGCGCAGGCCGCCCACTATCGACGCGTCGCTCACCTCGCCGCCGAACTGCGGCGTGAACCCGCCCGGGGCGAGCTCCCGGAAGGTGAAGCAGTTCGGGTTGGCGTCCACCGCCGCCAGCGCCGCCGGATCCGGCACGTTGCCGGCGATCGGCACCGTCGGGCAGTTGCCGGCGCCGGGCACCCCGGTTTGGGCCCACAGCCGGTCGCCCACCATCAGCGTGGCGCCCTCGTCCAGGCTGTAGATGTTGGCGCGGTTGTTCGGGTTGCGGAAGTAGAACCCCTCGGTCACCTTCTTCTCGGCGTAGTTGGCGTGGCCGTAGAACTCGACGGCCCTGCCCCCGCCGCTGCCGAAGTTGGCGAACAGCTTCAGGTCGTCCTCGATCGTGGGGTTGCCCCAGATCTGCGCGGGATCGGCCACGTGGGTGTTGCCGGCCGCGATGAGCGCCGCCGCGTCGGCGCGCTGCACGCTGCGGTTGGTCGGATCCGCGTTGCCGTACTCCAGGCTGACGTTGACGAACCCGGTGGCGCCGACCGGAATGCCGGCGTTGGCGGCGAAGTTGAGAGCGTCGCCGTCGCCCGCGCGGTACGTGCCGGTGTTGAGCTCCACGGAGCCGCCCGTGCGGTTTTCCTTGAGCAGGAAGTTCATCACGCCGGCGATGGCGTCCGAGCCGTACTGCGCCGAGGCGCCGTCGCGCAGGACTTCCACCTGGCGCAGCGCGATGGTGGGAATGGTCGAGATGTCGGGGCCCTGCGCGCCGTCCGTCACGCCGGCGAACCAGGCGATGACGGACGAGCGGTGGCGGCGCTTGCCGTTGACGAGCACGAGCGTATGGTCGTGGGCCAGGTTGCGCAGGCTGGCCGGCCGCACCAGCGTGGCCGCGTCGCTGATCGGATGCGTGGCGACGTTGAACGACGGGACCAGCGTCCGCAACTGGTAGTCGAGCGTGGAGTACCCCTGACTCACCACGTCCTGCAGGGGAATGGCGTCGATCGGGACCGGGGAGGAAGTGACGGAGCGGGGCCGGGCGCGGCTGCCGACGACCACGATCTGCTCGGCAAGCTCGACCGTCAGCGTGACGTCGAGGTTCGTCGCCGCGTCCGCCCGGACGTCCACGCTCTCGCGCACGACCGCGTGGAAGCCGGGCAGCGTGAACGTGACGTCGTAGGCGCCGGCCGCCAGGCCGCCGATCGCAAAGCTGCCCGTGTTGTCGGTGGTGGCGGTACTCGCCGTGCCGCCGGCCGCGCTCCGGGCTTCGACGGTCACGCCGGGCAGGGCCAGGCCGGTGGTGTCGCTGACCGTGCCGCTGATGCCGTCCTGCGCCCGCGCGGCCGCCGGCGAGAGCAGAATCGCGGCGAGGATTGACCACGCGAGCACAGATGCGCGCGAAGGATGGGAACGCATGGAGCAGACCTTCCGCCGGACGGCGCCGGGGCGCGCCGGGGAGCACCCGGAGAGCCCCCGCAGGGTAGGTATCCATGCGTGACGGCCTAAAGGCAAGCGCCCCAACCGGAGTTTTTGCCCACCAAGTAG
>JAJEEU010000083.1 GCA_022820825.1 Vicinamibacteria bacterium
GTGTTGGCGCTCTGCCTCGCGGGCGCGGTCGCTCCGGAGGAGGTGCACGCACAGGCGGCGCCGGACACGCGGCCGCAGTCCGCGGCGGCCGGCCCGGAAGCGCGCACCGGGCGGCAAATCAGCGCGCCGCGCATCGGCAGCCCGCCGGTCATCGACGGCCGGCTCGACGACGCCGTCTGGCGCGACGCGGCCCACGTCACCGACCTGTACCAGCGGCGCCCGCACGACGGCCTGCCCGCCACCGAGGCGACCGACATCTTTCTCGCCTACGACAGCGACAGCCTGTACCTCGGCTTCCACGCGCACTACAGCGATCCCGGCCTGCTGCGCGCGAACCGCCGCGACCGCGACGAGACGTTCGAGGACGACCTCTTCCTCGTCTACTTCGACCCGTTCCTCGACCAGCAGCGGGCATACGTATTCACGGTGAACGGCTACGGCGTGCAGGGCGACGCCGTGCTCAACACGCGCGGCTGGGGCCGCGGCCGCGAGGGCGTGCCGCGCGGCGACGGGTCGTGGGACGTGCTGTTCGAGACGGCCGCCGAGATCGTGGACGACGGCTTCACCGCGGAGATGGCCATCCCGTTCAAGAGCCTGCGGTATCCGCGGCGCGAGCCGGGAGCGCCGCACCGCTGGGGGCTGCAGATCGCCCGCCTCATCGTCGGCAAGGACGAGGTGGCGCTGTGGTCGCCGGTCTCGCGCGACGTCGCCGGCTTCATGCCCCAGATGGGCGTCCTGGAAGGCATGACCGACCTGTCGCGCAGCCGCAACATCGAGATCCTGCCGACCTTCACCGCGATCCGCTTCGGCGCGCTCGACCGCGCGACCGGCACGTTCAGCGACAAGGACTTGCAGCCGGAGGGCGGCGTCAACTTCAAGTACGGCGTGACGTCCAACCTCACGGCCGACGTCACGCTGAACCCCGACTTCTCGCAGGTCGAGTCGGACCTGCCGCAGATAGAGGTGAACCAGCGCTTCGCGCTCTTCTACCCGGAGCTGCGGCCGTTCTTCCTCGAGGGCGCGGAGATATTCGACGTCGAAGGTCCGATCACGCCGGTCCACACGCGCCGCATCGTCGATCCGCTCCTCGGCGCGAAGCTGACGGGCAAGGTGGGCCGCACCACGGTCGGCGTGATGTACGCCGACGACGAAGCCCCGGGCGATGTCGATGACCCGGACGATCCGCTCGGCGGAATGGCGGCGCGGACGTTCGTGGGCCGCGTGCGCTACGACCTCTATTCCGAATCGCACGTCGGCGCCATTTTCACCGACCGCGAGCTCCACGGCGGCCACAGCCGCCTGGCGGGCTTCGATTCCAACTTCCGGCTGAACGACACGCATTCCATCGCGTTCCGCGCCATGCGGACCGCGCACCGGGATCTCGACGGCCGGGAAACGGAGGGCCACCTGCAGAACGCCGAGATCAGGATGCAGGGGCGGCACCTGCGCTACAACGTCGCCTACTACGAGCTGTCACCCGGGTTTCGGACCGACGTGGGTTTCGTCCGGCGCACCGACCAGCGCGTAGTCAGGTTCAACGGTCAGTACGTCCGGCACCCCGAGACCTGGCTGCAGCGGTGGGGGCCCGAGTGGACCTACGAGCGGAACCACGACTTCGACGGCGCACTGCAGGACGAGCAGGCGGGCGGCGGCCTCAACTTCGCATTCGCGGGTAACGGCTTCGTAGCCACCAACTACGACCGCGTGCTCGAGCGCTACCAGGGGATCGACTTCCACAAGAAGCGCTTCCGCGTGTTCGCCCGCACCGACGCGAGCCGCCGCATCGGGATGTCGTTCGAGTACCGCCGCGTCGACCAGATCTTCTTCGATCCGGCCAGCCCCTGGCTCGGCTACGAGCGCGGCCTGTCCGCGTTCATCAACCTGCGGCCGATCTCGCGGCTGAAGTCGGAGATCAACATCGACACGAACCGCTTCACCGACCCGCGCAACGGCGGCGCGGACGTGTTCGAGGTGCGCATCGTGCGCGCCCTCACGACGTGGCAGTTCAGCAACCGCCTGCTGGCCCGCAACATCAGCGAATACAACACGTTCGACAAGACGTTCGACCTGAACGTGCTGTTCACCTACCGCGTCAACGCCGGCACGGTGTTCTACGCCGGCTACGACGACCACTACCAGCAGGCCGACCGCATCGACTGGAGCTTCGACCGCGACAAACTGGCGCAGCGCATCTACTACTCCACCGATCGCCGGCGCACGAACCGCGCGATATTCCTGAAGGTGCAGTACCTGTTCCGGTACTAGTGAGGGACCGTGATAAATTGAGCGGCAGACGTCCGGTGTTACCGACTACCAAGGGAGACGAGCGATGCGGAAAGTGCACGCGTTGGCGACTGCGGCCGCGGTTGTAGCCGCGTTCGGGGCCGGTGTCATCTACTCGCAGAGCGGTACGGCGGCCGCGGGGACGCTGACCGGGGCGGACATCGCCGAGATCGAGCAGCTCTACGCCCGCTACAACCAGGGGCTCGACTTCAAGGACAAGGAGCTGTTCCTGTCGGCCTTCGCCGAGGACGCCGTGTACACCACCGGCGGCGGCGAAGTGTACGAGGGCCGGGCCGGGCTCGAAGAATGGCTGGCGCCGGTCATGGAGAATTCCTCCGGGGCGCCGGTGACGCACAACAACACCAGCATCCTCATCACGCCGACCGCCGAAGGCGCCGAGGGCCGCGGCTACTGGATGCTGATGAACGTCGCGGATCGCGAGCCGAAGCCCGTGTTCTCGGGCTACTACACGGACACGTTCGTCAAGACGGCGGACGGCTGGCGCATCAAGACGCGCGGCTCCGTGCGCGGCTGGCCGCAGGACGCCCAATAGGCGCCTTGCCGGGGCTCGCCGCGGGCGGGCCGCCGGCCTGAGGACTCGACGTGCCCGGCTACACCACCATAGTCGCCGTCTGGGCCGCGCTGGCGGTGCCGGTCTTCATCTACAGCCTGCTGGGGACCGACCATGTCGGCCGGACCGGGGGCAATCCGCGCGGGCCGCGCGTCGCGGCGCGCTGGGGCTGGTTCCTCATGGAGATCCCCGCGCTGTGCGTGCTGCCGGCCGTCTATCTCCTGGCGTCCAACCGCCACCCGGTCGCCGACCTGCTGGTGTCCGCGTGGGTGCTCCACTACGCCCACCGGACCCTGGTGTGGCCCTGGATCGTCCAGCGCCGCAGCCGGCCGATGCCGGTCGGCATCTGCGTCTCGTCCGTCGTATTCAACGCCATCAACGGCCTGCTCATCGGCTGGCACCTGGGACACGTCGCCGACTATGCGGGCGAGTGGCTCCTGGACCCCCGCTTCATCGTCGGCGGCGCGGCGTTCCTGTTCGGAGCGGCGGTCAACGTGACCGCGGACTACCGCGTGGCGCGGCTGCGCGAGGAGCAGCAGGGCCGCTACGTCATCCCGCAGGGCGGCGCCTTCAGGTTCCTGTCGGCACCGAACCTGTCCGGCGAGATCCTCGAGTGGATCGGGTTCGCGCTGATGTGCTGGTCGCTGCCGGCGCTGGCGTTCGCCATGTGGACCGCCGCCAACCTGATCCCGCGCGCCCTGTGGCGGCACCGCTGGTACCGGGAGACGTTCCCGGACTACCCGCCGTCCCGGCGCGCGGTCATCCCCGGCGTGCTGTGAGGTTGCGGGTCCTCAGATGATGTGGCCGGTCCAGCGGCCGGCGAATACGATGCCGGCCCACAGCAGCAGCGACGCGGCCCCGGCGGCGCGCGCGGCTGGCGGCAACTGCGCTGTCGTGTCCCACTCTTCAACGCCGCGGAACGTCCTGAACTGGAAGTACGCCATGTTGATGAACGCCAGCGGCAGCAGCGAGAGCTTGATGAGGAAGGCCGGGTTCACGACGTAGCCGGATGCGCGGGACACGAACATCCCGAGGCCGGTGACGGCCGCCACGGCGAACGCCGCCCAGGTCCAGGGCACCAGCTTGCGCACCACCTGGCTCACCGGGTAGCGCACGGCCGCCAGGCCGAGCAGGCGCAGGTCGACCGTCGCGATCGAGCCGACCACCAGGGCGATCGCGATCACATGGATCGACTCCAGTAGCGGGAACCACCACGTGAAGCCGATGTGGGCCGAGATCGGGTGGTCCTGCAGCCATATCCAGAACGACGTGTAGCCCGCCAGGGCTTCCCAGTCGAACGGCAGCGGAATGGGATCGGTGATGTACTCGGAGTAGGCGATCCAGCGCCCGCCGAGCATGACGCCGATCCAGCACACGAGCGACACGACCGCGATGATCCGCGCCCCGAGGAGCCGCCCCGCGGACGCCTCCCAGTAGCCGTGCTGCCTGCGGTTCATCCAGTAGATCGCGAACGCGAGCGCGACGGCCGGAATCAGAAACGCAAACTTGGCCGTGGCGATCGGGTTGTAGAAGTAGCGGATGGGCCGCGCCAGGATGAACAGCATGCCGGTGGCGAAGTTGACCGCCACGGCGATGAACGTCCATGGCAGCAGCCGCCGGATCATCTCGCTGACGTTCTGGTTCGGCAGCGCGAGGCCCAGCAGCTTCAGGTTCACCATCCCGGCGGTGCCGACCACGGTAGCGATGCCCAGGATGTGGATCGACTGAGAGATGGGCGGCAGGCCCGGCACCGTGCTGAGCAGGTACGTGGCCAACTCCCGTAGCTGGCCATCCGCGAGCCACTGCGCCACGACGTCGCGCATCAATCGTTCTCCCCAGCCGGTCCCGTGTCAGGATTCGGAGAATCCGAAGAACCCGTCGAATATGTCGAGCTTGTCCTTGCGGACGCTCGTCACGGCGCGGATCTCGGACCCGAACTCGATGGACTCATCCGTGGCGCGCCCGTAGCGCGGCCAAGCGGGCAGCCCCGCGCCGTTCGGATCGCCGGTGCGCGCGAAGTTGACCCAGTACTGCGAGATGGCTTCCGACAGCTCGCGGTCCCAGTCGGTCCAGTCGATCCCGACCAGCCCGACGTTGCCGAAGACGTACGCCAGCTCGCCCGAGTGGTAGGCGCCGTAGCCGCGCCGCCCGCCCTCCACCGGCAGATCCGGCTGGTCGGGCACGTACAGCCGGAACACCGGCGGCGCGTGGCTGAAGAAGTAGTGCCAGGCGACGTTGCCCGCGTCCTCGACGGCGCGCGCCCAGGTCCGCATCTCCCAGACGAACGTGCGGTCGCCCGAGATCTGCCTGTCTGCCGTGCCCGGTGAATCCGCGAAATCGCCCGCGTACGCCGCCAGCAGCGCATCGGCCCGCGGTCCGAAGTCGCCCCTCACCCGGGCCACCAGCTCGTCGCGCGTCGGCTCGGCGCTCGCGTCGTAGAGCGCGGCGCGCTCGTTCGCCATGGCGCCGACGATGACCGGCACGTTGCTGTGCTCGCCGGCCGCGAAGATCTCGCGGGGCGTCCTCGGCAGCACCCAGCCGTCGATGATCGCCCCCGAGCCGAGCGTGGCGGCCAGGACCGTCTCCGGCGCCAGCGCCCGCAGCGCGGCCGCGGCCTCCGGGCCGTCACCCTCCACGCCGAGCTCGGCGGCAGCGGCCAGACCGACGTCGTGCGCCGACTTCTCGGCGCCGGTTTCGCCCGTGGCCCGGTCCAGGTACGGACGCTCGCCCTTGAAGCAGCCTCCCGACTGGCCGATCGCCTTGTGGAAGAGCCCCCTGGCGAGCGGCGATGCGGTCAGGTAGCACACCGTCCAGGAACCGGCCGACTGGCCGAAGATGGTGACGTTGCCGGGGTCGCCCCCGAACTCCGCGATGTTGTCGCGCACCCACCGCAGCGCGGCGATCTGATCGAGGAGACCGTAGTTGCCGGACGACGCGTGGGCCGACTCCTCCGTCAGCGCGGGATGCGCCAGGAACCCGAACGGTCCGAGGCGGTAGTTGACCGTGACGAGCACGACCCCCTTCCGCGCCAGCGCCGTCCCGTCGAAGATGCGCGCGCTGCCGGCGCCGGCATTGTGCCCGCCGCCGTGGAACCAGACCATCACCGGATGGGACGCCGTAGCGTCGGCGGGCGCCCAGACGTTGAGGTAAAGGCAATCCTCGTCGGCGTCGAAGCCGACCCGCGCGTAGAGCGACGACATGTCGCGCTCCCGCTGCCAGCAGACCGGGCCGAACTCCGTGGCCTCCCGCACACCATTCCATCCCTCCTGGGATGCGGGGGGGCGCCAGCGGGCGTCACCGACCGGGGGCCGCGCGTACCGCACGCCGCGGAACACGACCACGTCCTGCGCGCCGTCCACGTAGTCGCCCTTGAGCTCGCCCGCGGCGGTAGCGGCGAGCGTACCGCGCACGCTGTCGGGACCGCGCACGCTGTCGAGACCCGCCGATTCTCCGGCCGCAACCTCCCCTCCGGCTGCAACCTCCTCTCCGCCCGACCCCCCGCAGGCGGCCAGCGTCGCCGCGCAGACAAGGACGAGCAGCATCGCGAGGTTTGATGACAGGCGCATGGTCGTTCCTCCGGTGTTGCGGACGTGTCATCATACGCCAAGAGTTCGTCGTGGCAACTCTCCGCAACCGTTGCGCGCGCATCGCGGCGGCGGCCGTCCTGCTGCTCGGCTGCGGCGCCGGACCGGCGGCGGCACAGCCGGACGCGCACCCCGACATCGAGTTGTTCCTGACCGCAGCCGCCGGCAGCCCGCCGGACGCGCAGCGGGCGTTGCAGCAGATCGCCGCGCAGTGGCGGCCGGGCTACGCCGGCATGGTCTGGGACCTGGCGCGCCTGCTGCGGCCGCCCAGCCCGCGCCTGATGAGCTTCGTCACGCTCCTCCAGTTCCTCGAACAGCAGACCGGGCAGCGACTCGGCCAGAACCTGGGCGGATGGAACGACTGGGTCTGGTCCCAGCCGTACGAGCCGCACCCCGACTACGCCTTTCTCAAGGGGCAGTGGTACAGCCAGATCGACGCGCGCTTCACCGACTTCTTTCCGCGCGGCACGCCCTCCGTCATCCGCCTGGACGAGATCGAGTGGGGCGGCGTGGCGGTCAACGGCATTCCGCCGCTGGAGTATCCGGTGCGCCTGGCAGCGGCGGACGCCGACTACCTCGAGGACGACAACGTGGTGTTCGGCATCGCCATGAACGGCGCGGCCCGCGCGTATCCCAAGCGCATCCTGGCCTGGCACGAGATGGCGCTCGACCGGCTGGGCGGCGTGGAGCTGACAATCGTCTACTGCACGCTGTGCGGCACGGTCATTCCGTTCGAGAGCGTGGCGGATGGAGAGCATCACACTTTCGGCACGAGCGGCCTGCTGTACCGCTCCAACAAACTGATGTTCGACCACGGCACGAAGAGCCTGTGGAACACCTTCGACGGCACGCCGGTCGTGGGTCCCCTCGTCGACAGCGGCGCGCGGCTCACTCCGCACGCGGTGGTCACGACGACCTGGGGCGCGTGGCGGGCGCGGCACCCGGACACCACGGTCCTGTCGCTCGAGACCGGTCATCGCCGCAACTACGCGGAGGGCGCGGCGTACCGCGCGTATTTCGGCACCGACGCGCTCATGTTCCAGGTGTCGCGCATGGACGACCGCCTGCTGAACAAGGCGGAGGTGGTGGTGATGCGGTTCGCCGACCCCGCCTCGGAGCGGCGCCTGCCGCTGGCCATCACCGCCAGCTTCCTGGCCGCCAACCGGGTGTTCAACCACCGCTTCGCCGGCCTCAACCTGGTGGTGGTGACGAGCGAGGCGGGGGCCAACCGCGTCTACGACGCCGGGGATACGCGGTTCGTCGAGCCCGCCGGCGCCGGCGAGGTCACGGACGACGCCGGCCGGGTCTGGCGCGTGACCGAAGACGCACTGGTGCTGGCATCGGACGCCGGCGTGCGGCGCGCCCGCCTGCCGGCGCAGCGCGCATTCTGGTTCGGTTGGTACGCGCAGTTCCCCGACACCGAGCTGATCAGGTAGTCGTTGCGTTCCGCGTGCACCGCTATAATCAGGGCTGTTTCCGTCCGTCAGCCCAAGGAGATCCCATGTCTCTCACGCCTCGCGGCCGGCAGCTTGCGCTGCGCCGTTGCGCGCTCGCGCTCGGTTTCGCGCTCGTGCTGCCGCCGTCCGGCGCCGGCGGGCAGCAACCCGCCGCGCAGTCGCCGGATCTCCCCCGCACCGCATGGGGCGACCCGGATTTGCAGGGGCTGTGGACCATGGCTACGTATACGCCGCTCCAGCGGCCAGAGCGCTTCAAGGACAGGGAATTCCTGAGCGACGAAGAGCTGCAGGAGCTCAGGAGCATCGTCACCGCCGAGGGCACCGATCCGCTCACGCGGAACGTGCTGAACGACGACCCCGAACGGCTGCGGGCGCGCAGGATCCAGACACAGGAGAACATCCATTACGACAATGCAATCTGGCTGACCGAGGAACGGCCCAAGAGCCTGTCGAGCGCGCGGACGTCATTGATCGTGGATCCGCCAAACGGCCGTATTCCGTCCATGACGGAGGAGGGGGCGGCGCGGCAGGCCGAGCGGCAGCGCGACAGCCGCTACCTGGTGAACAACCTGCGCGAGCCGGTCTACGAGGGCTACCATACGCGCACGGTCGCCGAGCGGTGCCTCGTCTGGCGCCACGAGGGGCCGCCCATGGTGCCGGCGGCGTACAACGACATCCTGCAGATCTTCCAGACGCCCGACCACGTCGTCGTGTTCCAGGAGATGAGCAACAACAACCCGCGCATCATTCCGATGGACGGCCGCCCGCACCTGCCGGCGGCGATCCGCCTGTGGCCCGGCGACTCGCGCGGCCGTTGGGAAGGCGACACGCTGGTCGTCGAGACCACCAACTTCAACGGCAAGACCCACTACCAGGGCGCCAGCGAGGACCTGCGCGTGGTCGAGCGCTTCCGGCGGGTCGCCGAGGACAGGATCCACTACGAATGGACGGTTGAAGACGACCGCACCTGGGCGCAGCCCTGGACGGCCGAGATCCCGATGGCCAGGACCGACGAGCTCATGTACGAATACGCCTGCCACGAGGGGAACTACGACCTGCCGAACATCCTCTCGATAGCCCGCAATCTCGAGCGGCAGGCCGCCGAGCGGGAGCAGGCGGGTTCGCGGTAGCCGCAACCCGGCCGGGACGGCGGCCGGAAGGAGCATGCAATGACGAAGAACGCGGACAGCGGAACGTCGCGAAGAATCTTCCTGGCCACGGCCGGCGCGGGAGCCGCCGCGCTGGCGCTGCCGCGGGCCGCGCTGGCTGCGGCGCTGACGCCCGCCGAGAAGGCGAACGTCAAGGTCGTCAACGACTTCTGCGCCCTCTTCACGGCGCCCATCGACTGGGACGGGATGGCCGCCTTCCTCACGGCGGACTGCATCTACCGTCCGACCCAGACGATGGACCCCGTCACCGGCCCGGAAGCCATCGTCGACATGCTGCGCGGCTTCGCCGGCAGCGCCACCGCCTCGGAGTTCGAGGTGATCGATACGTGGGCGCGGGGACCGGTCGTGGTGAACGACCGCATCGACCGCTTCACGCTGCCGGACCAGAGCATGGAGATCCCGGTGGTGGGCGTGTTCCACATGATCGACGGCAAGATCGCCGAGTGGACCGACTTCACGTTCTAGCGAGGGAGAGGTTGACGATGCGCAAGCAAGTGTGGATTGGCGTGCTGGCGGCGACCGTGCTCGCGCTCGCGGGGCCGGTTCCGGCCGCGGCGCAGTCGAACGGCGACGGCTCGCGGACCGCGTGGGGCGACCCGGATCTGGGCGGCGTGTGGGACTTCCGCACGCTCACACCCATCGAGCGGCCGGACGCGCTCGGAGACAAGGCAGTGCTGACGGCGGAGGAAGCGGCCGCGTTCGAAGAGGCGTCGCTGCGCGAGCGCAACGCCGACCGGCGCGACGGCAGCGACCTGGAATTCGGTATCGGCAGCGACATCGAGCGCGCCTACAACGACTTCTGGTGGGACTACGGCAACAGCATCGACGAGGACCGGCGCACGTCGCTCATCGTGGACCCGCCCGACGGCAAGATCCCCTGGACGCCGGAAGGCAAGGCCCGGCCGGGCACCTTCGACGGGGCGTTCTCGGGCATTCCCGCGGCAGGACCCGAAGATCGCGCGCTGTCGGAGCGCTGCATCCTCGGTTTCAACTCGGGACCGCCCGTGGAGTCGAGCGCCTACAACAACAACCTGCAGATGTTCCAGACCCCGGACACCGTCGTCATCTTCAACGAGATGATCCACGACGCCCGCATCGTCCCGCTGGACGGGCGGCCGCACCTCGACGACGGCATCCGCCAGTGGATGGGCGTGTCGCGCGGCCGCTGGGAAGGCGACACGCTCGTGGTGGAAACGACCAACTTCCTGCGCGAGACGCACTTCCAGGGCTCCAGCGCCAACCTGCACCTGGTCGAGCGGTTCACGCGGGTCAACGAGGATCGGCTGCTGTACGAGTACACGGTCAGCGATCCAACGACGTTCAGCCGCCCGTGGACCGTGCAGATGCCGATGAAGCGCTCCGACGCGAACCTGTACGAGTACGCCTGCCACGAGGGGAACTACGGGATGTTCAACCTGCTGGCCGGCGCGCGGGCGGAGGAAAAGGAAGCGGCCGGGGCGGGATCGCGATAGCATCCGCACGGCCGGCGCGCGCGCCGGTGCGGTCGGGGCGGAACACAAGGAGAATGTCATGGCGAATCGAGTAGCGTGTATCGTGGCGGCGCTGGCGATGCTGGCCCCCGCGGGGGCCCTGGCTCAGGACGGCGTACCGCGCACGCCGTGGGGCGACCCCGACCTGCAGGGCACCTGGACCAACACCACCACCACGCCGCTCGAGCGGCCTTCCGACCTGGCCGGCAAGGCCGTCCTGACGGACGAGGAGCGCGCCGCGATCGACGAAGAGAACGCGCCGGGGATCGACGCCGCGGTAGGTGTCGGCGCCTACAACAACTTCTGGATGGAGCGGGGCTACGTCTACGAGCAGACGTCGCTCGTGGTGGACCCGCCCGACGGACGCCTGCCGCGGGTGCTGCCCAAGGCCAAGGCGCGCCAGGACGCGCTCGTCGCGTCGCGCCGTTCACCCTCGTACCCCACCACGTACGAGGAACCGAGCCTGATGGAACGCTGCATCACCCGCGGTGTACCGGGCGTGATGCTGCCGGGCAACTACAACCACAACTACAACATCCTGCAGGCGCCCGGCTACGTCGCCATCTTCCACGAGATGATCCACGACTTCCGCATCATCCCGCTCGACGGCCGGCCGCACATCGCGCCGGGCATCCGGCAGTGGATGGGCAGCTCGCGCGGCTACTGGGAGGGCGACACGCTGGTGGTCGAGACGCAGAACTTCACGGACAAGCTGTACGAACGGCGCGGCTCGCTGCTGGTCTGGGGCACCGGCAAGCACATGACGGTCGTCGAGCGGTTCACGCGCAGGGGCGACGTGATCGACTACCGCTTCACGCTGACGGACCCGACCACGTTCGAACGCCCGTTCACCGCGTCGATCCCGATGGTGCCGCTCGACGAGCCGATGTTCGAGTACGCCTGCCACGAGGGGAACTACGCGATGGCCAACATGCTCAGCGGCGCCCGCGACCAGGAGGCGGCCGCGCAGCGCGCTCGCTCTGAGTGACGCTTCCGCGCCGGCCTGCTGCGACTTCTTCGCGTGCCCGGGGTTCTTGCGGCGTGAGGCGCACGCGAAGCATTGCCGGCGTTTGCGTGCTGGCGTTGCTCGGTGGCCTCGCGCTCCCGGTCCAGGCGCAGCAGCAACCCGCCGGCCCGCCGGCTGAAGCAACCGCATCCGCACCGCAGATCATCGACGGCCCGCCCCCGCCGAGCGCGCCGGCCGTGATCAACCGCGACGCGGAGGGTCGCGCCACGCTGCGCGCCGTGCGCGTCGACGACCTGAACATCGACGGCGTGCTCGACGAGCCCGTCTACCAGGAGGTGCCCCCGGCCGCCGGCTTCATCATGCAGGAGCCGCAAGAGGGCCCGCCCGCCACCGAGAAGACCGAGGTCTGGGTGCTGTTCGACGACGACAACTTCTACCTCGTCGTGCGCTGCTGGAACTCGGCGCCGGAATCGGAATGGGTCATCCGCGACATGCGCCGCGACAGCTTCAACGTCACCTCGGGCGAGTACGTCGGGGTGCTGCTCGACACGTTCTACGACCGCCGCAACGGATACAACTTCGGCATCAACCCGATCGGCGGGCGGATCGACGCGCAGATGACCAACGAGCGCGGCTTCAACATGGACTGGAACCCGATCTGGGAGCTGCGCACCGGGCGCTTCGACGGCGGGTGGATCATCGAGGCGGCCTTTCCATTCAAGTCACTGCGCTATCGCTCCGGTCGCGATCAGATCTGGGGCTTCAACCTGATGCGGAACGTGCAGTGGAAGAACGAGCGTTCGTTCCTGAACCCCATGCCGGCCGCACGCGGCGAAGGCGCCGTCTCGCAGGCTTCTCTGGCCGCCGCCATCGTGGGCATCGAGGCGCCCGAGGACGGCCTCAGCTTCGAGCTCAAGCCGTACGCGATTGCCGACCTCACCACCGACCGTGCCGGCGCCAGTCCGTTCTCCAACGCCCTGAACGGATCCGCCGGCATCGACGTGAAGTACGGGATCACCGAGAACCTCGTGGCCGACGTGACCGTGAACACCGACTTCGCCCAGGTGGAGGCGGACGAGCAGCAGGTGAACCTGACGCGCTTCAGCCTGTTCTTTCCGGAGAAGCGCGAGTTCTTCCTGGAGAACCAGGGCGTTTTCACGTTCGGCGGCGCGGCGGCCAACGTGTTCGGCGGCGGCGGCGCAGGTGACACGCCCGTGCTGTTCTACAGCCGCCGCATCGGGCTGAACGAGGTGGACGGCGCGGCCCGGGAAGTGCCTATAGACGCGGGCGCCCGCATGACGGGCCGGGTCGGGAAGTTCACCGTCGGCATGCTGAACATCCAGACCGGCGAGGAACCGACGGCCGGGGCGGTGCCCACGAATTTCTCCGTCTTCCGCATGAAGCGCGACGTGCTGCGGCGCAGCAGCGTCGGGGCGCTGTACATTCGCCGGTCCATTTCGACGCGCGGGCCGGGATCGAACGAGACGTACGGCGTCGACGGCGCGTTCGGCTTCTTCGACGACCTGAACATCAACACGTACTGGGCCCGGACCGCGACGGCCGGCTTCGACGACGACGTCAGCTACCGCGCCCAGCTCGATTACGATGGCGACCGCTACGGAGTTCGGGCCGAGCGCCTGGTAGTGGGCACCGACTTCAATCCCGAGGTCGGCTTCCTGCGCCGGGAGGACTTCGAGCAAGCTCTCGGGCAATTCCGCTTCAGCCCGCGGCTGCCTTCCAGCCGGGTCATCCGCAAGCTGTCCTGGGAGGCGCGGATCGATTACATCACGGACCGCGCGGACGTCCTGGAGACGCGCCAGGCCCAGGCCGGTTTCGGCATCGAGTTCGAGAACAGCGACCGGTTCGAGGTGGCGTACACGCGCAACTACGAATTCCTCGACAGGCCGTTCCGGGTGTCCCGCGACGTCCGGATTCCCGTCGGCGGGTACCGCTTCGACGACTTCCAGGTGTCGATGAACCTCGGACCGCAGAATCCGCTGGCCGGCAGGATCGCGGTGCAGCACGGCGGCTTCTTCGGCGGCGACCGGACGAGCATCGACCTGCAGCGGGGGCGCCTCGATCTCACCCGGCAGTTGTCGGTGGAACCCGGCCTTTCGCTCAACTGGATCGACCTGCCGGAAGGCAGCTTCACCACCGAGCTGGTGACCGCGCGCACGACCTTCACCGTCACGCCGCTGATGTTCGTCAGCGCCCTGCTGCAGTACAACTCGGCCCTCGACTCGGTAGCCGCCAACGTCCGGATGCGGTGGGAGTACCAACCCGGAAGCGAGTTGTTCATCGTCTACAACGAGCAGCGCGACACGCTGGAGCGGCGCTTTCCGGGCCTGGAGAACCGCGCGTTCGTCGTCAAGATCAACCGGCTGTTCCGATTCTGAGCAACCCGAGGACTTTCGGTGCATAATGACGGGACCATGCCGGTGGTGCGGCATGGTGTGTCAGAGGAGGCGTGAGATGGCGCATCGACATCCCGTAGCGCTTTGTGTAGCAGTGCTGGCGGCGCTCGCACTGCTGGCGCCTGCCGGCGCCGCCCAGCAGGGAGGGTCGGCATCCGACGGCGCGTGGACGACGCCGCAGACGCCCTGGGGACATCCCGACCTGCAGGGCGTCTGGACGACCGACTGGGAGCGCAGCGTTCCGTTCCAGCGTCCCGAAGATCTGGGCGAGCGGCCGGAGTTGACGTCCGAGGAGATCGCGGCCCGCGCGGCGGACGAAGCGCGCGCACTGGCCGACGACAAGGACGAGCGCAACACCCGTGCCGGCGACCCGGAGGCGGGACCGGAGCACTGGTACGAGTTCGGGGACCATACCTCCCCGCGCACGTCGCTCATCGTCCAGCCGGCCAACGGGAGGATGCCGCCGAAGACGCTCGGCGGCGCGACGCGGCAGATCGACCCCACCTCGCCCCTCGGCTTCGTGGGCGGCAGCATGGGCGACGGCCCGTGGAACGGACCGGAGGACCTGCACCTGGCCGACCGCTGCATCACGCGCGGCCTGCCGCAGACCTGGATTCCGAGCGCCTACAACAACGGTTTCCAGATCGTGCAGCACCCGGACCACGTGGCGATCCTGTACGAGCGGCTGCACGAGCACCGGCTCATCCCGCTCGACGACCGCCCCGCCCTGCATTCCGGTATCCGCACGTGGTTCGGCGACTCGCGCGGTTACTGGGAAGGCGACACGCTGGTGGTCGAGGTGACCAACTTCAGCGATCGCACGACCTTCCACGGCGCGGGCGCCACCCGGCGCCTCGTCGAGCGCTACACGCGCGTGAACGAGGACACGGTCCGCGTCGAGGTCACGATTCACGACCCCTCCACGTGGACCGAACCGTGGACCCTGGTGGTCAACGGCCGCCACGACCCCGATTACTGGCAGATCTTCGAGTACGCCTGCCACGAGGGGAACTACGGCATGACCAACATCCTCAGCGCCGCCCGCAACCTGGAGAAGCGCGCCGCGGCGGAGAAGGGCGAGGAGAAGTAGCGCCGCGCGCGTTGCCGGCGCAGTGTGCGGCCCCGCGCAGGGCGGCAGGAATCGAATGCAGCGGGGCATCCGCGGCGGACTGTTGGCAGGGGTGATCATCGCCGGCGCCGGAACGGCCGGCGCGCAACCGCTGGACCCGGCCACGGCCGACCGGTTCATGCAGCTCGCGCTCGACTGCATACACCGGGAGTATCCCAACAAGATCGCGCACGTCCTCACGGGGGACGACGACGTCCGGCCGCCGCGCGAGCTGACGCCCGCCTTCTACGGCTGCTACGACTGGCACTCGGCCGTGCACGGCCACTGGCTGCTCGTGCGCCTTGCCCGGCTGGCCGACGGCGCCACGCTCGCGCCCGCTGCGCGAGACGCCCTGGCGCAGAACCTGACGCGCGACAACATCACGGCCGAGCTGCGCTACCTGCGCGGAAGCGGGCGCACCTCGTTCGAGCGGCCGTACGGCCTGGCGTGGCTGCTGCAACTGGCGGCCGAGCTGCGCGAATGGCGCGGCGACGCGCAGGCCGCGGGCTGGCTGGCGGCGCTCGAGCCGCTGGAACGCGAGACGGCCCAGCGCATCAAGGACTGGCTGCCCAAGCTCACCCATCCGATTCGCGTCGGCGAACACTCGCAGACCGCGTTCGCCTTCGGGCTGATGCTCGACTGGGCGCGCGCCGCGGACGACCTGGAGATGGAGCAACTGCTCCGCTCGCGCACCGAGGACTACTACGGCAACGACCGCGACTGCCCGCTCGCCTACGAGCCGTCGGGGCAGGACTTCCTGTCGTCCTGCCTGGCCGAGGCCGACCTGATCCGCCGCGTGCGCGGCCCGGACGAATTTGCGGCCTGGCTGGACGGCTTCCTGCCGGGCATCCCGCGGGCCGGCAAGACGCACAGCAAACCTTGGCTGGAGCCTGCCGTGGTGACCGACCCCACCGACGGCAAGCTGGCGCACCTCGACGGCCTGAACCTCAGCCGCGCGTGGATGCTGGAGGGTATCGCCGCGGGACTACCGGCCGGCGACCCGCGGCTGCCCGCGCTGCGAGCAACGGCCCGCCGCCACCGCGAGGCCGGGCTGGCCGCGGTAACCGGCGAGCACTACGCCGGCGGCCACTGGCTCGCCAGCTTCGCCACCTACCTCGTCACCGGGCGCGGCCTGCGCTAGCAGTCCGTCGCGGAGCATCGCGTTACGGCAGCGCGAATGCCAGCACGTCGTTGCTGGCGACTACCGCGATGTACTGCTTGCCGTTCACCGCGTAGGTCAGCGGGCTCGCGCGGATCGCCCGGTTGTGCCGGTAGCTGAACCGCACTTCGCCCGTCCGGGCATCGTACGCGAGCACCTCGCCGAGATCGGTGCCCTGGACCACGAGGTCGCCCGAGGTCGCCAGGTTGCCGCTCGCGCCGATGGCGGAAGCGGTAGGCGCGCGCTGCTGCCAGACCAGCTCGCCGGTGGCCGGGTCGTAGGCCGAAATGGTGAACTCCGGCGTCATGTCGTCGCGGATCGGCCCTTCGGCGATATTGTCCGAATGCCCGTCGCTCTCGCCGGTCACGAGGGTGTCGCCGACCGGGTTGACCGTGAACGTGATGCCGCCGTCCTTGCCGGTCACGTACAGCAGACCGGTCCGCGGACTGAACGACAACGGCCCCCAACTGCTGCCGCCGTGCGCCAGGATGTAGAACTCGCTGACCGAGTACGGCGTATAGAGCTGCCGCCCGCGACTGGCCGCTTCCGGATCGCTGAGCAGCGGGTAGGTGGCGCAGAACGGCGTCAGCGGCACGCCGCGGGCGTTGTACGGGATCGGCTGCGTCGGGTACGCCTGCTCGCCCGGTACGTCGGACTCGGTCGGCACGGTCGTCTCCACCATCGGGTTGATTGGCTCGCCCGTCTCCCGGTGCCACATGTACAGCAGGCAGTTCTTGCCCGCCGCCGCCACGCCCTTGATCGGGCTGCCGTCCGGCGCGGTGACGTCGAACAGCGTCGGCCCTGTCACGTGGTCGAAATCCCACAGGTCGTGGTGGATTGCCTGGTAGTACCAGGCGAGGCGGCCGGTGTCGAGGTGCAGGGCGATTGTCGCGTTGGTGAACAGGTTCATCCCCGGCCGGGCGGACCCGTCGTAGTCGGGCGACGGATTGCCGGAGTTGACGTAGATCAGGCCCAGCTCGGGATCGATGGCCGGCGGCGTCCAGATGCCGCCGCCCACCTTCTGGCCGTCGCCCCAGGTGTCCTTGGCAATCTCCCAGCCGTCATCGCGCGGCCCCTGCGGGACCGTGTTGAATACCCACTTGATGACACCTGTCGCCGCATCCGTCGCCACCACCAGGCCGCCCGGAATGTGGTTCTCCGACAGCGCGAACCCGCCGTACAGCGTGCCGTCGTGGTACACGGCCGGCGTGGTTATGCGGTAGCCGAGCGAGTACGCGTCGACGTTGGGCGGATAGTCGTCGGGATACTTGAACTGCAGCGCCTCGGAAACGACTTCGAGCCGGCCGCCGTTGCCGAACGACTCCACCAACTCGCCCGTCGTGGCGTCCGCGGCATACAGCGTGGCGCCGCCAAAAGCGTACAGCTTGCCGTCGCCGTAGGTGGGGCCGCGGCCGCGCGCCTCCAACGCATCCCCCAGCCTCGTGGTCCAGATCGTCTCGCCCGTGGTCGCGTTGACCGCGAACAGCGTGCCCCCCGCGTTCACGTACATCACGCCGTCGATGACGAGCGGCGTGGCCTGCGTGATGCTGTTCTCGGCGCCCGCGGTGAACGTCCAGGCCAGCTCGACGCTGCCGGCGTTCGACGTGTTGATCTCGTCGATCTCCGCGTAGCGGCTGCCCTGGATGTCAACGTTGTGCGTGGTCCAGTTCACCTGGCCGCCCGCGGTCAGTTGCGGCATGGCCGAGTGGACCGTGGTGGCCGCGTCCTGGGCGGCCGCGGGCGCGGCAACTCCCAGCGCCACGGCGGCCGCCGCCAGCGCCGCCGTCAACATCGAAGGGCCTCGCCGTGCGTGAATATGGGTGCGCATGAATGTTCTCCTGATACCAGCCATGAAGCCCGAGGGCCCGGCTATTCTAGAACAGCAGCAGGAACGAGTCGTCCGGCTTGACGACCGCCCACGGCGCGCTGCCGCTCGGCACGGACGTGTCGCTGCCCTGCTCGCCCAGCGGGCGCCCGCCGGCATCGAACAGGCGCCAGTGCAGCGTGCCGCCGGCGCGCAGGCCGGATCCGTCGCCCCACGCGAGCAGCGTGTCGCCGCGGCTGTTCACCGCGACGACGGGATTCTTGCGGCGAAAGCGGATTTCCCCGCCGGGCTCGACCGGCGCATCCAGCCGGTCGACGGGCGCGTAGAACACGCGGCCGGCAGTCTCCCATGCGACGCGCGCGGCGCCGGGCGCGGCGCTCAGCGTCGTGGTCGTCACCGGGCAGGCCCCGATTTTCCATTCGTCGATCGGCCGGTCCTCGAACGTGCGGCCCGCATCGCCCGACACGAGCAGCCGCTGGTCGCGCCGGACGTTCTCTCTTGCGCTGCGGTACGACACGTGCACGGCGCCGGATCCGTCGGCCAGCGCCGCCATGCTGCAGCAGCCGCAGGCGCCCTCGCCGGCCTTGCTGACCCGCCGGGCCGGACCGAATGTGTCGCCGCCGTCCTCCGAGGCGGTCATGTACACGGCCCGGTCGGCATCCTGGCCCGCGCCCGCATGCCAGAAGACGTACACCCTGCCGTCGCCGCCCGCCGCGACCGAGGGCGCCGCCTCGATCCTGTGGTCCTCCTGCCACAGGATCCGCTGCGGCTCGAACGCCGCGCCGCCGGGCGCGCTGCGCGTGTAGAAGATACGCGCGGGATTGGTCTGGAACCAGACCGCGTGCAGCCGGCCGGCGCCGTCCAGCGCCACGTGTCCGCCGTCCATCGGACCCATGCCGATCGCCGATTTCCGGTCGCTGTTGACCCGCACGGGCTCGGTCCAGCCAGTGCCGGACGCGGCGCGCGCTACGTGCAGCAGGTCGCCGCCGCTCATCACGCCCTCGAAGTAGATCACGTGCACGGCGCCGGCCGGGTCGATGACGGCCCGCGGCATCCGGCCGCCCTCGGGAATGCGCGCCACCTCCACGTCGGGCCGGCCCAGGAAATCCAGCGCCAGCCACCCGGCCGCGAGCAGCGCCGCGCCGGCGAGGACGATTACTCCGCGCCCGAGACTCCGCGAGCGTGCGGGGCGGGCGCGCGCGCCGGGCCGGGGATCGGTGATGACCATCGAACTGTACGCTAGCCGGATTCGGATCGCGGCGCAACCGCGGCGCAACGCGATGCGCGGCCGCCCCCGGGGACGCGCGGCGGAGGGCCCCTCATGCCGGACGGCGGGCCACGATCTCCGCGACGCCCAATCCGTGATCGTCCGCGGCGTCCGAGTCCCGTTCCGCGCTGCGCAGGACGGTCCATCCCCAGCCGGCCACCGCCTCCGCCAACTCACCTGGCGCCAGGACGTATCCGTGACCGCGCTCGCCGTCGCCGGACGGCGTATGGAGGGCCGCGACGAAAAGCCCGCCGGGGCGCACCCCGTCCCGGATTGCGGAAAACAGCGGCCGGTGCAGGAAGTAGCAGTCGACAATGAGGTCGTAGGCCGCCTCCGCGATGCCGAATTCAGGCGGCTCGGCCTTTAGGTCGGCCACGTACGGCTCGATGCGGTCGAGGCAGCCGGCCTGCTCCGCGCGGGCGAGCAGCAACTCGACAGCCGTAGCGGCGCCGTCGACCGCCGCGACCCGCCATCCCCGCGCGGCCAGCCAGAGCGCGTGTCGGCCGGCCCCGCAAGCCAGGTCGAGCGCCCGGCCCGGCTGCACGCCCTCGACGGCCGTCGTGAGCAGCGGCAGCGGCGCGGGCGCCTCACCGCCCGCGGCGTAGCGCGCGTTCCACTTCGCTATCCGAGCCTGGTCGGCGGTCATGGGCTGGCGGCCCGCGCCGCCGCCGACTATCATCACACGGTCATGCCCATGCACCTGCATCGCCTCGTTGCGGGCGTCGCCGCGGCGCTGTTCTGCGGCGTCCTGGCAACCGCTCCCGCCGCCGCCGAAAACTGGCCCAACTGGCGCGGACCGACCGCCGACGGCGTGAGCGGAGAGACCGATCTGCCGCTGGAGTGGGACACGGAGCGCAACGTCGCATGGAAGCTCCCCGTGCCGCGGCGCTCGGGGTCGACGCCGATCGTCTGGGACGATCGGATCTTCCTGAACGTGGCAGTGGACGACGACAACCTCGAGCTGTGGTGCATCGACCGCAACACCGGCGAGATGCTGTGGAACCGTCACCTGAGCGACGGCAACCGGCGCCTGCGCAAGCAGAACCTGTCGTCGCCTTCTCCCGTGACCGACGGCCAGACGGTCTGGGTGATGACCGGCACCGGCATCCTGCGGGCCTACGATTTCGAGGGCCGGGAGCTCTGGAGCCTCGACATCCCGGCGTCGTACGGGGCGTTCGGCCTGAACTGGGGCTACGCGTCCTCGCCGCTGCTGCACGACGGCGCGCTGTTCGTCCAGGTGCTGCACGGCATGCGCACGGACGACCCCTCGTACCTGCTGCGGATCGACGCCGGCAGCGGCGAGACCATCTGGCGCGTCGAGCGGCCGACGGAGGCGGTCCGCGAATCCCCCGACTCGTACACGACGCCGGCGCTGCTGCGCCACGGGGGCGGCGTCGAGATCGTAATCACGGGCGGCGACGCCGTCACGGGCCACGACCCCGCGGACGGCAGGGAGTTGTGGCGCGCGGACGGCCTGAACCCGTCGCGGAACGGGGCCTACCGCATCGTGGCGTCCCCCGTTGTCCACGACGGCGTCATCTACGCTCCCACCCGCGTCCGCCCGCTGCTGGCGCTGCGACCGGGAGGCCGCGGCGACGTGCTCGACACGCACGTCCTGTGGTCGACGGAGAACGGGCCGGACGTGCCGACGCCGGTGAGCGACGGCACGTACTTCTACGTCGTCAACGACCGCGGCATCGTCTTCGCCATGGACGCCAGGACCGGCGCGCCCGTCTACGGCCCGGAACGCATCCAGCCGGCCACTTACAGCGCCTCGCCGGTGCTGGCCGACGGCCGCATCTACATCACCAGCGAGGACGGACTGACGACCGTGCTGCGCGCCGGACCTCGCTTCGAGGTGCTCGCCGAGAACGACCTCGGCGATTACTGCCTCAGCTCGCCGGCCATCTCCGACGGCCAGATTTTCATCCGCACCAGCGCCTTCCTCTACGCCATCGGCGAACGCCGCCGCACCGCGGCCGGCGATTGACAACAGCCGCCGCGGCTACTTTTTTCTGCTACTGAGTCGCAGTACCACCATCCTTCTTTTTCGCGTGCTAGCTTGGCGGAAGAGCGGGTATTCCGCACGACTGCCAAGGGGGCAAACCATGAAAGGCCAGGCGGAGATCATTGACGGACTGAATGCGGCGCTCACCATCGAGCTCACTGCTATCAACCAGTACTTCTGCCAGTCGAAGATGTGCGCCGACTGGGGCTTCCACGAGCTCGCGAAGAAGCACCACGAGGAATCGATCGGCGAGATGAAGCACGCCGAGAAGCTGATCGAGCGCATCCTGTTCCTCGAAGGCGTGCCCGAGATCGCCCGCTACGACGTCATCCGCGTCGGCAGCGACGTCCAGGAGCAGTTCCGGAACGACCTCGAGCTGGAGATGAAAGGCGTCTCGTACTACAACGAGCTCGTCGAGCTGAGCGTGCGCTCGGGCGACAACGGTACGCGCGAGCTGGTGGCGCCGATCCTCGTCGAATCAGAGGAGCACGTCGACTGGCTGGAGACGCAGCTCTTCCGGATCGAGAAGGTCGGCATCCAGAACTACCTCGCGGAGCAGATGGGCGGGCACGACGGCTGATTTCGCAGGGGTACGGCGACGGTAGGTGCAGGCGCGCCGAGTGGTTGGCTGCCGCGCGGCGTACCCGCGATCGAGCGTAAGGCGACAGTTCGAGCAAGCCGAGCGCGCCTCCTGTGCGAGCCGCTCCATGTTGGGAGACGCGCGCGCAGGCCGGCAACATTCGGTTGCGTGTGTCGTGACAACGGAGATCGAAGATGCTGAAGGATTCACCGATCTGGCGTTGGGTAAATGCCCTGCGGCTCCTGCTGGTAGGGACCCTGGGAGTCGGCGGTTGCGGGGACGATAACGACACGCTATCGCCGACCGCACCAACTCCGCTTGTTTCAGGCTCGCAAACGGGAAGTTCCGGTCCTGGCGGATCCGCCGGGATAGGCGGCGTCAACGGCATAGTCGTTCCCCCCGGCGACGGGGATGGAGACGGGGATGGCGACGGCGACGGGGATGGCGACGGGGATGGAGACGGAGATGGAGACGGCGACGGAGATGGAGACGGCGACGGAGATGGGGACGGCGACGGTGACGGCGACGGGGATGGAGACGGTGACGGGGATGGCGACGGAGACGGCGACGGAGACGGCGACGGAGATGGAGACGGCGACGGAGACGGAGATGGAGACGGTGACGGGGATGGGGACGGAGACGGCGACGGAGACGGCGACGGGGACGGAGACGGAGATGGCGCCGGTGACGGCGACGGAGACGGGGACGGAGACGGAGATGGCGACGGGGACGGCGACGGAGACGGAGATGGAGACGGCGACGGGGATGGAGACGGTGACGGCGACGGGGATGGAGACGGCGACGGCGACGGAGATGGGGACGGCGACGGCGACGGAGATGGCGACGGGGACGATGACGACGATGACGACGACGACGATGACGACGATGACGACGATGACGATGACGACGACGATGACGATGACGACGATGACGACTGAACTGGGTTCGCTGGCGGGAATGGAACGAGCGATCTACCCCGGCAGGTACGCTTGTCCGTACCGGTAAGGCACGCGAGGATGTCGATGGACACCGGCGCCCCGGGGCGCGCGTCGATTGGAGGCGCAACGGCGATGTCCGCGTCCGGACCGCGCTTTACGAGAATCGCGGAGGGCATCGACGTGGCGCCGCTGCTGGCGGAGCTCGCTGCAGCACCGGACATGTGGCTGGTCGACACGAGCCGGCAACGCAAGGTCCGCTGCCAGCGCGACACGCAGAACATCTTCCTGCGCGTCGCGAAGAAGCCGCTGCCTCCCGGCGCCCGCAACGCCAACGACGTGCACGAGAGCCGCATCGCACGGTCCGCGGCAAGGTTTCCGCGTGCCCTGGAGCTCTGCAAGCAGATTGCCGGCCGTCAGGGAGGGGAACTCGGCCGCGCCACGCTGGTGGCGCTACAACCCGGCGGCTGGGTCCGGCCGCACGTCGACGGCGGCGCCTACTACCGCGTCCGCGATCGCTACCACCTTGTGCTCAAGAGCGCGGGGGGCAGCCCGCTGACCGCAGGCGGGGAGACGGCCGTCATGCGCGAGGGCGAGCTGTGGGTGTTCGACAACAAGGCCGAGCACGATGCCCGCAATCGGAGCGACGAGCCTCGCATCCACCTGATCTTCGACGTCCGCCCTCCACCCGGTGGCGGCTACTACGCGTTGCCGCCGGTTGCCTGATCCCCCTGGCGCAGCAGCTTGACTGCGGCCGCGAGCGCATGGGCCGCCGTGTCCACCCGAACCGCGTTGTCATACGCTTCGGTCCGCAACGCGCCCAGGACGCGATCCCGTTTCGAGATGTAGAACGCATCGTTCCGGTCACGGAACTGCAGTTGCCGCAGCGACCTCAGCCCGCGCGCAATCGCGCGCTCGTAGCGCTCGGCGCGGCTGCGATCACCTACCGCGCGGGCCAACGCCATGGCATCCGCAAGTCCTTCCAGGTAGGCAGCGGTGGACGCCCCGTGCGGCGGTCCGAAATCCGGACGCCGCGGATCGTAGAAGCGCCCCCACAGGTCCGCCGGCAGTCCCGGCACCCCGTCCCACTGCTGCATGGGCAGCAGCCAGTCATTGAGCTCCATCACGAACCCGGCAAGCTCCCGCCGGCCCGTCTGCTCGAACATGGACGCCGCGGCCTGGGTATGCCAGGGCACAAACGCTGGATTTCGGGCCCGGTAGTGGCGCTCGCGGCAACAGCAGAACGCATCGGACCAGCGCTGCAGCGAGGGGGCGAAATCCGCTCGCCGGCGCATGGCCTCCGCCCAGAACAGCAACGCCTCGCCGGAATAGAAGTTCCAGTTCTCGCCATCGCGCTCCGGTGGAAAGAAGAACGTCCGGAATCCGGCCTGGTCGTCGGCGAGAGAATCGATGCCGGCAGCCAGCATTCGCAGCTCCGTCAGGAATTCGCCGCACGCCGGGCTCTCGAGAATGGCCAGCGCAGCAACGGCCGCCGCACCCAGCTTGGCCCCCGTGCTTTCCACGATCGCACCGCGGCCGCCGCCGATGTCGCGGAAATAGCGGCGCAGGTTGAAACGCAGATTGCGCCGCGCGGCGTCCCGGATTTCCTCGCTGCCGCGCAGCTCGCCCAGGCGGGCGAGCGCCAGGGACGCCAGAAAGCGGCGTATGGCGTTGTCGGCCGCTGATTCCTCACCCCGGCTCGGCCAGTACTTGTAGGGAAGCGAACCTTCCGGCGACAGATTGCGGAGCATCCACTGCCCGGCGCCATCGGCCAGGCTGGCGGCGCGTCCGAGGTCGACTGCTGACGTCGGCGCGACGAGCGGCGCCCCGCGATACAGCTCCGTAGCGCGTGGCCGCGAGCCCCCGGCCACCAGGAACTGCCGGGCGGAGAACGCCCGCAGACGGCCCTCGGTGGCGACGTCGTCGATGGTTGCGCCCCGCTTGTCGAGAAACCGCTCCAGAACGCGCGGGAAGCTGCGGTTGGTGGCGACCATTCGTGTGGGCGCGACGCGGTGGACCTCGCCTCGAAAGTGAACCTCCATGCCGATGAGGCCGCGGGCGCGGTTGGCGAACACGCTTGCCAACCGGGCGGGATCGACCGTGCGGAAATCGCGTGCGACACAGGCCTCGACCACGGCTTCGTCGCTCGCTCCCACGCGCTGCCGCAGGTCGTGCAGCGAGATGTCGTCGAGCCAACCATGGCGCTGTGCAGCGCCGTCGCGCCGCACACAGAACCACGTCGTCCCGGTGGCGGACGTGTCTGTACCGTCCTGCGACGGTCGACCATCAACCATCTTCTCTGGTGATGCGACAGCCCACGACAGAGAGGCCGCGAGTCGGATTGGTTACTCTAGCAGCCTGCGGCGAAGGTCCCGCGTCGCGGGCGGCTAACGCGCCGCTTCAAGATACCGGCGGAGCAGGTCGTGGCAGGCGGTGCAGCCGTCGCCGGCGCCGATGGCGCGGCGGACGTCCCGCAGCGTCCGGACGTGCGCCTTTGACAACGTCTCGAGCAACGCGCACTCGGTGACCTCGAGGCAGTCGCACACGAACCCGGACGCGCGCGGCGCCGGCCGTGACGACGTAGGCGCAGTCGCGGTTGCCACCTGCATCCGTGCATCCTATCTCTTCTGCAACTGAGACGCAATCTCAAAATTCACACCCTGAATCGCCATCCGCCAAGCATCGCCGCATGGACACGAATTTCGTGTTTCACTATTCTTGTGCCATGAAGAACGTCACGATCACGCTCCCGGAGGATGTCGCACGGTGGCTGCGCGTGAAGGCTGCCGAGAATGATCGCAGCATCTCCCGATGGATCGCGGAACTCCTGGAGAAGATGCGGCGCCAGGAAGATCAGTACGACGTCGCCATGCAGCGCTACCTTGCGCTGAAACCCCGCAGGATCGACTGGCCGGGCGGCCGCAGGCCGACGCGGGAGGAGCTGCATGACCGGCCCGGTCTTCGTTGACACGAACGTCTTCGTATACCGCCACGACAGCTCCGAGCCGTCGAAACAGTCACGCGCCGAGCAGTGGATTGAGCTGCTTGCTCACCGGCGCATGGGTCGCTTGAGCTATCAGGTCCTGCAGGAACTGTATGCAACCCTGACGCGGCACGGGGGCGCGGCCTTCGACCCGCCCGCGGCGCGGGAGATAGTCGGGGCGCTCGCGACCTGGCAGCCGGCGGCCGTCGACCTGGCAACGCTGGAACGCGCCTGGCGCCTCCAGGACCGCTACTCCGTATCCTGGTGGGATGCCCTCATCGTGGCCGCCGCGCAGATCACCGAGTGCAGGGTGCTGCTGACGGAGGACCTGCAGGACGGACAGCGGTTCGACGCTGTTCAGGTCGTCGACCCGTTCGCGTCGCCGGATCGGGCGCCCGAAGAAATACTGGCGGCGCTGGAGGCGTAGGAACGGCGGCGGGGATGGCGTGGCAGCCGAGCGTGTTGACACGCCGCCGGGCGCGTGGTGAACTTTCCTGTTGCCGCGCGTGACCTGGCCGCAACGGAGGGAGATGCCGTGAGGAAACGGATTGGACCGGGGTTCCGGGCGCTGGCGCTGCTGGGGGCGTTGATCTGGTTGGCTGCGCCTGCTGCGGCGGAGTCGGACAACTGGCCGCAGTTCCGCGGGCCGGACGGGACCTCGGTGGTCGCCGACGACCCGCGGCTGCCCGAAACGTGGAGCGCCACCGAGAACGTGGCCTGGAAGACGCCCATCCCGGGTCTGGGCTGGTCGAGTCCGATCGTCTGGGAAGGCAAGGTCTTCCTTACGGCGGTCGTCGCCGAGGAAGACTACGAGGGTCCGCAGCCCGGTCTGTACCTGCCGGAGAGCGGCCTGACAACCGTCGACGGCATGCAGCCGGGCACGCATCGCTGGACCGTGCTCTGCCTCGACCTCGACAGCGGCGCGGTGCTGTGGCAGCGGACGGCGCACGAGGGGCCGGTCGAGTCCAGCATCCACCCGAAGAACTCCTTCGCCTCGGCGACGCCCGTGACCGACGGCGAACGGGTGTACGCCCTGTTCGGGGACGTGGGGCTGTACGCCTACGACTTCGACGGCAACCTGGTCTGGTCGCGGGACATTCCCTTCCACCGAGACGGCTGGGGCTGGGGCCCGGGCGCCTCGCCGGCGGTGCTCGACGACCAGGTGCTCGTGATGCACGACAACGCCGAGGAGTCGTACATCGCCGCGTTCGACACGGCGTCCGGGGAAGAGAACTGGCGCGTGATCCGGGACGAGCCGAGCGCCTGGTCGACGCCGTTCGTCTGGAGGAACGACCTGCGCACGGAGATCGTCACGGCCGCCAAGAACGAGGTGCGGTCGTACGACCCGGAGGGCAACCTGCTGTGGCACTTCGCCGGACGGTTGACCGACGTGCACGTGCCGACCCCAATCCCCGGCGACAACATCATCTACGTCAGCTCCGGCTACGTGGGCAACGACCACCATCCGGTCTACGCCGTGCTGCCGGGCGCACAGGGCGACATCACGCTCGGCGAAAACCAGCGCGCCAACGAGTACATCCGCTGGTACGACCCGGATGTCGGGTCCTACAACCCGTCGCCGCTGCTCTACCGCGGCATCTACTACACGCTGCACGACCGGGGATTCTTCACGGCCCACGACGCGGCTACCGGGCGCGTCGTCTACGACCGCGTGCGGATCGAGACGGGCGCCACGTTCACCTCGTCGCCGTGGGCGTACAACGGCAAGATCTTCGCGCTGAGCGAGGACGGCGACACCTACGTCATCGCCGCCGGGCCGGAATACAAGCTGCTGGGCAAGAACGAAATCGGCGAGCTGGCGCTCGCCACGCCGGCCATCGCGGGCCGCACGCTGCTGCTGCGCACGGCGGGGCACCTCTTCGCCATACGGCAGTAGATGCGAGAAATCGCCGGGAGGCCCGCGGACCGCGGCGTCAGCGTGCGCTGTGCCGGCGCCGTCAGGCGATGCGCGAGGCGGCGCCGCTCGTGGCGCGCACCTTCAGCACGCGGTCGCGGCAGGCGGCGTTGCGTTCTTCCTCTTCCAGCCAGCGCGCGACAGCCGTGCGCAGCGCTTCGCTGCGGTCCATGTCGAGAGCCTTCGCGACAGCGTCGAGACGGCGCAGCAGATGGGGGGCCATATCGACCCCTACGGTGACAGCATCAGTTGGTCGTGACATAGGCGAGCCGCAGGTTCAGGTTACAGACATACTATCGGAACTTCATACTTTTTCCATAGACATTTCAGCAGTCCCGCGGCTTCGTCAGGCGATAGCCGACGCCGCGCTCGTTGAACAGGTACGTGGGACTGGCAGCGCTGTCGCCGAGCTTGCGGCGGATGTCCCTGACGAAGACCCGCACCAGGTTCGCGTCGGCATTCTCCCGCTTGGCCCAGACCCGTCGCAGCAGCGTCTCGAAGGTCACGACCCGTCCGGCGTCGAGCGAGAGCACGCGCAGCAACTGGTACTCGGTCACGGTGAGGTCGACCGCCTTCCCGCCGACCGTCACCAGGCGCTGCTGGTAGTCGATGGCGAGCTCTCCGGCCACGAAGGGTTCGGGTTCCTCGCGCCGCCGGAGCGCCGCCCGGACCCTGGCGACGAGCTCCGTCGCCGAGAAGGGCTTGACGAGATAGTCGGCCGCGCCCGACTCGAGCGCCTTCGCGACGGTCTCGTCGCGGCCATAGCCGGAGATGAAGATGACGGGCACGTCGGCGAGCTCCGGGATCTGCGCCATCAGCTCGATGCCGTCGGCGTCGGGCAGCATCAGGTCGAGCAGCACCAGCCGCGGCCTCTCGGTCCGGATGATGCGCGGCAGGTCGTGCGGATCGCCGGTCATCAGCGGCGCGTAGCCGGCCTCGGAGAGCGCGTCGCGGACGAAGCGCAACGCCCGCGGGTCGTCGTCCACCACCAGGATGCGCGGCGGCTCGCCGGGTTCCGGGGCCGCCGGCAGGACGGCGGCGCGCTCGGCCGTCGAGGCGCCGGCCTCCCCGGCCACCGGCAGCGTGAAGGTGAACGTGGCGCCGCGGCCGGGGCCGGCGCTCTCCGCGCGGATGCGCCCGCCGTGCGCTTCGACGAGCCCCTTGCAGATGGCGAGCCCGAGGCCGTGGCCCGCCGCCGCGCTTTGCCTGGCGCCGGCGTGCTTGCTGAACAGGTGCGGCATGAGCTCGGGCGCCACCCCGCCACCCTCGTCGGAGACCGAGACGGCGACGTGCGCGTCCTCTCGCACGGCCGCCACGCGGATCGGGGTCGACTCTGGCGCGTGCCTCGCGGCGTTCGACAGGAGGTTGTTGAGCACCTGCACGATGCGCCGGCGGTCGGCCATGACGGGGGGCAGCCCCGCCGGCAGGTCGACGAGGACGGCGTGCCGACCGCCGCCGCTCAGGAACGTGCTGCGGGCCCGCTCGACCAGGCCGGCCACGTCCGAGGACTCGGCCGCGACCGAGAGCGTGCCCGAGTCGATGCGCTCCGCGTCCAGCAGGTCGCGGATGAGGCCGCGCATGTGGGCGGCCTGCTCGGCGATGATGCGGTGGAACTCGCGCATCTCGGCCGGGTCGAGCTCGGCCGCCTCCTCCAGCAGCGCGTCCGCCGAGCCCTTGATGGCGATCAGCGGGGCGCGCAGCTCGTGGCTCACAAGGCCCAGGAACTCGGTTCGCATCCGTTCGATCTCGTCGAGCGGCGCAAGGTCCTGCATCGTTACCACTACCGACTCGACCGCGCCGCCGGATGAACGGATCGGGGTCGAGTTGACCAACGTCCTCACGCTGCGCCCGTCCGGCACCGACAACACCATCTCCTCGCCGCGCACCGTCTCGCCGTTGCCCAGCTGCTGCGCCAGCGGGAACTCGCTCAAGGAAACCTCCCGCCCGTCGGCGCGCCGGCAGGCGATCAGCTCCAGGAGCTGCTCGAGAGAACCGCCGGGCATCCGCAGGCTCTCGACGATGCGCCGCGCCTCGCGGTTGAACCTCGCCGGCTGCCCGCTCTTCGCGTCGAAGACCACGACCCCGACGGGCGAGGTCTCGACGAGTGCCTCCAGATCCGCCCGCGCGCGCCGCTCGCCGCGGTGCGTGCGGGCGTTGGCGATCGCCGCAGCGGCCTGGGAGGCGAACAGCATTAGCACCTCCTCGTCGTCGTCGGTGAACTCCTCGCCGTCGGCCTTGTCGGCGAGGAAGAAGTGGCCGACGTCCGCGCCCCGGTGGCGCATCGGCGTGCCCTGAAAGGTCAGCGAGAACATCCGCGCGGGCGCAATGCCCAGCGAGCGGACGTAGCCGGAGAGTTCGGCAAGCCGCAACGGCCCCGGCAGGTGGCGGAGGTGCTCGAACAGGCGGCCGCTGTGGGGCCAGCCGGAGAGCTCCCGCCTTTCCTCCGGCGTGAAGCCGGAGAACACCGATTCCCGGGTGGGCGCGCCCGTCTCGTCGACGGTGGCGATGACCCCGTAGCGGGCGCCGGTGAGCCCGCGGGCGCTCTCGACGACCTCGGCGAGCACGGTGTCGAGGTCGAGCGTGGCGTTGATGCGCAGGATGGCCGCGCCCAGGGTGGAAATGCGCTCGCGCAGCGCCTCGATCTCCCGCCTGGCGGCATCGGAATGCGTCAAGGCTCCTCCCTTGCCGAATCGGAACGAACCGCGGTCCCGCCGGCTCGTATCGCCGCCCGTTGCCGTGGCGGCCCTTAAATTTATTAATTCTACATTAAATAAGTCAATGTCTACATGCATATTTAATGGACCATTTCGTACCATAACTGTCATGAGTATTCGCGCGGCCGGCGAAGTTTGACCTCCATGCGCTGGAGCGCCCGCCGAGACACACGACCAGGCCCGTTCACGCTGTTGCAAAACGCCGCAGGCGTTGCAAGCCGCGACGGCCGCCTGCGACTGACACGTAACTTCCTTTTCTGAAACGACTTGACGCGGAACCGGCGCGCTTGGCCGGCACAAGACTGTTGCAGGCCGCAACAGTCATTACAGGTGCGGCGTATCGCCCTGGAACGAGGCAACTATCTGAAAAAAGGGCGGTTATAGCACGCCGGCGGACATTGGATCGGTCCTTGCTCAAGAATGCCCGTTCCCGGTGGCGTGCGGCTTGGTGGTGAACCGGATTCCGAGGAATTACCCACATGGCTGAGGCGACGAAAGACCGCGAGCTCCTGGCGCAATCCGCGCGGGAGGTCGACCGTGAGGAGCCGAATTCTGCGCTCTTCAAGAGCCTGTTCGACAGCATGACCGAGGCGGTCATCGTGGCCGACACCCGAGGCAGGATTGTGGCGATGAACCCGGCTGCGAGACATGTCGTCGGGACTGCCACCGGCATAGATCCCAATCTGTGGCCCGATTTCTTCGACGTCTACCAGGCGGACGGGCGGACGCCGCTGGGGACGGAGCAGCGGCCGATAGCGCGTGCGCTCCGCGGGGAGACCACCAGCGATTTCGTCTTCGTGCTGCGGCCTCGGGAGGACAACACGAAGGAGGTTCGGCTCGCCGCCAGCGGGTACCCGCTGCTCGACGATGACGGCCGCCCCCTGGGAGGCGCCGTCCTGCTGCGGAGCGCCACGGACGCCGCGGAGCAGTCAGCGAGGGCGAAGCGGTTCGAGGCCGAGCTGCACGAACGGGTGCAGGTGCTGGACGCGATCATCCGCAGCATGGGCGACGGGGTGGCCGTCGCGGACGCGACGACGCGACTCACGCTGTTCAACCCGAGTGCAGAGCGCATTTTCGGCCACGGCACTACGGATCGGCCGCCGGAGGAATGGTCCGAATTATACGGCGTGTACTACCCGGACACGTCGACTCGGGTACCCGCCGACGAGTTGCCGCTCGTGCGCGCCGTGCGGGGCGAGACGGTGGAAGACATGGAGCTCTTCATCCGTAATCCGCGTGTCCCGGACGGTGTGCACATCAGCGTGAACGCCAGCCCGTTGCGCGACGAGTCCCGGAACGTCGTCGGC
>JAJEEU010000053.1 GCA_022820825.1 Vicinamibacteria bacterium
CTGTTCACGATGGGCGTGGGCAACTACTCGGAGATGGACGTGCGCGAGGCGGCGCGGGCGTTCACCGGGTGGAACTTCGAGAACCTCGAGTTCGTGGTGCACCCGGCGCTGCACGACGAAGACGAGAAGACGTTCCTGGAACGGACGGGCAACTTCGACGGCGTGGACGTGCTCGACATCATCCTCGAGCAGGAGGTGACGGCGGAGTACATCTGGGCGAAGCTCTACCGCTTCTTCGTGCGGGAGGACCCGTCGGAGGCGCTGGTGACGGAGCTGGGCTCGATCTTCCGTGACAACGGCTACGAGCTGCGGCCGCTGCTGACGGCGATGTTCCTGTCGCGCGACTTCTACAGCGAGGCGAGCTACGGGGCGCACATCAAGGGTCCGGTGGAGCACGTGGTGACGCTGCTGAAGCACCTGGGGGCGGAGGACGTGCCGGGGGTGCCGGACTTCAACCGGACGACGATCGCGCTGGGGCAGCACCTGCTGAACCCGCCGTCGGTGGCGGGCTGGGCGCAGGGCAAGTCGTGGATCACGCCGGCGCTGATCCAGGAGCGCGGCAACGTCGCCTTCGACTACCTCTTCCCGGAGGTCGTCGACTTCAACGACCCGAACTTCCTTACCCTGAGCGGGGACGGCATCGTGGGCGAGCGCCTGCGGAGCGGCGCCAACTTCACGGACGCGATCGCCCTGATAGACGACCCGGACAGGATGTCGATGTTCGACATGGCGGCGCAGGAGCGCGACGAGCTGTTCAACACGCGGGTGTCGGGCTACAAGGCCTGGGCGGCAGCGATGCGCAAGCTGATTCCCACGCCGCGCGGCAGCGCCCGCGTCGACATGACGCGGATGATCCTGGACGCGGGGGCCGCCACGACGGCCGAAGCGGTCGACTATCTGCTGGGGCGGTTCCTGCGCGTGCCCATATCGCCGGGAACGCGCGACGGGTTGGTGGCGTTCCTAGACGACGAGCTGGGCACCTCCGACATCAACCGCGCCCGCACCTACCTCGAGGAACCGCTGCGCATGGTGGCGCACCTCATCATGAGCACGCCCGAATACCAGATGGGCTAGATCGTCGGGCAATCGGGAGAGAGCCATGACCGCGAGACTTCGTGCGATCGGCGTGTGTGCGGCGGCGGCGGTCGTGGCGATCGGTCTCGTGGAGAGGGACCGATTCGTCGCGGCCCAGGACGATGACATCCGCGGCGTCGTGACGAGCGCGGCCGGTCCGGAGGCCGGCGTCTGGGTCATCGCGGAGACGCAGGACCTGGACACCCGCTTCCGGAAGATCGTCGTTACCGACGACGCCGGCCGGTTCCTGGTTCCCGATCTTCCGGCAGGCGCCTACGAAGTATGGGTGCGCGGTTACGGCCTGACAGATTCCGCGAAGCTCCCCGCGCGTCCCGGCGACGAGCTGGAGCTCACGGCGACGGCGGCCGCCACGCCGCACGACGCCGCGCAGATCTACCCGGCCAACTACTGGTACTCGCTGCTGGAAGTGCCGCCGGCCGGCGACTTTCCCGGCACCGGGCGCCAGGGCAACGGCATCGGCGAGACCATGCGGACCCAGGCCGACTGGATCGATCGGCTGAAGGACGGCTGCCAGCTCTGCCACCAGCTCGGCAATCAGGCGACGCGCGAGATGCCGATGCTCGACCTCGATGATTTCGATTCGGCCGTCGAGGCGTGGGACTACCGCATCCGGGCCGGACAGAACGGGCCGGCGATGACGGTCGAGATCAACCGCATGGGACGGTCGCGCGCCCTCCAGTTGTACGCCGACTGGACCGATCGGATTGCCGCGGGCGAGCTGCCCCCCGCTCCCCCGCGCCCGCAGGGCAAGGAGCGCAACCTGGTGCTGAGCATGTGGGCCTGGGGCCACCCGCGCGGCATGGTGCACGACGAAATCACGACCGACAAGCGCAACCCGACGCTCAACGCCAACGGACCGGTCTACGGCGTGGGCGGCGCCGGGCTCGTGATAACCGATCCGAACACGCACCAGTCGGTCCGGATGGATCTGCCGACCCGCATCGAGCGCGCGCCGCGCGGCACGTCGTACGAGGGATCGTCGACCGCTGTGCCGTCACTCTACTGGGGCGACGAGCCGGTAAATCTCCGGAGTCGGGCCGCCCACAACCCGATGCTGGACGGCAAGGGGCGTCTCTGGATAACGCAGGCGGTCCGGCCGAACGACGTGCCCCGCTGGTGTTTGGAAGGGTCGGACCATCCCTCCGCGCGGTACTATCCGATTCAGCATCGCGCCGAGTCCCGCCAGTTGTCCTACTACGACCCCGAGTCCGGCGAGTTCGAGCTGATCGACACCTGCTACTTCACGCACCACCTGCAATTTGCCGACGACGACGACGACACGCTCTGGCTGAGCGGATCGACCGAAGCCGTCGACTGGCTGAACACGCGGCTGTACGACGAGACCGGCGACGAGCGGGCGGCCCAGGGCTGGTGTCCGACCGTGATCGACACGAACGGCGACGGCCGGATCACCAGGCCGTGGAACGAGCCGAACGCGATGGGCGAGGTCGAGATGGATCCGGTGCGTGACACGCGGATCGGCAGCCTCGACAAGTTCAAGCGCGCCTACGGGGTGATTCCGCATCCGGACGGCTCCGTCTGGATCACCCGGCGGTTCGACGTGCCGGGGCGGCTGATTCGACTCGATCCCGGGGACAACCCGCCTCAGAGCTGCATCTCGGAGGTGTACGAGCCGCCGTACGATCCGGACGGCGACCCGCACGAGTGGGGCTTCGGTCCGCGCGGGATCGACGTGGATACGGACGGGCTCATCTGGACTGCGCTGGGCGGAAGCGGCCACCTGGCCAGCTTCGACCGCAGCAAGTGCACCGTGCTGAACGGGCCGACGGCCACCGGCCAGCACTGCAAGGAAGGGTGGACGCTCTATCCGACCCCGGGACCGAAGCTGAAGGGCGTCGAGGGCTCGGCGAACGCCGATTATCACTATTACAACTGGGTCGACCAGTTCGATACGCTCGGCCTCGGGGCCAACGTGCCAATCGCCAACGGCACGTCGTCGGACGCCCTGTTGGCGCTGGATCCCGACAGCGGCGAGTGGGTCGTCATGCGCGTTCCGTATCCACTCGGCTTCTACAGCCGCGGCCTCGACGGCCGCATCGACGATCCGAATGCCGGGTGGAAGGGGCGCGGCGTGTGGTCGAGCTTCAACACGGGATCGCCGTTCCATATCGAGGGAGGCAAGGGGACGACGAGCGAGATCGTGCGCTTCCAGATGCGGCCGCACCCACTCGCGAACTAGCAAGCCCGAATGTCCGCACTGCAGTGGTTGGCCGTCGTCGCCGGGGTCTGTGCGCTCGCCTTCCTGGGCCTGCTGGCCTACGCCCTGCTGATTGGCAATCCCCGCGTGGTTCGCGAGCTCCAGCACGACCCGCAGGGCGAACGGTCCGGCATCGTCATGCTGCTGGGCCTGCCCAACGGCCGCACGCTGCCGGTGAACTACCGGCGCGAAGGCAGCCAGGTATTCGTCGGTGCCGACGGTCCCTGGTGGCGCGCGGTACGCGACGGAAACGCGCCGGTCACGGTGACGATTCGCGGCGAGACGCTGTCGGGCCGCGCGCGCGTGGTATTCGACGATCCCGACTGCAAGCGCAGCGTGTTCGAGCGCCTGCGCCCCGACGCGCCCGGGTGGTTGCCGGCCTGGATGGACGCCCACCTGGTGGTCATCGACCTCGACGAATAGGAAACGGCGGTCACCGGGCGCCGCCAGCCATGTCCCGGATGACGGCGCCGTAGCCCTCCCTGAAGCTCGGATACTCGAGCTCATAGCCGCTGGCGACGAGGCGCGCGTTGCGGCAGCGCTTGCCGCGGTTCCCATCACCGGTATCCGCGGTGGGCGGAGCGGGCAGCCCGAGCCGCTCCGCCATCCAGGCCATCACCGCGCACTGCGTCGCCGGCTCGCCGTCGGCGGCGAGATACAGCGGCAGCGGGCGCTCGATCTGCAGCAGGTGGTGCAGCACGCCGGCGCAGTCGTCGCGGTGAATCCGGTTCGTCCACGCCCCCGTACACGCCTCGCCAGCGCGCACTCTGTCGACCAGCCGCGTGCGGCCGGGACCGTAGATGCCCGCGAAGCGCACCACGACGCTGGACGCCGCTGCTTCACGCACCGCCGCTTCGCCCTCCAGCAACAGCCGGGCGTACACGTCATCGCCTTCCGTCGGCGATTCCTCGTCCACCCACTCGCCGGCGCTCTGCGGATAGACGCGGGTGCTCGACGCGAACAGCACCCGCCGGGGGCAGCTCGTGCGCGCAACTACCCGCAGCACGTTGCGGGGACCGTCGACGTACGCCGCGCGATAGGCTTCCGGCGAGCGCGCGTCCGCCGCCGCCGTGTAGCACAGCACGTCGATCCCGGCAGGCATGGGATGCAGGCTCACCGGGTCTCCCACGTCTCCGGCAACCGGCCGCACACCCGCCGGCAGGAGATGGGCGCGGCGCCGCAGCCCGTACACCACGTCCCCGTCCGCCAGCAGACGCCGCGCCAGCTCACCCCCGACGTCGCCGCAACCGGCGATCAGGACCGCTGACATCCGGTTTCCACGGGGTTGTACCGTGCGGTCGCACGGGGGCGAGAACGGCAGGGAGTTGCGGCGAGGTTACTCGTCGACACGGTCGCGCATGACCGTTCCGAAATTCGTGAACGATCCGCCGTCCACCGAGATCTCCGTGCGATCCCGCATTGCGTACGGCGAGGTGATGTAGGTCCGGCCCCGCAACCTGACCTGGCTGCCTTGCACGTTGATCGCGGGCGCTTCCCAGTGATGTGAGAAGTAGCCGCCCGGATCGCCTCGCAGCACACCGACCTTCACCACTTCGAAACCGCGGCTGTCGTCGTCGATGCGCACCATGTACTCTGCGCGCCGGTCATAGATGAGGCGCGACGCCATGGTCACGTCGCTCCCGGCGAGCGTCGCCGTCGTCCGGCTCTCGTACGTGCAGCCTTCGACGTGGCGCACGGTTTCGGTGCCGTAGTACTCGCCCGCCTCGCCGAGCGGCGATTCCGGGAGCACGCTCTCGAATTCCCAGGTTCCCACGAAAAAGTGCGGGTCGAACGGCGCAGGGTCGTCGCCCCCGTCCCGCCCCTCGACACCGACGGTGGGGCGCGTCAGCGCGTTGAGCCCGTCGATCAGGCCGAGCTCCTCCCGCGTCAGGCACTGGCCCGCCACAGCCGTTTCCCCGGGCTGGAGCTTGACGAGCGGTTCCGCCTCGATTTGCTCGTCCGTTTGGGCGGCGGCCGGCGGCGCGAGCACCGCGCTGGCGCCTACCGTCACGATTCCGATGGCAATAATGCGGCTAGTCACAGGCATCGGCCAGCCCCACGACGGACAGGAGGTTGATGCGGGCGCTTCCGTCTACGTCGACGAGCAGCCCCTTGACCAGGACGAAGCTTCCCTGCCGCAGCGAGTTGGTTGCGTTCACCTGCTCTTCCGTCGTGAACAGGGCGCGGTCCGCCCATGCGAGCAGTGTTGCGGGGTCGACGAACTCCGCGAAGCCGACGAGCTGGAACTCACGGGAGCCGGTCTCCCGGTTCCGGGCCGCGTCCACCTGCGGCTCTTCGAAGGGGCCGGGACCGATCTCCGCCGGATCGGCCGCTTGGGTGAGCCACCAGGTGACGCCGTCGTCGCTGCGCTGCTCGGCGCAGCCGACGGTCTGGACGATAGCGGCCTGCGGGTCTGCCGAATCCTGGCCGTGGGACGCAACCGGGTACGCGATCGCCGTCGCCAACGCAACGGCGCCGACTGCCAGTGTCGCTCGCACGCGTTGCTCCCCGGCCGTCAGTTGTCGCCCGCTCCGGTCTCGTCGTCCCCGGCCAACGTGTAACCGGCCGACGAGACGAACATGTCGTCCCAGCTCTGCTCCGACCAGTAGCCCGGCTTGTGCGGCGCCGGATTCGACCGGTTCGCGCGCGAGTTGTCGTAGCGGGCGATCATCTTGAGGGTGCTGCCGGCCGGTACGAGGGGCGGCTCCTCGAAGTAGTAGCGGTACTGCCAGTCGAAGGAGTAGTTCTCCACCCGCAGCACGATTTCCTCGCGGCCGTCCGGGTACGTCAGCACCGCGGTGAAGTCCTTGCCGCGGGTGTGGGCGTGAATCCAGATGTCCTGGAGGAACGAGTCGTGCTGGAACGCGCCGATCCCGGTAACGGTCCAGTTAGCCTCGTGGGGCGGAATCGGCGCCAGCAGCGGGTTCAGGTTCTGGTTGATCAGGATGCTCTCGGCCAGCGCACGCGCCTCTTCGGGGGAGGCGGGCGGCGCCGGCGCCACCAGCGTCCGCCCCTCGGACGTGTATTCCTTCAGCGGGATTTGCCGGCGGGCGAACTTGATGTTGTCCGGCTCGGGGGCCGTCCATGCCCCAACCCTGGGTCGGGCCGTCTCCGGCTTGCCGGTCGCCTGGTAGTGCAGGTTCCACCTGATGTGGCTGAAGAGATCTCCGCGAATCGCCTGCACGTAGCCTTCGCGGCGTTCCGTCAGGCTCTTGCCCGGAACGTAGGTGCCGAACCCGGTCGAGAACCCGTCACTGACATCGCCGCGGGTGACCCGGTCGGCATGCTTCTCCGTAGGGTCGGGGCCGGCATCCTCCGAGCTGGCGTCGGGGTCCGGGACCAGCACGTAGTCGGCGATCGGACCACCGGCCCACACGGGACCGGTGCCGACCTTCATGCCCGGCGGGATGTTGGTGATGCCGGTCGTGATGTGATGCGTTACAGCGCGGTTGCCCGGATGGACCTCGGTGGCCGTGACCCACATGGGGCCATCGAACGGCAGCGGCGTGTACACGTTGAAGTTCGGCGTCTCGCCCTCGGGCTCGATGTGCCACTCCGCGGGGAACTCGTAGATGAAGTCCGGGGGGAGACCCGACGGGTGGCTCCAGCCCGCATCGGAATACTGCGGGGGCACGGGCGCCGGGCCGTCGCCCTCCGGCGCGCCGGCATCGACCCACGCCACGACCATCGCGATCTCGTCCTCGCTCAGGCTGGAGTCGTTCGAGAACTTGCCGAAGCGCGGGTCGGCGAACCACGGCGGCATCTCGCGCGACTCCACCTTGGCCTTGATGGCGCGGGCCCACGGCCGCGACTCGGCGTAGGTGAGCAGCGACATCGGCGCCACCTGGTTCGGCCGGTGGCAGCTCGCGCAGTTGTCGAGCAGGAGCTTGCCGACGTTCTCGTTGTAGGTGGGGGTGTCCTCGGCCGCCGCGGGCACGGCCATTCCGCCGAGAACCAGAAACGCCGCGGTGACCGCAAACAGGCGCATATCTCCCCTTTTCCTCAAGCGGCAAGAGTAGACCAGCCGGGGTAGTGAATCAAGCGGGTAGAATGGCTCACGGCGGCGTACGCGTGACGAAATGGAGGCTCCTATGAGGAACGTTCTGGTCATGACGCTGGCGGGCGCTGTGCTGCTGATCGGTGCGGGTGCGGGCGCCCAGCAGGAGGAATCCTACGACTACTGGCAACACCAGCGGCGCATGGTGCGCTACGGCCAGCAGGCGATCCTGATGTGCAACGGCCTGTTCACGTCGAACCGCACGCTGGAGCAGGTCTTCGCGCAGGAGCTGGCGTTCCTGCCGGATCCCGTGGGGACGGCCGCGGGCGGCGACTACGAGGTCGACCAACGGCGGAAGGCTGTCACAATCGGCGCCGGGCACGGCACGCCGCGCATGCGGGCGGCATTCCGCGAGGGGATCGGCTGCGTGATCCTCGCGCCGGACCAGACGCTCGACGACACCGACGGCCTGCCGCAGCTCACGCTGGCCAAGCCGCCGGGCGATCCGGCAGCCATCGCCTGGCCGGACGGCGACATGGTCGCGTCCGCGCCGCTGCCGGCCCACGTCGACGAAGCCGCGCTGCAGGCGGCCTCCGACTGGTCGTTCGACCGGGCTTCGCCGGAGCAGGTGACGCTCAGCCTGCTCGTCGTCCACCGGGGGCGGATCATCCACGAGCGCTACGCGCCCGGCTTCGACATGACGACGCGGACCCGGACGTGGTCGACGGCGAAGAGCATTGCGTCGACGCTGGTCGGGATGCTGGTCGACGAGGGCAAGCTCGCGCTCGACGCGCCGCTGGGCTACGACTTCCTGCCCGCGGCCGCAACCGGCGGCGACCCGCGCGCCGGCATCACGCTGCGCCACGTCCTGAACATGTCGAGCGGACTCGAGCCGGTCGACAACGGCGGCCGCGAGTACGCCATCGGCTCGGGCCTGTCGTACTGGGCGGGGGCGAGCTCGGTCACGGGGGCACGCAGCCGAGCCCTCATCCGCGAGCCGGGCGCCAACTGGGACTACGAGAACTACGACACGCTGCTCGGCATCTACGCCCTGAAGCGCGCACTCGGCAGCGAGCAAGCCTACGCCGAGTTTCCGCGGCGCCGGCTGCTCGACCGCATCGGGATGCGCAACACGCTCGTGAGCACCGACCGCTTCGGCGACTTAGTCCTCAGCAGTCAGGTCTACACGAACGCGCGCGACCTGGCGCGCTTCGGGCTGCTGTACCTGCAGGGCGGCGTCTGGAACGGAGAACGGATCATCTCCGAGGAGTGGATCGACTTCGTCCGGACGCCGGCACCCTCCACGGCTGAGACGGGCAACTTCTACGGCGGCCAGTTCTGGCTCGTGCCGGACGGCAGGAACGACGTCCCCGGGAGCGCGTACGCGACATCCGGCAACCGCGGGCAGTTCGTCGTGATCGTGCCGACGCATGACCTCGTCATCGTGCGCCGCGGGCTCGACTACGGCCGGCAGGGCTTCGACCGCTGGGACATGACGCGCGAGGTGCTAAAGGCGTTCGGCGAGATGCCGTCGGAAGAACAGTGACCGACCCCGCAGCCGCCGGCGGCCCCGTTTCGCAGGCGGCCCGCATCGACTCGCTCGACGTGCTGCGCGGCTTCGCGCTGCTCGGCATCCTGGCCGTCAACATCCAGTACTTCGCGATGCCGGATGCGGCGTACTTCAATCCGCATGCCTACGGCGACCTGCAGGGCGCCAACCTGCAGGTCTTTGTCTGGACCCGGCTGCTGGCGGACCAGAAGTTCATGACGATCTTCTCGATGCTGTTCGGCGCCGGAATCGTCCTGATGGCGGGCCGGGCGGCGGACCCGGGCGAGGCGCGCAGCAGGCACTACCGGCGCATGGCCTGGCTCGGGCTCATCGGCCTGCTGCACGCCCATCTCCTCTGGGCCGGCGACATCCTGTTCCTCTACGCCGTGTGCGGGGCGCTGGTCTTCCCGCTCCGCCGCCTGTCGCCGGGGGCGCTGCTGGCGCTCGGCGCCGCCACCATCGGCGTGGCCTCGGCGCTGTCGCTCGCCGGAGGGGCGGCGCTGCCGAACTGGCCCGAAGCCGCGCGCGCCGAGTTCATCAACACGATCTGGCAGCCGCCGCCGGCAGCGGTCGACGCCGATCTCGCCGCCTATCGGGGTGGCTGGCTCGAGCAGCTTCCCGCGCGCTCGGCGACCGCGTTCGCCTTCGAGACACTCATCCTGCTCACCTGGGGCCTGTGGCGGGCCGGCGGTCTGATGCTGATCGGCATGGCGCTGTTCAAGCTCGACGTCTTCGATGCGCAGCGCCCGCGACGGCCATATGGTGCGCTGGCTGGCGCGGCGCTCTTCCTCGGCTTGTCGATCGACTCGTACGGGCTCGCGCTGGACTTCCGCTACGGCTGGGACATCTGGTCGTTCTTCCAGGGCGAGCAGTTCAACTACTGGGGCAGCATTCCGGTCAGCCTGGGCTATGTCGGCCTCGTGATGCTGGCCTGCCGGACGCCCGCGCTGCGCGGCGCCACCCGCCCGTTCGCCGCCATCGGCCAGACGGCCCTGTCCAACTACCTGCTGCAGACGGTAATCTGCACGACGCTCTTCTACGGGCACGGCCTCGGCTGGTACGGCTCGGTCGACCGCCTGGGACAGATTGGCGTCGTGGCCGCCGTCTGGGTGGTGCAACTGATTGCATCGCCGTTGTGGCTGCGCCGCTTCCGCTTCGGCCCGGCGGAGTGGACCCTGCGCACGCTCACCTACGGATCACGGCCGGCGCTGCGGCGCGCGGAAGGCTGACGCCTACCCGCTGCCGCGGCGGGCCGCGGTGGCGCGGTCGATGATCGAGACCACGGTTGATCCGACCAGGACCCAGGCGGTGATGCCCGCGAGCGGCGTCAACACGGCCGCCTGGTGCGGGATCACCTCCAGCGGCGCGGCGGCGAGGACCACCAGCGGCACGAAATAGCCGATGCCGTTCCAGCGTCCGACGGCGCTCATCCGCAGGTGCTTCTCCCGGTGCAACCAATAGGAATCGACCACGTACTGGGCGAAGGCCAGCACTACCAGTACGGGCAGCGCAGCCGTGACGCGACCCGAAAGCGCCGCACCTCCCAGGCAGGCAGCGACGAACAGGCAGTCTGTGACGTGGTCGAACAACTGGCCGCGGGGCGAGGCCGTGCCCTGCCGCCGGGCGACCGCACCGTCGAGCAGGTCGGTGAAGATGGCCGCCGTGAGCAGCACCGCGACCAAACCCACGTGAAGGAAACCGGGCCGGGCGTAGGCGACTGACAGCGGCACCGCCAGGACGAAACGGATGCCGGTAAGCAGATGCGCCATGACTGGAAGTAGACTTCCGTCCGCTGATCCAAGGCTAATCGAGAATCGAATTCGGGCGAGCAGCCCGTGACCGGCCGATGAGGCAACGGGCGAGTCTAGCTGCGTTTAGATACTTCATTCCCCGCTGCGGCTTCGCGTTTTGCGTTCTCCCTTCTCAAGAGGATCCAAGCCCACAGGGAACGCTGTCGATATACAAATCATGACGTGAAACCGAAAGCACTAACCTGTCCACTCACAGGGGCGCACTCCAGAGCGCGATCTGCTTTGGCGTTGGGTTTCCAACGCTTGACGCGCCGCGGAATCCGACGTCGATTGCGTCCTCGATGCGCGCAGCGGCAACGGAAAGCGTGCACCCTCGAAGGTCGAGACCGAGCTTTGCGCCAAAACTTGCTTGGCCATCGCCTACCCGTGGAATGTGCTTCAGAGCCTTCATGAGTTGTAGCGCTCCATTTTGGCGTACATGACGGTTGAAACGTTCGGAAGACTGTCCAGATCAGCGGCGAGGCTATCCGATATCCGCTCGGCTGCGGCCTTAACCGAGTCTCACGCATGGCGGGTGTAGCGGGCGGTCGTCTGCACCTTGCGATGACCGGGGACTTGCCAATCATCGGTTGGATCTCGCCGAGGAAGAGAATCCGCGAAGCGTAGCTGTGGCGGAGGTCGTGAATGCGCACGTCCTCGAACCCGGCCTTCCTGCGGACGCCCCCCACGTCGCGTTCAGGTTGCTCGATCGCGTGCCAGGGCCACGTCCGGAAACCACCCAAGGGTTGTCGGTCCGCTCGGGCAGAACAGCGAGAACCGGTCTCGCCGTCGGCGACAGAGGGTCCGCTGGCCATTGGGTACGGCAGCTAAACGAGCATCCGCACGGCGCTGTTGTTCTGAGAACACAGTTGCACGCATGCTGTGTTGATGAAGAACATCACACTCAGCATTAACGAGGCGGTGTTCGGCGCAGTGCGGCGGCTTGCGACCGAGCGAAACACCACCGTGAACCCGCTCATCCGGTAGTTTTTGAACGGGAATGCCGCTCGAGACGACCGGGCCTGCAAGGCGCGGGAAAACATCGGCCAGCTCAGCGAGCCGTCAGCGGCCAAGGTCGGCTCCCGGACCTAGACCCGCGATGATCTTCATGAACGTTGAGTCGTTTCCCTGCCAGCCGATCGAGCCTGCAAGTTCGGATGCCGGTCAGCAGGTCACGAGTTGCGGAATCTGGCGGAAGTGGCGGTCGGAGGTGCAGAGCACCAGGTCGTGCTGGACGGCGAGGGCCGCAATCCAGAGATCGTTCGTCGGTATGGGGCGTCCGTGGTCGCGAAGTTGCCGATGCAACTGCGCGTAGTAGTGGGTCGTCTGCTCATCGGCCAACAGGACGGACACCCGGGGACTCGCCAGGAACCGCTGCAGGTTGGCAGCGTTGGCCGATTCTTGATCTCCGGCGGCAAAACCGGCGCGGAGCTCGCCGAGGACGATGAAAGGCAGGACAATGGCCTGCACGGCGCGGACGATCTCGACCCTTTCGACGACGCCCCGCATGAAGTCGCTATAGGCGTTGGTGTCGAGAGCAACGTTCATTTCCACGACTCTTCGTCGATGCGTTCGAACTCGGCGACGGCCCGGTCGAACTCCGGGTCGTCCTGCCACGTGCCGATCAGATGGTCGAGATCGGCGTGGCGGGTTGGCGCGGCATCCAGGGCGAGCCCACGCGCGAGGGCGTCGATGACCACCGCGTTGAGACTCCTGGCTTCACGTCTGGCGCGCTGCCGGAGGGCGCGATCGATCTCCTCGGGAACCGCTCGAATCGTGTACTGCATGCTAACCATGCAGGCATAGTATCACATGCTTGCAGGCATGTCCGCCGACCACGATGCCGAGCCGCCCGCCTAGCCGAACAGGTCGCGCTGGGCGCGGCGCCAGAAGGCCACGCCGATCAGCGCGTTGAACAGGATGAAGAAGTTGTGCTGGACGAAGCCGAAGGCGGCCATCTCGCCCTCGTTCTCGGGGAACAGGATCACCCAGGAAGTGATGGCGGCGGCGCGCATCGGCGTCGGCACCGCGGCGGCGAAGAAGATGACCGGCAGGTAGCCGAGCAGCTCCAGCAGCGACGCCTCGACGCCGAACAGGCGCAGCGCCGTGGTGTAGACGAACACGGCCGCCAGTAGCGCCGGGGAGCGGAGCAACAGGAACAGCGCGTAGTGCTTGAGCTCGGCGTGCCTGAAGGCGTGGAAGATGCGCCGCTCGCGCAGCGCCGCGCCAACGCGGATTGCACCGCGGAAATACAGCACCCACACGGCGAACACCGGCACCGCAGCGGCGGCGAGCCAGGGGATCAGGCCGAATGCCGGCGGGAGCGCCGGCCCGCTGGCCCCGTATCCGACTGTCGCCCAGAACAGCAGGTAGAACGTCTCGCAGAACATCACGAACAGCATCACGGAGCCGACTTCCCAGCCCGGGACCCCGTCGCGCCGGTTCAGGTAGTAGGCCATCGCGCCCTTGCCGATCTGCTCGTTGAAGATCGAGATGATGTAGGCGCTGGCGCGGATCGGGAGGATGTCGCGGTAACGCACCGGCGTGATGAACCAGTTGAGGGCGCGGGACACCACCAGCGTGTCGATGAGGAAATAGAGGCCCGAATAGCCGACCATCAAGGCGATCCAGGGCAGCCACTCGACGTTGGCGAAGACGCGCGCCATGTAGGCGGCCAGCGACAGCCCCTCGCGGGCGGCCGCGCCGTCCAGCCGGAAATAGAGATAGGCGAAGCAGGCGAGGCTCAGGGCCAGAAAGGCGGCGCGGCCGGCGCGGCTGCGCTGCGGCGGTCCGGCCGGCGCGTTGCCGCCAGGGTGCTGTTCCTCGCTGCGCGCTGTGCTAGCCCACATGTCTCACCAGCCTTCTGCTGCGGCCGCCGATCCGCTCGCCGTGGCGGGCCGTACTCCCTCACGCCGCTTCGACGTAGTTACGACTACGCCTGCAGCGTCGTTCAGTCCGTGCGACCCACCACACCGGCGCCTCGACGC
>JAJEEU010000054.1 GCA_022820825.1 Vicinamibacteria bacterium
GAGCACGTCCGCGCTCGTCACCTCCCGCACGGCGATGCGGCCGAGCCGGGGGAAGGCGTGCTGCTCGAGGCTCGAGAGCCACTGCCTGGCGTGCCGCGGATGCCGCCAGCCGGGGCGCTTGTCGGCCCACACCCGCTCGGCCGCCTCGGCAAAGGTCGGCACAGCGGCCGCCCGGCGCCGCTCCTCCAGGGGGTCGCCGCCGGCGCGAGCCGCCTTGCGGTTAGCGTGGGCGAGCTGCCGGGCCTCGGTCAGCGAGACCAGGGGGAAGCCGCCGAGGCCGAGCTCGCGCCGGCGGCCGCGGATGACCATCCGCTGCACCCAGCTGCGCGCGCCGGAGGGCTTGACGGCCAAGTAAAGCGCGTTGCCGTCGCAGTAGCGGCCAGGCCGCGACACGCTGCGCGCGAAACCGCTGGACAGCGCGTTCGCCGGATGGCGGCCCCTGGGCTTACCGTTGAGAGCGCGTTTCCGATCCGCCATACCTCGTCGAGTTGCAAGACGCCCCGAGCGGAGCCCGGCGCTGGCGCGGCCGGCCGCAGACCACGCAGTGCGTGGGTGCAGGCCGCGAAACACCGCCCGCGTCAGGGTCCGGGAGTGTGCAGGAAGGTCGCGGCCGGGGGGAAGTGTGATCCGTCACGCGGCGGCGCCGTGCGCGGTACGCGCGCTGGCGGTCGCGGTGGTCGAGACGCCCTTCGGGGCTGCGCTGATGGCGCGCCCGGGCGGCGCGGACCGACCGCCGCCGGCCGGTGGCCCGGCAGGAGAGCGAGCAGTAAGCATGGCCCCGGTCACACGATGCGCAGACGGCAAATGCCTGGCCGCACTCACGGCAGGATCTCTGGCGGAGGGGATGGTCCACGGCGTCGGAGCTCGCGGGGCGAGATCCGACTGGACATCGAGCCGTAGCCGTGACACAAAGGAGCCGACTGTCTCGGTCTGTCGGAGCTCGGGGCGGTCACGAGGGTCCGGTGGTCCAGACCGGACCCTCACCTATCGACCTGGTCCGCCAGGTAGCTACCTGGGTTGCTCGGACGCGGACGAGGGGCCGTTTGACGCGCTGATCCTAGCGCGGATACCACGAGAAGGTCTCGGGGCGTTTCGCGGCGGGGTTTGGCGGTCGCTGCCTGCCTGACGTGCGCTTGGAAGTCGAGCGGGCGGCGGGGCGCGGCGGAGGGCGTCTCGCTCGGCGGCGAGCTACCGTATTTGGTCCCCCATCCGGAGAGAGAAAGAGGCGGATCCGCCGTGTTCAGACCGGTCTGAAGGCCGATCTCGCGGCCTGACGGCGCCTTAGCAAAGCTGCAGCGCGTACAAAATCAGCGGTGAAACGTTCACCCTCGTATTTGGCAAGTCGGGATCGCGCCACCGCCATATCGGGTCCAGGTCAGCGATGGCGCCCACCTGGTCGGCCATCCGGATTGCGGCAGGGTTCAGCGCGAACGTGTCCCCCATGTCCGTCACGATGAATACGCCCGGATCGTCAGCCGGTCCAATGCAGGTCAGCTCGCCCTTCTCGATGGTGAACGGCCACGGTCCGTCGGTCCATGTCGCGGCGCTGACCGCGCTGGATCTTGGAGTCAGCGACCTATCGGCCGTCGGCGTTACGACATCCGGCGAGCCACAACCGGCCAACGGCAACAACACAAGTCCGACTGCCAAGGCGCGCACATCGAGCGCGGCATCTATGTGGCGCGGCTTTGGCACTTCGTTTACCTTGCGGCGATGTTGCCCGCTTGGGTCTCGAGAGACGCGGCGCGCGGCGCCGGCGTGACGTCCGAGGTCCGAGAATTGGAGTCAACAGGCAAGACCGGAACCCGAGAGACCCTCAATAAAGCGAAAGGGGAGCCAGCGCATTCGCGCTGGCTCCCCTTTCTCGGTTTTACCCCCCGGTCTCAGAACGATGGGCCAAGCAGCTGCCTAGCCCTGACGCCGCCGATACAGCCGCGCGCCGCCAAGCGCCAGGAGCAGCGAGAGCACCAGTTGCCCAATCAGCGGCAGTGCAGGTACCGCCTGGTCCCAGATGGTGAACGTCAGCGAGTTGATCGGCTCGCCATCGATCTCACCATACAGCACCAACTGCTCGCCCATGTTGTCGTCGGTGCCGGCATCCGGCATGTTGTCCTCGGTCACCATCAGCTCGGCCGTGGCCGAGTCCGAGCCCGCCATGATCGTGGCGTTGCCGACCGTGAAGTCGCTGTCGTCGGCGTCGCTCTGCGAGCGGTCACGCATGATCATCACTTCGACCGAGCCTTCCGCCTCCGTGATCATCCGGTTGGCCGACGCGATGATGTCATACGACATGCCCTCGACGATGTTCCCGTCCATGACGTTGGAAGGCATCTCCAGCATGATGACCAGGTCCTTGTCGACCACTTCCACGGGGAACGTGACCGAGGCGACGTTCGACACATCCTGAGAAGGCATGAGCGAGGACCCTGCCCTCGCTGTCCCGGTGACGGTGACCTCGGAGTCACCGGCCATCACCGCTTCGATGGTGACCGTCTCGCCTGATGTCGAAACGCTGACCGCACTGCCACTCACCGAAGCGCTGTAGCTGCCGGTGTAGCCCTCCATCACCGTGAACAGGTCGCCCGTCATGACCTCGAAGGACTCTCCGGGGTTCAGGCCGTCATCGCCGGCCGCCGCATTCATCGGACCCGTGATGGCGGGATAGGCGTCATCGGTCGCCTTCGGCTCGATCTTCTTCTCCGTGGCGTCCGTGATTTCCAGCGACAGCACACCCTCGCTCGTGCTCGTCTCGGTGCCGTTGGTCGCAACACCTGACACCGTGGCGTCGAAAACAATCATCTCCATGCCGACGTCCTCGTCGGTCTCCACCATCAGGTCCACGACATTGCTGTTGTTCTGGCCCTCGGTGATCTTGAACGTCCCGTTCAGCTGAAAGTCCGCAGCATCGGCGGAACCGGAGGACGCCAGCGCGATCTCGAGATTCTCAAGGGCCGGCTCGACCTTGCCGTCCTTGTCGACCGGCATGACCGCAATCTTGACGGACTTGCCTTCCTCCACCGACGTGGGCTGCGGAGCGAGGGCCACTCCGTCGGCGTTGACCACCATCGCCGTGACCGCTTGCAGCACATTGGCGTCCGCAACATCGATCGAGAGCGAGGCCTGCTCCATGGAAGCGCCTGCCTGTCCCGTATGCGCCGACACGGTGACGGTGTCGGTCACCCGATTCCTGTCGCCAGGGGCCTGCGTGATGGTGATCACCCTTGTTACGTCGGTGCCTGCGGTGAAGCCGACAGTGGTGGCATTCTCGGTGCTGTCGGTGTCATCAGTTGTCGGGGTCTCGCCAGCGACGGCGAGCGTCCAACCCCGCTGCTTGTCGATGTTCACCTGCAACGTCCCGGTGAGTTGCACATGAGCGGGAGACGCCTTGAGGTCTACCGTGAAGGAACTCCCTTCCTTCGGCGCCGTCGTCTGGCCCGGCGTCAGGGTCAGAGTGTACTCCTGCGTCTCGTCGTCGTCGATGGTCAGCGAGGTCGGTGCGGCAGACGCCGCAAGTGAAACTTGGGCATCAGTATTGTCACCGCTCGCGGCGATGTAAAAGCCATCCGATACAGCCGCCACGTCGACGAACGCCAACGTGAAATTCTCGTCCTCGGCGTCGTTGTCGTGGAGCGTCGGCAGGGTAATCGTCTTCGACTCGGTGAACAGGCGGCGGACAGTGCTCGAATTCGCCGGCGGATCGAATCTGACGCTGCGGACCCACAAATTCCGGTTCAGGTCTTCGACCTCACCCACGCTCGTATTACTAGTGGCGGTGCCCGTCGCCGTCGGCGCGGTCAATTCCACAGTAATCGGAGCGGGATTGATATGTTCGTCTGCTTGAATACCGTCGGCCGGGTCGTCCGCATCCACCGCCGCGCCGACATAACCCCTGACGGTCACGGTGTACGTAGCGGTGCCGCCCTCGTTGACCGTGCCATTGGTTGGCCCCGTGACAGTGATGCCTGTCGGCGTCGGCGTCTGCGCCACCGCCGTCCCGGGAGACGCCGCCAGCAGCACAGCCGCGGCAAGGGCAGTCAGCAGATAGCCCTTCCGCATAAAAGTAGATCTCGCTCCGTTCATGACTATGGCTCCTTTGAGACTAGGGGGTAACGGTTACAATCTCCGCAGACCCCCTTTTCTCTCGCGACCCCCTGCTCCCCCGCACCGGCCCCGGGGGCCGGCGGCCCCGCCTCTCGCCCCGCCGCCACCAACCGACCGGCTGGCCCGCCCGCCGCGTCAGCGCCCCGAACGCCAAGCTCGTTCCGCACGCCGGCATGCCCGCATTCGCGGAGAAAACCGTAAAGGTCCGGATCTGGTTGCTGCTGCAAGCGGCAAGGCGTGCGCCCGGCCGGTCCGGTTTTCGCAGCGAATGCGGGCCTGCCGGCGCGCCCTCGCGACGAACGCTGGTGAGGAATGGGGTAAAGGTCCGGATCTGGTTGCTACTGCAAGCGGCAAGACGTGCGCCCGGCCGGTCCGGTTTTCGCAGCGAATGCGGGCATGCCGGCTACGCCCCCGCGACGAACGCTGGTGAGGAATGCGGGAAAAGGTCCGGAGCTGGTTGCTACTGCTAGCGGCAAGGCGTGCGCCCGGCCGATCCGGCTTTGCTATTCGGGCAGGCTCAGGGCGACCAGGGCCGAGTCGGGGCCGGAGCCGGTCGCCACGACGACGTACTGGCGCCCCTCATGCTCGTACGTCATGGGTGCGGCCGCCGAGAAGCCCTCCAGTTGCACCGTGCGGAGCAGCTCTCCCGACAGCTTGTCGAATATGTAGACCAGGTTCAGCTCGTCGTCCGGATCGGCCCACTCGCTCCACGCGGCGCGCTGCGGCACGCCCTGCGTGTGCACCGCCGACATGCTGGCGAACAGCAGCGTCTTCGTCACCATGACGCTGCCGCGGTGGTAGTCGCCGCCCAGCGGCGGAAGGTCCAGGCCCTGCAGCAGCGGATGGTTGACCGGGCCGTTGCCGAGCGGCGCGGTCCAGCGCTGCTCGCCCGCGTGCATGTCGATGGCCGTCACCCGGAAGTAGGGCGGCTTGAACAGCGGCAGGCCGTCCACCGTCATGCGCTCCGCGGCGTCCGGCACCCCGCCCACGCCGCCCTGGCCCGGCCCGCCGGCCTGTCCGCGGTAGCGCAGGTTGGACCGCTCCGCGTCCACGGGCGACACCTTGACAAGCGACGGGTTCATGCGGGAGGCGACGTAGAAGAGGCCGGTCTCCGGGTCGTACGTGCCGCCGGGCCAGTTCGCGCCGCCGACGATGCCGGGCAGGATGAGCGTGCCGTCCAGCGACGGCGGCGTATAGAGCGGGCCGTGGTCGAACTGCCGGAGCTGCTCCAGCGCGCGCCGCCGCAGCTCCGGCGTGAAGTCGATCAGGTTCTCCTCGGTCGCGCCCTGCAGGTCGAACGGCGCCGGGCGGGTCGGAAACGGCTGGGTCGGCGCGGTCCACTCGCCCGGCACGGTCGACGCGGGCACCGGTTGTTCCTCGATCGGCCAGACCGGCTCGCCGGTCGCCCGGTCGAAGACGTAGGCGAACGCCTGCTTGCTCACCTGGATAACCGCCTTGACGGGCCGGCCGTCGACGGTGATGTCGGCCAGCACCGGCGTCGACGCGAAGTCGTAGTCCCACAGTCCGTGGTGCACCGCCTGGAAGTGCCAGACGCGCCGGCCGGTCCGCGCCTCGAGGCAGACGAGGCTTTCGGCGAACAGGTTGTCGCCCGGACGCGCGCCGCCGTAGTAGTCGTTCGTCGGCGTGGAGGTGGGTGCGTACACGTAGTCCAGCTCCGGGTCGTACGCCATGCCCGCCCAGACGTTCGAGTTGCCGGAATACTCGGCGGAGCCGCCCAGCCACGTTTCGTAGCCCGCCTCGAACTCGCGCGGCACCGTGAAGAACGTCCACAGCCGCCGGCCGCTGCGGACGTCGAATCCGAGCACGGCGCCGGGAGGCATCTCCCGGTTCAGCGCCCGGTCCGAGATGGAGCTGCCGACGACCACCACGTCCCCGGCGATCAGCGGCCGCCGGGCGGCCACGCGCCGCCCGTCGCGGCTCGCGCGCGGTATGCCCACCAGCAGGTCGACCCGGCCCCCGTCCCCGAACGCCTCGTCGGGCTGTCCGGTCCGCGCGTCGAGTGAAATCAGATAAGCGTCGATGGTGCCGAGCAGGAGCCGCTCCGCCGACCCGTCGGTCCAGTAGCCGAGGCTGCGGTGCACGTGGCCGACGGCGCCCGAGCGGCCCCCGGCATAGCTCTCCGGGTCGTACACCCACAGCGTCGCGCCGGTTGCGGGGTCCAGCGCGGCCACCAGTCCGAGGCCGGTGACGGTGTACAGCATGCCGTTCGCCATCAGCGGCGTGACTTCATTGCGGCCGGCGCGCCAGAGCGGGTTCGACTGCTGCAGCTCGCGGTCGGCGGTCGGCCAGCGCCATGCCACGCGCAGGTCGCCGACGTTGTCCGCGGAGATCTGGTCGAGCGGGGAATAGCGCGTGAAGAAGTCGTCGCTGCCCCAGGTGCGCCACTCGCCGCCGGAGCCTTCCTGGGCGCCGGCAGGGATGGCCGGTGCGGCGATCGCAAGCAGCAGAAGCGTGGCGAGGCGGCTTTTCATGCTACCGGGACGGTATCACAGGCGGGCCGCCGCAGCGCTGGTCGAACGCAGCGGTACGTCTAGTTCAGCGTCGCGAGCTGCTCCGGAGAGAACGCGACTATCTCGTCCTCCCGCCCGTCCCGGACCTTGTCGGCCCAGGCGGGGTCGCCCAGCAGCGCGCGGCCGACGGCAACCAGGTCGAACTCGTCGTGGTCGAGCCGTTCGAGCAGGGCGTCGAGTCCGGCGGAGCGTGCGGCTTCGCCCTGGAACAGCGCGCGCACCATGTCCATGTCCAGCCCGACGCTGCCGACGGTAATGGCCGGCTTGCCGGTGATCCGCTTCGCCCAGCCGGCGAGGTTGAGGTTGGAGCCGTCGAATTCGGGGTCGTTGAAGCGCCGCGTGCTGGCGTGGAACACGTCGACGCCGGCCTCCGCGAGCGGCAGCAGGAAGCGTTCGAGCTCGGCGGCGCTCGCCAGCATCTTGCACGCGTAGTCGCCGAGCTTCCACTGCGAGAACCGCAGCACGATGGGGAAGTCCGGTCCGACGGCCGCGCGCACGGCCTGGATCAGCTCGACGCCGAACGTCAGGCGCGCTTCGAGGGAGCCGCCGTAGCGGTCGGTGCGCTGGTTCAGCCGTTCCCAGAAGAACTGATCGATGAGATAGCCGTGGGCGCCGTGCAGCTCGACGCCGTCGAATCCGAGGTCGCGCGCGGCAACCGCCCCGCGCGCGTACGAGGCGATGGCCTCGTCGATGTCGGCCTGCGTCATCGCCTTCGGAGCGACGCCCTTCTCGGCGTGGTCCGGATGCACGATGGCGGATGGCCCCATGCCGGGCACGGTGGGGTCCGGCTCCGTGCCGGGTTGGCGGTACGACCCGCAGTGCCACAACTGCGGAATGATCTTGCCGCCCTCCGCGTGCACCCCGTCGACCACCTTCTTCCACCCGGCCAGACCGGCCTCGCCGTAGAAGCCGGGCACGTTCGGGTACGCGGTGGCCGGCGGGTGGTCGGGATTGGTGCCCTCGGTGATGATGAGTCCCGTGCCGCCCGCCGCGCGCCGCCGGTAGTAGGCGGCGACGTCGTCGCCGGGGACCTTGCCCGGCGACATGCTGCGCGTCATCGGCGCCATGACGATGCGGTTGCGGAGCTGGCCGGATCCCCAGGGGAACGGCCGGAAGAGGGGTGCGACGGAAACGGTCGTCTGAACGGTGTCGGTCATGGTTGTCAACGATTGCAGTGAGGACTTGCGAGCGCACCGGCAGCCGGCGCTGCAGCCTGCAGCGCATCGCGGCGGCGGACGGTGCAGGGGTTACACGTCGGTCAGTTGCTCGATGCGGCCGGTGCTGTCGCCGAATTGCTCGACGGGCATGCCCAGCTTGTCGAGCACGGCCAGGTACAGGTTCGTGAGCGGCGTGTCGTCGCGGTAGCTCAGGTGCCGCCCGCCCTTGAGATTACCGGCCGCGCCGCCGGCCACCATCATCGGCAGATCCAGGTGGAAGTGCAGGTTGCCGTCGCTGATGCCGGTGCCGTAGAGCAGGATCGTATGGTCGAGGAGCGATCCGTCGCCGTCCGGCGTGCTCTGCATGCGGTCGAGGAAGTGGGCGAACATCTGCACGTGATACGTGTTGATCTTCGCCAGTGCCTCGAGCTGCTTGGGATCGTTCTGGTGGTGCGACACGCCGTGGTGACCGCTGCGCACGCCGATCTCCGGATAGGACCGGCCGGTGACCTCCTTGCCGATCATGAACGTGCCGACGCGCGTCAGGTCGGTCTGGAACGCCAGCAGCCACAGGTCGTACATCAGCCTGGCGTGCTCTTCGAACGTATCCGGGATGCCGACCGGCTGCTCGAAGACCGGCATCTCCCGGTCGGCCTGCCGCTCGGCCGTCTGGATGCGCTGCTCGGCGTCGCGCACCGCTTCCAGGTACTGCTCCAGCTTGATGGCGTCGGATGCGCCCAGCGCGCGCCGCAACGCGCTCGCCTCGGCGCTGACGAAGTCGAGCACGCTGCGGTCCTCGCGCAGCCGCGCCAGACGCACCGCGGCTTCCGTGCTGTCAGCCGCGCCGAACAGGCGCTCGAACACCGCGCGCGGGTCGTTGACCATCGGCAGCGGCGTGGTCGGATTGAGCCAGGAGATGGTGTTGGCGTACGCGCAACTGTAGCCCTGGTCGCAGGCGCCCAGCACCTCGACCGAGTCGAGCGCCAGCTCCAGCGAGGAGAGCTGTGTGCGGCCGCGGAGCTGCTGCGCGATGAGCTGGTCCAGCGACTGGCCGGCGCGGATGTCGGGTCCTTCGGTCTTCTTGACGTGCACGCCCGTGAGCCATGTGGAGGCCGCGCGCGCGTGGTCGCCGACGCCTTCGCCCTCGCGCGGTATCGCCGGCTTGTCGGCCAGGCCGCTCAGGACGTTCAGGTGGTCGCGGAACGGCTCGACCGGCTTGAGGATTCTGGAGAACTCGAAGCCCGCGCCCTCGCCCGCCGGCGTCCACTGGCGCATTTCCATCCCGTTCGGCACGTAGACCGCGCCGAAGCGCCGGACGGGGTTGGCGGCGGTGTTGCGGACGGCCGACAGCGCCGGTACCATCCCGTCGAGCAGCGGCAGGGCCAGCGTCGCGCCGAGGCCGCGCAGCACGGTCCGGCGGGGCAGGTGCTTCCTTGTGACGATCATTGGCCTTCCTCGTCAGCGGCGCGGGGCATGCGCATCCGGAACGGGTCGCTCCGTATCACCCCGCGGATGATGGACGACCATCTGTAGTCCGACGCCTGCGCCCCGCGCACGATCCGCCGCACGGCGGGCTTGTCGTAATACTCTACCCCGCGCCCGATCGCGTAGGTCAACATTTTCGACGTCAGGTTGGCGACGTACTGGCCGGCCCAGGGTTCCTCGAGCAGCGCCGCACGGAACTCGGCAACCCCCGCGAACGCGGTCCCGTTGGGCAGGGTTCCGCTGCTCTCGATCGGGGCGCCCGCCTCGGCGTCGATCTCGCGCCACTGGCCGACCGCGTTGAAGTTCTCCAGGGCGAAGCCGAGCGGGTCCATCGGCGCGTGGCAGCTCGCGCAGACCGGGTTGGCGCGGTGCGCCTCGAGCCGTTCCCGCACGGTGGCCGGCCGGCCGTCCTCGCCGCTCTCCGGGAAACCGGGCACATCGGGCGGCGGCGGCGGCGGCGGCGCGCCGAGCAGGTTCTCGAGCAGCCACTTGCCGCGGACCACCGGGGAGGTCCGGTGCGGATAGGAAGTGACGGTCAGCAGGCTGCCGTGTCCCAGCAGCCCGGCGCGGCGGGCGTCGGCGTACCGCACGCGCCGGAAGTGGTTGCCGTACACGTTGGGCATGCCGTAGTGCCGCGCGAGCCGTTCGTTGACGAAGGTGTAGTCGGCGCGCAGCATCTCGAGCACGCTGCGGTCGTTGCGCAGTTGTTCCTCGAAGAACAGCTCGGTCTCGCGGCGCAGCGCCTCGCGCAGGTTGTCGTCGAAGTCGGGGAAGAGCTGCGCGTCGGGCGCCGCCGTCCGCAGGTTGCGGAGGTACAGCCACTGGCCGCCGAAATTCTCGATGAACGCGCGGGAGCGCGGGTCGTCGAGCATCCGCGTCACCTGCCGGTCGAGCTCGGCCGGGTCGTTCAGCCGCCCCTGCTCGGCCAGCGCGATCAGCTCCTCGTCGGGCAGGCTGCTCCAGAGGAAGAACGACAGCCGCGACGCCAGGTCGAGGTCGGCGACGCGGTGCGGCGCTGCCGGCTCGGCGCCGGGGGGAGCGTCCTCGACGCGGAACAGGAACTTGGGCGATACGAGCAGCGCCTCCAGCGCCCAGCGGATGCCTTCCTCGAAGCCGCCGCCCTCCCGGTAGCCGTCCTCGTAGGACGCGAGCAGCGGCTGGATGTCGCCGTCGGCCACCGGCCGCCGGTAGGCCTGCCGCGCGAGCGAGCGCAGGATCTCCTCGGCGCAGGGCCGCTCTTCCTCCGGCGCCCGCGGGTAGCAGCGGAAGATGCGCTGCCGGGTCGGCGTCTGCTCCGGGATGTCGCCCTCGAACGGTCCCACCACCTCGATCGCCGCCACCATCGGCATGTTGGGGTAGAGCCGGTAGGCGAAGGTGGTGACCGGCGGGCGGTCCGGGCGGCCGTCCACGGCCAGCGACTGCGCAAGGTCGCCCACGAACGACGCGCTCACGAGCCGCGTGCCGGCTTCCACGGGGAGGCGCACCTCGAACGGCCCGCGGTTGCGGCCGCCCACCTCGAACGTCTCGACCCGTTCGCGGTCCAGGCGGATCTCGAGCAGGTGCGTCCCGCGCCGGCCCGGCCCCATGCGGGCGCGCAGGATGTAGTCGGCGTCGAGCGGAAAGTGGTGCCGCGCCGCGTGGCCGCCCCGCGATCCGAACGGCAGGTCGTCGCTGACGCGGCCGTCCTGCAGCATGAGCGGCGAGGTCTTGTACAGGGCCGTGGCGGGCGGCAGCGTCGGATCGCCGAGCGCCCAGCGGCTGATCCTGGCGGCGGCCAGGATGTAGCGCTCCAGCAGCACCGGCGACACCGACAGCACGTCGCCGATGTTGTCGAAGCCGTAACCGGACTCGTCGGCCGGCAGCAGCGCGCGGCCGTCCACCTCGAGCGCGAGCAGGTCGCGGACGGCGTTGACGTACTCGGACCGGTTCAGGCGTTGCACCGCCGGCCGCCCCGGATTCGGGCGCGCGTTCCAGGCAGCGTCGAGCGCATTCTCCAGGTGGTCGGCCAGGGCGTCGTACTCTGCCGCGGCGGGCCGCGGGCGCCCGGCGGGCGGCATGGTGCGGGTGCGCAGCTTCTGCGCCACCTTCTCCCAGATATCCGCACGGCCGCCGACGTTGCCGATGTCGACGGTATCGAGCGCCAGCCCGCCGGTCAGGAGGCGCTCGTTGTGGCAGCCGACGCAGTAGCGCTGGAGGAGCGCCCCGTGCGCTTCCGCGCCGGCGCCGGACGGCTGGCCGGCCGCGGCAGCCGCGGCGAGCAGCAAGGCCGCGCATGCCGCCAGCGAGAACCCGGGTCGTCTCGTCATCGGCGCATGGCCAGCACTAGCGGGGTTCATCCTGCGCCGCGGGCTCGCCGCCCTCCCGCTCGTCGGCGTGGTAGCCGAGCAGGCCGAAGGTCACGCGCTGGCCGGCGTCCGGGTCTGCGCCGAGCTCCAGCAGCAGGTCCGCGATGTGCGGATGCTCGACGTACGTCGTGCAGCAGATCATGTGGCCCCGGGCGAGCCGCAGCGGCGTCTGCTCTTCCCAGTCTGTCGCGTTCAGCTCGGCGCCGTTCTCGACGAGGAACCGGATCAGCTCGTCCGCGGCGTGGTAGACGGCGGCGTGCAGCGGCGTCGCGCCCCATTCGTTGGCCGCGTTGATGTCCAGACCCAGCTCCAGCGCGTAGCGGGCGGCCTCGACGGCCTTGTGCTGGTCCCAGTCGTAGTAGGTGATGTCGGTGGCGGCGCGCTTCCCCAGACCGGCGGCCAGCAGCAGCGCCGTAGTGCCGTCGTCGGTCGTGGCGAACGGATCGGCGCCCGCCTCCGCCAGAATGCGCATCGCCTCGACGTCGGCCGTCTTGGCCGCCACCATGAAGGGCGTGGAGCCGATCTGCGTCAGCCGCCCCGCGCCGGGCGCCGTGAACACGCCCACCTCGAACGCTTCCGTGAAACGCTTCGGGCGCTCCATGCGGGCGTCCGGGTCGGCGCCGGCCGCCAGCAGGGCGCGCAGCGCGGCATGCTGGCGCGTGGCGGCCGCCAGGTGCAGCGCCGTGTAGCCGGCGAAGTCGCCGTCGTCCGGGAGCGGCTCGATCGCCAGCGGATCCTGGCCGTCCGCGAGGTGCGCGAACGAATCGAGAACGTGGTCGCGCCGGTCGTAGTTGGGGTCGGCCCCGCGCTCGATCAGCAGCAGCGCGACGTCCTCGTGCCGCTTGTTCAGCGCCAGCATCACGGCGGAGACGCCGTCGGGCGATGCGTCGTCGGGATCCGCGCCGTTGTCGAGCAGCACCCGGACGGTCGCCGGGTCGCCCGCGAGCACGCCGTACAGCAGCGGCGTGAAGCCGCCGGCGGTACGCGCGGGATCACCGTCGTTGTCCCGGGGAAATTCCGCCGGATTGGCCGCCTCGCCGTCGCGCAACAGGACCACGCCCCGCCGCGGGCGCCGCCGGCGCGGCACGTACGGCGTCGACTCCGTGCGCGCGTCGATCAGCGCCGCCCCTTCGTCGATCAACGCCCGGGCCACGCCGGCATGCGCTTCGGCCGCCGCCCACATCAGGGCCGTATGGCCGCTGGCCGTGGCGGCGTTCACGTTGGCCCCGGCCGCCGCCAGCCGCCGCACGACGCCGGTGCTGCCGGCCCGCGCCGCGAGCATGATGGCGGTGTCGCCGCTCGGACGCGCAACGTCGGGATCGGCGCCGGCGTCGAGCAGCAGCTCGACCATCGGCAGGCTGCCGTTGTCGGCGGCGAGCATCAGCGGCGTGACGCCCAGATCGTTCGGCGCGTCGACGTCCGCGCCGGCCGCGATCAGGCCGGCCGCCAGGTCGCGCTCGTCCCAGTGCGCCGCCCAGGCGACCGCGGTGGCGCCGTCGCCCTGGGGCGCGTTGACATCTATGCCGCCGCCGGCCAGCAACTCGCGGGCGGTCTCGAAGTCACGCTGCTGGACGGCGTCGGCCAGTCTGCGGTCCGGAGCGGCGGAAGTTGGCGCCGACTGCGCCGCGGCGGGGGCCGTCCAGGGCGCCGCGACGGACAGAACGCCGGCCAGCGCGGCCGCGGCCGCGATTCCGATACCCGAGCAGGATCTCGTCACGAGCGTATCGAGCACGGCGGACCTCACGAATGGCCGTGCGTCAATTGCTGCCCCGCCGCGGGTCGCCGACCCCCGGCGAGCACGTGCGCAATGCGGCGCCGGCGTCTACTGCAGCGGCGAGTAGTCGGTCGCGTTCAGGAACAGCGAATCGACGTTGGCGACGATGCGGCCGTCCTTGTTGTACTCGTCCCACACCCTGCGCCATTCGGGGTCGGTGCGGAAGTCCTCGAACTTCTGCGCCCGCTCTTCCAGGGTGTCGAACTTCAGCATGTAGATGACGGTAGTCTCGGAATGCGGCGGGTCGGAGGGCACCCAGTAGCCGACGTTGGTGACGCCCTGGCGCTCGAACCCCTCGGCGGCATGGCGCAACTCGTCGATCACCTCCTGCACCTTGCCGGGGGCCGCGGTATAGGTGCGCAGCTCGTATATCCCGTCGGACGCGGCGCGCGCCTCGGCCGGATCGTCGAGCACCACGCCGATTCCCAGACCGGCCGCGAACACCGCTCCGAGCAACAGAATGCCGAATCGCTTGCTGACCTGCATCGGGCCTCCTCGACCGTCCACCCGGCGCACCGATCATGCCGGCCGCGGCGGGAATACCGGTCCGTCTCGTGTGGGCCGGAATGTTACCACAGGGGCGCTGCCGCTCCGTGCTATCGTTCGATGTGCCGGATGGCGCCCCGACCTGCGCATTGCCCATGTTCATCGCCCGTGCCGCACTGTTGATTCCGGCGCTGTTTCTGGTCCTGCCGGGGGCCGTGGCCGCGCAATCGGATCCGGACGATGTCACCTGCCACGTCGAGCAGGTGCCCATGCGGGACGGCGTGCTGCTGGCCACGGAGGTGTACCTGCCGCGCCGGTCCGGCAACTACCCGGTGGCGCTGACGCGCAGTCCGTACACCCGCGGCAGCCTGGCGGCCGGCAGCAACTGCGACAACGAGCGGCTGCTGGCGCTGGCGCGCCGCGGATACGTCGGCCTCAACCAGGACGCCCGCGGGCGGTACCGCTCGGGCGGCGCGTTCGATCCGTTCCAGCAGGAAGGCAACGACGGCTACGACACGGTCGAATGGGCGGCTGAGCAGCCGTGGTCCGACGGCCGCGTGGGCATCTTCGGCGCCTCGTACGTCGGCGCCACCACGCTGCAGGCGGCCGCACGGGCGCCGCCGAGCCTCGTGACCGCCGTGGCGGAGATCACGGCCTCCGATTACCGCGACAACTGGACGTACGTTAACGGCGCCTTCGACCTGCACCTGAACCTGGGCTGGACGCTGGCCTTCTTCCTGGCCGACAGCTACCGCCGTGACATGGAAGGCTCGGGGCTCTCGCTGGAGGAGATGGATCGCCGCGTGGCCGCGCGGATGGAGGCCGGCCGCCGCGATCTGCTCTCCGAGTGGATCTGGATTCTGCCCCTGAACAGCATGCCGGCGTTCCGGGAATTCGCGCCGTATTACTACGACTGGCTGGCGCACCCGGACTACGACGACTACTGGCGCAGGGTGGACGTGGAGCAGCGCTACGGCGACATCGACGTGCCGGTGCTGCATACGGGCGGGTGGTACGACGTGTTCGCGGTGGGCACGGTGCGCAACTTCGCCGGCATGCGCGCCGGGGGCGGTTCGCCGGCGGCGCGCAACGGCACGAAGCTGGTCATGACCTGCTGCGGGCACACCCGGGACCAGGGCCTGATCACCTGGGGGCCGGAGGCGCAGACGTTCGACGCGACGCTCGTGGACCGCTGGCTGGACCACTACCTCAGGGGCAGCGACAACGGCATCGACACCGAGCCCGATGTGCAGCTCTTCGTGATGGTGCCGCCCGATACGGGTACGGAGGGCGGCGGCTTCTACCTGGCCGCCGACGATTTTCCCTTGCCGCAGGCGCGCCCGGTCCGCTTCCACCTGTCGAGCGGCGGCAGCGCCAACACGCGGCACGGCGACGGCGCCCTCGGCCGCGAAGCGCCGTCCGGGCCGCCGGACCGCTTCGTCTACGACCCGGCGGACCCCGTGCCGACGCTGGGCGGCAACCTGTGCTGCGGTGACTTCCTGATGCGCGGCGCGCTCGACCAGTCCGAGCTGGAGCTGCGGGACGACGTGCTGGTCTACACGAGCGCACCGCTTGCCGAGGATCTCGCCGTCATCGGTCCGGTGACGGTCAGGCTATGGGCCGCATCCACGGCGCGCGACACCGACTTCACGGCGAAGCTGGTCGACGTCCACCTGGACGGCATCGCGCACAACGTGCTCGACCGCATCGTCCGTGCGCGCTACCGGAACGGCCTCAGGAGCGCACCTTCGCTCATCACGCCCGGCGAGATCTACGAGTACACGATCCCGCTGGGCGACACCGCCACCGTGTTCCGGCGCGGGCACCGCATCCGGCTGGAGGTCAGCTCGTCGAACTTTCCGCAATACGACCGCAACCTGAACACCGGCCATCCGCTCGGGCAGGACGCGGAGATGGTCACCGCCACACAGACGATTTTTCACGACGCCGAGCATCCCTCGCACGTGGAGCTGACGGTCGCGCCGGACGTGCGGATTCCGGCGGGGCGATAACGCATCGCCACGCCGGCGGGTAAGATATCCGGGCGTGTCTGGTCCAACTGGAATTCGAGTCGCGGTGCTGCTGGCCGCGGTGTGGCTCGTGTCCGGCAAGCCGGCGGCCGCGCACCCGATCCCGTTCAGCTACCTCGACCTGCGCATCGCGGATGACAGGATCGAGGCGTCGCTGGTCGCCCACATGATCGACCTGGCCCACGAGCTGGGCATCGAGCAGCCCGAGCGGCTGCTGATTCCGGACGTGGCCCGCCGCGAGGCGGACGCCATCAGCGACATTCTCGGCCCGCGCCTGCAGGTCGCCATCGGCGATCGGCTGCTGACGCCCGTCTGGTCCGAGCCCGAGGTGCTGCGCGATCGCCAGTCGCTGCGGCTGCGGTTCCGCTACGCGCTGGACGGCGTCCCGGGCCGCCTGGACGTGACGGCCGAGCTGTTTCCCTACGACACGAACCACCAGACGTTCCTCAACGTGTACGAGGACGGCTCGCTCCGCACGCAGGCCATCCTCGACATAGGGCAGCCGCGCACGGAGTACTTCAGCGGCACCTGGCAGGGGACCGGCGCCGTCATCGGCAAGTTCGTGCCGCAGGGCGTGCACCACATCCTAATCGGCCCGGACCACATCCTGTTCCTCGTCGGCCTGCTGCTGCTCGGCGGCACGATCCGGCAGCTCCTGATCGTCGTCACGGCGTTCACGCTGGCGCACAGCATCACGCTGTCCGTGGCCGTGCTCAACCTGTTCAACCCGCCGGGGCACCTGATCGAGCCGGCCATCGCGCTGAGCATCGTGTGCGTGGGCGCCGACAACCTGCTGGTGGGCGACGGTCGCGACATGCGCGCCTGGATAGCGCTGGGATTCGGGCTGATCCACGGCTTCGGCTTCGCCTCCGTGCTGCAGGCGATGCAGTTGCCGCCGCGCGACATAGCCTGGTCGCTGGTATCGTTCAACGTGGGGGTGGAGCTGGGCCAGCTCGCCATCGTGGTGGTCGCCGCGTGGCTGCTGGCGGCGTTGCGGAACTGGAGCGCGGCGGCCGGCCGGCGGCTGGTCGTGGGCGGGTCCGTGTTCGTGATCCTGGCCGGCGCGTTCTGGTTCGTGGAGCGGGTGTTCTTTCCAGGAGGATTCTGATGAGGCGAGGAATGATGCTGGTCGCGTTGCTGGCGGTGGGCAGCGTGTCGATCGGAATCGGCGCGCCGCAGGAGCCGACGCCGGTGCAGCTCGATGCGGCGGAGATGGTGATGGTGCGGGACAACCTGTACTACGTCGCCGGTGGTCCGCCGTGGAACCGGCCGGGTTTCAGTGGCGGCAACGTCGGCGTGTTCATCGCCGACGAGGGTGTCAGCATCGTCGACACCAAGCTGCCCGGGTGGGGGCCGACCATACTGGAGCGCATCCGCACGGTCACCGACAAGCCGGTCATCCGGATCATCAACACGCATACGCACGGCGACCACGTCGGCAGCAACAGCTTCTTCCCGGAGACCGTCACCATCGTGGCGCACGAGAACACCCGCTCGAACATGGAGGGCATGGAGGCCTTCCAGGGCGACGGCATGAAGTTCCTGCCGCAGCGGACCTACTCGGATCGGCTGACGCTCGGCTCGGGCGACGGGCGGATCGACCTGTACTACTTCGGCCCCGGCCATACCAGCGGCGACACGTTCGTGGTATTCCCCGCGCTCGGCGTGATGCACGCGGGCGACATGTTCCCCTGGCAGGACGCGCCGTTCCTGGACCGCAACAACGGCGGCAGCGGTCTGGCGATTCCGGAGACCCTGGCCGCGGCGGTGGCGGGCATCGGGAACGTGGACACGGTCATCCCGGGCCACATTCCGGTGACGTCGTGGGACGACTTCGTCGAGTTCCAGCGGTTCAACGCCGACATGGTCGCCGCGGCGCGCGCGGGCAAGAGCGACGGGCAGACACCTGCGCAGGCGGTCGCCGCGTTCGACCTGGCGGGGCGCTATCCGGACTACCGCTCCGATCGGATCGAGGCGGCGTTCCAGACCATCTACGACGAGCTGCCGTAGCTACTGCTTCGCCGCCTCGCGCGCGTCCTCGGCCCGCGCGCCGGCCAGGATGTTGTAGAGCCCGTAGTTGCCCTCGTGGCAGGCGAACTCGAACAGCGGGCCCTCGGTAGCGCTCAGCGGCAGCGAGCCGGTCCACGGCCGCGTATAGACCTCCGGGTCCGTGATGGTCCACTGCCAGTCGAGGGTCTCGGCGTCCACGCGCCGGATCCGCTCGACCAGGTGCAGGCCTTCCTGCGAGGCGTTGAAGTTGTGCTTGCCGTTGAAGTTCGTGGTCTCGATGACCAGCGTGTCGCCTTCCCAGCGGCCGCGCGAATCGCCCAGCCACTGCCGGATGCCGTCGTCGATGTGCGGCCGGCCGGCGAGCGGGATGATGCGCGCGTCGTGGAGCATTTCCATGTAGATCACGACGTAGTCGGGGGTCTGCAGGATGTTCCAGTTGTTGTTGTAGTTGGTCGGCAGCGCCGGCAGCGCCCAGCGGGTGATGCAGCGGTCGTAGACCGACATGTCGGTCCAGGTGTCCGGCGACTCGGCCTTCGCCCGCCGCGCTGAGCGCATTTCGTTCAACCGCTCGCGGACGCCCGGCTGCATCGGAATGCGCCCGTCGGCAGGGTCGTCGATCATCGCGGTCCGGTTGTCCTCCTTGCCCCACTCGAACCAGAACTCGTTGTAGAAGCCGGGGTCGCCGTCGCGCGGGGTGAAGAACGCGCTCGACCGCTCGGCCCGCCGCGTCGCGCGGTCCTCGTCGCTGAGCACCGCCGCCGTGACGCCTTCCGGCCGCTCCAGCGGGGTGCCGTGGTTCATGTTCCAGAGCCCCTGCAGATCCGGATCCCCCCAGGCGGTGCGGGCCGTCTGGGCGGAGGCCGGCGCCGGGAGCGCGACCAGGGCGGCCAGTGCCGCCAGCAACACGAGCGACGCGATTGAACGAAATCTCATCTCGGCCTCCTCGGCTTGGTGCTACCGCACCATTCTAATGCTCCTCAGCAGCCAGCGGACGTCCTCCATGACCAGGTACAGGGTCGGCACCAGGATGAGGGTGATGAACGTTGCGAAGACGACGCCAAAGGCCAGTGTTATCGCCAGCGGCAGGATGAACTCCGCCACGGCGCTCCCATCGAACATGATCGGGGCCAGTCCCGCGAAGGTGGTGAGCGAGGTGAGAATGATGGGCCGGAATCGCTCGGCGCCGGCCTGCTGGACGGCCGCGACGAGGCTCGCGTCCTTGCGGTTGCGGTTGATGAAGTCGACCATGATCAGGCTGTCGTTGACCACCACGCCGGCCAGCGCGACCAGGCCCATCACCGACATCATCGACACGTCGACGCCCATGATGATGTGTCCCCACACCGCTCCGACGAAGCCGAACGGGATCGCGCTCATGATGATGAGCGGCTGCACGTATGATTTCAGCGGGATGGCCAGCAGCGTGAAGATGCCGAACAGGGCGAGCGTGAAGCCGATGAGTATGCCGCCCAGGAAGTCCTGCTGTTCCGCCTGGACGCCTTCGAGCGAGTAGCGCACCCCGGGATGTGCAGCCAGCACGTCGGGGAGAACGCGGTTCTCCAGCGCCCCGGTCACGGTGGCGCTCGTCGTCGTGCTCTCGTCGATAGCCGCCGTCACGTTCACCGCGCGCTGCCGGTCGACGCGCTTTATCGACGCATAGCCGCGACCCGGCTCGACCGCCGCCACGAGGCGAAACGGCACCTCGCCGCCTTCGGGGGTGCGGATTCTCATGTCCTCGAGATTCCCCAATGAACGTCGCTGGTCGCTGGGATACCTGACCATCACGCGGATGTCGTCGCGACCGCGCTGGATCCGCTGGGCCTCTTCCCCATAGAACGCCTGGCGCACCTGGCGACCGAGATCGAGAAGGCTCAGGCCAAGCGTCTCGGCGTGAGGCGTGATGCCGAGCCTGAGCTCTTCCTTCCCCTGCTGGAACGTGTCGGCGATGTCGTAGACGCCCGCGTAGGTCCGTAGTTGCGCCTTGACGGCGTTGGCCGCCAGGGTGAGCTGCTCGACATCGGAGCCGACCAGCATGACGTCGACGTCGTTGCCCGCGGTAGGTCCGGACGTGCCGAAGACCAGGCTGGTTGCCTCCGGGATGGGTCCGGTCAGATCGCGCCAGCGATTCGCCAGCTCCTCGGCTCGCAGAGCGCGCTCGTCTGCGGGCGCCAGCTCGATCATCACCTGCCCGATGTGGGGGGCCGCGGTATCGACCGAAGTGTCCGAACCGGGACCCTCGTCCCCCATCGGCTGGTCCCCCACGGCCGCATAGACGTGGCGGAAAACGTCCTGACCGGTCCGTTCCAGGACGCCGCCGCGGAGTCGCTCGGCCCCCGCTTCGAGCCTGGACACCGCGACCGATGTCGCGGCGACGGGCGTGCCCTCGGGCAAGGTGACCGAGGCCGTAATCAGCTCCGCTTCGGGCACCGGAAAGAAGTGGAACGCGACCCGGCCGCCCAGCACGATTCCCGCGGTGAGCACCAGCGTCGCGACGCCGGTGGCGAGCGCGAGATAGCGCCAGCGGAGTGCGAACGCCAGACCCGGGCGATACACGTTGCGCCCGACGGCGCCCAGCCCGTTCGCGATGCGTTGCTGGAACCTGCGCCACGCGCCGTCTCGCGGCGTCCCCGTATGTGCGAGGTGGGCCGGAAGAATGGCCAGGCACTCGACCAGGGAAAACAGCAGGCACGGCACCACGACGAGTGGGACGAAGACCGCGACCTTGCCGGACTCTCCCGGAACAAAGAACAGCGGTGAGAATGCGGCGACCGTCGTCAGGACCGCGAACACGACCGGCGTGGCGATCTCCCGCGCCCCTTCGATGGCGCTCCGCAGCTTGTCCCCATGGGCTTCCCGGTGGCGGAAGATGTTCTCCCCGACGATGATCGCGTCGTCGACGACGATTCCCAGGACCAGGATGAACGCGAACGTGGAGACGAAGTTCGCCGTCACATCCATCACCGGCATCACCATGAACGCGCCGAGGAAGGAAATCGGAATGCCCAGGCTCACCCAGAAGGCGAGCCGCAGCTCCGTCAGCAGCGCCAACACGACGAACACCAGCGCGAACCCCGTGGCGCCATTGCGCGCCATGAGCCACAGGCGGTCGCTCAGGATACGCGCGTTGTTCTGCCAGACCGTGAGCGAGATCCCCGGCGGCAGCGTCGGAGCCGTGCGCGCGACGTAGTCGAGAACGAGGCTGGCGATCTCGAGGTCGCTCTGCTCGCCGCTGCGCAGCACCGCAACGAGCACCGCGGGCACCAGGTCGAACCGGGCGGACTGATCCGTCTCGGCGAAGCCGTCGACAACGGTGGCGACATCGCCCAGGTGCAGACGGGTTCCATCTGCGCGCGCGAGCAGCACCAGGTTCTCGTACTCCACGCCGCGATACGCCTGGCCGACCGTGCGGAGCAGGATCTCGCCGCTCTCGCTGCGGACCGCGCCGCCCGGCAGATCGAGCGAGGAGCGGCGAACCGCCCGGGCCACGTCGTCGAAGGTCAGCGCGTGGCGCCGCAGCGCCGTCTCGGACACCTCGACGGAGATCTCGTAGGGCCGGGCGCTCACCAGCTCGATCTGCGAGATCTGCGGGATGGACGCCAGGTCGTCGCGGATCCGCTCCGCGACGGTCTTGAGCGTGCGCTCATCCACCGCGCCCGATACGGCCAGGTCGACCACCCTGTTGCGCGGCAGCAGCTCGCTGATGATCGGCTTCTCGGTCTGCTCCGGGAAGGTCTCGATGGCGTCGACGCGGTTCTTCACGTCATCCAGCACCGCGCGCACGTCGGCGCCCAACTCGACCTCGACCAGGACCGTGCCCATGCCCTCGGCGGCCGTCGAGGTGATCTGCTTGATCCCGTCGATGCCCTGGATTGCTTCTTCGATCCGGATGCAGACGCCTTCTTCCACCTCCTCGGGAGCGGCGCCGAGATACGGAACCTCGATGGTCAACATGTCGAGCGCAACGGTCGGGAACTCCTCGCCGCGGACATTGAAGAGCCCGATCACCCCGCTGACCATGATGAACACCATGAGCAGGTTGGCGGCGACGGAATTGCGGGCGAACCAGTCAATCATGGTGCGCAGGGACCGCGCGGCCGGACGGCGGGCATCCGCCGGGACGGCTCAACGCGGAGATCGAGAAGCGCGTGAACGTCCGGACAGCAGGGCTACTCCGGCAGCGCGAACACGTGCATGACGGAGCCGCGGGTGCGCGGGCGCTGCACGTCGTCGAACACCAGCTCGGCGTTGCGCCACGCCAGGAACCAGCCCGGCCCGGACGGCACCGCGACGTACTGCCGGCCGTCCACCGCGTACGTGATCGGGAAGCCATCGATCGACGTAGGCGCGCGCGTGCTCCACAGCACGTCGCCGGTGCGGACATCCATGGCGTAGATGTTGCGGTCGAGATTGCCGACAAACACCAGGCCGCCGCCGGTGGTCAGCGACGATGTGGCGTATTGCAGCTTGCTGGGGCGGGTCCACAGCAGCTCGCCGGTGCGGCTGCTCATCGCGGCGAAGATGCCGAGGTGCTCGGGGCTCTGCGGATGGGCCGTGAAGCGCCGGTCGGCCGGGCCGACCCCGCCGCCGCCGATCTCCGCGGGCTCCGGCATCGGCTGGAACGTGGAGTGCGCGCAGCCGGGCATCAGCGAGATGTAGAACGCCTCGGTCGCCGGGTGGTACGCCATCGACCACAGGGATCTCACGCCACCCGGGCCGGGGCAGTAGTCGAGCGGGACGTCCAGTTGCGGAATGCGTTCCCGGCGCAGGATGCCCTGGCCGCTCGCGGGATCGATGTCCACGATGTTCTGGAAACCGAGGTCATGCGCGGCGCGGTACTCGCCCGTGCGCGGATCGAGCTCCCACAGCACGCCGATCTTGCCCATCTTGAACAACGCGGGGCCGTCGTCGCGGTGCACGAGCACCACCTCGAACACCTCGTCGAGGTCGTGCGTCTCGGCCGGAATGTGCTGGTAGTACCACTCGATGGCGCCGGTCTCGGGGTCGAGCGCCAGCGTTGAATTGGTGTACAGCGCCGCGCCCTCGGTGCCGCGCTGCGCGCTCGCCCACGGCTTGGGCTGCGCCGTGGACCAGTAGATGAGATCGGTATCCGCATCGTAGCTGCCGGGGAGCCAGGCGTCGGCGCCGGCGCGGAAGGTGAGCGTCAGGTCGCCCCAGGTGTCGCCGCCCGGCTCTCCGGGGCGGGCGACGGTCGACGTGCGCCACAGCTCGGCGCCGGTCTCGGGATCGTGCGCGGATATGAAGCAGACGTCGTTCTTGTAGTACTCGCAGCCCGTCATTCCGGCAACCACCATGCCCTTCACGATGATCGGCCCGCTGGTGTACTGGTAGCCGAGGTCGTGGTCGGCCACCTGCCGCTCCCAGACCACCTCGCCGGTGCGCACGTCCAGGGCGATGAGCTGCGCCTCGCTCGTGCCCGCGTAGAGCTTGTCGCCGTAGATGGCGAGGTTGCGCCGCGCCAGGCCCGGTTGCTGGCTTCCCGGCAGAGTGGGGTCGGCGCGCGCCGGCCGTCCGGTACGCAGGTGGGTCCAGAGCACGTCGCCGCTGGCGGCGTCGAGAGCCACTACGCCCGAACGGCTCGGTATGAACATGACGCCGTCGTGGACGAGCGGTGTTATCTGGTTGGTTCCGGCGTACGTTTCCCAGGACCAGGCGAGCTGCAGGCTGCCGACGTTGTCGCGGTTGATCTGATCCAGCGGGCTGTAGCCCTGCCCGTCGATCGTGCGGCGCCAGTTGAGCCAGTCGGCCGGGGCCGGGTCGAGCAGCTCGGCGTCGGTGATCGGCTCGAAACTGTCGAGTTGTGCCGAAGCAGCGGTAGCGAAGCCGGCCAGCAGGCCGGCCGCGACAAGGCAAGTGAGCGTCGGACGGATCATGCAGTGTCTCCCTCGGTGATTCATTGCTCTATCCCGGCAGCGTGAAGGCGACCAATGCGGCGTCCGGTCCCGCGCCGGTGGCAATGACGATGAACTGCCGTCCGGAGGCCGTGCGGTACGTCATCGGGTTGCCGCTGGTCCGGAACGGCGTGGCGCCCCGCCACACCTCCGCGCCGGTCGCCTTGTCGAACGCGTAGAGATACGGGTCGCCGCCGCCGATGAAGAGCAGGTCGCCGGCCGTCACCATCAGCCCGTTGGCGCCCGGGGTGCCCAGGCGCTCGGGCAGGTCGACGCCCTGCAGCAGCGGGTGGTTGCGGATGATGCGGCTGCCCTCGCCGAACGGTACGCGCCAGGCGATGTCCCCCGCGTTCAGGTCGATGGCGGTCAGGTTGGCGTACGGCGGTTTGGTGAGCGGAATCGGTCCCAACTGGCTGCGCGCGAAGTCGGACGCACCGGGCCGGCCGGTGAAGATCTGCACGGCGGCGCCGTGCGGGCAGTTGTTGCTGAACTCGACGTCCACGTCCGGGTCCTCGCCGAGCACCTCGCACACCTGGTTGGTGCTGGTGCTCTCGGTCGACCGGACGTAGAGCAGGCCGGTCTCCGGGTCGAAGCCGGCGCCGCCCCAGTTGGCGCCGCCGTCGATGCGCGGGCGCTGCAACGTGCCGCGCAGCGCGGGCGGCGTGAAGAGCGGGCCGAGCCGGAAGCGGCTCATCTCCTCGCGCGCCAGCGCGTTGATCTCCGGCGTCAGGTCGTTGGCGTCGTCCAGGGACACGCCCTGTCCCGCGAACGGCGGCGGCTTCGTCGGGAACGGCTGCGTCGGATATACCACCTCGCCCGGGACGTCGGATTCGGTGTTGACCGGTCGTTCCTCGATCGGCCACACCGGCTCGCCGGTCACACGGTCGAACACATACGTGAAGCCCTGCTTGGAAACCTCGGCCACCGCGTCGATGGTCCGCCCGTCCACGTTGATGGTGACCAGGTTCGGCGGCGACGTGAAGTCGTAGTCCCAGAGCCCGTGGTGGACGGCCTGGAAATGCCACTGCCGCTCGCCGGTGCGGGCGTCGAGGCAGAGCAGCGATTCCGCGAACAGGTTCGCACCCGGCCGCCGGCCGCCCCAGTAGTCGCTGCTCGGCGTGCTGGTCGGCACGTACAGCAGGCCGCGCTCCTCGTCGAGCGACATCAGGCCCCAGACGTTGGCGTGGCCCGTGTAGCGCCACGACTGGTCTTCCCAGGTGTCGGCGCCGAACGCGTCGTTCGACTGCGGCACGGTGAAGAAAATCCAGCGCCGCTCGCCGGTGCGCGCGTCGAACGCCTGCACGGAACCGGGCGTGTCGAAGCGCCGCTGCACGCGGTCCGGCACCCGGCTGCCCACGATCACGATGTCCTCGAAGACGACGGGCGGCGATGTCTGGTCGAAGTCGTCGTCCGGCACCTCGCGGCCGTGGCCCTGCGTGAGATGCACGCTGCCGCCGTCGCCGAAGCTGGTGATCAACTGCCCGCTGGCGGCGTCGATGGCGAACAGCCGCACGCGGCTGTTCAGGTACAGGTGCAGGTCGTCGCCGTCGCGCCTGAAAGCCAGCCCGCGGTGCTTGAACCCGCCGGGGCTGGACCCGCGCCCGCCCAGCTCGTACACGCGCGGGTCGAACACCCACTTCTCGGCGCCGGTCTCGGCGTCGAGCGCGACGACGCGGGAGTACATGGTGGGGAAGTACAGCGTGCCGTCGATCATCAACGGCGTCGCCTCGAAGCTGCCCGGACGCGCGCCGTACTCGGGCATGGGCATCTCGTTCGGATCCCACTGCCATGCGATCTCGAGCCGATCGACGTTGGAGCTGTCGATGCCCGCGAGCGGCGAGTACTTGGTGTGGGACTGCTCGGCGCCGACGTACGGCCACTCCACCATGCCGCCGGAGTCCTGTTGGGCTCCCAGCGTCGCCGCCGAGGCCAGGATTAGAACCGCACACAGTCGCTTCATGCGAGATCTCCGATGCAGGGCAGGTTCTTCAGGGCGCCGGGTCGATCAGGTACCGTTCCGGCCACCGCGAGTAGCCGTCCACGGTGTAGATGTTGCCGGTCGAATCGACCGCCATCTCGTGGTTGCCGCCGCGCGTGTCGACGGCGCCGACGATTTCCAGCGACTGCCGGTCGAGGATGTAGATCTTGCGATAGCTGGTCGCCGAGCCGACGTAGAGATACTGCTGTTCCGGATCGTGTGAGAAGGCGACCATCGACGCCGACCCGACGCCCGGCCCCGGCTCGTTGCGGGGATGGTACTCGCCGGTCTCGAAGTCGAACTGCCACGGCGCGGGCACCGCGCGCTCGACCCACGCCTCCGCGATGAACGTGCCGTCGGTCTCGAAGACGTGGACGCTGTTGTGGCCGCGGTCGCAGACGTACACGGTGCCGTCGTGGGCGACGCGCACGCAGTGGGTGGGGTCCCAGCGCTGCGGGGCCGGGCCCTCGGTTGTGTGCTCTTCGACGGGGCCGTCGTCCGGAGGCCGTCCGTAGGCGCCCCACAGACGTTTGAATTCACCGGTGACCGCGTCATGGACGATGACGCGCTGGTTGGTGTAGCCGTCGGCGGTGAACACCTCGTTCGTGTCGGGATGCACGGCCGCGGTGGTGGGGCCGCCCAGCAGTTCCTCGTCGAGGCTGCCGTTGGTCTCGCCGTTCCTGCCGATCTGCAGCAGGAAGTCGCCGTCCGCGGTGAACTTGAGCACGACGCCGCCGTCGGCGCGCGTGCCGCCGCCGATCACCCACACGTTGTCCTCGTGGTCGATGAACATCCCGTGCTCGGCGGCGAACGTGTCCTCCATCCAGTCGTAGCCCTCGCCGGGTCCGCCCCACGCCTGCAGCAGGTTGCCTTCCTTGTCGAACTGGATGACCGGCGGCGCCAGCTCCTTGCCTTCAGCAGCGAGCAGCTCCTGGATCCGGTCGCTGTTCGCGTGCGCAATCCAGGGGTTGTCGTTCGAGTCGACCGCGACGCCCCAGACGTCGCCGAGCGCCCAGTTGTTCGGCAGCGGTTTGGGCCAGGCCGGATCGTAGGTGAACGTCGGGGGTGCCGCGGCGGCGGTCTCCTCCGGCGCGTCCATGGCCGGCGGCGGCGCCTCCGGGGCCCCGCAGGCGGCCACGAGCAGCGCCAGCATTGCAATCGGCGCGAGCAATGGATTCATCCGGATACGGTTCGAGCGCATGGCACCTCCCGCGGGGTCTTGCGACAGGCTGCTAGCCTAGCATGGTTGCCGGCGGGCAGGCGCCGCCCGCCATGGTACGATCACGCGATGTACTTCAGCGCCCGGCGTCATCCACAGTGGCGCGGCGCCCTGGCGCTGGCGCTGCTCGCGCCGGCATGGCTCGTGCTGGAGAGCGCGGCGGTCGGCGCGCCGCAGGAGAACGCGGCGCAGCAGGTCGAGAGGCCGGCGGCGGAGCTGATCGAGCAGCTCGGCCACGCGCTCGGGATGACGCCCGAGGAGGTCGCGGCGCTGGGCCTGTCGGCGGCGGAGATGGAGAGCCTGCTCGCCGGCTTCAGCGAGGAAACGGTGGTCGTCGGCTCGCGCGCGGCGCCGCGCAGCGCCACCGAGTCGGCGGTCCCCGTGGATGTCCTGTCGTCCGACGACCTCCTGCGCCGCGGGGCGGGAGACCTGAAGCAGCAGCTCCGCACGGTCATCCCGTCGTTCAATTCCAATACCCAGCCGATCCAGGGCGCCTCGACCGTGGTGCGCCCCGCCATGCTCCGCAACCTGGCGCCGGACCACACGCTGGTGCTCGTCAACGGCAAGCGCCGCCACCGCTCCTCGGTCCTCGAGTGGCACGGCGGCAACGGCGTGGCGTACGGCTCCCAGGGGCCGGACATCTCGGTGATCCCCGCCATCGCGCTGCGCCAGGTCGAGGTGCTGCGGGACGGCGCCGCGGCGCAGTACGGCTCCGACGCGATCGCCGGCGTGATGAACTTCCAGCTCAAGGACGCCGCCTCCGGCGGATCGTTCGAGGTCAACACCGGCATGCACGGCGCCGGGGACGGTGAGGCGTACCAGTTTGCGGGCAATGTCGGCCTGCCGCTCGGCAGCCGCGGATTCGCCAACCTGAGCCTGGAGTTCGGCAACGCGAACCCGACGGACCGCACCGCGCCGCGCAGCGACGCCGTTGCGCTCATCGCGGCCGGCAACACCCACGTCCGCTCCGAGCATCCGCAGGTCTGGGGCAACCCCGACATCGACGACGAGCTGAAGCTGTTCGGCAATTTCGGCTACACCCTGGCGCGCGGCGTGCAGCTCTACGCCCACACGAACTACGCCAGCAAGACCGTTACCCAGAGTTTCTTCTTCCGGAACCCGAACACGCGGCTGGGCGTCTTCAGCATCGACGGCGGCCGCACGCTGCTGATTGGCGACGCGCTCGCGGCGGCCGGCCGGGGCTCCGCGAATTGCCCGACCGTGGCCGTCACCAACCACGTCCCCGATCCGGTCGCCCTGCAGCAGGTGTTCGACGACCCGAACTGCTTCTCGTTCCAGGAGATGTTTCCGGGCGGCTTCACGCCGCGGATGGGCGGCACCGCTCGGGATGCGTCGCTGGTCGGCGGCGTGCGCGGCTTCACCTCGGCCGGCTTCAACTGGGACCTGAGCGGCTCGCTCGGCATGCACGAGAGCGAGCTGTTCATCGGCGAAACGGTCAATGCATCGCTCGGTCCCGCGTCGCCCACCTCGTTCGACATCGGCACGAACCGCCAGCGCGAGATCAACCTGCACTTCGACGTCACGTACGCCGTCACGGACAGGATCAACCTGGCCGCCGGCGCGGAATGGCGCGACGAGCAGTTCCGCACGCTGCAGGGCGACCGCGAGGGCTGGCTGGTCGGTCCGTACGCGCGGCAGACGTTCATGTCCGGCGCCAACGGCTTCTTCGGCTATGGACCGCAGCAATCCGGCAGTTGGAGCCGCCACAACATCGCGGCCTACGGGGACCTGGAGGTGACCGGCACGGACGGCGCCTGGACGCTGGGCACCGCCGTCCGGGTGGAGAACTTCGAGGACTTCGGCACGACGACGAACGGCAAGCTGTCGGGTCGGCTCAGGTTCCTCAGGGGCAGCATCAGCACGGGGTTTCGGGCGCCCACGCCCGGGCAGCAGAACGGGTTCAACATCTCGAGCTGGTTCGACCCGACCGTGGGCGACCTGGTGAACAACGCCGTCATTCCATCGATCTCGCCGGCGGCCGCGTTGCGGGGAGGCCGGGCGCTGGCGCCGGAGGAGTCGGTCAACTACACCCTCGGACTGGTGTACGACGCGGGGCAGTTCACGTTCACTGCCGACTGGTTCCTGATCAGCGTGTCCGACCGCATCGGGATCACGAGCAACTTCCTCCTGACAGACATGGAAATCGCCGACCTGGTGGCCGGGGGCTTCGACGCCGCGGAGAGCGTGCGCAACTTCCGGTTCTTCACGAACGCGTTCAATACGCGATCGCGGGGCGTCGATGTCGTCACGACATACACGCCGCTCGCGCTCCGCGGGAACACCGTCTTCAGCGCCGTCTACAGCTACACCGATACCGAGGTCACCGACAACGCCAGGGGACTGCTCGACGGCAGGCGGCTCGCCGAGTACGCCCACTCGCTGCCGCGCACGCGCTGGAACGCCTCCGTCACGCAGCGCCTCGGGCAGCGCGCGAGCCTGCTCGGCCGCCTCAGCTACTACGGCAGTTGGTACGACTACGACAGCGGACTCGGAACGATCTTCGATCCCTCCGGCGGACTGGCCCAGGGCTTCTTCGCCGGCCGGCCGATCGTCGACCTCGAGCTGAGCGTCGACGTCGGACAGGGCACCACGCTCTCCGTGGGGGCGCAGAACGTCTTCGACACGTATTCGCAAGAGTCGGTGGTAGCGATGTCCGTGGGCGAGCGCTACAGCGAGTACACGCCGTGGGGCTACAGCGGCGCGTACTACTACGTGCGGCTCGGCTACGGCTGGGGAAACTGACGCGGTAGACTAGCGGAGCCCATGAATACGAAGGCTGTCATCGCGGGCTTGGGAGCCGCGCTCCTGCTCGGTGTTCCGCAGGCGGGGGCGGAGGACTGGCCCGAATGGCGCGGCGCCGGGCGGCTCGGCGTCTGGACCGAGACCGGCATCCTCGAAGAGTTCCCGGATGGCGGGCTGAAGGTGCGCTGGCGGACGCCGATCCGCGCCGGCTACGCCGGACCGGCGGTGGCCGGCGGCAAGGTGTTCGTCGTCGACGCGCAGCGCTCGGACACCAGCATGGCGGTGGTGGAGCGGGCCCTGGCGCTCGACGAGCAGACCGGCGAGGTGCTCTGGACGCACGCATGGGACACCGACTACACGGGACTCATCTTCACCTGGGCGGTCGGTCCGCGCGCGACGCCCACGGTTGACGGCGACCGGGTATATGTTCTCGGCGCCGCCGGCAGGCTCTTCTGCCTGGACGCGGCAACCGGCGAGGTCGTCTGGAGCAAGGACTACCTGGCCGACTATGATGCGGTTCTCCCGGCCTGGGGCATGGCCGGCGCCCCGCTGGTGGAGGGCGACCTGCTCATCAGTCTCGTCGGCGGCAGCCCCGGCGCCAAGCTGGTTGCGTTCGACAAGCGCACCGGCGACGAGGTGTGGCGTGCGCTGCCCTCCGATTCCGAGCCGGGCTACTCGGCGCCGATCGTCATCGAGGCGGGCGGCGTCCGGCAGCTCATCCTGTGGCACCCCGAGGCCGTGGCGTCGCTGGATCCGGCCACCGGCGAGGTGTACTGGGAGCAGCCGGTGCACGCCGACTATGCGATGAGCGTCGCGACGCCGGTGCTGAGCGGCCAGCGGCTGTTCGTGTCGTCCTTCTACAACGGCGCGCTGATGCTGGGACTCGACCGCGACCGTCCGGACTCCAGCGTGCTGTGGAAGAGCGCGAGCGACAGCGAGCTGATGACCGAGGCGCTGCACGCGGTGATCAACACGCCGGTCATCCAGGGCGACTACATCTACGGCATCTGCAGCTACGGCCAGCTCCGCGCGCTGGACGCGCGCACCGGCGAGCGCCTCTGGGAGACGCAGGCGGTGACGCAGGAGCGCGCCCGCTGGGCGTCGGCGTTCATGGTGCGCAACGGCGACCGCTACTTCATCAACAACGATCGCGGGGAGCTGATCATCGCCCGCTTCAGCCCCGAGGGATACGAGGAGATCAGCCGCACCGATCTGATCGCGCCGACCAGTGATCCGGGCAACCGGCGGCAACTGAGGACGGTCAACTTCTCCCACCCGGCGTACGCCAACCGCCACGTGTGCGCCCGCAACGACGAGGAGATCCTGTGCGCGTCGCTGGCCGCGGAATGACGCGCGCGCGGCGCGCGGCGGCCTGCGCGCTGCTGGTGGCGGGCGGCCTTGCCGTTCCCGCGGCCAGTGCGGCCGGGCAGGAAGAGCCCCGGCGGGTGCGCCTGGAGTCGCTCGACGTGAGCGACAACCTGTACCTGCTGCGGGGCGGCGGCAACAACATCCTGGCGCTCGTCCGGGAGGACAGCGTGGTGCTGGTCGACACGCTCGGCGTCGGCTGGGGCGCGGCCACCCGCGCGGCGCTCGACAATCTGACCACCGCCCCGGTCACGATGATCATCAACTCGCACGACCACGCGGGGCACACCGCCGGCAACGTCGAGTTCCCTCACGTGACGGTGACCGTGGCGCACGAGAACGCGAAGCGGCGGATGGAGTCGATGGACGCGTTCAGCGGCGCCAACGCCCGCTATCTGCCGAACCGGACGTTCAGCGACACGCTGACGCTGCTCGACGGGATCGATCGAGTCGAGTTGCACTATTTCGGTGCGTCCCACACGGACGCCGACGCGGTGGTCGTCTTTCCGGAGAAGGGCATCGCGTTCATGGGCGATCTGTTCGCGAGCACGTCGCCGCCGTACGTGGACACCGCCGCAGGCGGGATCGCCACGCGCTATCCGGAGGTGCTGGCGGCCGTGCTGGAGGAGCTCAGCTACTTCCCGGAGTTCGTCCGCGGCCCGGAGGTGCGGACCTTCGACATGGTGGTGCCCGGCCACCAGGAGCCCCCCGACCTGACGCCGCTGCTGGCCTGGTTCACCTGGGCCGACCTGGAGCGCTACGCGCAGTTCACGCGCGATCTCGTTGGCGCGGTCACGCGCGCGCACGCGGCCGGAGGCGGCGCCGGCGAGGCGGAGGCGGCGGCGCGGGGAGTGGCCGGCGGCTATCCTGGATACGACATGGAGTATGTCCGGCCATTCGTCGCAACGGTACTGGAAGAGCTGGACGGCGCCGGCCGCTGAGCGCGGCCGGCCACCCGAGGAGGCATGACGATGAAACGACAGACGTTGACGGCGTTGATCGCGGTGGTCGGGATGGCCTGGGCGGCGCCGGTGTCGCTCCAGGGGCAGTCGTCCGACGTTCCCCGCACGCCTTGGGGCGATCCGGACCTGCAGGGGTTGTGGACCAATACGACAACGACGCCGATGGAGCGGCCGGACGACCTTGCCGACAAGGAGTCGCTGTCGAGCGAGGAGCTTGCCGTGCGCGACGCGGAGGTGGCCGAGGCGGTCAGCTTCGACAACATCAGCGACGGGAACGTGGGCGCCTACAACGAGTTCTGGGTCGAGCGGGGCGCCCTCATCACCCAGACGTCCCTCATCGTCGATCCCGCCGACGGCAAGCTGCCGCCGATGACGGAGGAGGCGCAGCGCAAGACGCAGGAGTTCATCGCGCGCTGGGTTGCGCCGCCCGAGTCCTGGGAGGACATGAACCTCTACGACCGCTGCATCACGCGCGGCCTGCCGGGCGCCATGATCCCCGGCTTCTACAACCACAACTACCTGATCCTGCAGACGCCGGACCACGTCGTGCTGCAGGTCGAGATGATCCACGACACGCGCATCATCCCGCTGGCCGGCCGCCAGCAGGCCCCCGCGGGCATTCCCGAGTGGATGGGCCATTCGCAGGGCCGCTGGGAAGGCGACACGCTGGTGGTCGAGACCGAGGGCTTTGCCGCCAAGGCCGAGCAGCGGGTCGCGCTGGCCAACTTCTTCCTGACGTTCTCGGGCGGCCCGAACGCGCGCCTGGTGGAGCGTTTCACGCGGCTCGACGACGGCACGCTCGACTACCGCTTCACCGTCAGCGATCCGACCGTGGACACGCGGGAGTGGACGGCTGCGATTCCGATGCAGGCCTACGATGAGCCGCTGTACGAGTACGCCTGCCACGAGGGCAACTACGCGATGCCGAACATCCTCGCGGGCGCGCGGGCGGATGAAGCGGAGGCGGACGGGCAGCAGGGCAGGTAGCATGCGCCGCTCGCCGGCGGCAATTCCGTTGTGGTTCGCGGCCGTGGCGCTGGCGGCCGCGCCCGCCGCGACTTACGCGCAGGAGCCTGCCCTGGCCGATGTGCTGGCGCGCGCGGGCAACTACGTCACCGGCTTCAGCGAGACGCTGTCCGGCGCGGTTGCCGAAGAGCGTTACGACCAGTTCACCACGATACCCGCGGCGCGCGGCTTCGGCCGCTTCCCGAATGACGGCGGCGAGCGCATCCGGCGCACGCTGCGTTCGGACTACCTCCTGGTGCGGCCGGTCGGCGACGATCTGTACTACGGTTTTCGCGACGTGTTCGAGGTCGACGGACGGCCTGTCCGCGACCGCGAGCAGCGGCTTGCGAAGCTGTTTCTCGACCCGTCCGCGTCAGCGGACGCGCAGATCCAGGGCATCCTGCGCGACAGCGCGCGCTACAACATCGGCGACGTGCGCCGCAACTTCAACGTGCCGACGCTGGCGCTGCTGTTCCTGGAGGCCGGGCACAGGTCGCGCTTTGCGTTCGAACGTGCAACGGACGACGAGCCGCCCCTCGGGCTGGACAGGCCCGCCGAGGGCGACGGGCATTGGGTGGTCGCGTATCGGGAGGACTGGCCGACCACCGTCATCCGCGGGCGCGGCAGGAGCAACCTGCCCGCCGCGGGGCGCTTCTGGATCGAGGCCGCCACCGGCCGCGTGCTCGCCAGCGAGCTCGCCGTGGAGGACTCCGAGTTGAGTGCGGTCATCGCCGTGCGCTACGCGGTCGATCCCGGGCTGGGGCACCTGGTGCCGGCCGAGATGCGCGAGCGGTACGAGAACCACCGCCAGGGGTCCCGCGTCGACGGCACTGCGACCTACAGCGGCTTCCGGCGCTTCCAGGTGCAGGTCACCGAGTCGGAGCCGTTCCGCGATTGACGCCGGCGCGAATCTCCCCCGTTCTGCAAACGTCTAGTTGCCAAACTGGTCGACGTAGACCGCGTGGTACTTGAACTTCCAGCCGTCGGCGGTCTTGACGAAGACATCCTCGGCCGTGCCGGTGCCCTTGATGGTCGACGGCGTCGAGTTGACGTCCAGCTCTATCCAGTAGGCCTTCGCCGTGGCGCCGCCGTTTTCTCCCGGCAGGATGCGGATGTTCGGCACGTGGTGGCGCCGCTTCGCGTCGCCCGTCTCGCCGCCGAAGCTCTGGTTGCGCCACGCCAGCAGCGCGTCGTGGCCCTCCAACTGGTCGCCGGTGGGGAAGACGAACACCGCGTCCTCGGCGAACGCCGAAAGCCACAGTTCGGCGTCGCGGAAGTCGGACCCCTGGTACATGGTGGCGTACAACTGCGTTATCTCGGCCCGGTCCTCGGCCGTCAGCGTGGCCGCCGCCTCCGGCTGCGCCAGCATCCAGCCCCCAACGACCACGATCCCGACCAGCACCCCCGCCGCGAACCAATGAAATCTGCGCATGATCGCTCTCCTGAATGAGTCTCGCGCCAGCATGATACTCCGGCCTGCACGATTTCGCGCGCGTCATGAGAACCTGTTATCATCCGGTGCGCCTGTACGCTGTCACGATGACCACGGAGCGACGACCATGATGCCGAATACGACTGCTTGCGAGAGACTACCGTTGCGATACGTCGCACTTGCCCTCACCCTGGCCTGCGCCGCCGCGGTGGCCGCCGGCTGCGGGGGCGCGGGGCCCGCGGCGCCCGACCCGTCGGGCGCCACGGTCACCGTATTGGCCCAGGGCGGGCCGCTGCACGGGTCCAACGGCATCTACTTCGGCCCGGACGGGAACCTGTACATCGCCAGCGTCGTCAGCTCGCAGATCCTGGCGATCGATCCGGAGAGCGGCGCGGTGGTCGACAGTTGGGGTCCCGAAGACGGCGTCAACGGTCCCGACGACCTGACATTCGACGCGGACGGCGCGATGTACTGGACCGACATCGCCGGAGGCGAGGTAGGCAAGCGCACGCCCGACGGCGTGACCAGCATTGTCGGCGCGCCCGGCCCCGGTGCGAATCCCATCACCTTCTCGGACGACGGGCGGCTGTTCATCTCGCAGTGCTTCCTCGGCACGCACCTGTTCGAGATCGATCCCGACGGCGTCGAGGAGCCGCGGCTGATCAACGACGAGCTGGGGCCGGGCTGCGGGCTCAACGGCATGGACTGGGGTCCGGACGACAAGCTGTACGGCCCGCGCTGGTTCAATGCCGAGGTCGCCCGCGTCGACGTGGACAGCGGCGAAGCGGAGATCGTCGCGACCGACTTCGGGATTCCGGCCGCGGTGAAGTTCGACTCGCAGGGTCGCCTGCACGTGCTCGACACGCAGCGCGGAGAGGTCGTGCGCATCGACCTGGAGAGCGGCGACCGCGAGGTGGTCGGCCGGCCGGGCGTTGGCCTCGACAACCTGGCGCTCGACGCCGACGACCGCATCTTCGTGTCGAGCTTCATGGACGGCTCCATCGTGGAGGTTACCGGGCCCGAGACCAACCGCGTGGTCCTGCCGAGCCACGTCAATTCGCCCGGGGGATTGGCCTATACGCCATCCGGCCGGCTGTTCCTGGGCGACGGCGGAGCGCTGCGGGAGCTCGACCCGGCCACCGGCGCCAGCATCCACACCGTGGCCGCGATGATCACCGACGTGGGGCAGGTCGCGTCCGTCCAGCCGCACGGCGAGCACCTGGTGCTGTCCGGAGCCGGCCTCACGGGCTCCACGATGATCACCATCTGGAACCCGGACGCGGACGAGATGGTTGCGCGCGTCGAAGGCTTCCAGGAAGCGGTCGACGCGCTCGCGGTCGGTGACGACATCGTCCTGACCGAGTACGGCACCGGGAGCGTGCTGCGGTTCAACCCCGCTGCACCGGATGACCGGGAAACGCTGGCCGGCGGCATTGCCGAACCGGCGGGCGTCGCGGCCCACGGCGGCGACGTCTACGTGACGGACCGCAGCGGGTCGGTGCTGCAGGTGCTCGACGACGGCGAGCCGCTTGCATCTCCGCGGCAGGTGGCCGGCGGTCTGGCCGGCCCGGAGGGAATTGCCGCAGCCGGCGACGGCGGCCTGTATGTCGTTGAGGTCGAAGCGGAACGCGTCACGTGGGTCAATCCCGAGTCGGGCGAAACGGTCGTCGTGGCGGAGGGGCTGGCGCTCAGCGGGCCCGAACGGCGCGCGCTCGGACCCGCGACGACCATCGGCGAGCTGTCCGGCATCGCGGTGGGGGACGGCGTGCTGTACGTCTCGGCGTTCCGCGACAACCGCGTCTACCGCATCGAACTGTAGCCAAAGCGAAGGCGTAGCGCTGCATGCGGCTTGCCGCATCGCCGCCCGCGGAGACGACGGCGGAAAGCTCATGGCTCTTCCGGCTCTTTTCTGGCGGCTTCTCCCGACTGTCTCTCACCGATGGCTCGCTGTACCTCGATGGTAGGCGCGCCGGCGCCCTCGTCATCGACATCGGCGCAGTTGACCACGTCGAAATTAGGCATGGCTGGTTCTGGTCCGCGATCACGATGGATGTCGTGGACGGCCCGCAACACGCGATCGGCGGCCTGAGCCGCGACATCGCGAAACAGGTCGTAGAAGATACAAGCGCTGCGGCATCCGCTCGGGCCGCGGGATGTGCCCCAGCCCTCGAAGAGCTGGATCGACCGATTCGTAGGCTCTTTGGCGAAGATGCCTACGCACGGCATTCTACGGCTGATCCGCTCTGGCAACGCATCGAGCCCATGTTGCTGCGAGTCGACGCCAAGCTGGTTGCCGATTCCCTGCCGCGCGGAGCCGCTTCCGCGCGAACACGACTAAGAGAGTGGCGGACGAAAGCACAGTTCGAGGCCGCGCGCGAACAATCCAACGCGACATTCGTGCGCCGGCAGCGCGAGGTTGTACAGCGCGTTGCGGAGGGTGTGTCAGCTCACGGCCTGACCACTGAACAGGCAGAGGCGATCGCGACGGACGAGGACGTCACACTCGTGCTGGCGGGTGCGGGAACCGGCAAGACCTCCGTCATCACGGGAAAGGTCGCGTACCTGGTGCGCAACCAGCATGTACCCCCCGGGAAAATTCTTGTTCTGGCTTTCAACAAGAAGGCCGCGGGAGAAATCCGGGACCGGCTGCCCGACGATCTCGGCGGTGTCGAAGTGTCTACCTTCCATGCATTTGGAAACAAGGTAATCGGAAAGGCGACGGGCAGGAAACCGACATTGGCGCCGTGGGCCGACGACGAATGGGCATTCGGGAACAAAATCGAGACTATCCTTCAAGATGCGTTGCATTCACATGAGGCGGGCCCCAAGGTGCTTGATTTTCTTGCGTTGTTCAGGAACCCGCAGAAATCCGCATTCGATTTCAAGGACCTGAGTGAATATAGGGCACACTTGCAGCGCGGCGATCTTCGAACACTTACGGGCATCAAGGTCAAGAGCTTCGAAGAAGTGCAGGTCGCCAATTTCTTGAGCATGAACGGGGTCAATTTCGAGTACGAACGGCCGTACGAGGGGCGTACCGCAACTGCACAGCATCGACAGTACCAACCTGATTTCTATCTTCCGGACTACGACATCTACATCGAACACTTCGCGCTGAACGAAGACGGACGCCCGCCCTCATACATGCCCGGCTACCGTGACGGGGTCCTGTGGAAGCGTGGCATTCACATTCGCTATGGGACGGACCTGATCGAAACCTACAGCCATCAGTACATTCGAGGCGTGCTGCACGATGAACTGAGAAGCGCACTCCTGAAGCGGGGCGTGAAGTTGCAGGTCGTGCCGAGCAAGCAATTGCTCGACCGGCTGCGCGCGTTGACGACAACGTGGCTGGCAAGGCTGGTCGGGATCTTTCTCAAACACGTCAAGAACAGTGGCGTTTCGAAGGAGGAACTGGAGAAACGCGCTGCAACGGGAGCAGAGGGTGTACGTGAACGCGCGTTTCTGGCCGTATTCGACGCTGTCCTGACGCGGTACCAGGAAGCCCTGCAGGCGGAAGACGCCGTCGATTTCGAGGACATGATCGGGAAGGCGGCCGAGCACATTCGCGGAGGAACATGGAAGCATCGCTACCGCCATGTGCTGGTGGATGAATTTCAGGACATTTCCGCGGGTCGCATGGCGTTGATCGCGGCGCTGAGGCGTCCGGGGCTCGCTTATTTTCTCGTCGGGGATGACTGGCAGTCGATCTATCGCTTTGCCGGCAGCGACGTGAGTCTCGTTCGTCGCTGCGGGGAGTATCTCGGTCATGTCCGAGAGCGGACGCTGACCACTACTTTTCGCTACCGGGAGCGCATTCTCGAGCCGACGGCGGCGTTTGTTCAGCGCAACCCGCATCAGACGCAGCGCAGTTTGCGCACAGGCAGTACGGAGGATGATGAGGGGATAACGATTGTTGCCTGCGAGACTCAGCGGCAGGGAGTTGCAGCGGCGCTCGACGATATGAGTGTCGAAGCCCCAAGCGGAAAGTCGCGTGGTGCCGGCAGCGCGGACGATGGGTTTTCGGTGCTATGTATCGGGCGCTACAAGCATAGTCGTGAGTCGATCCCCGGCCGCCGACGTCGGCATTGGCCGAAATACGAGTTCAGCACGGCGCATGGCGCCAAGGGACGAGAAGCAGACTACGCGGTGGTGTTGGATCTGACGGACGACCGCATGGGCTTTCCCGCGCAGTTGGAAGACGATCCGCTGCTCGATCTTGTATTGCCGCCCACAAGCGACAGCGGCGTGAGTTGGGCCGAAGAGCGGCGGTTGTTTTATGTCGCGACAACCCGGGCGAGGCGGGGTGCGTATCTGGTGTCGGACCGGGTGCAGCCATCCGAGTTCGTTCGCGAGGTGCGTGCAACGTATGAGAGTACGCGCCAGGTTGGTACATTCGTCGAGGACGAGGCGCACGCATGTACTCGTTGCCGTGGGTCCTTGGTCAAATCGCAGACGGGGAAGACCATGCGCTGCACAAACTGGCCGTTGTGTCCACACCTCGCGCACCGGTGCGACAACTGTAAGCAGGGCTATGCGATACGTCATCCTCGAAGTGTCGACAGCGTTACTTGCACCCACTGTCTCGATCCCCCGGACCCGTGTCCGGAGTGCGAGTTTGGTGTCCTTGTCAGAAGGACGGGAGCGCATGGTCCGTTTATTGGCTGCACGGAGTACAGCTCGCAACCGCCATGCGAACATACGCAACAAGTGGCTTCGTCTAGGGACGTTGCTGGTCCGTCCTGATCTAAGGAACAACCTGGCGGGCGCGGCCTATCAGTATCCGTGCCCGTCGATCAGCGCCAGAATGCCGCTGTTTCCGAGCGCTCAGGGGGGCTCTCTTTACGTGGCCACAGGGGCCCTTGTCATCGTTGCGCGTCGGCAACTGACCCCTCCGATGACGGCCGCCACAGCAGGCCGACGGCCCAGCCGATGTCCACCCGCTCGCCCCGCCAACCCGGCGGCGCCGCCCGTGAGTCGATCTCGACTCCTTCCTGCTCGAGCCGCTCCGTCACCGGCGCCAGCGCCGCTCCCGTCCACAGCGGCGGCGGCGGGGCCGCAGGGAACGGCCGGCCGTCCGGCCGCATGAACTGCACGTCACCCGCTGCGTCCAGCGTGATGCGAAAGCCCTCCTCGTGCACTGTCACGGGTCACCCAATAATCCCCAGTTGTGGTCACTGAAAATTCCCCACCCCGCATACGGAGGGGAGGGGCAGGATGACGACGACAGCGGTGACGATCGGTCCCGAGCAGGCGATGCTCGGGGAGGTCGAGATGGTCG
>JAJEEU010000065.1 GCA_022820825.1 Vicinamibacteria bacterium
GGTGCTGCTGGCGCTCGCCGCGTTGGCCGCCGGCGGCTGGGCGCTGGTCTACGCCGGCCTGCCGGTCGGAACGTCCCAGGGCCCCGCCGCGAGCGTCGTCCACTCCTTGCGCGTCGACGTGCTGCGCGAGTTGCACCACGACACCTCCGCTTACACGCAGGGCCTGCTCTGGTGGGACGGCAGCCTGTACGAGAGCACCGGCCGCTACGGTGAGTCGCGGTTGCGGCGCCTCGACCCGGCGACCGGCGCGGTGGAGCAGCAGGTCGCAGTGCCGCCGGCGTTCTTCGGCGAGGGGCTGGCGCGCGCCGGCGACCGGTTGATCATGCTGACCTGGATGGCCGAGCGCGCGCTCGTCTACGACCTGCGCAGCTTCGACGCCGTGCGCACTTTCCGCTATCGCGGCGAAGGCTGGGGCCTCTGCCACGACGGCGACCGGCTCGTCATGAGCAATGGCTCCGACACGCTGACGTTTCGCGACGTGGAGACGTTCGAGCCGGTTGGCGCGGTGCGCGTGACGCTGCGCGGCCGCCCGCGGGACCAGCTCAACGAGCTGGAGTGCGTCGACGGCGCCGTGTACGCCAACGTCTGGCAGGAGGACTTCATCGTGCGGATCGATCCGGCCAGCGGGCGGGTGACGCACCAGATCGACGCGTCCGGCCTGCTGACGCGCGACGAGGCGCGCGGAGTCGACGTCCTCAACGGCATTGCCTACCAGCCGGACGACGGCACCTTCTACATCACCGGCAAGTGGTGGCCGAAGATGTTCGAGGTGCGTTTCGTCGAGTAGCCGGCGGGCTGCTGCACCCTAGCGCCGCGGGACCGCCGTGCGCCCGCCGCCCGAGCCGCCCCGGGAGCCGCCGCCCGACGAACCGCCGCTGGAGAATCCGCCCCGCGACACCGTGCCGCCCGACGAACCGCCACCGGACGACCCGCCGCCCGAGGTGAAGCCGCCGGGGACCACGGCCGATCCGCCTCCGCCGCTCCAGCCGCGCTGCGAGACCCGCGTGAATCCCACGCCCGGGACCGCCCGCGCGCCGGACTCGTCAACCCCGCCGATGCCGTCGGCGAGGACCACGAACGGTGTGGCGAACCCGCCGTACAGGTAGGGGTCGTAGTAGCCGCGGCTCCAGAAGTGGTAGCCGAGCGGGGTGACGTAGTACGGATAGTAGCTGTTGTACCAGATGGGGTCGTGGAACCCGCTGAATCCGCGCCAGCCGCCCGAGGACCACGATCCGCCGCGGTCGCGCCGCTCGACGATGAACCGATCCGGATAGGCCAGCGCCACGAGCAGGTCGATCACGCCGCCGCTGATCCCCGCGTCGTCGAGCGCGACCAGCGCGTCGCCGTCGAGCGGCAGCGTCGGCTCGGTCTCGACCAGCAGCGCCTCGACGGCCCGCGCCGAGGTACGCTCGCTCGCGTCGATCACGGCCGGCAGGTCGAGCCGCGCCGCGGCCCTGCGCCGAGCATCGTTGACGTCGATCCAGTCGATCCCTAGTGCGTCGGCGCCCAGCCGCGCGTCCTGCTCGGCCGGCCTGAGCGGGGCGTAGCGGCGCACCTCGACCAACTGGCGTCCGCCGACGTCGATCACCTGGATGTCGGCCCAGGTCGCGGCCGACGTCATCAGGCTGACGCCGGTCACCCTGCGGGCCGGCTGGTCGCTGCACTGGATTTCCGCCTGCGTGAAGAGGCGCCGTCCGTCGGCCGACCACTCGCTCCGTTCCCAGCCGGTGCAGTCGGTTTCCTCGACGTCCCGGCGGACCCCGTCGGCCACGAGCGTCCGGTCGACGAGCAAGCGGTCGCCGGCTTCCGCCGTAAGGTTCACACCGCCGGCCTCGTTGACAGGCCGCACGCAGACCAGCGTCCGGTCCAGCAGGTCGGCGGTCTCGTTGACCTCGTCCGCGGCCGACGGGTCGAGCTGCTCCTCCCAGAGCTGCCAGCACCCCAGCCAGGGACGCCAGCGCGCGTCGAGCTCGCCGTCCGCGCCCGCCGCGACGGGCGCGGGTCCCTGCACCGCCGCCGGCATGTTCGGCGGCGTGTGGCCCGACGGCTGCAGCACCCAGACGACCAGCCCCGTTGCCAATCCGGAAACGATTGCGATCATGACGTCACTCCCTTGCTTCGCTCCTGCCTGGCCGCGTGCGTCAGAAGATGAACCGGATGCCTGCCCCCACCCGCATGCCGGACAAATCGATGTCCTCGAACCCATCGAATGCGCCGGACGGCTCGGCGGAGGCGCGCACGTACCGCGCCTCGGCGGTCAGATACAGACGCTGCAGCAGGCGGATGTCGGCGCCGCCGTACAGGTGGACGCTCGGGGCCCAGCCACTCGCCTGCAGGTGGTCTTCGAATATGTCGAGCGTGGCGGCGTCGACGAACTCGCCGAGCATGTCCAGCGCATAGCGCTGCATGCCGACGCCCGCCCCGACGTACGGCACCACGGCGTTCGGGATCCAAGCGTACTGGCCGACGGACCGGCCGCGCGGGATGAGCGCGAACGCCACGCTCGCGTTGAAGTCCGTCTGCGAGAGCCAGGTGTCCTGGGCGATCGGCAGCCCGTCACTCCCCACGAATTCGCTGAACTCGGACGTGGTTTCGGGCGTCTTCACATAGTCGAGTCCGGCGCGCACATCGAGCCGCGAAGTTACTGCAAACCCCAGGTCGATGCCGACGCCGAGCGCGTCGAAATCGCGCTGCTCGAGCGTCAGGATATCCGTGAGGAAGTTGTGCACGTCGCTTTCGGCGCGCGCGCGATTCCAGTTGACGCGGAAACCCACCGCGGCGCCGGGCCGGCCGAAGAGGAATCCCGGCTGCCGCCCCGCGGGTTCCTCCTGCACCGCCTCCGCGTCCCCGGGCGCGGCGTGCGCCGGTGCGGAGGCGACCGCCGTCAATCCGAGAGCCGCCAGCGCCAGCATGCCGATCCGCATGATCTTCCATCGTATCCGCGACGCCCACCGCCCGCAACGCTTGATCGACGGCACAGCCCCAAGCAGGACAATGGCCGGCACCCCGGATAACGGCGAAGTACGGAAGGGGACGGCAAGCATCGAGCGGCCGTCCCCAGGCCGCGCACGGCGCGGCCCGGCGGCAGCGGCGCGGGGCTATGGGGTCCCCGCTAGCATCCGCCGGGGGTTTGGGGCGCAGCCCCAAGTGAAGATGGATTGACAGCGCCGGGACAATGGTTGATCGTTGCGAGACCGCGGGCGGGCGGAGGCCCGTCGCGCGGATCAGGGGAGGCATCGATGAACGTGCGGCTGAAATGGACGCTGGCGGCGAGTGCGGCCGCGGTGGCGGCGGTGCTCGTGCTGGCCGTGGGGTCTGGCGATGGCGCGGCGGTGGCCCAGGGTGGCGGCGTCGAGATAGATCCGGACGATATCGGCGGCGTCGTGACCAGCGCCGACGGTCCCGAGGTGGGCGTCTGGGTGATCGCCGAGACGACCGACCTGCCGACGCGGTTCATCCGCATCGTGGCGACCGACGAGCAGGGGCGCTACGTGCTGCCCGACCTGCCGGAAGCCCGCTACGACGTCTGGGTGCGCGGCTACGGTCTCGTCGACTCCGGGCGTGTCTCGGCGCGGCCCGGGCAGCACCTGGATCTGGACGCCGTCGTCGCGCCCGACGCCCTCGCGGCGGCGCAGGTCTATCCGGCGGCCTGGTGGCTGTCGATGATGGACCTGCCGCCGGGCGAGCATTCGCAGCAGTGGCTGGGCAGCATGGTCACCGTCTGCCTGAGCTGCCACCAGATCGGCAACGAGGCGACCCGCACCATCCCCTCCGACATCCTCGAATCCTCCGACTCGCACTTCGAAGCCTGGGAAAAGCGCGTCGCCATGGGGCCGATGGGCGCCTTCATGGACGCCGGCTACCAGCGCTTCGGCGAGCAGCGCGCGATGTTCGCGGACTGGACGGAGCGGGTCGCGGCGGGCGAGGCGCCGCGGCAGACGCCCGCGCGGCCGGGCCTGCTGGAGCGCAACGTCGTGGTGACGCTGTGGGACTGGGGCACCGAGCTGGACGGCAGGACCGACAGCACCGGCTCGGACGTGCGCGACGCTACGGTCAACGCGAACGGCCTCGTCTACGGCGTCGTCCAGCCGAGCGACATCCTGGCGGTGATCGATCCGGTCGAGCACCGCGCATTCAACATCCCCATCCCGACCGACGCGCCGCGCATCATGACCGACACGCCGGAGTCGCCCTACTACGGCAACGAGGCGATCTGGGCGCGCGCGGCGGACCCGCGCAGCGTCGCCATGGACGGTGAGGGCCGCGTCTGGCTCACCGGGCGCGTCCGCGGCGAGGAGGAGCAGCCCGACTTCTGCACCGATCCGGGCAACCGCTTCGCCGACTTCTTCCCGCTGGAGCGCGGCCGGCGGCAGGTGTTCATGTACGACCCGGAGACGGAGCAGTTCAGCGGCATCGACACCTGCTTCTCCTCCGACCACAACCAGCTCAGCCACGACGACGTCTTCTACTACGGATTCCGGGACGGGGTCGGCTGGGTCGACACGAAGATATGGGACGAGACTGGCGACGCCGAGGCGGCCCAGGGCTGGTGTCCGACCGTCATCGACACGAACGGCGACGGCGTGATCTCGCCCGGGTGGACGGAACCGGACGAGCCGGTGGACCCGGCGCGCGACCACCGCGTGGCGTACGGCTGCTACTCGCCGGCGGTGAACGACGTGGACGGCAGCATCTGGTGCTCCGACAACGGCCCCACCGACGACACGCTGGTGCGGCTCGACCTGGGAGACAATCCGCCGCTGTCCTGCGTTTCCGAGATGTACAAGCCGCCGCCGACCGTAACGGACCCGCCGGCGTACGGCAGCGGCGGCCTGCATCTGACGCGCGACGGCGTCGCCTGGCAGGACTGGCGGGGGAGCGGCCACTTCGCGTCGTTCGACCGCAGCCGCTGCGACAACACGAGCGATCCGACGGCCAGCGGGCAGAGCTGTCCGCAGGGCTGGACGTTCAACCGGATGTTCAAGCCGACGTTCGAGAACGCCTCGATGCCGATCAACGCCGACGAGAGCTACCTGACGCAGGTCGACCACCACGACGTGCTCGGCTTCGGCCCGGAGACGCCGGTCTACGGCGACGTGAACACCGACGCGCTGCAGGTGTTCATACCGTCGACCGGGGAATTCGTGACGATGCGCGTGCCGTATCCGATGGGCTTCTTCTCGCGCTCGTCGGTGGGCCGCATCGACGACCCGACGACGGGTTGGAAGGGCAAGGGACTCTGGTCGAGCTACTCGAACTACGCCGCGTGGCACCTCGAAGGCGGCCAGGGCACGCTGCAGAAGGCGGTCAAGTTCCAGGTCCGCCCGCACCCGCTGGCGAAGTAGTTCTGCCTGCGCCGGCCGGTGCGGATTGCCGGGCGGGTTCAGGCTCCGGCCTGCCAGGGCTCCATGCCCCGGGACGGGTCGATGCCCAAGGCTACGCGCAGCGCCCTGTCGAGGCGCTTGAGCCCGTCCGCGTCGAGACTGCCTACGAACCGGGTGAGCCGCGACTTCTGCAGGCTGACAAGTTCGTCACAGTGCACGCTGCTGTCGTGCAGCAGGCCTTCATTCGGCCCGACGTCGACCTGCGTTGCAAGTCCGTGCCGCTGCGAGTAAACCGGCGCGCAGACGACCGTCGGGAAACGCGAGTCGATGAGCCGTTGCCGGCTGACCACCACGAATACGCGGAAACGCTTCGGTTCGCGTGCGTGCGGTCGCGGCACCCGGTAGAGGTCGCCGCGTCTCACGTTTCGATCTGATACCCGAGCACGTCGAGAGCCTCGGCCGCCAGCTCGTCGGCGTGCGCATCGATGATTTCGCGGTCCCGATCATCGATGTCGGCTCGTTTCCGCGCGGTGAGACTCTGACGCAGCAGACGCTCTATCGTCCGGGACCGACTCTCGCCTTCCCCGGCGATTGCTTCGATGGCGGATACCACATCTTCATCGAGTGTGATAGATGTCTTCACTTTCATACCGCCATCATACTACCCTGCTCCGTTGTCAGCCGGGCATGCGCTGTTTCTGCTTCAGAGCAGGCCCGCCGCCCAGAGCACGTACACCACGGCCATCGCGGTGACGCCGTTCACCAGGGTGACGCCGCCGTAGGACAGCAGCGCCGACTTCAGGGGCATCCGCGAGAGCGAGGTGCAGACCCAGAAGTAGCTCGAGTTCACGTACTTGATGATCATCGAGCCGGCGGCGCCCGCCAGCATCGTCGCCTCGGGGCTCAGGCCCAGCGTGTCCATCATCGGCGCGGCCACCGAGGCGGCGGTGATCACCCCTACCGTCGTGGAGCCGGTGATCATGTTGCCGGCCACGCCGAGGACGAACGGCAGGAAGATGGCCGGGAGTCCCGTGGCCGCCACCGCGCCGGCGATCGCGTCGACGGCCGGCGTGGCGCGCAGGATCTGGCTCAGCGCGCCGCCGAGGCCGGTCACCATGATGATCATGGCCGAGGCCCGCAGCGCGTCCTCTATCCATTTCGCCGTTCGCACGCCCGACTGTTCGGGCTTCGTGTTGCTGTAGGCGAGCAGGATGCCGATGCCGAGCGCCACGACCGGCCAGCCCAGATAGAGCATCGCGCGGTTGACGACGTGCCCGGCCGGCAGCGCGAACGCCGCAACGCTCTGTCCCGCGATGAGCGCCAGCGGGATGAGTATCGGCGCGTAGGCCCGCCAGGTCGCCGGCAGCTCGGCCTCGCGCCCCTGGTCGACGAACGATTGCCCGACGAACTCGCGCGACGGCGGCGACGCGATGTACGGGCCGGCGGCGCGCGCGAAGACCCATCCGGCCAGCGATGCGATCAGGGTGACGAGGCCGCCGTACAGGATCACCCGGCCGATGTCGGCGCCCACCAGCGCGACGGCGGCCAGCGGGCCGGGCGTAGGCGGCACCATGGCGTGGGTGAGTTGCATCGCGCCGACCAGACCGGTCGCCATGACGCTCATGTTCAGGCCGCTGGTGAGCGCCGCGGCGTGCACGAGCGGGTTGAGGATGACGTAGCCGACGTCGGAGAAGATCGCGAGACCGATGACGAAGCCGCTCAGCGTCAGCGCCAGCGGCATCCGCGCCTCGCCGACCCAACGGATCATCGAGGCGGTTATCCGCTCGATGCCGCCGGTGTGCTTCAGCGCCTCGGCCAGCACCGAGCCGAGCACGATCACCACGGCGATGCCCTGGATCGTGCGCCCGAACCCCTGCTCGAAAGCGTCGATGAACGTCTGCCGGTCGATGCCCGGAATCAGCGCGAACAGCAGGATGGGCGCGAGCAGCGCAAGGAAGACGTGCCACTTGAAGCGCGTGATCAGCAGGAACAGCAGCGCGACGACGGCTGCCAGCCCGGCCAGGGCGACGAGCGCGCTGTCGGTGATCATGGGACAGCCTCAGCAGGGTCCCGGCCGCGCTGACGGGGCCATGCCGGAGGCCGTCTAGCCGCCGAGCGGCAGGATGAACTGCCAGCCTTCGTCGATGCGCTGCTGCAGCCGGCTGGCCGCGTCGCCGCAGCCGCAGATGACGCGGTCCTGCGCCTGGCACGCCGCGAGGACCGTGGCGAAGGCTTCGTCCACCTCCGGGTGGTTTTCCGGTCCGGGCGCGGGCCCCAGGCCGAGGTCGATGCTCATGTCGCCCGGCACGACGATGATCGCGCTGACCGGCGCGGCGAGGATGTCGCGGATGTTGTCCACGGCCTCCTGCGATTCGATCATCGCCACGGCGAAGAGCTCCCCGTCCGGGTTGAGCGGCCAGACGTCGGCGCGGGCGTGATACTCGGCGGTGTCGGCCACGCCCCACAGCCGCGCCGCCCGTCCGGGTCCCCAGCCCCGCTCGCCCCGCGGCTCCGGCTCCGCGGCGCCGCGCATGGGCGGGTAGCGCATGGCGCGCACGAAGCGCACGGCCTCCTCGCCGGTGTCGACGTGCGGCAGGAAGACGCCGAAGGCGCCCAGGTCCAGCACCTGCTTCACGGCCCACTTGAAGTCTTCGTCGCCGTCCTGCGGGACGCGTACGAAGGGGGTCAGACGCATGCGGCCGCTGTCGTCGCGGTCGTCGTACATCCCGGCCAGTATCCGCTGCAGCCGCTCGCCCGAGAACGGCGCGTGCTCCATGTCGATGAAGCGCCAGTGCCGGTTGGCGATGGCGGGCTCGCCGTTCTCGATCGCCTCGATCGCCTTGTTCAGCCGCATCCGCTCCTGCGCCTGTCCGGCGGGAGCAAGGAGGTACCCGCCCAGCGCCAGGCTGACGGCGGCCAGGACGGGGATCAATCCAGACCGGAACGGCCGCTCGATGTCGCTCGCATGCGTCCTGCTCATGGGGCCTCCTCGGCTTCGCCTGTTCGCCGCGCGACCTCTACTCTAGCAGGCCGAGCACGGCGCGGCCCCCATCCAGGGATGCCGTGCGGCCGGCGTTTGCCACCCGGCGCAGGCAGGTTCATGACGGCCGGCGAAGGCCGGGCCGCCGGGCCGTTCATCGCCCGCCAGCGTCCACTGCGGCCGCGAAGGGACCTGCGCTATGGCGCACGGACGTTCGGCGCGACCTGCAGCACGAGTTGCGATGGGTGCTCCGCGTCGTGCAGGACGCGCTGGCTGGCGGTCTGCATCTCGGCGCTCTCCCCGAACGGCGCCGCGGTGTTCAGGTTGCGGTCGAAGTGCGGGAAGTTCGACGAGCTGATCTCCAGCCGGATGCGATGGCCGCGCTGGAACACCGTGGCGGTGAAGCCGAGGTCGATCGTGAACTCGCGCGCGGCGCCCGGCGTGAGCCACGACTGCCGGTGCTCGGAGTTGCGGTAGCGCGCGCGGATGATGCCCTCCGACACGTTGTGGGCGTAGCCGTCGTGGTGCACGTCGACCAGCTTGGCCGTGAAATCCGTGTCCGGCGCGGATGACGACGCCCACAGGTTGACGCGCACCGGCCCGATCACGGTCAGGTCCTCTTCGAGCGGCGCGCTGGTGTATACCAGCACGTCGCCGCGCTGCTCCACCTCGCGCTGGTCGAACGCGCCGGACGCCAGCATGTCGTTCCTGCAGCACATGTTGCCGCCCACCGTGGGGACCGGGTCCGCGGGGTCGTAGACGTACTCGTCGGCGCGGCCGCGGGGGCCGTCCGCGCTGAGCACGCCGTCGCCGGCGGCCGTGTTGGCGTTGCCGCCGCTGGCCAGGTAGAGGCGCGTCTCCTCGGCGTCCGGCAGCGGGAACTCGTCGGCTTCCAGCCAGAACCCGCCGCCCTCCGTGCCCTCGCTGGGCGGCACCATCACGAACAGCCGCACTGGGGGATCGTCCGCCACCCCGTTGTCGATGCCCTTCAGCCAGTAGTCGAACCAGCGTGCCCAGGCCGCGTTGTTGTCGAACGCGTTATCGGGGCCGAAGTCGATGTCGCCCGCCGCGGTGTCGGCGGGGCAGGCATGGCACAGCGCGCGCATGACGAGCTGCGTGCCGTTGCGCGCCGCGTCCGAGCCGCCCGCCGCGCGCATCCCCATGAAGTTGCGGATCGTGCCCTCCTGGAAGATGTCGTACCAGCCGCCGGTGATGAACGCCGGCACCCGGATGCGCGGGTATTTCGTCTCGACGTCCATGGCGGCCCAGTAGTCGTCGTAGCCCGGCCGAGCCAGCCACTCGTCGCAGTAGGCGGCGATATTGCCGTCGCGCCGGAACCCGTCGAACTCCTTCAGCGGCAATTGCCAGAGCCAGTCGTCGAGCAGCTTCTCGCGGCCCTCGGCGACGAACGCCTCGACTTCCTGCAGCACCTGGTCCTGCGGCATGCCGGCCGCCTCCAGCCGCCGCTGCAGCGTGTCCGGCGCCAGGGTCTGGGCCGTCCAGCTCTGCGCGAACCACAGGTCGAACGCGCCGCCCTGGTACGTCCAGCCCTGGAGGTAGTCCGACGAGCTGTAGTGCGGCGCGATGGCCACCAGGTGCGGCGGGGCGCCTATTGCCGCCTGCCACTGCGTCAGGCCCACGTAGGAGCCGCCCATCATGCCCACCCTGCCGTTGGACCACGGTTGGACTGCGGCCCACTCGACCGCGTCGTAGCCGTCGCGCGCCTCCTGCCGCATGGCATCGAACTCGCCCTCGGAGCGGTAGCGCCCGCGCGAGTCCTGGTTGAGGGTGGCGAAGCCCCGCTCGGCGAAGTAACGGCCATTGGCCGCGTCGCAGTCGCTGCCGGCGTCGGGAGATCGGCGGTTGTACGGCGTGCGCTGCAGGATGACCGGGAACGGCCCGTCGCCCGCGGGCAGGTACACCTCGGTCGCCAGGTTGATGCCGTCCCGCATCGGGGCCTGCACGACCGTGCACGACACGCCGTCCGCGCCGGCGTCGCCCGCGGCTTCGTATCCCGAGCCCGAGCAGGCGGCCGCACCCAACCCGAGCACCAGGGCCGCCGCCGCGGCCAGCATCACGCGACCGTCACCGCGCTGCATATGCATCTTGCCTCCCCCTGCCGGTGGTTTCCGGAGACGCCAGTTTACTCCTGCAGCGTTCAGGAGGTGACTGCACGGCGGCGGCGCGCGCCGCCGCCGTCGCGTCAGGTAGACTCACGGCCGCACCATGGTCCAGGTGTCGTTTCGAGAGGAGCCGCGCGGGTGACGCGCGCCGCAATCGCCGTCCCGGTAATGGCGCTGGTGTGGGCGGGCGTTACCATCGGCGGGTCGCTGATCGCGGCGCCCGCCAAGTTCGCCGCGCCGTCGCTCGACCTGCGGACGGCGCTGGAGGTGGGCCACGAGCAGTTCTTCTGGATCTGGATCGCCGAGCGCCTGTTGTGCGCAGCCCTGATTGGCGCGCTTGTCTTCGGCCCGCGCGTTGCGCGCTGGTGGCTGGCCGCGCCGATCCTCGTCTTCGCCCTGCAGCAGCTCGTCCTTGTGCCCCTCCTCGACGCGCGGACGATGCGCATCATCGCCGGGGAGACCGTCCCGGACAGCCGCCTGCACCTGGTGTTTGCCGTGCTCGAGTTCGTGAAGGTCGCCGCCCTCGTCGCCGCTGGCATCGCCGCGCTGCGCACCGCGCCTCGGGAAGCGCGTGCCTGAGATACCGCTTCAGGCGTCCGTCCACGTAGCGGTTAGAGACCGAGAATATCCAGAAGCCTTCTCAATTCCGGGTCGTACCGCGCAGCTCGCCGCACATCTTCCAGCTTGAAGCGCTGCTTCAACTGTTCCACTGTCGGCGGTTTGCGGTACTCGGGCCACAGCCTCCGCAGCTCTCCTTCTGCGCCGGCTGCAGCGACCCGCCGCTGTTCCTGGCTCCCATGGAATCTGAGCAGCAGCCCCTCCGGATTGGGTTCCTGATAAACGATCTCGAGACGCGCCCTGGCAGCCAGAGCGGGTGCGTCCCGGCCTGCCAGACGATCCTCCTCGACCCGATCCCGGTCCAACAACACAAGCGTGTGTTCGAACTCCTTCCTGCCAGCATGACGTTCGAGGCGGCGGCGGGCGTGTTCGACGACCGCGTAGGAATCGCCGCCGGCGCCCGGCCGGATGTCGAGGTGCACGCGGAGTCCGGCTTCGTCGCAGCTCCACTGGAGAAATCCGGCGAGGGCTCTGTCACTATCGCCTTCGACACCGACATAGATCGCGCGTCGCCGCTCGATCCGATGTAGCCGCCGCATCGCCGGTCAGCCGATGCGGGGAATGCCACCGAGCACGCCCGCCCGGTACTTGGGGTAGAGGCGGGTGTCGCGGCGCAGGCCGTGAATATCCTGGGCGCCGTGCACGCGGGTTGCGCCGCTGTCGTCCTTCTCGACGATGAAGACCTCTTCCTTCTCAAGGTCATCGAGCAAGCCGACGTTGTGGGAGGTTACGAGCAGTTGAGCGGCGTGCGGGTTGCGTTCTGGCGAGCGGAACCAACGCAGTATCTCGCCGACGATGTCCACGTGAAAGTCTCCGTCCAGGTCGTCCAGAACGGCCAGCCCGGTAGCCTTGAGCGCGAAGTAGATCTGCGGCAGGACATGGATTAGCCGCTTCGTACCGCTGGACTCGAACTGGAGGTGGACCGGCGCATCGAGTCCCTGATGATCGAACAAGATCATTTTCTGGCCGCCGTTACCGCCAGCAATTCGCAAGTCGTGAATTCCCAGATCGCTGCATTGGATCTGCATCTTGATCCACTTCGTCAGTTCAGGGTCCTTCATGAGCGCGTCTGCGACCATGTCGGTGGAGGGTGTCCACGTGTCGTGGAAGATGACGTTGGTCGAAGACTGCAAGCTCTGGAGCCAGCCTGCGATGCGTTGCGCCAGAGTGACGTTGAGCATTGCGAGGGTTGGCAGCACCGCTGCGTCTGCGCGCACGGCCTTCAACCGTTCGTCGCGCGCACTCAGACCGAAGTCGCGGGCGACGTAAATCGGCGTGCCCGGTCCTTGCCGTTCGAAGAGGCGCCGCGGCCGCCCCTTCGGAAAATGGCTCAATGACTCATGATGGAACGTCGCGGACCTACCGGACTGCAGATTCGTACGATCCACGACGATCTCGTAACGGAACAGTTCCGGATCCTGGTTCCACAAGGGGCCGCTCGTCTCGAATTCGAGACGAGCTCGAAGCGGTTCGCCACGCGTCTGCTCGGAGAGAAATGGAAGCAGGGACTTGAGCCTGTCGTGCTCGGTGGCAAACGGGAAACACGCGATGCGCAGCGTCTCGACCAGGGCTCGCAGCAGCGTGGTCTTGCCCGCTCCGTTCGGTCCCACGAGAACCGCGACGGCAGGGAGGCGGACGTCCGGCCTGACCGCGCTGCGGCGGAAGCTCGGCAGGTCGGGTGCAGTGCCGGGGATGCGCAGGTCGAGCTCTGCCTCCTCACGTATCGAGTAGTAGTTCGCCACCGAGAATCGGTGAATCATGCGCCCAGGATAACAATTCTTCGTCAACTATGCGATTTAATATATCAACAGCGACCTGCTTTCGCTGACTTGGGCGCCCGTGTAACGTTGCTCCGCACAACACCTGCGCACATCCCGCGCCACGCCACGTGGCCGCCGTCCAAGCCCGCAAGTTGACATCCGGCGCGGGATGTCCAACCATGAGCAAGACAGAGGTTCCGTGCATGACACGGCGGTTGCCGACAGGCTTGGGCGGCCCGGCGGCCGGGCGGGTTGGGACCCGCCGCTTGTGCTACTCGCCCTGCGAAGGAGGTGATCCTGTGGAAGACCATAGTACGGGCTCTGCGGAGGTGGCGTCCTCGTAGGGGACTCCGGCACTCTGGCGGTGCCGTGGCGACCCCGCAAGCGGGGTAACCCAACGCCGCCGCCGCAGACCGGTGAGCGCCCCGGTCCCTGGCAGTCCGTGACCGCGGCCCCGCGGGGTCAGGCAACGGATTTCCGGCGGATCGGGGCGCTTTCCTTTTGTGCGCATGCGCCGCCGGACGGACCGCGCGAGCGGGCCGGTCCGGTGGCCGCCACTGACTGATATACTGCGGCCTGTTCCCAAAGGCAGCTCGTGCGGCCATCAGGCATCGTACCGATCGCTCTGCTCATCGTGTCGCTGGCCATGTCGGCTTTCGGCGGGCTGCGGGCCGCGCCGCAGCAGCCGGAGTCCGACTTCCGCAGCCTCATCGAGCAGCGCCGGCCTTCGCTCAAGCGGCCCGGCGGCCCCAGCGAGTTCTATTTCACGCGCGGCGTCTACTCTTCCGGATGGCGGTGGGCCTCGTGGGCTACCGACTATCCCAAGGCGGACCGCCAGTTCATGCTTGCGGTCAACAGCCTGATCGACATCAGCGCGGCCGAGCACGAGAACGCCGTCCGCCTGAACGACCCGGAGATCCGGCGCTACCCGTTCCTCTACGCGCTCGAGGTGGGGAACATGGCGCTGACCGCCTCCGAGGCGGCCGGGCTGCGCGACTACCTGCTGGCGGGCGGCTTTCTCGTCATCGACGACTTCTGGGGTTCCTGGGAGTGGGCGAACTTCGAGCGGGAAATCCGCCGCGTGCTGCCGCACCACCGGATCGTGGAGGTGCCGCTGACCCACCCGATCTTCAACGCCGTATACCGGATTGACGAAGTCCTGCAGGTGCCGGCCATCGGCAACCACTGGGCGGGGCGGACCTGGGAGGGTGACGGTTTCGTGCCGCACGTCCGCGGTATCTTCGACGAGGACGGCCGGCTGATGGTGATCATCAACTGGAACACCGACCTGGGAGACGCCTGGGAGTGGTTCGAGCGCCCGGAGTATCCATTGATGTACTCCAGCTTTGCCGTGCAGATGGGAGTCAACTTCATCGTGTATGCGATGAGCCATTGAGCCGCCGGCGCGCGCGGCGTGGTTGAGACATCGTGTTCGAGTCGCTCTTCGAGTTTCTGTTCAAGTACCGGCCGCTGATATTCGATCAGGGCGCCTTCGCGCTGCGCGCGTCCTGGTTCGGCCTGCTGGCGGCCGGCGCCGCGGCCGCCGGGGCGTACCTGACGTTCCGGACCTACCTCCAGGTGCGCGGCAACAGCCGGCCGCTCGACCGCGCCGTGCTGTGCGGGATACGCATCGCCGCGCTCGCGGTGGTCGCATTCTGCCTGCTGCGGCCGGTGCTGGTGCTGTCCTCCGTCGTGCCGCAGGAGAACTTCCTGGGCGTCCTGATCGACGACTCGCGCAGTATGCAGATCGCCGACACGGACGAGACGCCGCGGCTCGACTTCGTGCGCGAGCAGCTCGGCACGCCGGAGAGCGCCCTGCGTTCCGCGCTGGCCGATCGCTTCGCGTTGCGGTTCTTCCGCTTCTCGTCGGAGACCGACCGGGTCGCGGCGGTCGACGAGCTGGAGTACGCCGGCTCGCGGACGCACGTCGGGCAGGCGCTCGAACGCGCGCACGACGAGCTGTCGGGCGTCCCGCTCTCGGGCCTGGTGGTCGTGAGCGACGGCGCGGACAACGCCGACGGCGGGCTCGGCGAGGCGCTGCTGCCGCTGCAGGCCTCGGGCGTGCCGGTGTTCACGGTCGGCCTGGGCGAGGAGGAGTACGAGCGCGACATCCAGATGAACCGCGTCGACATGCCGCGCCGCGTGCTGAAGGGCGCCTCGCTGGCGGTGGACCTGGTCGTGACGCACCGCGGCTACCGCGGCGAGAGCGTGACGGTGCAGGTCGAGGACGAGGGCCGCATCGTCGCCACGCAGGAGGTGGTGCTGCCGGCCGACGGCGAGCCGGAGACCGTCCGGATGCGCTTCACCGCCGCAGAGGAAGGCCCGCGGCTGTACAGCTTCAGCGTGGCGCCGCAGCCGGGCGAGATGGTGACCCGCAACAACGTCCGCCAGGGGCTGATGGTGGTCGAGGACCGGCGCCGCAAGATCCTCTACTTCGAAGGGGAGCCGCGCTGGGAGGTCAAGTTCCTGCTGCGGGGCGTCGACGACGACGAGAACCTGCAGGTCACGCTGCTCCAGCGCACTGCCGAGAACAAGTTCTTCCGCGTCAACGTCGACGGTCCGGACGAGTTGCCGGGCGGCTTTCCCACCCAGCGCGCGGACCTGTTCGACTACAGCGGGCTCGTTCTCGGCAGCATCGAAGCGAACCACTTCACCCCCGACCAGTTGCGGATGATCGCCGACTTCGTCAACCGCCGCGGCGGCGGGTTGCTGATGCTGGGCAGCCACCGCTCGTTCGCCGAAGGCGGTTACGCCGGGACGCCGGTGGCCGACGTGCTGCCCGTGGTGCTGCCGGCGGTGCCGGCCGATTCCGAGGAGGGCTTCTTCGCCGAGGTGAAGGTGTCCGCCACGCGCGCGGGCGAGAGCCATGCCGCGACGCAGATCGCCGACACGGAGGAGGCGTCGGCCGCGCGCTGGGACACGCTGCCGCCCGTGACGGTGGTCAATCCCATCACCGAGGCGAAGCCGGGCGCCACCGTGCTGCTGACCGCGCCCGACGATCTCGTCATCCTGGCGTTCCAGCGCTACGGCGCGGGCAAGTCGCTGGCGCTGCCGATCCAGGATTCCTGGATGTGGCAGATGCACGCCGACGTCCCGGTGGAGGACGAGACCCACGAGACGTTCTGGCGCCGCCTGCTGCGCTGGGTCGTCGACGGCGTGCCGGAGCAGGTGGCCGTCGAGCTGTCCAGTGATCGCGCCGAGCCGGAAGAAGTGGTCACGGTGACGGCCACGGTGGTCGACCCGCGCTTCGAGGAGTTGAACAACAGCGCCGTCGTCGCTGTCGTGACCCGCCCCGACGGGAGCGTGATCGAGCGCCAGATGGAGTGGACGGCCGAGCGGGACGGCGAGTACCGCACGACGTTCACGGCCGGCGGCGAAGGGTTCTACGAAGTGCACGTCGAGGCGTCGACCGGCGGGGAGCTGCTGGGCGAAGACGCGGCGTACCTGCAGGTCGCGGCGGGCGACAGCGAGTTCTACGACTCCACGATGCGCGGCTCGCTGCTGCGGCGGATGGCCGACGACACCGGGGGCCGTTTCTATACCTCCGACACGGCAGCCGCGCTGGCAGAGGACATCCAGTACGTCGGCGGCGGCGTGACGGTCGTCGAGGAGCGCGACCTGTGGGACATGCCGTTCCTCCTGCTGCTGCTGGCCGGGCTGATCCTCGGGGAGTGGGGCTACCGGCGGTTCAGGGGGCTGGCGTGAAGCAGACCGCGCTGCTGCTCGCGGTTGCGCTGGCGCTGCTCGTCGCGGCCGCGCCGGCAGCCGCGCAGCAGACGCACCTGCTCGTGGTGACCGGCCTGGGCGGCGAGGCGGACTACACGGAGCAGTTCCACGACTGGGCGACGACCCTTCTGGACGCGGCCGCCACGCGCTACGAGGTGCCGGCCGGCAACATCACCTACCTGGGCGAGAAGCCCGACCTGGACCCGGAGCGGATTGCCGACCGCTCCTCGCGCGAGAACGTCGCGGCGGCCATCGACGCCATTGCGGCGCGCGCCGAGCCCGGCGACCACGTGGTCGTCGTGCTGTTCGGCCACGGCAGCTTCGCCGAAGAGGCGCGCATCAACCTGCCGGGACGCGACCTCTCCGCGGAAGACTTCGCCGGGCTGCTCGACCCGCTCGACGTCGGGCACATCACGTTCATCAACACGGCCAGCGCCAGCGGGCCGTTCGTCCAGGCGCTCTCGGGCGAGAACCGCGTCGTGATGACGGCCACGCGCAGCGGCGGCCAGCGCAACGCGTCGATGTTCGGCGGGTTCTTCGTCGAGGCGTTCGCCGCCGGTGAGGCCGACGCCGACCAGAACAAGGACGAGCGGATCTCCATGCTGGAGGCGTTCGAATACGCCCGCGTCCGCGTGGAGCAGACCTTCGAGACGGACGGGCTCATCGCGACGGAACACGCACTGCTCGACGACAACGGCGACGGCGACGGCAGCGGCGAGCCCGACCCGCTGGGCGGCGACGGCACCGTGGCGCGCACGCTGTTCTTCACGAGCGGCGCCGGCCTGCGGGCCGACATGGCGTTTCCGGACGACCCGGAGCTGATCGCGCTGTACGAAGAGCGCACGGCGCTGGAGGAGCGGGTGGACGAGCTGCGCCGCATCCGCGGCCCGGAGGCGTCCGAGCAGTACACGCAGGAGCTGGAGCGGCTGCTGGTGGATCTGGCGCTCAAGAGCCGGGAGATCCGGCAATTGGAGGCGGCGAAGGAGCGATGAGACGATTCGCCGCGCGCCGATGGCTGCCGTTTGCCGCCGCCGCGATCCTCGTGCCGGGCATCGCCGGGCTGGCGGCGCTGGCAGCGCCGCCAGCGGCCGGTGCGCCGCTCCCGGCGATGGATGAGTACGACGAGTACGATTTCGGCAACACGGCGTACGACGGCCGCTTCGTCTTCGTTCGGCTGCGCTACGACATGGGGTTCTCGCGGGGCTTCTTTCAGCGCGACCTGCCGTGGGCGCACGACTATCCGCTGGCCGAGCGCAACCTGTCGAGAATCCTGGAGTCGGTGACGAGCCTGGATCCGTACCTCGGGCAGAACGGCGGCAACGTCCTGACCCTGGATGACCCGGAGCTGCACAGGTTCCCGTTCGCCTACATGTCGGAGCCGGGCTACTGGACGCTGAACGAGGAGGAAGCCAGGGGCCTGCGGGAGTACCTGCTCAAGGGCGGCTTCCTGGTCTTCGACGATTTCCGGGGCGACCACTGGTACAACTTCGAGCAGCAGCTCCGGCGGGTGCTGCCCGGCGCGCGGCTGCTGCCGCTCGACATCACCCATCCGATCTTCCACGCGTTCTTCGGCATCGAGACGCTGGAGATGTACGAGATGTACGGCCTGCCGGTGGAGTTCTACGGCGTGTTCGAGGACAACGACCCGGCCGGCCGGCTCATGATCATCGCGAACTACAACAACGACATCGGCGAGTACTGGGAGTACTCGGACACCGGCTGGTATCCGGTCGACCTGACCAACGACTCGTACGAATTCGGCGTGAACTACGTAATCTACGCAATGACGCACTAGCGGGCCGCCAGGCCCCCGAAGGAGAAGCGAAGCCTTGGATATCGACATTCCCACGAACGAGCCCGTCGATCTCGAATCGCCGGACGACATCGCGGTCGCGGACAAGCTCAAGAACGGGCGGGAGCAGATTCTCGCCGAGCTGCACAAGCTCATCATCGGGCAGCAGGAGGTGATCGAGCAGGCGCTGCTCACGCTGTTCGTCGGCGGCAACAGCATCATCGTGGGCGTGCCCGGCCTCGCGAAGACGCTGCTCATCCAGACGATGGCGCAAGTGCTGGACCTCAAGTTCGCGCGGATCCAGTTCACGACGGACCTGATGCCCTCCGACATCACCGGCACCGACATCATCCAGGAGGACGCCGAGACCGGCAATCGGAAGATGGTGTTCGCGCCCGGGCCGGTCTTCACCAACGTGCTGCTGGCCGACGAGATCAACCGCACGCCGCCCAAGACGCAGTCGGCGCTGCTGGAGGCGATGCAGGAGCACCGGGTCACGGTGCAGGGCCGCACCTACCAGCTCGACGAGCCGTTCTTCGTCTTCGCGACGCAGAACCCGATCGAGCTGGAAGGCACCTATCCGCTGCCGGAGGCGCAGCTCGACCGGTTCATGTTCCACATCGTCATCGAGCACCCGCCCGAGCACGAGGAGCTGGACGTCGTCCGCACCACCACCGTGGTGCAGCGGCACGACTTCCAGCACGCGGTGACGGCGGCGGACCTCGTGGCGTTCCAGGAGCTGATCCGCAAGGTGCCCGTGTCGGAGCCGGTCCTGAAGTACGCGCTCAACCTGGTGCGCACGAGCCGGACGAAGGCGCCCGACGTGCCGGACTTCGTGACGAAGTGGGTGGCGTACGGCGCCAGCGTGCGCGCCGCGCAGTACCTCGTCCTCGGCGGCAAGGCGCGCGCGGTGACGCAGGGGCGCTACCACGTCAGCTTCGAGGACATCCGCGCGCTGGCGCACCCGGTGCTGCGCCACCGCGTGCTGCTCAACTTCCACGCCGAGTCGGAGGGCATCACCGCCGACCAGATAGTGGATCAGCTCCTGGAGGCGGTGCCGGTCCCGGCCTCGCGCATGTAAGGTGGACGCGCCCCAGACCTCGCCCGGCGCCCGCTTCGTCGACCCCAAGGTGCTCGCGCGCATCGGCAGCCTCAACCTGCTGGCGCGCACGGTCGTGGACGGGTTCATCAACGGCCTGCACAAGGCGCCGTACCTGGGCGTATCCATCGACTTCGCGGAGCACCGCGGCTACATGCCGGGCGACGACATCCGCTTCATCGACTGGCGGGTCTTCGCGCGCACCGACCGCTTCTACGTGAAGCAGTTCGAGGCCGACACGAACGCGAACTTCTCGGTGATGTTCGACATATCGCGGTCGATGAACTTCGGCAGCAAGGGCATCACCAAGCTCGACTACGGGCGCTATCTTGCGGCGTGCCTCACGTACTTCTGCACGAAGCAGCGCGACCGGGTCGGGCTGGTCACGTTCGACGACGACATCGTCACCCGCATCCCGCCGTCGGCGAAGCACCTCGACGTCGTGCTGCACGAGCTGGACCGGATCGACGCGGGGCGGCCCGGCTCGCTGGCGCACCCGATGTTCCGGGCCACCGAGCTGTTCAAGCGGCGCGGCATCGTCGTCGTCATCTCCGACTTCTACGAGGACCCGCAGGCGGCCGTGGACGCGCTCAAGCCCCTGCGCTACGGCGGCACCGATCTCATCGTGTTCCACCTGCTCGACCCCGCGGAGATCGAATTCCCGTACGACGACGCGGTCAGCTTCCAGGACATCGAGACGGGCCGCAAGCTGCCGGTCGTGCCCGAGAAGCTGCGGGAGCAGTACCGCGCGCTGGTCCAGGAGCACATCGCGGCGCTGTCGAAGCTGTGCGGTGAGAACCGCATCGACTACGCGCTGTTCAACACCGCGACGCCGCTCGACCACGCGCTGTTCAAGTTCCTGGCCGTGCGGGAGAAGCTGAGCAGGGTGCGCTGATGGCCTTCCTCGCGCCGCTGTTCCTGATCGGGCTCGGGGCGCTCGCCGTGCCGGTGATCATCCACATGATCCAGCGCGAGCGGAAAGAGGTGGTCGAGTTCCCCTCGCTGATGTTCGTGCGCAAGATTCCGTTCCACTCGTTCCGGCGGCAGCGGATCCGCCACTGGTTCCTGCTGCTGCTGCGCTGCCTGGCGTTCATCCTGCTGATTGCGGCGTTCGCGCGGCCGTTCTTCCAGGCGCCTAGCGTGGCGGCCGTCACTTCCGGGGCGCGCGAGGTGGTCATCCTGCTCGACCGCTCGTACAGCATGGCGTACGCGGACCGCTGGGACCGCGCCCGCGCGGCGGCGGCCGACGTGGTCGACGGGCTGGGCGCCGACGACCGCGCCACCCTCATCTTCTTCGACAGCGGCGCGCAGGTCGGACCGCGCTCGATGAGCGACCGCGGCAGTCTGCGCGCGCTCGTCGATGCGGCGGAGCTGGGGGCCGGCACGACGCGCTACGGACCGGCGCTGAAGCTGGCCGAGGGCATCTTCGAGGATTCCAGCCTGCCGCGGCTGGAGGCCGTGCTGATCAGCGACTTCCAGCAGTCCGGTTTCGAGAGCGCCTCCGGGATCCGTTTTCCCGAGGGCACCGTGGTGACGCCCATCGCCGTCGGGGACGAGGCGCGGGCCAACGTGAGCGTGGCGGGCGTGCTGTTCCAGCGCGAGTACTTCTCCGGCCGCGAACGCGTGGCGGTGAGCGCGCGCGTGACCAACCGGGGCGGAGAACCGGTCGCCGGCCTCGACGTCACGCTGGAGCTGGATGGGCGCGAGCTGGAAGCCCTGGTGACGGACCTGCCCGCGAACGGCGCGTCCACCGTCGACTTCGCAGCCGTGACCCTGGACGACGCATCGATGACCGGCGCCGTGCGCATCGAGGGAGACACGCTGCCGACCGACGACGTATTCCATTTCGTCATCACGCCGGGCCAGGTCGTCCACGTGCTCCTGGTGGGGCACGAGCGGGCGGATGCCGAGGCCGGCCTGTACCTGGAACGCTCGCTCGGCATCGGGTCGTCCCCCTCCTTCGACGTCGCCACCACGACCATCGGCAACTTCGACGCGTCGGATCTCGCCGGCCGGCAGGTGGTGATCCTCAACGACACGCCCCCGCCCTCCGGGGCCGCGCTGGCGGCGCTCCAGGGCTTTGTCGAAGGCGGCGGCGGGCTGCTCGTGGTGTCGGGCGAGCGCAGCGCCTGGACCTCCGACGCCGGGCTGCTCCCGGGCACGATCGGGTCGCCGCTCGACCGCGCCGGCCGCGGCGGCGCGATCGGCTTCGTCGACTACAGCCATCCCGTATTCGAGCTGTTCGGCGCGCCGCGCAGCGGCGACGTGACGACGGCGCGGTTCTTCCGCTACCGCCCGCTGGATCCGGCGGAATCGTCGGTGGTGCTCGCGCGCTACGACGACGGCAACCCGGTGCTGGCGGAGCGCCGCGTCGGCAGCGGCACGGTGCTGCTGTGGGCTTCGACGCTCGACAGCTTCTGGAACGACCTGGCCCTCAAGCCGGTCTATCTGCCGTTCGTGCACCGCGTGGTGCAGCATCTGGCCGGATACGTGCCGCCGACGCCGTGGTACTACGCGGGCCAGGTACTGGACCTGGCCGGGCAGCCGGGCCTGGCGGCGGTGACGACCGACGCAGCGGAGCTGGTGGGCGTATCGCCTTCGGGGCAGCGCGTGCCGGTAACCGAGGGCGAGCGCGCCGGCTTCCTCGCGCTGGACGAGCAGGGCCTGTACGAAATCCACGACGCGACGGCGCCGGGCGACAGCCTGCTGACGCTGGCCGTGAACGTGGATCTGCAGGAGTCCGACCTGACCACGGTCGATCCCGAGGAGCTGGCGAGCGCCGTCACCGGCCGGGCGGGCGGCGAGCGCGAGGCGGCAGATGCCCCGGCCCGCACGTTCAGTCCGGAGGACCTGGAGCGGCGCCAGGGGATATGGTGGTACCTGCTGGTCGTTGCCTTCTGCCTGCTGGTCGGGGAAACTGTTGTATCGAACCGGTTGTCCAGGCGGGCCCTCGAAGTCGACTGACCCGCGCACGCACGAAAGGACCAGGGGATGACGCCCAACGAACCGCAGTTCACCGGCGGTCGCGACGAGGTGCTCCGCGTTATCCGGCACGTCCGGAACCGCTGGCGCCTGCGCGTGGCCGTACGGGGCTTCTCGGTCCTGATCGCCGCCGCGCTGGGCACGTTCCTCGCGTCGTCGTACGGGCTCGAGCTGTACCGGTTCAGTCCGACCTCCATCGTCACGTTCCGCATCGTGACCTACCTGGTGCTGATCGGCGCCGGCTGGTGGCTGTTCATCCGGCCGGTGTCGCGGCGCGTCTCGGACGAACGCGTTGCGCTCTACCTCGAAGAGCATGAGCCGTCGCTGCAGGCCGCGCTGCTGAGCGCCGTCGAGGAGACCAAGAAGGGCGACCGCACCGCCGGGCTCAACCACTCGCCGCAGATCGTGCGCCGCCTCATCGAATCGGCGGTGGAGAAGGTGCGCGACGCCGACATGGGGCGCAACGTCGAGCAGCAGCAGCTCACCCGGTCTTCCGGGCTGCTGACCGCCGCCGCGGCCGCCGCCCTCCTGCTGCTGGTGTTCGGTCCCGACTACCTCCGGCACGGCATCAGCGCCCTGCTGCTGCCGGCGGGCAACGTGGAGGCGGCCAGCCCGTACAGCATCGACGTATCCCCGGGCGACGCCACCGTGGCCCGCGGCGCCGACCAGACGGTGACCGCGCGGCTCGTCGGCTTCGACGCGGAGACCGTCAACCTGTTCATGCGCGCCGGCGAGAACGGCCAGTTCGAGCGGCTCCCGCTCGTGCCGATGGACGACACCGAAGAGTACGAGGTGCTGCTGTTCGACCTGCAGGCCGGCACGGACTACTTCGTCGAGGCGGCCGGCGTCGAGTCGGCGCGCTACACGCTCGACGTCGTCGACCTGCCGTACGTCGACAGGCTCGAGCTGGAGTACGTCTTTCCCGAGTACACGGGACTCGATCCGCGGTTGGTGGAAAGCGGCGGCGACATTGCCGTGCTGAAGGGTACGGAGGTCCGCCTGCGGGCGTTCTCCACGCTGGCCACCGAGGCGGGCGAGCTGGTGCTGGACGAGGACGACCGCAGCGCGATGGCCGTCCAGCCCGACGGCAGCCTGACCGCGAGCTTCATGGTGGAGGAGGAGGGTTTCTACCGCATCGACCTGCAGGCGCCCGACGGCCAGCTCGTGACCGCGTCGCCGCAGTACACCATCGACGTGCTGACCGACCAGCCGCCAGCGGTGATGTTCGTCACGCCGGGGCGCGACACGACCGCCAGCGCCATCGAGGAGGTATTCGTCGAGGCGCGCGCCGACGACGACTTCGGCCTCCTGTCGCTGCACCTCGTCTACTCGGCCAACGGCGGCGCCGAGCAGTCGGTGCAGTTGTTCGACGGCAGCGCCAGCGGACTGAGGGAGGTGTCGGCGGGACACACCTTCTTCATGGAGGAGCTCGGCCTGGAGCCGGGCGACTTCGTCTCGTACTACGCGCGGGCCACCGACCGCAACCTGGCCCAGGCGGACCGCGACGTCAAGAGCGACCTGTACTTCGTCCAGATCCGCGCGTTCAGCAGGGACTTTCGCGCGGCGACGTCACAGGGCGGCGCCATGGGCGGGGCCGGCGGCGGCGCGGACGCCGATCCGCGGGCGCTGTCCGAGGCGCAGCGCGAGATCGTCTCCGGCACGTTCAACGTCATCCGCGACCGGGAGGACTACAGCGACGAGGAGTACCGCGAGAACCTCGTCTTCCTGACCCTCGCCCAGGGCCGCCTGCGCGAGCAGGTCGAGACGCTGCTGCGCCGCATGAACAGCCGCGTCATGCCGGCCGATCCGGAATTCCGCACCATCGCCGAGCTGCTGCCGCAGGCCGCCGAAGCCATGCTGGAGGCCGAGACCGAGCTGCAGGGCCAGGATGCCGACGGGGCGCTGCCGCCCGAGCAGCGTGCGCTGCAGTTCCTCCAGCGCGCGGAGGAAGCGTACGAAGAGGTCATGGTGTCGATGGGCATGGGCGGCGGCGGTGGTGGCGGCGGCCGCAACCAGGCGGCCGAGGACCTTGCGGACCTGTTCGAGCTCGAGCTCGACAAGCTCCAGAATCAGTACGAGGCGGTGCAGCGCGGCCAGCAGGAGGCGGCGGACGACACCGTCGACGAGCTGATGGAGCGCCTCCGCGAGCTGGCCCGGCGCCAGGAGCGCGAGGCCGAACGGCAGCGCCGGCGGGCGCGCGGGCAGCAGAGCGCCCAGGGTGGCGGAGCCGGGCAGCGCGCGCTGGCCGAGGAGGCCGAGGAGGCGGCGCGCCGGCTGGAGCGCCTCGCGCGCGAGATGAGCTCGCCGCAGATGATGGACGCGGCGCGCCGGCTGCAGGAGGCGGCGGACGCGATGCGGCGCGCGGCGGCGAACTCCGACAACCTGGGATTCGCCGAGGCGGGCGCCGCGCTCGACCGGCTGCGCGAGGTGCAGGACCGCCTGCAGGGCGAGCAGGCCAGTCGCCTGGAGCGTGACATCGAGGAGGCGCTGCGCCGCGCCAACCGGCTGGCGGACGAGGAGCGTGAGGTTTCGGACGGCGTCTACGGCCTCGAGGCGATGTCGGACGACGAGCAGCGGATGCAGCAACTGCAGGGGCTGATGGAGCGCAAGGACGCCATGGAGGCGGAGGTCGCCGACCTGGAGCGGCAGATCGACTCCACGTCGGCCGAGTTCCGGCGCGAGCAGCGCGACGCCTCCCGCCGTCTGGCGGAAGCGGCCGACAGCATCCGGGACAACAAGCTCAAGGAGAAGATCCGCTACTCGAAGGGCTTGATCCGCAGCCGCTCGCCGGAAACCGCGCAGGCGTTCGAGGACGAGATCGGCAGCGACATCGGCGACCTGCAGGAGAAGCTGCGGGCGGCCGAGCAGGCGGTCGGGGAGGCGGGCGGCGACAGCATGGCCGAGGCGCTCGACCAGACGCGCGACCTGATGCGGGGCCTGGAGTCGCTGGAGCACCGCATCTGGCAGGAGGGCGAGCAGGCATCGGCCGGCGAGCCGTCCGAGGGCCAGGAAGGCCAGGAGGGCCAGAGCGGGCAGCCTTCCGAGGGTCAGAACGCGCAGGGCGGCCAGCAGCCGGGCGGCGATGCGTCGCCGGGCGTCGCCGATGGTCAGCCCGGCGTCGGCGATACGTTCGGCAACCCGTTCGGCGCGGGCGGCTGGGGCGACCGGCGCCCCGGTTCTTACTTCGATACGCGCGACATCCGGCAGTGGCAGCGCGAGTTCCAGGAGCGGCTCGCCGACGCCCAGGACATCCGCCGCCTGCTGCAGCAGGAAGGGTTCTCGGCCGAAGAGCTCGACGAGATCATCCAGCGCATGCGCGAGTTCGACGACACGCGCGTGTACCAGCGCATCGAGGTGCTCGCCAGCCTGCAGACCGAGATTCTCGAGGAGCTCAAGCGCTTCGAGTACCGCCTGCGGCGCGAGATCGACGCGGAGAGCGAGGATCTGTTCCTGGCCGCTTCCGACGACGTGCCTCCCGGCTTCCGCGACCTGATCGAGGAGTACTACCGGGCGCTGTCGCGCGAGGATTAGCTACCCGCGCACCGTGCCCGCTGCTTCCAATCTCCGGGTGATCGAGGCCGAGCCGTCCGGCCCGGCGGCCGCCTCGGTCATTCTGCTCCACGGCCTCGGCGCGGACGCCGGCGATCTGTATCCGCTACCGCCCGTGCTCGGCCTGCCCTCCGATCTGCACGTCCGCTACGTGTTCCCCGGCGCGCCGCGCATGCCCGTGACGCTGAACATGGGCATGACCATGCCGGCGTGGTACGACATCCGCTACATCGGCCCCGGCGGTGAGGATGGCGCCAGCGTCCGCCGCGCCGCGGCCTGGATCGACGAGCTGATCGCGCGCGAGGTCGACCGCGGCGTGCCGGCCGGCCGCGTGGTGCTGGGCGGTTTCTCGCAGGGCGGGGCGATGTCGCTGTTCACGGGGCTGCGCTACCGCGAGGCGCTGGCCGGGGTCGTCTGCATGTCGGGTTATCTGCTGCTGCCGGACACGCTCGCCGCGGAGGCGTCCGCCGCGAACCGCAGCGTCCCGATCTTCCTGGCGCACGGGACGGCCGATCCAATGGTGGGCATCGAGCGCGGCCGCGAGAGCCGCGACCGGCTCGTCGAGGCCGGCTACGCGGTCGACTGGCGCGAATATCCGATGGAGCACCAGATCTGCAGCGAGGAGCTGAGCGACATCGGCCGCTGGCTGACCGGCGTGCTTTCGCCACCGGCGGGGGAATGATGCCCCGTCCCGGAGTTCCGGCCGCGCCCGGGCCAGTCGACCAAATGCGCTAGTCTGGGTAATTCGAGGCTGCTGGACATCACCATGGCCGGATCGCGACGAATGGCGGCGCTTGCCGGTGCGGCGCTGCTGGCGGCGTGCGCCGCCGAGGAACCGGAAATCATCGTGCCGCCCCCGCCCCCCACCGAGGCCCAGGACATCGTCGACACGCTGCACGGCGTGGCGGTGCCCGACCCGTACCGCTGGCTGGAGGACCAGGAGGCGCCCGCGACGCGCGCCTGGATCGACGCGCAGAACGCCTACACCGATACGGTGCTCGGGGCGCTTCCCGGCCGCGAGCGGCTGCGCGAGGTGGCCGCCGGCGTGCTGGAGCGCGACGTCATCGGGCTGCCGAACGAACGCGGCGGGCGTTACTTCTACAGCCGGCGGCGCGCCGACCAGGAGCTGGCGGTCGTCTACGTGCGCGACGGGCTGCACGGCCCCGACCGCGTGCTGATCGATCCCCATCCGCTCAGCCCCGACCACACCACGACGGTGGCGCTGCGCGACATCTCCGACGACGGCAGGCTGGTGGCGTACGCCGTGCGGGAAGGCGGCGTCGACGAGGTTTCCATCCGCCTGCGGGACGTGGACACGGGCGAGGACCTGCCTGACTTCCTCCCGCCGGCGCGCTACGGCCAGGTGGCGCTGGCGCCGGACGGCGGCGGCTTCTACTACGAGCGCTACGGCGACGTCACGCCGCGGGTGATGTACCACGAGCTGGGCGCCGACCCGGCGGCCGACCGGCAACTGTTCGGCGAGGGCTACGAGCTGCACCACATCCCGGTCACGCTGCTGTCGGACGACGGCCGCTGGCTGGTGGTGCACGTCATCGAGGGGTCGTCCGGTCCGACGGAGATCCACGTGAAGGATCTGGCCGGCGACGGGCCGTTCGAGAAGGCCATTGCCGACGGCGTGTCGGAGTCGTGGGCCGAGTTCGCCGGCGACGAGCTCGTCATCACCACCAATCTCGACGCGCCCAACAAGCGGGTGGTGCTGGCCGATCCGGCGAATCCCGCGGTCGAGCACTGGCGGGAAGTGATCGCCGAGCGCGGCGACGTCGTCGTGCAGTCGGCCAGCGGCCTCGGCGGGAGGCTCGTCGTCTCGTACCTCCAGGACGTGCAGCCGCGCGTGGCGATCCACGACCTGGACGGCGCCCACGTTCGAGACATCGCCTTCGACACCATCGGCTCGGTCGGCGGCGGCGCGGGGCGCTGGACCAGCGGCGAGGCGTTCTTCACCTTCGAGACGTTCCACGTGCCGAGCACCATCTACCGCTACGACCTGGACACGGGAGAGCAGTCGGTGTGGGCCGCGGCCGAGCTGCCGGTGGCGGCCGGCGCGTACGCGGTGACGCAGGAGTGGTTCCAATCGAAGGACGGCACGCGCGTGCCGATCTTCATCGTCCACCGGCCGGACGTGGCGCGCGACGGAAACAACCCCACGTACCTGACCGGCTACGGCGGCTTCAACCTCAACCTGACGCCGGCGTTCTCCGCGCTGGCGACCACCTGGCTGGAAGAGGGCGGCGTCTTCGCCCTGGCGAACATGCGCGGCGGCGGCGAGTTCGGCGAGGCCTGGCACCAGGACGGCATGCTGGCCAACAAGCAGAACGTGTTCGACGACTTCATCGCCGCGGCTGAGCACCTCATCGCGGCTGGCTACACCAGCAGCGCGCGGCTGGCGATCGGCGGCGGCAGCAACGGCGGACTGCTCGTCGGCGCGGTGTCGAACCAGCGGCCGGACCTGTTCGGCGCGGTCGTCTGCACGTATCCGCTGCTCGACATGGTGCGCTACCACCAGTTCCTGGTGGCCAGCTTCTGGGTGCCCGAGTACGGCTCCAGCGAGGACCCCGAGCAGTTCGGCTGGCTGCACGCCTACTCGCCCTACCACAACGTGATCGACGGCGGCGACTACCCGGCGACGCTCTACATCTCGGGCGACGGCGACACCCGCGTGGCGCCGCTGCACGCCCGCAAGATGGCCGCGCTGATGCAGGCGGAGAACGGCTCGGACAACCCCATCCTGCTGCGCTACCACACCCAGGCGGGCCACTCCGGCGGCCAGCCGGTCAGCCAGCAGATCGACCAGATGGTCGACACGCTCAGCTTCCTGCTGTGGCAGGTGGGCGAGTCATCTTGACAGCAACTTATTGAAGCATCATGATGCTTGCCTATGAGAACGACCGTCACGCTCGATGCTGACACGGAGCGCCTGCTCCGCAGCGCCATGCGGGCGCGCAACGTCGGCTTCAAGACGGCGCTGAACGACGCCATACGCCGCGGTCTCCGAGAGCATGCCGCTGGCGCCGAACCGCGTTTCGCCGTCCGAGCCAAGGCGATGCACATGCGGGCAGGCGTTGATCCGTCGCGGATCCAAGACGTGGACACCGTCCTCGAGGTGGAGGCGTTCAGGGCGGTGACCGCCCGACTCGATGGGGAGCAGACGCGGCGGTGATCATTCCGGACACGAACCTGCTGCTATACGTGTACGATTCGTCCAGCCCCTACCACCGCCCGGCCGCGGCATGGTGGTCGAAGTGCCTGAATGGTGAGGAACCCGTCGGCATCACGCCCGCGGTGGCGCTCGCGTTCGTCCGATTGAGCACCAACGGTGCGGTGTTCAGCGATCCGCTGTCCCTTGCCGAAGCGGCAGACGAAGTCCGCCGCTGGCTCGCGCGCGCGGTGGTGACCGTGATCGGTGCCGACGGCGCCGATCTTGAACGTTCACTGGAGTTTGTCGAGCACAGCGGTGGGGGCGGGCGTTTGGCGACAGACGCATTGATTGCAGCGCTCGGCATCCGCTGGCGGGCGGTCATTCACACGGCGGACACGGATTTCGTGCGTTTTTCGGACGTCCGCTGGTACAACCCGATCACGGATCGACGGGGCTGAGCAGCGGCCGGGCGGAGGACCGATGCCGGTAACGAGACAACACCTGATTGCAGCAACACTGCTTGCCGCGGTCGCCGCCTGCGGCGGGGAAGCGGACCGGGAGGCCGAGGCGCTGCACGAACCCATTCCCGCCGCGGCCATCGCCCCGGGCATCAGCGCCGACACGCTGCTGGAGGCGACGGCGACGCTGGCGTCGGACGAATTCGAGGGCCGGGCGCCCGGTTCGGAAGGGGAGACGAAGACGGTCGAGTACCTGACCGAGCAGTTCGCGGCGCTCGGGCTCGCGCCCGGCAATCCGGACGGGACGTGGGTGCAGGCCGTGCCGCTGGTCGGCATCACGCCGCTGCCGGGCGACGGCCTCTTCGTGACCCGGGACAGCGACGCCCGCACGTTCGAGCCGGCCGCCGACTACGTGGCCTGGACGAAGCACGTGGTGGACGAGGTCGCGGTGGATTACGCCGAGTTCGTGTTCGTCGGCTACGGCGCGCGCGCGCCGGAGTACGACTGGGACGACTACGGCGACGCGGACCTGCGCGGCAAGATTCTCCTCTCGCTGGTCAACGATCCGCCGCTCGACGACGTCTTCGGCGGGCCGGCCATGACCTACTACGGCCGCTGGACCTACAAGCACGAGATCGCGGCCGAGCTGGGCGCGGCCGGGTCGCTGGTCATCCACGAGCCGGGGCCGGCGGGTTATCCGTGGGAGGTCGTTGGCAGCACGCCCTACGCGGAGTCGTTCGACCTGATCGCGGCCGACGACAACCTCAGCCGCGCCACGTTCGAGGGCTGGGTGCAGCGGCACACGGCCGAGAGGCTGTTCCGGATGGCCGGCCTCGACTTCGAGGCGGCGAAGCAGCAGGCGGCCGACCGCGCGTTCGAGCCCATCCCGCTCGGCGTGACCGGGTCGCTGCGCATCCGCAACGAGCTGCGGCGCATCGAGTCGCAGAACGTGGTCGCCAAGATCGAGGGCAGCGACGCGCCGGACGAGGTGGTGATGTACGTCGCGCACTGGGACCACATGGGCGTCGACCCGAGCCTGGACGGCGACCGGATCTTCAACGGCGCGGCCGACAACGCCACCGGCACCGCCGGCCTGATCGAGATTGCGCGGGCGTTCATGTGGGCGCCGGAGCCGCCCCGCCGCTCGATCCTGTTCCTGGCGGTCACGGCCGAAGAGCAGGGCCTGCTCGGCTCGCGCCACTACGCCGATAACCCCCTCTATCCGGCGGCGCAGACCGTGGCCGCGCTGAACATGGACGTCCTCAACCAGTGGGGCCGGACGCGCGACCTGACGATCGTCGGATTCGGGCAGTCGGAGCTCGACGCCGCGGCGGCCGAGACCGCGGCCGAGCTGGGACGCACGCTGGCCCCCGACCCGGAGCCGGAGAAGGGGTTCTACTACCGCTCGGACCACTTCTCGTTCGCCCGGGCGGGCATCCCGGCGTTCTACGCCGACCCCGGCGTGGAATACATCGACAAACCGCCGGGCTACGGCATCGAGAAGCGGGCCGAATATACGGCCAACGACTACCACGCCGTGTCGGACGAGGTGAAGCCCGACTGGGACCTGTCAGGCGCGGTGGAAGACCTCAACTTCATGTTCCGCATGGGCGCGCGGCTGGCCGCCGGCAGCGACTGGCCGGAATGGAGCGCGACGAGCGAGTTCCGCGCCGTGCGCGAGGCGCAACGCTAGCTCAGGCGAGGATGCCGTCGACGATCTTTCCGTGGACGTCCGTCAGGCGGAAGTTGCGTCCCTGGTACTGGTACGTCAGCTTCGTGTGGTCGATGCCCAGCAGGTGCAGCATGGTCGCGTGGAAGTCGTGCACGTGCACGGGGTCCCTGACGATGTTGAACGCGAAGTCGTCCGTCTCGCCGTAGGTCATGCCGGGCTTGACGCCGCCGCCGGTCATCCAGATCGTGAAGGCGCGCGGGTGGTGGTCGCGCCCGTAGGTCTCGTCGGTCAGCCGGCCCTGGCAGAAGATGGTGCGGCCGAACTCGCCGCCCCAGACGACCAGCGTGTCATCCAGCATGCCGCGTTCCTTCAGCTCCTGGACCAGCGCCGCCTGCGGCTGGTCGACGTCCTTGGCCTGCACCTTGATGCGCGGCGGCAGCCGGTCGTGCATGTCCCACCCGCGGTGGTACAACTGGATGAAGCGCACGTCGCGCTCCGCCAGCCGGCGGGCCAGCAGGCAGTTGGCCGCGAACGTCCCGGGCTTGCGTGAATCGGGCCCGTAGCGCTCGAAGACGCTGTCCGGCTCGTCAGACAGGTCGGTCAGCTCCGGCACGGAGGCCTGCATGCGGTAGGCCATCTCGTACTGGGAGATGCGCGTGCCCGTTTCCGGGTCGCCCGAATCCGCGAGGTCCAACTGGTTGAGCGCGCCCAGGTCGTCGAGAAAGCGCCGCCGTGTGTCGCGGTCGACCCCGGGCGGGTTCGACAGGTACAGGACCGGGTCTCCGGTCGAGAGGAACTTCACGCCCTGGTACTCGGAGGGCAGGAACCCGCTGCCCCACAGGCGGTCGTAGATCGGGTTGCCGCCGCGGTTCGAGACCATGGCGACGAAGGTCGGCAGGTCGCGGTTCATGCTGCCCAGGCCGTAGGCCAGCCAGGAACCGATGCTCGGCCGGCCCGCGAGCTGGGCGCCCGTCTGCAGGAACGTGACGCCTGGGTCGTGGTTGATCGCCTCCGTGTGCATCGTCCTGATGAAGCACAGGTCGTCCACGATCTTCGCCGTGTGCGGCATCAGCTCGCTGACCCACTTGCCCGACTGGCCGTGCTGCGCGAACTTGAACATGGACGGGACGATGGGGAAGCCCGACTGCGACGCCGTCATGGGCGTCAGGCGCTGTCCCTGGCGCACCGAATCCGGCAGCTCCGTGCCGCGCAGCTTCTCCAGTCCGGGCTTGTGCTCCCACAGGTCGTGCTGCGACGGCGCGCCGCCCTGGAACAGGTAGATGACCCGCTTCGCCTTCGGCGCGAAGTGGGGCAGTCCCGGCAGCCCGCCGGGCGACAGCGGCGCCTGGGCCAGCAGGTCGTCCTGCATCAGCGTCGCCAGCGCGGCCGCGCCGATGCCCGTGCTCGACAACTCCAGAAACCGCCGCCGGCTGAGCAACTTCTCCAGTTCGGGATGCGGTGCCATCGGTCAGTCCTTCGTGATGGTCCGGTCGAGGTTCAGAACCATGCTCGCCACCATCGTGTACGAGGCGAGCTCCGCGATGTCCAGCGTCTCGTCGCGCGCGGACTCGCCCACGTTGGCGAGCTCGAGCGCCGCCGCCCGATCCGCCTGGTAGCGCTCCAGGTAGTCGTGGAAGCCGCCGGTCAGGATCTCCTGCACGTCCGCTCGCGGCCGGTGCGCGGTCGCCAGGCGGTAGGCGAATGCAACGCGTTCATCCGGCGTGGCGCCGCCCTCGGTCATCATGCGCTCCGCCAGGTGGCGCGCCGCCTCGACGTAGGTGACGTCGTTCATCAGGTTCAGGGCCTGCAGCGGCGTATTGGTGCGCGTCTGGCGGACGATGCACGTCTCGCGCGTCGACGAGTCGAACGCCAGCATCGACGGCGGCGCCAGCGTGCGCTTCCAGTAGGTGTACAGGCTGCGGCGGTACAGGTCGTCGCCCTGCGACTGGACGTAGTCCTGGCTGGCCTGGTCCCACAGGCCCTCCGGCTGGTACGGCTTGACCGACGGCCCGCCGACTTGCTCCACGAGCAGCCCGGAGACCGACAGCGCCTGGTCGCGGATGGTCTGGGCCGGCAGGCGCAGGCGCGGGCCGCGCGCCAGCAGGCGGTTCTCGGGGTCCTGCTCCAGCAGCTCCGGCGTCACCGCGGACGCCTGCCGGTAGGTGGCGCTCGTCACGATCATCCGCTGCAGCGCCTTCACGTCCCAGCCGGAATCGATGAAGCTCGTCGCCAGCCAGTCCAGCAGCTCCGGATGGCTCGGGAACTCCCCCTGCAGGCCGAAGTTCTCGGCCGTCTTGACGATGCCGGTCCCGAACAGCATCTGCCAGAAGCGGTTCACCGTGACCCGCGCGGTGAGCGGGTGCTCGGGATCGACCAGCCAGCGGGCGAACGCCAGGCGGTTTCCCTCCTCGTCGTCGGGCAGCGGCGGCAGCACCGCCGGCACGCCGGGCTCCACCCGCTCGCCGGGGGCGTCGTACGCGCCGCGGTCGAGCAGGAACGTCTCGCGCCGCGGCTCCATCTCCTCCATCACCATGACGGTGGGGAAGCTGTCCCACAGCGCCACGCGCTCGCGCTCCAGCTCGCCGACCTGGCGCCACGCCGCCTGGATCTCCCGCGGCGCGTACTGGTCGAGGAAGCTCAGCCGGAGCTTCTCGGACTGCCCGGCGGTCCGGCTCTCCGGCTCGATCGCCGCGATCTCGTCCAGCGACTCGGCGGTCGCCACGGCGGCCGCCTCCGCCGCCGTGAGGACGTCCGTGTAGACGCGCACGTCATCGATGAGGCCCTGGAAGCGGGCAGCCGACCCGGTGGCGCCGGACTCCTCGGAAGGCGGGCCGCTGGCGCCGATGCGCAGCGGTTCCTCGGTCCGCATCGGGTTGTTGATGCCGTCGGCCAGCGTCAGGAACTCCCGCGGCTCGCCGTCGACGTAGATGCGGAAGCCGGACGGAATGCGCTTGCCGTCGTAGGTCGCGACCACGTGCCGCCATGCGTTGAGCGGCAACGCGTCACGCGTTTCCACCCGCAACGCGTCGTCGGCAAAGCGCTGCGACAGGTTGACCCGCAGCTTGCCGTCCACGAGGTACAGCCCCCAGCCGCGCTCGCCCTGGTCGCCGGCATAGGCCCGCGAGAGAATCACGCCGTCGGCCGCGGCGGGGTAGATCCACGCCGCCAGGGTGAACGCGTCCTCGTAGGTGAAGTTGGCGACGTCGCCCGCGTCGACGAAGCGCTGCCCGTCGAAGCTGAGCGCCTCGCCGACCCGCCCGGGGACGAAGTGCGGCTGTCCGTCCTGCAGCGTGACGGCGACGGGGAACGTCAGCGGCTCCGGCTCCTCGCGGGGCGCCCGGACCCCGGCGGTGACCGGGGGCGAGACGACGATCGGCTCGCCGGTGTAGATGCCCGCGATGTCGCCGTCCAGCGGGTGATGCACCATGAGCTTGTCGCGCAGCACCCAGTCGACGCGCCCGGCCGCCGGCAGCGAGGCTTCCCACTCCCGCTGCAGGGCCTCCGCCTCCGGCTCGAGCACCGCAAACGCTTCCCGCGCCGCGTCGAGCTTCTCGTCGAACTCCGCCAACGCGGCGAACTGCGCGTCGGTGGGGGCCGTGATCATCGGCGGCGAATTGCCGTACTTGAACGCCTTGCCGCGCTCGGGGACGTTGTTGAAGTGGGCGAAGACCTCGTAGAACTCCTGCTGCGAGATCGGGTCGAACTTGTGGTCGTGGCAGCGCGCGCAGCCGAGGGTCAGGCCGAGCCAGACCGTCCCGGTGGTCGACACGCGGTCGACCACGTTCTCCACCAGGAACTCCTCGGGGATGACGCCGCCCTCGCCGTTCTGGCTGTGGTTGCGGTTGAAGGCCGAGGCGATGCGCTGGTCGAGCGTCGCGCCGGGCAGCATGTCGCCGGCGAGCTGCTCGATGGTGAACTGGTCGAACGGCATGTTGGCGTTGTAGGCGTCGATGACCCAGTCGCGGTAGCGCCACATCGACCGCTCGGCGTCGGTCTGATAGCCGCTGGAGTCGGCGTAGCGCGCGCCGTCCAGCCACTCCACCGCCATCCGCTCGCCGTAGGCCGTGGTGGCCAGCAGGCGGTCGACCGCCTCTTCGTAGGCATCCGGCGAATCGTCGTTCAGGAAGGCGGCGATCTCGCCCGGCGACGGCGGCAGGCCGGTCAGGTCGAGCGTCACGCGCCGCAGCAGCGTCGTGCGGTCGGCCTCCTCCGCGGGGGGCACCCCGTCGGCTTCGAGGCGGGCCAGCACGAAGCGGTCGATCGGGTTGCGGACCCAGTCGCCGTCGGCGACCGGCGGCAGCAGCGGACGCTCGGGCGGGATGAACGCCCAGTGCGCCTGCCACTCCGCCCCCTGGTTGATCCAGAGGCGGAGGGTCTCGATCTCCGCGTCCGTCAGCCGGTCGTCTTCCAGACCCGGCATCACCGGGCTCTCGAAGCCGCGCCGGTAGGGCATCCGCCGCGTGAGGTCGCTGGCGGTGACCCGGTGAATCAGCAGGCTGTCCCCGGCGTTGCCGGCGACGATGACCGGACCGCCGAACTCACCGCGGTCGGCGAACGGCCCTTCCTGCACGTCCAGCCGCAGCCCGCGCTGGCGCGACGCCTCATCCGGCCCGTGGCACGTGAAGCAGTTCTCGGAAAGGATCGGCCGCACCTCGCGCGCGAAGTCGACCACGCGCTCGGCGGCCTGTGGCGCATCGGCTGCCGCGGTGCGCACGTCGCCCCAGTGGGCGCCCCCGTCGATCCAGCGCCGCACGGCGTCGATCTGCGCGTCGGACAGCGAGCGTCCGGAGGATGCCGGCGGCATCCGCGCCACCGGATCCCCACTGGTCAGCCGCTGGAACAGCGGGCTCGCGTCCGCGTCGCCGGGCACGACGACAGTCCCGATGAAGTCTTCCGTGTCCAGCCGCAGATCGCCCTGGCGCGCGACCTCGTTAGGGCCGTGGCACGCCAGGCACGATTCCGCGAGGATGGGCCGGATGTCGCGGTTGAACTCGAGCGGCTGGGCGGGGCCTTGCGCAGGCGCGGCGCGGACGGCGCCGGACAGATACGCGCCTGTCACGACGGCGAGTACGGCGAACGGAGCGAGAGCGCGACGCAGCGTGTACCTCATGGCACGCCCCTCCACCGTGCATCGTAGGCGCGGCGCCCATGTCAAGCAAGCCCTTTGTGCGGGGAATAGCCAGGGCGCGCGGCCAGATGGTGCCATAATCGGCTCGCAGGCTCGACACACTGGAGGGTTGATGCGCGGACCCGGCCGGCTTGCGTGGAGCGCCCGTGCGGCGGCGCTCGCGTTGATCATCGTCACGGCGCCCCAGGCGGCCCGGGCGCAGACCGCGCGGATCGAGCCGGTCACCGACGCGGAGCTGCGGAACCCGTCGCCGGACGAGTGGCTGATGTGGCGCCGCACTCTGAATGGCTGGGGCTACAGCCCGCTCGACCAGATCGACCGCGACAACGTCGATCAGCTCCGGCTGGTCTGGTCGCGCGCGCTCGGGCCGGGCCGCGAGGAGGGCACCCCGCTCGTGCGCGGCGGCGTCATGTACATGCCGAACCCGCGCGACGTCATCCAGGCCATCGACGCGGTGACCGGCGACCTGCTCTGGCAGCACAACCGCAACCGGCCGGACGACCTGGCCGACTACATGATCGGCACGGTCATCGACGTCAACCGCAACATCGCCATCCACGGCAAGCTGATCATCGACACCAGCATGGACGATTACATCTTCGCCCTGCACGCCGAGACAGGCGAGATGGTCTGGGAGACGGAGGTTCTCGATTACAAGGTGAACCCGGCCAACCAGACTTCGGGGCCGATCATCGCCAACGGAAAGGTGATCTCGGGCCGGAGCTGCGATCCGCGCGGCGGACCGCACGCCTGCGTCGTCACGGCGCACGACCCGGCGACCGGCGCGGAGCTGTGGCGGACGCGGCTGATCCCCGCCCCCGGCGAGCCTGGGGACGAAACGTGGGGCGACGTGCCGTTCGAGGAGCGTGGTCATGTCGGCGCGTGGATGGTGCCGAGCTTCGATCCGGCGCTCAACCTGGTCTACGTCGGCACTTCGGTAACGTCGCCCGCGCCGAAGTTCCTGGTCGGCGGGACCGACAAGACGCACCTGTACCACAACTCGACCCTGGCGCTCGACGCGGACACGGGCGAGATCGTCTGGTACTACCAGCACCTGAACGACAGTTGGGACCTCGACCACCCGTTCGAGCGGCTGCTCGTGGACACGCCGGTGCGGCCGGACCCCGGGGCGGTGAGCTGGATCAACCCGCGTCTGCCGCCGGGGGAGGAGCGCCGGGTATTGACGGGCATTCCGGGCAAGACCGGCGTCGTCTACACGCTTGACCGCGCGACCGGGGAGTTTCTGTGGGCCACGCCCACCATCACGCAGAACGTCATCAGCGGCATCGACGGGGCGACGGGGGCGGTGTCGGAGAACACGGAGCTCGTCTTCACCGCGTATGGCCAGACCGTGCTGGCCTGCCCCCACGCCAGCGGCGGCAAGGACTGGGAGGCCGGCGCGTACAGCCCGCTGACCAACACGATGTACATGCCGCTGCGGAACGTCTGCGCGCGGATGCAGGTTCGGACCGTGGAGGACGGCGACGAGGCCAACCGCCTGTACACCCTCGCCTGGCGCAGCCAGCTCGCGCCGGGAACGGACCAGGTCGGCGCCGTGCACGCAATCTCCGCGGAGACGGGGGAGACTGTCTGGAAGCACGAGCAGCGGTCCGCCACGATGTCACTCGCCGCCACCGCCGGCGGACTCGTCTTCGGCGGCGACGTCAACGGCCGCTTCCGGGCGTTCGACCACGAAACCGGAGCGATCCTGTGGGAGATCAACCTCGGCTCACCCGTCTCCGGCTTCCCGATCACCTACGCAGTGGACGGCCGCCAATACGTAGCCGTCAGCGCCGGCTACGGCCGCTTCCTCGAGCTGACCCCCGAGCTCCGCCCCAGCTTCGGCAACAACCTGTTCGTGTTTGCGCTGCCGGACTGACGGAGGCCGGCATGATCTCACATCGAGAAATTGAGAAGGCGCGCGACGAAGTCCTTGACCGGGCGATCTCCTATTTCGCCGAGTTGCCCGACGTGGTCGGGGTATGGCTAGGTGGATCACTGCCCGCCGGTTCGTCTGATGCCTACTCCGATATCGATCTCAAGGTGATTGCCCCACCGGATGAACAGGCCAGGCTGGTGGCTGCGCGCCTTGAGATGGGGGCGCACTGGGGCGAGCTGCTGTTCAACGAATGGCTGGACGAGGCGTTTCATTGCATCTACCACTTCAGGCCGTTCGTCAAGATGGATGTGTTCTACTTGAGCACGGAGATTTGGCAGCCTTCGCCATGGTTGAGGTTCCCCGCCAAGGTCTTCCTGGACCGCACGGGCGCCGTACGCGACGTGTTGGAACGATCGGCGACGCTGCCGTTCCCCGCTCCCGCGAGCCACGAAGTCAGCCGCGTGCTGAGCAAGGCGTTGGCAGGCATACACGAGGTTGTGCGCAGGATTCGGCGCGGTGAAGCGCTGTACGCCCAGGCGCTCCTGGGAGAGTTGCGGCACAACATGATCCGCCTGGACGATTGGATTCGTGGATTCGCCCCTTCACACCCCGCGGACCTGAAGCTGGAGCGACGGCTAACGGGTGACCTCGAGCCGGCGTTGAAGGCGTCCTATGTGGATCTCGACGCGCACGCCCTGGAGGCAGCAGCCGTCCGCCTCAGCGAGGTGCTGGTGCGGCAGATCCGGGAACTGCACAGCGCCTACTCGCTGGCCAGGTCACTGGAGAATGATCTGTCGGCAGCCGAGGTCGTCAGGGGGCGGCAGGTGGCCTAGAGGAGGAAGAGGCGCGACTGATGATGACATGGGCCCAGCGCGAGTTCGGCTCGCTGCGCCCGTCGCTCAGTCGGCCTTGAATCCGGCGGCGCGGTGGCGCCCGTCGCAGAACGGCTTCGTCTCCGAGGCGCCGCAGCGGCAGAGCGCGCCCCGCGTGCCGGTCGTTTCGCTCGCGTCCGCACCGCATACGGTCACCGGACCATTGACGAGGATGGGGCCGTCGGGCGCGAACGACACGTCCAGCGCGGCGTCGTCGGACGTCCCGGCCGCCAACCGCGCCGGTACGTTGGTGGCCGCGTCCACGAACCCCGCGTCCCCGTGAGCGCCGTCGCAATACGGCTTGTTCGCCGAGGCGCCGCAGCGGCACAGGGCCACCCGCGTCTCCGCCTTCGTTTCGCCATCGGGTAGCCGGATGCACAGGCGCCCGTGCACGTACAGCGGGCCGTCCGGCGCGGGCCTTGCTTCGGTCCGCGCGGGCGGGGATTCCGCGGCGCCCGTGCGGCGCCGATAGTGCAGCGCTCCCGTGGGACAGCGGCGCACGACTTCGGCAACGGCGTCCGCCGGCGCTTGGCCGGGTGCTATCCAGGGGCGTCGCGCGGGGTCGAAGACCGCGGGCAGTCCCTTCACGCACGCCTCGACGTGAATGCAGCGGGCCGCGTCGTACTCGACGACGACCTCGTCGGCCTCGTACGTTCGGAGCTTCTTCTTCATCGTTCCCAACCACCTCCCGTCCGCACGGCGCCCGCCGGCCTGCCATCGCACTAGCCGATGATTCGGGTCAGGTGAACGGATTCTGCACGGTCACACCAGCGAAGTTCATGCCTGGCTGCAAGTCCTCGGAAAGCACCACCGGACAGTTCCCGATACGGGCGGCTTCGACGATCGCGGCATCCCAGTAAGAAACCTGCCAGCGTGCGGCGGTGGCGAGCGCCTGCTGCACGAGCGGCGCCGTCGTTTCGATCACGCGAAAGCGCAGCCATGACTCGATGAGGCTCACGGCGGAGTCGTGGGCGAGAGGGTCGGCCTTCGTCGGCCGCGTCGCCTGCACATAGAACTCCTGCAGCACCTGCGCCGACAGCACGACGTCGTCCCGGTCCAGGATCGACAGGGCCGTCGCATGCTTGTCCGCTTCGTCGCGGGCGGTGCTCACGCAGTACAAGAGCACGTTGGTGTCAACGAAGGCCGCCACGGCGGTGAGCCTCCTCGCGCGGCAGCCGGTCTCCGGCGCGGAACCTGTCAATGTCGCGCAACGTGTCGTCCTGGAGACGCTTGCGCCGGTCGAACTCGGTTTCCTCGCCCGCCCAGCGGATCAGAAACTCGCGGACAGCGGCCGACACCGAGACGCCGCGTTCCGCCGCCCTGATGCGCGCGGATCGATGCACGTCGTCGTCCACCGAGACTGTGATATTTTTCATATCCACAGTTTCACATATCGAGACATCCTGTTCAATCGCCTATGCTGAACGCACGATGCGAGGTCTGATTCTGGTAGCGTTCGGCGCTGGCGACCAGGATCGATGCGGTTCAGGGCAGTGAGGTTTCGGATGCGACGGAACGGCTTGTTCGGTGGTCGGACGACAGGGTACGGACGGACGCTGCTCGCGCTGTGCGTGCTGGTGCTCTCCGGCGCGCGGTACGCGGGCGCGCAGGAAGGGCTGTACGCTGGAGTCGCGGCCGGGTGGGACCGGGCAAGCGCCGACTACACCAAGGGGATCGGCCTCGACGTGCCGCCCGCGAGCTACGAGACGGCGACGAATGACGCGACGGGCGGGTTCGGCACGGTGCGGGCATCGCTGGGCTACCGTACCTTCGTTGCCGGCCGGGCGTACGTCTCGGGGGAGTTCGAGGCGGCGTTCCACGGAGGCAGCGGCCCGGCGGGCTACCTGCGGGAGGGCACCGGCGTTGGGGACCGAGACGTGTGGCCGGGTCCCTGGAGCGTCGAGAAGAACCGCGGATTCGGCGCGAACGCCCGGTTGGGGTACGCGCCGGGCGGGCTGCTGGGCGAAGGCGGATCGGTCTATTTCGTCACAGGCGTCCACTGGTTGGGAGCGACCGTGCGACGCGGCACCGACATCGGCGGGGAGTCCGTCCGGGTCGTGGCCGATCACACGTTGCGGCCGTGGGTTGCCGGGGCCGGCGTGGAGTGGGGGAGCCTGGCGAACCGGGTCGGGCTGGAGGTCCGGTACTCCGCGGCCGAGTTGGAGTTCCGCACCGGAGGGGACGGGTCGGCGTTCGGGATGCCGCGCATCGACCACACGTTCGGCCTGCGCGAGGTCGGCGTCCAGGTCGGCTACACCCGCTCGTTCTGACGAGAACGCCCGCCGCCGGGAGGGCTATTTCCTGCCAAAGACCACGTAGACGTACAGCACAATCAGGCCGCCAACCGCCACAACGCCGATGTTGCCGTACATGGGGTTGACTTGCAGCCCCAGGAACAGGGCGAACGAGAACGCCAGATACAGGCCGATGATGGCGGCGGCGTGGGCGAGGATCTTTCGCATCGCCGCGCGTCACCGGGCGCCTTGCGACGCCTTCGCTGCCTCGAAGCTGTCAGCGACGTCCAGAGCGCGCATCTCCTGACGATAGCGGACGACCGCGGGGTTGCCAAGCCTGCCGGCGTAGCGCCGCAAACGACGGTTTCCGGGCTATATTCGCACCGGGGTCGATCGCGGCGTCGCGGCGCGGAAGGACAGGTTGGGCATGGCACCGAAGCGAGACTACCGGCATACGAAGATCGTGTGCACGCTGGGTCCGTCCAGCTCGACACGGGAGCAGATCGAAGAGCTCGCGGCCGCGGGCATGAACGTCGCGCGGCTGAACATGTCGCACGGCAGCCACGCGAGCCACCTGGAGGTGATCCGGATCGTCCAGGAGCTCAACCAGCGCCTCAGGCACCCGGTCGCCCTGCTGCTCGACCTCCAGGGGCCGGCCATCCGCACCGGCGACCGCCTCGGCAACCTGTCCCTCGAGGTCGGCCAGGAGTTCCACGTCACCGTCGGCCCCACCGCGGATCCGGAGGAGAGAGCCATCCACGTCGACTACGAGGACATGGTGGAGCAGTTGAAGGTGGGCGACCGGATCACGGTCGACAACGGGCTGATCAACCTGGAGGTGCTCGAAGTCGGCGAGCGTGACCTGCGCTGCCGGGTGCAGGACGGCGGGGTCCTGGGATCGCGCAGGCACATCAACCTGCCCGGCGTGCGAATCAACCTGCCGTCGATCACGAAACAGGACGTCGAGGACATCCGTTTCGCGGTGGAGCACGACGTCGACTTCCTTGCCGTGTCGTTCGTGCGCAGCGCCGAGGCGGTCCGCGACGCCCGGCGGATCATCGCCGGCGCCGGCAGTCACCACGCGCAGATCATCGCCAAGATCGAGAACCAGGAGGGCCTGGACAATCTCGACACGATCATCGCCGAGGCCGACGGCATCATGGTGGCGCGTGGCGATCTCGGCGTCGAGGTGGAGTTCGAGATGCTCCCGGCGGCCCAGCGCGACATGGTGCGGCGCTGCGCGCTCGCCGGCAAGCCGGTGATCGTGGCGACCCAACTGCTGGAATCGATGATCGACAACCCGATGCCCACGCGGGCCGAGGTCACCGACGTAGCCAACGCGGTGTACGAACAGGTCGACGCGGTGATGCTCAGCGGGGAAACGGCGACGGGCAAGTACCCGGCGCGGTGCGTCACGGTGCTCGACCGCATCGCCCGGCGCATCGAGCAGGAACGCGGGCTGGAGCTGCACCGCGGCCGGGAACCGCAGTCGGTCCGCGACCAGTTGGCCCGCAGCGCCTGTCTGCTGGCCGATTCGCTCGGATCCCGGGCGATCATAGTCATGACCATGCAGGGCCGGATGGGACAGCTTGTCAGCAGCTTTCGCCCGCGGGGCGCCACCGTCTACGCCTTCACATCGACCGACATCGTCCGCCGCCGTCTCTGGCTCTCGCGATCCGTGGTACCCTTCACCCTCGATCTGACGGAAGAGCCGGAACAGGTGATTCGCAAGGCCCTCGACCTCCTGAAAGCGCGCGACCGGCTGGAGAGCGGCGACACGGCGGTGATCGTCGCGAACGTCACCACCAGCGAAGGCCAGTCGAACGCCATCCAGATCCGCACGATGGAGTGAGCCGGCGGCCTACAACAGCTTCAGGCCCGGCACGTCGCTGAAGTCCCTGGGGTTCAGTGTCCAGAGGGCCGCGTCGTGTACGAGGGCGCAGGCGGCGATGGCGATGTCGAGATCCCGGCCGCGCGCGCGAGGTAGCTGCGCGTACAGGGCCGCGGCCTGCGCGGCGGCCTCGGTTCCAAACGGCACGGCCTGCGCGCCGGGGAAGAGCTCTTCCTGCACCCGCAGCTCGTTGACCGTGCGCGGTCCCCGCAACCATTCGTAGAGAACGATCGCCGAAAGCTGGACGCGGTGGCGCTCCACGATGAATCCGTGCAGGCGGTCAGATGCCTCACGCGGCCCGGCAAGCGCGCCGACGAGCGCCGACGTATCAAGATGGATCGTCATGGCGGGAGCGGCGCAGCGATGATTCGCGACGTGACTCGCGTATCTCCCGCAGCTCGGCCTCGACGCTCTCCGGGGAGCGCGGCGTGTGCTCTTTCCGCCAGCGGTCGAGCACGTCGAGCATGCGCAGGCGCTCGGCTTCGCTCATGCGGTCCGTCCGGGCGTCGTAATCCGCAACCGCCTCGCGCACCACCTGGCTCTGCGGTTTCCCGAGCCGCTCGGCCGCGCGGCGGATGCGGCGCACCGTGGCGTCGTCGAGCGAGTAGGTGACCTTTACCATACCGCGGCAATACTACCATACCCGTCGCCGCCGGTTTCTTTCGTGTAAAATCCGCCGGTTCGCGAGTTGCAACCATTCGGAAGGGGAACTTGATGCTTCATCTCAGAACCGCGCTGATCGTGTGTACGGTCGTCACATGCGGTCTTCTTGGCGCCGGCGCGGCCAATGCGCAGCAGATCGGCGGCACGGTGACGGATACGACCGGCGGCGTGCTGCCCGGCGTAACCATCGAAGTCAGAAGCCCGGACATCATCGAGCAGGTCCGCACGGCCGTGACCGACGGCGCCGGCCAATACCTGGTCGTGGCCCTCGAGCCGGGCACGTACTCGGTCACCTACACGCTACCCGGGTTCAGCACGCTGGTCCGCGAGGGCATCGAGCTCACCACCGGGTTCACGGCAAGCGTCGACGTGGAGCTGTCGGTGGGCGATGTCCAGGAATCCGTCACGGTTTCCGGCGCGAGCCCGGTCGTGGACATCCAGAACACCTTGCAGCGGGCGCTCATCGATCGGGAGGTCATCGACGAGATCCCGACAGGCAAGTCGCATCAGAGCTACGCGCTGCTGGTGCCCGGGATGAACTCGTCTGCGGCGTTCGGCACGAGCCTCAACCAGGACGCGGGCGGCACCACGGTCCAGACCGTCGCGGCCCTCGACATTCACGGCAGCCGCCCGAAGGACGGGCAAACGAACATCAACGGCATGGACGTCAGCAATGCCTTTTCCGGGGGCGGGGGGCAGATGTTCGGCACGGTCTCGGACGGCGCAATGGAAGAGATGTCCGTCGAGGTCTCCGGGCACGGCGCCGAGGCGGGATTGGGCGGAGTCGGCGTGAACCTGGTCCCTCGAGAAGGAGCCAACCAGTTCAGCGGAGCCTTTTTCGCCAGCGGCACCGGCCCCGGGCTGCAGGGGACGAACGAGGTGCCCGGCGCCCCGAATTTCGCGGAGCTCGACCGAGCCTGGTTGTACAACCCGGCGGTCGGCGGCCCGATCGTCAGGGACCGCGTCTGGTTCTACGCGCAGTTCACGCATCAGGTAGCCGACAGCTTCACTCCCAATGTGTTCGCGGCCGTGGACCCAGCGTCAATCATTTACACGCCCGACCCGACCCAGCCCGTGGCCAGCATCAATGGCTCCAAGGACACGACTCTCAACCTGACGATCCAGGCGACCCGGAAGGACAAGTTCAAGTTCTTCTACAGCTACGCCGACTGGGAAAAGCCGAATGCCCTGGCGGGGCCGCTCTTCGGCCTGTTCATCGCGCCGGAAGGCTCCGTCAACGGGGACTACAGGCTCCACACGACCCAGTTCAACTGGGTCCGGCCGGCGACCGACCGCCTGCTGTTCGAAGCGGGTTTCTCGAGATCCCCGGCCCAGTTCGACGCCGGTCCCAACGAGCATGCCGCCAACGACGTGCTCGGGCTCCTGGAGGCCAGCACGCTGACGATTCACCGCAACAACCACTTCATATCGCAGGGGAGTGGATATGACAGTTGGCGCGCGACCCACTCCTTCCGCGGCAGCATGACCTACGTGACCGGCACCCACAACCTGAAGGTGGGGTTCAGCGGCACGCGGACCTCCGAGAGGTTCCAGACCTTCAGCAACCAGAACTTCACCAACGCGCTCACCATTCTCGGGCGCCCGCTGCAGGCGGGCTTCTGGCTGCCGCACGATTCGACCAACGAGGGCATCGCCTACGGAATCTACGCGCAGGACCAGATAACGCTCGGCCGGCTCACCGTCAACGCCGGCATCCGCTTCGACCGTCTCACGAACTCGTATCCGGACCAGACTCGCGCCGCGTCTACCTGGGAGCCGGAAGGTCAGTCGATCTCCGGCCTCTCGGATATCGTGGCCTGGAACGACCTGCAGCCACGGCTGGGGGTGGCGTACGACGTGTTCGGCGACGGCCGGACGGCGCTCAAGGCGTCAGCCAACCGCTACGGCACGCGGTCGAACTCCGAGTGGGCGGTCCTGCTGAACCCGTTCTCGGCTGTCCCCGCCCGCCAGAACGACAGGGTGTGGCTCGACGGGGCGCCCGGCCATCCCTTCGCCGGCATTCCACCCGTCTTCCCGTCCTGTATCGGGCCGGTCGAGTGCATCGCCGGCGACGGCCTCGTGCAGGGCGACCCGGCCAACCCCGCCCCGAACGGAGAGCTGATCTTCCCACTCGCCAACGCGGCCTGGGGCAGCACCGCGCCGTTCCAGTTCCTCGACCCCGACTGGGCGAGCGGATATGGCCAGCGCTTCTCCAACTGGGAAGTGACCGCCGGGATACAGCAGGAGCTGACCGCCGGCATGGCGCTCGACGTGACCTGGTTCCGCCGCAACTTCGTCAACTTCGCGTTGCAGGACGACCGGGCGCTGGCGGGTGGCGACTATGACATGGCCACCGTGGATCTGAGCGGCCGGGGCATTCCCGGCGTCGGGACGGTCACCTTCCCCGAGATCAAGCCGGAGGCGTTCGGCCGCCGGCCCGACGTCCTGTTCACGTCGGCGAATCATTTCGGCGGCGAAGAGCAGGTGTTCAACGGCGTCGACGTCACGGTCAACGCGCGGCTGGAGGACCTGACCCTCCAGGGCGGGCTGTCCACCGGGACGACGTCTACCGACTTCTGCGGCCCGTATGCTGCTTCGCCGGAGCATCTCTCCCGCCGCGGAGACCTGGTGCGGAGCGCCAACACGTTCGCCCACGAGTTCTGCGATTCGTCGACCGCCTGGCTGACGCAGGTCAAGCTGCTCGGGTCGTACACCCTGCCGTACGACATCCAGGTCGCCGCCACGCTCCAGTCGGCTCCCGGCCCGGAGCGGCAGGCTCTCATCTCCGTGACGCCGGCGGAGATCGCGGCGGCGCTCGGCAGGCCTCAGGCAGCGCCCGGGGCGGTAACCGTCAACGCCCTGGAGCCGGGAACGGTTTACGGGGAGCGCTTCAACCAGTTCGACCTGCGGTTCACGAAGATCTTCTCGATGGGCGACACTCGCCTGCGCGCGATGATCGACATCTACAACGTGTTCAACAACAACGCCGTCTTCAGTGAGTCGTACGCCCAGGCCAACTACTTGAGCCCCCTCGGCTTCATGCCGCCTCGGCTGTTGAGGTTCGCGGCTCAGCTCGACTTCTGACGAGCGGCGATCGGGATCGTTCCGGAGGGTCATCCCCGCAAGCCGGCATCCGGCCCGCGGGGGTGGCCCGCGTGTTCATTGGAAGCAGGGGGCCGAGCGTCCCCCGGGGAGGGCTCGCACATGCGGACGCGTTGCCGGCCGACCCTCGTGACCGTGTGCACGGTTGCCCTGCTGGCGCCAGTCCCCGGCGCCGCGCAGACCGGTAACGGCGCTCAGGGCGACGCGCCACGCACCGCCTGGGGCGATCCCGATCTGCAGGGCACGTGGTCGTACGCCTCGCTCACGCCGCTGGAGCGGCCTGCCGAGCTGGCGGACCGCGAGTTCTTCACCCCCGAGGAAGCGGCGGACCGCAACGAGTACTGGAACGTCACGCGCTTCGAGACCCGGCCCCCGCCGGGGAGCGTCGGCGCCTACAACGCGGCCTGGCTCGATTTCGGGACGGTGAGCCCGGACCGGCGCACGTCGCTGATCGTGGATCCGGCCGACGGCCGGCTGCCGCTGCGCGCGGACACCGAGCGGCGCCTGGCGGAGCGGCGCGAATATCAGCGCCTGCACCCGGCCGACTCGTGGCGGGACCTGACCAACTGGGACCGCTGCATCACCTATCACGGCGTGCCGCCCGTCTCCACCGGCTACAACAACACGTACCAGATCCTCCAGGCGCCCGGCTACGTCTTCATCCGCGTGGAGGCCATCCACGACGTGCGCGTCATTCCGCTCGACGGGCGCCCGCCGCTGGAGGACGGCATCCGCCAGTGGAACGGCAGCTCCCGCGGCCGCTGGGAAGGCGACACGCTGGTCGTCGAGACGGCCAACTTCAGTCCCGAGACGCAGCACCGCTTCCCGTCATCGCCCGGCACGCGTGCCGTCGAGCGGTTCACGCGCGTCGCTGCGGACACGATCGAGCACGAGTTCACGATCGAGGACCCTACCGTCTACACGCGGCCCTGGACCGCCGTCCGGCTGATGCCCCGGCTCCCCGGCTACGTGATCTACGAGTACGCCTGCCACGAGGGCAACTACGCCCTGCCCAACATGCTCAGCATCCAACGCACCCTTGAGCGCTAACGTCATCGTTCAGGAGAGCGTGTGATGGCAAAGACCGACGACACCCCGCCGGGCAAACCGCGGCGCAAGCGGGCTGATCGGCTCACGCGCCGGGATTTCGTAAGGACCGGCGCCGCGGCCGGGCTGGGCGCCGGCGCGCTGCTGGGAGCGGACCGCGCGGATGCGCAGGGCGCCTCCAAGACCCTCGCAGCGGCGGCGTGGGATTACGAGGTGGATGTCGTCGTCGCGGGGGCGGGCTGCGCCGGACTGACAGCGGCCATCCGCGCGCGGGACCTCGGGGCCAGCGTGCTCGTGGTCGACTCGAACTACGACGCCGGCGGCCGGATGCTGCTCAGCGGATCGGTGGTGTCGCTCGGCGGCGGCGACGCGGTCCAGCGCCGGGACATGCGGGGCGAGAGCGACCGCGACGGCTATATCACGGTCGATCCGGCCGAGGAGCCGGACGAGCTCGACGACAGCGTCGAGATCCTGTTCACGGACCTCAACGACTGGTCGGTGCTCGACACCAAGGCCCAGAGCCCGTACCGCTACAACGAGCGGGACGTCGCGCGCTCATGGGCGGAGAACGCCCCGGCGACCCGGCAGTTCCTGATGGACAACTACGTCCGCTTCGCGCGGGTCAGCGGCGGGCACCACGGCGGCGGCATGTCGCGCGCGCGGGCGGCGCGCTGCTTCCTGGTGCTGGGCGACCGCACCGACATGAAGGCGGGGACAATCACCGCGGAGGACGCCGGCGTCGCCGATCCCGAGCGCACGAGCCCGTTCGCGCCGGTGCCGATGTACGACTCGAGCCGCTACGTCGGGTCCGCCGCCGTCAGCAACGGCGTGGCCGTGGCCCGGCCCCTGGAGTTCTCGGCCCGCGAAAAGGGCGTCGAGTTCATGTTCCACCGGCGTTTCGACGAGCTCGTCCGCGAGCAGCCGTTCGCGGGCCGGGTGCTGGGGATCCGGGCCCACTACTCGCCGCGCCACCACCCCGAGACCGGCGAGCTGCTGCAGAGCTACTGGCGGAACGGCAATGTCGACGAGCAGCGGGAGACGGTCAACATCAGGGCCCGCCGGGGCGTCATCCTGGCCAGCGGGGGGCACGCGGGCAATCCCGAGGTCCGCGGCATGTTCTATCCGGCCATGCGGGAGCCAGCCTTCCCGACCAGCGGCTACGCCTACCAGGGCCCGCATGGTCAGGACGGCAGCGCGCTCACGGCGGGCTTGCGAATCGGCGCCAACCTGGCGGGCATGCAGCAGAACCTCTCCTATCCCACGACGTTCCACATCTCGACCCGCCTCGGGACCCGCGACGCGTACACCAACATGCTGCCGGGTCATCCCACGTTCGGCTTCCGCAAGTCGGCCGGCATCAACGTCGGCAATGCCGGCTTCGCGGAGTTCATCGCCGTGAACCAGGTCGGGAAGCGCTTCTTCAACGAGGTCCGCCTGCCCCTCCGGCCCGGACGCAGCTCGTACGAATATGCGGGTGACGGCGGCACCCCGGACCAGGGGCTCGAACACACGCCGCGCGACTGGCGCAACTGCCGCAAGGAGTGGGTCCGCGAGATGTACGGCTACGACCACGGGCTCGATGCGGCCCTGACGATCAACGAAGGGTCGCAGCCGCCCCACTACTACTCCGGCCCGCTGTGGGCCATCTTCGATCAGGCGGCGGTGGAACGGACGGGCTGGCAGCTCCGCACCCCCTGGGTGGCGGACAACGGCTATTACTTCCAGGCCGACACCGTCGCGGAGCTTGCGGAGAAGATCGCCGCGGGCCACGAGTTCCAGCGGGTTCCGCTGGCCCACCTGGCCGACACCGTGGCGAAGTGGAACCGCTACGTGGATGCCGGAGCCGATCCCGACTTCGAGCGCGAAGCGGAGGCGCCGATGCACCGCGTCGCGACCCCGCCCTTCCATGCGCTCTCGATCATGGTGATCTGGCACGAAGCCTACGGCGGTCTCCGCGTCAACGGCCGGCAGCAGGTGGTGGACATGCAGGGGCAGGTCATTCCGGGTCTTTACGCGGGCGGCGAAGCGGCAGGGGGCATCAACAAGCACGGCCTGGGCAAGGGCCACGTCCAGGGGTACGTAGCGGGCACGCATGCGGCCGCGGATCGGCCGCTTTGACGCGGCCCCGCAACGCAGCGCCCTCACTGGTATTCCGCGCCCGCGTACGGCATAGTCGCGAGGCGCGCAGGATGACCGATGCCATCACGTAACGCGAAGGCGTTGCCCGCACTCGCGTCGGTGGTGCTCCTGGCGCTGCTGGCCATCGAGGTCTCCGGCCAGCCGCCCGCTGAGAGCTACACGCCGCCCCTGACCGCCTGGGGCCATCCGAATCTCCAGGGCGTCTGGAACAACAACACCAACGTGCCGCTGGAGCGGCCCGACGAGTTCAGGGATCGGGAGACGCTGACCGATGAGGAGGTTGCCGCACGCCGGCGCAACCTCATCGAAGCGGTGTGGGGGACGAGCGAGCGCCGCGTCGACGTCGGCGGCACCGGCTTCTACGACCACCTGTGGAACGAATACGGAATCGACGGAAACACCGCATCGCTCATCATCGAGCCGGCGGACGGCAGGCTGCCGGCGTTGACCCCGGAAGGCGAGCACGACCGCGCGACGGGGGCGCCGCCGGTGCAGCGCGCTCCCGCCAGCCTCGGCGACCTGACCGTCTACGAGCGCTGCATCACGCGCGGGCTCCCCGGCGCCATGCTGCCGGGCTTCTACAACCACAACTACCACATCGTCCAGACGCCAGAGTACGTCGCCATAGCGGTCGAGATGATCCACGACGTGCGCATCATTCCGCTGGACGGACGCCCCCACCTGCCGCCGGAGATCCGCCAGTGGCTGGGCGATTCGCGCGGCCGCTGGGAGGGCGACACGCTGGTCGTGGAGACGACGCACTTCCCGGACTGGGTCAGCCAGCGCGGACTGGTGCGCCCCCACGACTTTCACCTGCAGGGGGCGGACCTGCGCCTGGTCGAGAGGTTCACCCGGCTGAACGAGGACACGATCGATTACCGCGTCACGGTAGAGGATCCGCGGACATACACGGACTCATGGACCGCCGCGATCCCGCTGAACAGGTTCGGCGGCACGTTGTTCGAATACGCGTGCCACGAGGGAAATTACGCCCTGCCGAACATGCTCGCGGGTGCGCGGGCAAGAGAAGCGGCAGGTGTGCAATGAGCTTGCGAACAGCGATCTTCGTGATTGGCGTCCTGCCGGCCGGACTCCTGTTGGCGCCCGGCGCCGGCCGCGCGCAGCCCGCCGAGGCCGAACCGTGGGTGCTGCCCCGCACGGCTGACGGCCAGCCCGACCTGCAGGGGATCTGGTCGAACAACTCCGCGACGCCGCTGGAGCGCCCGGAGGCGCTGGGCGACCAGGCCGAGCTGACGGAGGAGGAGCTGTCCCGGGCCCGGGAGCGTTACGCGCAGATCTTCGGCTCGGGAGACGGGGACGCGGCGTTCGGCGACCGCGTCTTCACCACGGCGATCGGCGACGAGAGCGCGTTCGAGTACGGAAACGGCTCGGCCGGAAACTACAACCAGTTCTGGATGGTCGACCGGGACTTCGACAACCGCACCTCGCTCGTGGTGGACCCGCCGACCGGCAGGCTGCCGCCGTTCACCCCCGAGGCGCAGCGGCGCGCCGACGCGCGCCGGGAACACTTCGCGGCCAATCCCGGTTCGTCCTACACCGACCGGCGGCTCCAGGAGCGCTGCATCACCGTCGGCATGCCGAACCTGTTCCCCGGCTACAACACCAACTTCCACATCCTGCAGACCCGCGACCACGTGGTGTTCCTGCACGAAATGATGCACGACGCGCGCATCATCCCGCTCGGCGACGCGCCCCACGTCGACGACGACATCCGGCAGTGGCACGGCGACCCGCGGGGCTACTGGGACGGCGACACTCTGGTGGTCGAGACCACCAACTTCTCGCCCAAGGCCGAGTCGCCGGCCGCGGTCTTCACGCGCCATCGGGGGTCGGCCGGGCAGCTCCGCCTGGTCGAGCGCTTCACGCGCGTGGATCGGGACACGATCGAGCACAGGTTCACGGTCGACGATCCCGGCACGTACTCGGCGCCGTGGACCGCCGTCATCCGGCTGAAACGCACCGGCGACGTGCTCTACGAGTACGCGTGCCACGAGGGAAACGTCGGCATGGAGGGCATCCTGGCGGGTCACCGCGCCGAGGAGCGCAGGGCCGCCGAGGCAGCGGCGGGGCGCTAGGAGCGTACGCTTGGGAGCCTTGTCCCGCGTGGCGTCGGTCGGCGCCGCAATCGCCGTCGGCGCCGGCTTGACGCCGGCAGCGGCCGAAGCCCAGGCCGCGTTGACGTACTATCGTGACGTCGCGCCCATCATCCGGAACCACTGCCAGTCGTGTCACCGGTCGGCGGCTTCCAACTTCGGCACACCGCTGGCGCCGATGCCGCTGCTGTCGTACGAGGACACGCGGCCATGGGCGCGCGCCATCGCGTCGAAGGTCCGGTCGCGGGAGATGCCTCCATGGTTCGCGGATGCGCCCAGGGGCGTGTTCAGGAACGAGCGCGGGCTGACCGAGGCCGAGATCGCGACCGTCGTGGATTGGGTCGCGGCCGGCGCGCCGGCAGGGGATCCGGCCTTCGCTCCGGCCTTCGCTGCAGATGAGGTCTCTGCTGCAGCTACGGCCGGCGGCTGGACGCTTGGCGAGCCGGATTTTGTCGTCAGGATGGAAGAGCCGTACGTTGTTCCGGATGACGCCTTCAACGTCAACCGCGCGGTCGACGTGCGGATCCCGGAAGAGCTGCTTCCGGAAGATACCTGGGTGCGCGGCTGGGAGCTGCGGGCCGGCGCCGACGGCCCGGGCGTGCACCACATGTGCGCGTACGTGCGGCCGGAGGACGGCAGGGTCCTGACCGGCACGACCGAATCGGCCGTCCCGTTCGGCGGGCTGCTGAACTGCATCGCCGACGGCGCCGAGTCGGGGCTGCTGCCCGACGGCTGGGGCCGCCTGCTGGAAAAGGGATCGGTGGTCAACTTCAACATGCACTTCAACAAGGAGCCGGGCCCCGGGACGTCGTTCAGCAGCCAGCCCGAGGTCGGCTTCTTCATCGAGAAGCGGCCGGTCAAGTACGAGGTCATCACCGACACGCTCGCCAACAATGGATTCGAGATCCCGCCGAACGTCGCGAACTACCGCGTCGGCATGGCCAGGACGCTGAAGACGGACATCCTGGTGCTGAGCTACTGGCCGCACGGCCATCTGCGGGCGACGGCGGTCAAGTATGTCGCCTACTATCCCGACGGGACCGAAGAGCTGCTCCTCGACGTGCCGCGCTACGACCAGGACTGGCAAGTGGTGTACGACTACGCGGAGCCGAAGCTGCTGCCGCGGGGCACCCGCATCGAGGCGGAGTACCGGTTCACCAACACGCAGGAGCGGGGCGTTCGCCGCGGATTCGACGCGAATCGCGCCACCGGCTACGGCGCGCGCACGAACGACGAGATGGCCTTCGGGTTCATCAGCTACGCGGAACCCGGCGGCGAATGACCGGATCGTCGTAATCCATGCGCACATTCGGGCGTGGGACGCTTGTGTTGGTGGCCGGTTTCGGGCTGGCCGCGCCGGCGGCCGCCCAGCAACCCGGAAGCAGTGACGGCCTGGTCCATTCGCAGTTCACCATGACCATCGCGCGCAGCGTGGCGGTCGCATTCCCGCCGGCGCTCGGCGCGGACGAAGCGGCGCATTGGGAACTGCTCATGGGCAACTCCCGGGAGGCCCGCGTGCGCATCGGCGAGCTGTGGGCTTCGCCGCGGTTCCGCATGGGCGGCCTCGAGGTTACCGCGCCCGGTGCATCGAACACGCCCACCGGCACCAGCCTGGTGAAGTTCTTCGACGACAGCCGCGGGGGTCCACAGCGCTTCGAGCTGTGGCTCGCGCGAGACGGCGCGAACTGGGCGCTCGAAGCGGGCAGGCCGGAGGACGACGGGACGGCGCCGGCGAGCGGCGTGTGGGAAATCCCGCTGACCACGGCGGCCGCGGCCACCGCTTCCCCGACGCTCTCGGCCGCGGTCGTGCCGACCGCGGACACCGCCGGACTGGTGTCGCTGTGCTGGGGCGAATACCGGTGGACGGCCAGGTTCACCTTCGCCGATCCGCCTGCAGATCCCGCCGCCGCCGCGCCGCCGCCGGCAGAAACGAATCCTGATGGCATCTTTCTGGGTCAGGACGACGACACGAGCAGCATTGCCAGGACATTGACGCTCGCGGAGCGCAACGAGTCGGCCATCGTGCTGCCCGACGCCGCGTCATCACGCGTCGCCGTGCTCTACTGGAAGGACCAGAGCGTCGACCACGCGGATTTCGCCGCGATTGCGTCGGTCGCCGACGGCCAGGTGGTCAGGCTGACCGAGGCCGCGGCGCTGCGCCTCCGAACGATGCTGCCGTTGCAGTTCGGGGGCGTCGAGATCGACACGGAGAACCTGGCGCCGGGATTCCCCGGTTCATACGGGCTCTGGCTCAAGCGGGTGGACTCAGGCTGGCGCCTCGTGTTCAACAACGAGCCCGACGTCTGGGGCACGCAGCACGACCCGGACTTCGACGCCGCGGAGATCGACGTGGCGTATTCGGCCGGCGGGGAGTCCGGGCGCACCCTCGGCGTGGCGCTCGTGCCGACGGGTCCGCGCAGCGGGCGATTGCTCATCCACTGGGGCCCGCACGAGTGGAGCGCCGATTTCACGATTGCCGGCTAGCAGCCCGCGGCAAAGCCCCAGCGGGTCAGTTGCCGGCGACGAAATCCGCGGCCCATTCATGCGGACCCCAGTGCAGCACCAGCCGGCCCCGGGAGTTGCCGGTCGGCACGAGCGTCACGCCGAACGGCCGGAAAGCCCCGGCGGTTCGCGAGTACTCGGCAGGGACCTCGGCGGCGTCGAACGCCGCGTCGTACTGGGTTCCCCACGAATCCGCCTCGTCGTTGAAGACCAGGCGCCATCCGCCGTCGACCTTGCGGAGCCATACGGCGTACATCCCGGCGAACCCGGCGGCGAGGTTGCCGGTGGTCAGCGCCGTGCGGCCGAAGCGGAGGTCTACATCGGTCCGGAGGCGCGGCGGCGCCGCGCGAACCCACCGCACGACGTCGCCCGCGGCCGTCCCGGCCAGCCGTCCGTAGTCTTCGTCCTCGACGTCGAGGCCCTTATAGAACATCACGCCGATCCGCGACCCGTCGGCCAGCGTTACCGCGGTCTCGTTGCGTTCGGCGAGCATGTTGTACCGCGCGACCTCCGGCGGAGAGCTCTCGTTGTCGAAGGCGATGTCGGACTGCACGGCGTCCGTATCGGGGTCGCCGGCGAGCGCTCCCGCCGGTCTCGGGAGAACTTCGAAGCGGAAGTCGGTGCTCCAGGCGTGGCGCTCCCAGCGTAGACGGAGGCGGCCGCTCGCCACCGCGGTGGCGGCGGCCGACGCGGTGAGAACGGGCGCCGCGGGGTCGGCGGTTTCGTGCGCCAGCGGAATCCGGCGCACCCCGCCGTCGCCGACGTGGGCCTCGAGGGCCCACCCGCCAGGTTCGCTCGTGAACCACAGCTCGAACGATCGCATAGCGTCGCCGCCTTCCGGCGCAATCTCTCCCAGGCGCAGGGCGCGGTGGCACTCGAGCGTGCCGATGCGCACGCGCGATCCGGCCGCACCGGCCAGCAGCTCCCGATGCCGCGGCGCGTCGGCGGACAGGTCCGGAGCGTAGGCGACGCCGATCAGCTGCGGCTCCAGCGACGGCGGATAGGCCGACGACGGGGGGTGCGACAGGGCGAGCGACACGTGCACCCGGCCATCGGCCGCGGCGCTCGGCTGCGGCGCCTGCGCCCGGGCCGCGGCGCCCGTCAGGAGAATCCCGAGGGCAACGACGGCCGCCCGAATCAACGCTGCTTGCGGCTCGTTCAAGGCGCGAGGTTACGGGGTCCCCGCCTCGGCAAAGCTGAAGAACCCGAGCGACATCTCGTCGTTGGTCTTCGGCCCGTGGCCGACGAACCGGTTCGAGTCGAAGTCCTGGCGCGCCGCGCGCTCCGGCGTGTTGTCGTACCAGGAATCGAATTCGATGCGGGTCCCCCTGGGGAGCACCTTCGGCTCCTCGTACTTGTAGGTGATCTGCCACCCCTGGTCGTAATTCGGCACGTCGAGCAGCAGCTCCTCCGTGCCGTCGGGGTAGATCGCTGTGTAGCGGGCGGCGGTGCCGCGCTTGTGCGTATGCGGCCAGAGCGACACGACATGTGTGTCGTGCTCCAGCACGCGCGACGAGCCGACCCGGTAGCGCGGGTGGTTGGGCGGGATCTGGAACCCGCGGTTGAAGATCTCTTCGGTGCGGACCGCGTATTGCGCCGGTTCCCTGGAGACGAAGAACCCGATCTCGGCCTGGCTGGTGACGGCGGTCCCGGGGCCGGGCTCCTTGTAGTAGTGCATGTGGAACCCGATCAGCGAGCCCTTCTCGATCGGTATGCCGTAGCCGTCCGGCAGCATGCCGGACTCGCTGCCCTGGGCGGCGCAGCTCAGCCGGATGCTCCCGTCCACGTCGGAGGTCGCGCCCTCGCCCTCCACGGCGGCGCCGTCCTCGACGCGGCTCCCGTCGGCCCGCACCTGCTCGCTCGGAGGATAGACCCACACGCACATGTGGTGGGTGATGCGGTTGTCGCCGACCCGCAGCTCCGTCCCCCGCACCCACACGTCCTCGGGCAGGTCGGCCTCGGTCAGCCTCGTGTAGAACGAGATGTTGAGGTCGTAGACGTCGTCCTCGACGAGATACGGCCTGGGCATCTTCACGACGAAGTCGGGCGTCCCGTGCATCCAGCCGTCGTTGGCCTCGTTGCTCCAGTCGCGGGCCGGCGGGGCGTCGGCCCGGTCCCCGGCGGGCGCGCCTGCCTCGACCCAGCTCACGAGCGTGTCGATCTCGCCGTCGCTCAGCCCGCGCTCGTTGGAGAACACGCCTCTCGGCGCCGAGGCGAACCAGGGCGGCATCTCGCGCGCCTGCACCTTGCGGGCGATCGCGCGGGCCCAGGGCCGCGTTTCCCGGTAGTCCATGAACGACATGGGCGCGATGAGGCCGGTCAGGTTCTGCCCGGAAGGCCGATGGCAGCCCTGGCAGTGCTCCTGCATGATCGGCAGGACGTCCCTGTAGTACGTGGGTCCGTCCTGGTTGCCGCCCGCATGGACCGGCGCCGCCACGGAAAGCGTGGCCAGCGCGGCGAGCATGTGCAGCCGCCGGGCGTCGCTCCACCGGCCGGCGCGCGCGTCACGTTCGGCGGTCATGCCGTCGCCATGATGCCACAGATGCGCCATGCCCGGCGCTGCTCAGAACGCGTAGCGCAGCGAGAGGTGCAGGCCGTGGCTGGCGAGGTCCGTCCGCGTCTCGCCGAGGTGGAATTCGTTGGGCTGGCCGTTGCGGTAGTGGATGCTGCCGTCGTGATACAGCACGCGGCCGGTCCCCTCGCCCGTGGCGACGCGGCCCGCCGCCAGGTAGCGCCACGCGACGTCGAGCGTCGCGCCGCCGCCGAGCGGCAGTCCCATGCCCGCCGCCAGCATCCAGGCGAAGCTGCTCCGGCCGCCGGCCGGCACGAGGGTCATGGTTCGCGGGAACGTCATCGTCATCTCGTCGAGCGCGATGCGCGAGACGCCGGCGCCCCCGCCGGCGAACGGACGCAGCGGGCCGAGCACCGGCAGGTCGGCGTACGCCGCGGCCAGGCCGGTGAGCACGGAGAGGTCGGCCGCCACCGACTGCCGGCGGTCCGCGGCCAGGAAGTTGGCGCGGCCCTCGTAAGCCGCGTCCGGCCGGTAGTGCAGGACACCCTCGATCCGCAGAGCAGGCGCCGCGCGGTAGCCCGCGCCCACCTCGACGGCCGCGCTGGTGCCGAAGTCCCCGACGGCGCTCAACGGCGCGCCGTCCGGGCCGTCGCCGCAGCCGTACAGCGCATTCGTCGAGCAGTCCGCATCGGTGAATCGCGCATCGCTCGAACGGTCGATCCCCACGCCCGCCCGGACGTAGATCTCGTCCGCGCTCGCGGCCGCGGACAGCACCGGCAGCGCCGCCACCGCCAGCAGCACCGCACGGACCCGCGCCCGCCTCCTGCCGTACTTTTCATCCTTATTGGGCAGCATCCGCGGCCGCCAAGCATACATCGGGACCAGGACCGACCGCATCGCGGCCAGCGCCCCGGCCCTTGCAGGGGCCACCGCGCTCACGGTTGCGCGGTCGCAAACACGTTCCCCGGAGGTCCGTACTCGTAGAACGCGCCGAGTGTCGTGATGCGGTCCATGTCGGGGTACAGCACGCCGATGGCCGGGGCGTCGCGGCTGCCGCGCGGCGAATACCAGACGGCGCCCTCGCGCGTCACCTGGATCTTCGGCGAGTCGGCGCCCTGCTGCGGCTTCGGGTAGAACGTGAACGTCTCGCTCCCGGGATCGAACTTCCAGATGGAAGCGCCGTGGTCGCCGTCGTTGCCCTGCCCGACGTCCGCCGCCCAGATGTTGTCGGCGGCGTCGATGGCCACGTCGTACGGTGCGGCGTCCTGCTGCGGGATGACGTGCTCGGTCATGCGCCCGGTCGACTGATCGAGCTTCACCAGCTTGCCGGGGCGCGGGCCGGCCGCGTAGATGCCGAACCACACGTTGTTCTGCGAGTCGACGTTCGGGCGCCGCACGTGTCCCGGGTAGGTCGGCGGCGTGAACTCGGTCCACTGGTGCGTCACGGTGTCGAACTTCGCCACCTTGCCGGCGTTCCACAAGCCGATCCAGATGTTGTCGTTGCGGTCCGGGACGACTCCGTAGGGCACGGCGCCGGGCATCGGAATCGGAAAAACGGAGACCTTGCCGGTGGCGCGCTCCCACTTGCTGAGGGCGCCGCCCATGATCCAGCCCACGTAGACGTTCCCCCTGGAGTCGATGGCCAGCGACTGCATCCACTTGTGCGCGTTGGGCACGACGTTGTCCGGGTCCATCGGGATCCGGTGCTCCCAGCGCTCGGTGGCGGGATCGAAGCCGAGCAGGCGTTTCACCTCCGTGGACTGCACGCCGCGGTGCTCGGGCACCCAGATGATGCCGTCAGGGTCGACGTTGACCTCGTGAATCCCGTTCTTCGGGTCCGGGAGGACGTAGTCGGTGAACCCGCCGGTGCGCGGATCCAGCTTGACGAGACGGTGCGGATAGCCGCGGTCGGTCAGCCACACGTTGCCGTGGCGATCGAAGCGGACGTCCTGCCCCACGCGGCGGCCGGCGAAGTTGTCGCGCAGGCCGTCGAACTCCGGCGCGTTCACGCCCTCGCCCGGCGCGTCCTCCGGCAGGTAGTACTCGATGTACATCGCCGTCCCGAGCGCCTGCTCGTCGATCGGCATCTGCTGCTCGACACGGATGCGGCGCGGCGGTGCGTCGGGTCCGAAATACTCCACGAGGTAGTCGAGCAGGGTCTGGCGGTCAGCCAGCGCGAAGCGTCGCTGCGCGTCGCGGTAGGAGATGATGCCGTCGCCGTACGAGAGCGCCGGCCGGTTGGGCAGCGCCTTGCCGAGCATCTTGTCGATGCCCGCCTCCCAGGCCGCCGGACGCGATGGTCTGGACGCGAGGAAGTTGCCCCCGTGGCACGGCATGCAGGTCCGCTCCGCGATGTCGCGGCCGGGTCCCGGCGGATACAGCTCGTCGTAGGGGAGGTATTCCGCAGCGGCCCGCACCGCCGGCAGCTCGCCCCCGCCACCGGCAGCGGCGGGGGAGACGTCGCCTGCCGCCCGCAGCGACAGGTCCAGGCTGGCGCTGTCGCCCGCGTTCAGGACGAGGCGCTGCACGTCCGACGCGCTTCCGGGCGTCCGTACGGAGACCTCGTAGTTGCCCGGGAACAGCGCCACGGCCCGATAACGGCCGGCCTGCGTGTACACCATGTACAGCATCCGCCGGTCCGCGTTGCGGATGTACACCCGGGCCGCCGTGAACGGCGCGTCCGCGGCGACCGTGCCGGACAGCGTCGCGGTGGCGGAAATCTGGGCGGCCGCTTCACCCGCCGCTGCCGGTGTTCCCGCCGTGCCCGTCACGGTGAGCATGAGAGTGCCGGCCGCCAGCGCAACTGCCCAAGCTGCCAACCCGACGAGGTCGCCAGTCGTCCGCCGCCGTGCCAGCAAGTCTTTCCTCATGCCCGCCATCATACTGCCGCTTGCTGTATCACCCGTCTACCGGGCAGCGTACTCATCGGCGTCTCCGTGCCCGCCGGGCTCAAGAGGTGTCTGATCGTTCAATCGCTAGCTGTCCAGTACGGTGCCGAGGAAGGGTTTTCAATCACGGTCCGGCCGACCGCGTAGCAATAGAGGCTCGTTGGTACAGCGTTCAATTGGCCAGGTCCCGGCCAGGGCCGGACGGGCCGTTCGACTGTTCTCGTGGTGACGAGCACCGCGACATTCGGGTGCCGGTTTGCAAAGTCGACAAGGCCTTTCAGTTCTCTCGGGTTCCGTCCGGGCCGATCGGACCATTTGACGTCAACGCACCACTGCGGCCTTTGCCTCCTGTCGAGGTGGACGATGTCCACCTCACCTTCCAGCCGGCCGGCCCGCCAGCGCGCGTAGTGCAGGCCGACACTGGCGTGGAACCACTGGGCGAACACCGCCGTTTCCGCCAGTGCGCCCATGGCACCGTCATCCTCCGTCACGGGGCCGAACAGTGCGCCTCGCAAGGCGGGCGTGGTGACGTACACTTTGAAGCGGGTGGCGCGCCTGAAACTACGGGCGTTGTGGTCAATCCGGTGGACTGTCTTGATGAGGAACGCGGCTTCGAGATATTCGAGGTAGCGCTTAAGAGTGGGTTTCGTTACGCCCGAATCCTGCGACAATCCTTCCAGCGACAGCTCCGTGGCCGTGTTGTAGGCAAGCGTGGTGAACAGGGCATTTAGTTCCTGGACGTCCTGGATGCCATACAGACTCGGGAGGTCGCGCAGCAGGACCTTCTCGACGATGTCGGCGCCGATGTAGCGGCGAGGGTCCGCACGCACGGTGCTCGACAATGCTGCTTCTGGATAACCGCCAACGTTTATGTATTCGACAAAGTGCCGGTTCAGTTCCGTGATGTCTCCGCCGGCGACCCGGACCGTGCCGTCGGACGTGTGCTCGACCAGCTCGGTCCTGTTCTGCAGATCCAGGTACTCGTAGAACGTAAGCGGAGGCAGCAGGAAGTCGGTGAAGCGGCCAGCTCCCGATTCGGCGCTCTTGAGTCGCAGGGCGGCCGCCGCCGAGCCGGACGCCACGCAGCGGACGTCAGGATGCGCATCGACGAATACCTTGAGATGGCGTTCCCAGTCGGCGAGATACTGGATCTCGTCCAGGCAAAGCAGCCTCGGGAGACGCCTGCCGCCGCTCGCTTGGCGGAGCTCTTGCGCAAGCTCCTCGATCGAAAGGCGCGTGTAGAGTGGCTGATCGAGCGAAACGTAGCCGATATCGCGTGAGTCGTATCGGCCGGCGCCGAGCAGATGGGCGATTACGTGGTGCAGCAGTACCGTCTTGCCGACGCGGCGTGGACCCATGAGAACCACGGCCCGGCGGACGTCGGTCTGTTCGACCAGTTGCTTGAAGCGTTCGAAGTACGCCCGTCGCTTCATGCGTGCGTAGTCGTCGCGGATCCCGGTACCGTCCCACCAGGGATTCTCGGTGCGCATGCGACTGCGCACCTGTTCTTCGGGGATCCGGCGCATATGCGAAGGTTATCAGCGCGGGCAGCCGGATTTCAACTAGAGAAAGTCTTCTTTTCTTAGCTTTACATGTTCAAGGAACCTCAGCTTATACAACTACTTAGCGGATGCGTGTTGGCAACGCGAGGCGCTGTATCGTCCTCCTGCTCGTCTGGTTGATCGCCCCGGCGCCGGCGTTGGCCCAGGACGGCGAGCTTCCCCGGCCCCGTGCGACCGGCACCGAGCGCGCGGGTGACATCCCCGCTTACGTCGCGCGGACGGTTGCCGCGGATGCCCCCGACTGGCTCCGCATCGGCGCGGAGGTGCGCGCGCGGTTCGAGGATCGCGCCGGACTGCAGCAGGATCCGATCGAGCCGGGGCGGACGAGCGCCGGCCTGACGAGGACGCGGCTGTTTGCCGGGTTCGGTCGCGCGCAGGGCCCGGTCCGGTTCGCCGTCGAGGCGCAGGACTCCCGTCAGCTCGGCCTGCGCGACCCGCCGGAGCTGCTCACGATCAACGAGGCCGATCTGCTGCAGGCGCGGCTGACCGTCGATCTCGATGCGCTGGCCGCGGTCCCGATCGCCGTGGACCTCGGCAGGATCTCGTTCGACGGCATCGATCGGCGGCTCATCGCCCGCAACCGCAACCGCAACACGGCGAACGCCTTCGACGGCGCGCGCATCCGCGTCGGCGGCGACCGCGCGGCCTTCGGCCTGGAGGGGCTGGCGCTCTGGCCGACCGAGCCGCGCGAGGAGCGCCTCGATCCGGTCGGGCCCGGCCAGCGGCTGCTCGGCCTGATCGGACGTATCCGCCGGCCTGGAGTCGTCGTCGAGCCCTACTATCTGCACTTCGACGCCGAGCGCGACGGGCCGCGCCGGCTGCACACCACCGGCGTCCGCCTGTTCGGCCCGCTCGCGGCCCGCTGGGACCACGACGTGCACCTGTCCGCGCAAGTGGGGACGACGGACGGCCGCCGCCACCGCGCGCTGGCGCTGCATGCCCAGGTCGGCCGCCGTTGGGAGAACGCCTGGGCGCCGCGGCTCGCGGGGTGGCTGAACTATGCGTCCGGCGACTCCGATCCGCTCGACGCCCGCCACGGGCGCTTCGACGCGTTGTTCGGCTCGTCCCACGCGCTGTTCGGGCTGACGGACCTGCTGTCGTGGGAGAACACCGTCACCCCGGCCGCCGGCCTCACGTTCAGCCCGAGCGCGGCCGTGGACGTGGCGCTGGCGCACCGCCTCGTCTGGCTGGCCAGCGCGCTGGATGCGTTCGCGGGGGGCGGCGTCCGCGACCCGACCGGCCGCAGCGGCGCGTTCGTCGGCCAGGAGCTCGACATCCGCGTGCAGTGGGAGATGTTCCCCGCCGCGGCGCTGGACGTACAGTACGGCCGCCTCTTCGCGGGCGGCTTCCTCGAGCGCGCCGGGCACCGGGGCGGCGCCCGAACCTTCTTCGTCGCGCTCACGACCAAGCTGCCGTGACCGCGACCGCTAGGGCTGGCCGGGTGTTTGGGGCGCAGCCCCGTCCGAGAGATGCCGCAGCGCCTCGATCCGCCGCAGCACCGGCGGATGCGAGTAGTGCAGGACCACGTGCAGGGGATGCGGCGTCAGGTTCGTGAGGCTGTCGGCCGACAGCTTCTTCAGGGCGGTGATCAGCGCGCCGCTGCTGCCGGTGGTGCCGGCGGCGAAGGCGTCGGCCTGGAACTCGTTGCGGCGGGAGACGGCGTTCACCAGCAGCGAGAGCGCCATGTCCACCGGCGTGAACAGCAGGCCGAAGAAGACGAGTCCGGCGTACGTCGACATCTCCTGCATGTAGAACGCGTCGAACAGGCCCCGCTCCTGCAGCACGAACGACATAACGAAGAAGAGCATGCCGGTGTAGGCGACCTGCATCGCGATGCCCTGCACGATGTGGCGTTTCTTGTAGTGGCCGACCTCGTGCGCGACGACCGCCGTGAGCTCCGGCACGGTGTAGTCCTTGACCAGCGTGTCGTACAGCCCGATCCGCTTGTTGCGCCCGAAGCCGGCGAAGAAGGCGTTCGCCTTGGACGAGCGCCGCGAGCCGTCGACCACGAAGATGTCCTTCACCGGGAACCGGGCCGAGCGCGCGTAGCCGAGGATGGCCTCGCGCAGCTCGCCCGCCTCGAGCGGCGTGAACTTGTTGAACAGCGGCATGATCCACTGCGGCGCCACGAACTGGACGGCGAGCATGAACGCGGTGACCGCCAGCCAGCACCAGAGCCACGCCAGCGCGCCGGTCCATTCGAAGAACACGAGCACGGCGCCCAGCACGATACCGCCGAGCAGGGCCATGAGCGCCATGCCCTTGAACAGGTCGGCGACGAACGTCGCGACGGTCGTGCGGTTGAAGCCGAAGCGCTGCTCGATCACGAAGGTGGAGTAGATGCGGAACGGCAGCCCCAGCACCATGGAGCCGAGCCCCAGTGCGCCCATGTACAGCAGCCCGGTGACGATCGGGCCGAATCCGGCGCCGCGCAGCGCGGTGTCCAGCCACGCGAAACCGCCTGCCTGCCACCACACCAGCACGACGGCCAGGTTCACCGTGCTCCGGAGCATGTCGAACCGGGTGCCCGTGCGGGTGTACTCCTGGCTGCGCGCGTAGCGGTCGGCGTCGAACACGCCGCTGAACTCGGCGGGCAGGGCGGGGCTCAGCGCGCGCAGGTTGAGAATGCTCGACAGCGCCGACAGCACGAACTCGGCGACGAGCACGGCGAGGATGAGAATGGCGAATCCGTTCATGGCGCGCGGGCTGAACCTGGCTACCAGTCTATCCGGGATGCGGCCAGGCCGCGCGCGGATGGGCGTGCGCAGCGCGGCGGCATCCCGTCTATACTGATCGTTTCCGTGCGGGAAATGAGGGGTTGGCACCGACGATGGGAGCAGAGTTCAACTACCAGGAGCTGTTCGAGCTTGGACCGGACGAGACGCCGTACCGCAAGCTGACGAGCGACGGCGTGGCGCCGGTCTCGCTCGGCGGCCGCGAGTTCCTCCAGGTGGAGACCGACGTGCTGCGGATGGTGGCGCGCCAGGCGTTCGACGACGTATCGCACCTGCTGCGGCCGGGCCACCTCGCGCAATTGAGTCGCATCTTCGACGACCCCGAGGCCTCTCCCAACGACCGCTTCGTGGCTCTCGAGCTGCTGCGCAATGCGAACATCGCGGCGGGCCGCGTGCTGCCGGGCTGCCAGGACACCGGCACCGCGATCGTCATGGCCCACAAGGGCGAGCGCGTGCTGACGGGCGGCGGCGACGGCGAGGCCCTGTCGCGCGGCATCCACGACGCCTACGAGCAGCGCAACCTGCGCTACTCCCAGCTCGCGCCGCTCGACATGTACTCGGAGAAGAACACGGGCTCGAACCTGCCGGCGCAGGTGGAGATCTACGCCGAGCCGGGGGACGAATACGAGTTGCTGTTCATCGCCAAGGGCGGCGGATCGGCCAACAAGACGTTCCTGTACCAGGAGACCAAGGCGCTGCTCAACCCGGCGTCGCTGCTGGCGTTCGTCGAGGCGAAGCTGAAGACCATCGGCACGTCGGCGTGCCCGCCGTACCATCTCGCCCTCGTGGTGGGCGGTACCTCGGCCGAGTTCACGATGAAGACGGTGAAGCTCGCCAGCACGCGCTACCTGGACCGGCTGCCGGCGACCGGCAACGAGTGGGGGCGCGCGTTCCGGGACCACGAGATGGAGCAGCAGGTGCTCCGGATCGCCCAGGGGATCGGGGTCGGCGCGCAGTTCGGCGGCAAGTACTTCGCCCATGACGCACGGGTCATCCGGTTGCCGCGGCACGGGGCGTCGTGCCCGGTCGGCCTCGGCGTCTCGTGCTCGGCCGACCGCCAGGCGCTGGCGAAGATCACGCGCGAGGGAGTTTTCCTGGAGCAGCTCGAGGAGAACCCGGCGCAGTACCTGCCCGAGGTCACCGACACCGAGCTGGACGGCGACACCGTCCGCATCGACCTGAACCGGCCGATGCGCGAGATCCTCGCGGAGCTGAGCCGCTATCCGGTCGCCACGCGCCTGTCGCTCAGCGGACCGATGGTGGTGGCGCGCGACATCGCGCACGCCAAGCTGAAGGAGCGCATCGACAGCGGCGAGGGCCTGCCGCAGTACATCAAGGACCACATGGTGTACTACGCCGGCCCGGCCAAGCGGCCCGAGGGACGGGCGTCCGGATCGTTCGGCCCGACCACCGCGGGGCGCATGGATTCCTACGTCGACCTGTTCCAGGAGCACGGCGGCAGCCTGGTGATGCTGGCCAAGGGCAACCGCTCGGCGCAGGTCACCGCGGCGTGCAAGCGCCACGGCGGCTTCTATCTCGGCTCCATCGGCGGCCCGGCGGCCCGGCTCGCGGACCACAGCATCCGCAAGGTCGAGGTTCTGGAGTACCCCGAGCTGGGCATGGAAGCGGTCTGGAAGATCGAGGTCGAGGACTTCCCGGCGTTCATCGTCGTCGACGACAAGGGCAACGACTTCTACGCGCAGTTGATGGCGGCGAAGCCCGCGGTGCTGATCCCGTCGTGAGCGGCGCCCCCGGGGAGCGCCCGGCGGCTCCGACTCCCGGCGCGAGCCCCGGCGCGCCGCAGCCGTTCACGCACCGCCAGATCCTGCTCGTCTTCTCCGGCCTGATGGCCGGGCTGCTGCTGGCGGCGCTCGACCAGACGATTGTCGCCACGGCGCTGCCGCGCATCGTCGGCGAGCTGGGCGGCCTCGACTACTACTCCTGGGTGGTCACCGCGTACCTCCTCAGCTCCACCGTCTGCACGCCCCTCTACGGGAAGATCAGCGACCTGTACGGGCGGCGCATCATGTTTCAGACCGCGATCCTGATCTTTCTGGCGGGATCGCTGCTGGCGGGCCTGGCCCAGGGGATGATCCAGCTCATCCTGTTCCGCGCCGTGCAGGGCGTCGGGGCGGGCGGGCTGATGGCGCTCACGTTTGCGGTGGTGGGCGACGTCGTGTCGCCGCGAGAGCGGGGGCGCTACATTGGGTTGCTGGCCGGAACCTGGGCGTTCGCCAGCGTCATCGGGCCGTTGATCGGCGGCTTCATCGTCGACAACATGTCGTGGCGCTGGGTGTTCCTCATCAACCTGCCGGTCGGCGCGGTGGCGTTTGCGGTCACGTCCAGCGTGCTGCGCCTGCCGGTGGTCCGGCGCTCGCACCGGATCGACGTGGGGGGCGCATTCCTGCTGATCGCGAGCGTGAGTTGCCTGCTGCTGGCGCTGGTGTGGGGCGGCACCGAGTATCCCTGGGCGTCGCCCGTAATCATCGGCCTGTTCGCCGGCGGGACGCTCCTGCTCGGCGCCTTCGTGGCGTGGGAAGCGCGGGTCGCGGAGCCGATCCTCCCGCTGCGCCTGTTCGCCGACCCGATCTTCTCGGTCAGCTCGGCGCTCGGATTCCTGACCGGGTGCGGCCTGTTCGGGAGCGTCATCTTCCTGCCGCTGTTCCTGCAGGTGGTTACCGGTGTGTCGGCGACGAACTCGGGGCTGCTGCTCCTGCCGCTGACCGCGGGCGTGGTGGCCGGCTCGGTCGGCTCCGGCCGCATCATCAGCCGCACCGGGCGCTACCGGAGCTGGCCCATCGGCGGACTGGCGTTCGCCTCGGTCGGCATGGTGCTGCTCACCCTGATGCACGCCGGAACGCCGCTCGTCTGGAGCTCGCTCTTCACGGTCATCCTCGGCCTGGGCGTCGGGGCGACCATGCAGGTGACGGTGCTCGTGGTCCAGAACTCGGTTGACCACCGCGACCTCGGCGTGGCGACCGGAGCCGTGCAGTTCTTCCGGCAGATGGGCGGCGCGTTCGGTGTAGCCGCCTTCGGCGCCATCATGAACTACCGCCTGCTGGCCGACCTGCCGGCGCGGGTCCCGCCGCAGGCGCTGGCCGAGGTCGGCGGCGAGATCAGCGCCCTGCTCGCCAGCCCCGCCGCCATTCGCGCACTGCCGCCGGCCGTGGCCGCCGGCGTGACGGCTTCGGTCGAGAACGCCGTCCAGGCGGTGTTCTTCTGGTCCGTTCCGCCCATGGTGCTCGGCTTCGGGCTGGCGTGGTTCCTCAAGGAGATCCCGCTCCGCGAAACCGTCCATTCGGCCAGCCTGGTCGAAGGCGCCGGCGAAGCGCTCGAGGCGGAGGAAGATCAGGCGATGCCGGCGCCGCGCGTGCCGACGTAGACCGAGTACAGCGACTGGCTGGCGGTCATGAAGAGGCGGTTCCGGCGCGTCCCGCCGAAGCAGACGTTGGCGCAGCGCTCCGGCAGCCGGATGACGCCGATGACGTCCCCGTCGGGAGTGATGACCTGCACCCCCGGCGCGGCGCCGGTCCAGATGTTGCCGTCAGCGTCGCAGCGCACCCCGTCCGCCACCGCGCGGGCGTCGGGGTCGCCCGGCACGGCCAGCTGCACGTGGCGCCGGCCGTTGCGCAGGCGCGCGCCGTCGACGTCCCACACCTTGATCTCCCGGCCGCTGCCGGTGTCGGCGACGTACAGCCGGCTGTAATCCGGCGCGAAGCACAGGCCGTTGGGGCCGCCGATCTCGTCGGTCACCTTCGCCACCTGCCCGCTCCCGGGGTCGACCCGGTACACGGCGACGGGCAGCTCCGACTCGGCCCGGTGCCCTTCGTAGTTGCCGCGGATGCCGTACGGCGGGTCGGTGAACCAGATGCTGCGGTCGGGGTGCACCACGACGTCGTTCGGCGAGTTCAACCGCTTGCCGTCGAAGCGCTCGGCAATCACCGTCACCGCGCCGGAGTGCTCGTAGCGCGCCACGCGCCGCCCGCCGTGCTCGCACGACAACTGCCGCCCCTCGTGGTCGAACGTGTTGCCGTTGCTGTGGCCGGACGGGCTGCGGAAGACGCTGACGTGGCCGTCCTCCTCCAGCCAGCGCATCTGCCGGTTGTTGGGGATGTCGCTCCAGACCAGGTAGCGGCCGCTGCCGTTCCATGCCGGCCCCTCCGCGCACAGGGTGCCGGTGTAGTGGCGGCGGATCGGCGTGTTGAACAGGATGTAGCGGCGGAAGCGCTCGTCGAGCGCGATGACGTCGGGATCGGGATACGGCAGCGGCGTGTCGCCCGACCAGTCGCGCGGCTCGTACGGCGGCAGGGCGCGCTGCTGGCCGCCGGCCAGCACGGGCGCCGCCGCGGCCGCGGCCGCACCCAGGAACGTGCGCCGGGTCAGTGCGGAGCTGGGTTTCGGCATCGGCTACTCCAGCCGCGCCAGTTGCGCGGCGTCGATGCGCGTTGCGGGTCCCTGGAAAATGGCGTTGAACAGCAGCTTGAACGTGGCGCGCGTCTGGGCGCGGAACGCCACCTGGCTGCCCATCGTGATCGCGGTGCCGCGTCCGACGTTGAACGAGACGACGTTCGCCTGGTTCCACAGGAACGCGTCCCCGAGCAGCCAGCCGCTCTCCACCATGGCGGTCTGGTTCGGATAGCGGGAAACCACCTCGGCCGTGACGTCGAAGCTGGGCGTCAGGCGGTAGGCCTGGTCGCGCCGGAAGAACACGGGCCACTCGGCGGGCATGCCGAAGCCGACCGGGTGGTTGGGGTTGTGCTCCTGCTTGAGCAGCGAACCGGGGCAATAGAACACCGTGGTCGGGTCGCTGATGTCGCGCACCGAGGCGGCGCCGGGTTCCGTGTCTCCGGTGGCGCCGGCAGTCTCGTTCGCGGCGGCCGCGGTGACGTATACACGGCCGCCGCGGCGCGGAAGCACCGGCTCGATCGGCAGGTCGAGCAGGGCGCGGGCCGTTTCCGACGCGCTGCCCAGCGCCACCAGCGTGCCGCCGTCCAGCACCCACTGCCGCAGCTTGCGCCAGCCGCGCTCGCCGATGCCGTACGCCCACTGCCAGGACCGATCGTGGCGGCGGGGGCTGAGTCCGTTCACCATGCGCGTCCTGCTGGTTCCGGACGGGAGCACGATGACGTCGTACAGGTCTGCCAGATCGCCCTGGAAGTCGGTCGATTCCACCACGCGGTGCTCGATGCCGTACTGCTCCAGGGTCCACATCAGCCAGCCGGCCGGCATGTTGTTGGGGATGCGCCACAGGCCCACGCGCGTCGGATTCTTCAGGCGGAAGGCTTCGACCGGCGGCGGCTCGGCCGCCGCGGAGACGACGAGCCCGGTCTCGCCGGCGACGCGCTCCAGGATCCGCTCGGCGTCCGCGGTCGGCGGCACGATCCAGGTGCCCGGCTCGAGGCGGCCGCCGCCGGCACGATCGGCCGCGGCCGCCGTGCGGAAGAGCTGCACGCCCGCCGCCTGCAGCGCGTTGGCGGCCACGAAGGCGGCGTTGGACGCGGGCGAAAAGGAATACGCCCAGCCCGGCCGCGGCGGCAGGGGCGTCAGCGGCGGGGCAATCTCGTCCAGCAGCTCCAGGTCGGCCGTGCGGATCGGCTCGTCGATCTGGTGGACGTCCACCCCCATCAGCAGGCCGAGCGTGTGGCCGGTGACGTCGTAGGGCGGGATCGGCGGGCCGCCCGGGTAGTACCGCAGGTCGGGGTACACCTGCCGCTCCAGCATCGTCTTGGCGAAGGCGCCGTACGGCTGCGCCAACTGCACCACCCACGACCCCGCCTCCCAGGTCCTGCCGCCGGCCGTGAACGGCGCCCGCGCGCGGTGAATCTCCACCTCGCCGAAGTGCAGGATCTCCAGCAGCTCATTCGTTTCGAACGGGTCGCGCTGGCTGGCAGGGATCACGAACGCATGCGGCGGCTCGCTGCGCTGCACCCAGTCGCGGTGCACGCGGTAGAAGTTCTCGAGCCACCGGACGCGGTACTTCGCCATCTGCTCCAGGCCGGCGAACACCGCGATGCGGCCGTACTCGACGATGTCGGAGAGGCGCCAGATGCCCCGGTCGTAGGGCTCGGGGAAGTTCGAGCGCCTCTGCTGCGGGCCGAGCGGCCGGTACGCGCCGGCGGGGTTGTAGAGCGGGTCGGCCAGATTGGCGCTCGCGATCTCGGTCAGGATGCGCGGCTGTCCGTGATACAGCATGTACTGCCGCGCCGGCGACCACAGGTCGTACTGGTCGTTGTAGATCACGCCCTTCTTGCCGGCCGCGATCAGCGCCGACGCCATCGCCATCCCGATCTGCTCCTGGCCCCTGATCAGCAGCGGGTGGATATTGGGGTCGTGCGGGTCCTTGAACGGGGGCACGAAGATCCGCGCGCCGTCCCAGCCCATCTGGTGCATGTCGTGGGTGACCTGCGGCTTGTACTCGCGGTGGATGTCGATGGCGAGCCGCGTCTCCTTCTGCGTGAACATGAACCAGTCGCGGTTGTCGTCGTGCCCGGTGTAGCGCTGGTACAGGTCCGGATAGATGCGCGCGTAGCCGGTGCCGCGCGTCTCGTACCAGTGGTCGATCATCAGGAGCTGGCCGTCCGGATTCTGGGACGGAACGAGCAGCAGCACCGTGTTGTCGAGGATCTCGTGGATCTCGGGGGAGTCCTCCGTCGCCAGCCGGTGCACGACCTCGATGATGGCCTGCCCGTTGCCCACCTCGTTGGAGTGGATGGTGGCGTACAGGAAGTAGAACGGCACGCCCTCCCGGGCCAGCCCGGCGGCATCCGCCTCCGACAGGCCGCGCGGGTCGGCGAGGCGGTGATTGATCGCAATCAATCGGTCGAGCCGGTCGAGGTTGGCCGGTGCGCTGATCTTCAGCAGCACGTACTTGTTGCCGTCGGTCGTCGTGCCGCGTTCTTCGTACTGGACGCGGTCGCTGAGGGCCGCCACGTGCTGCATGTACTCCAGCACGTCCGGATAGCGCGCCAGCTCGCCGTCGGTCCCGATCTCGAAGCCGAAGTAGTCGGCCGGGGCACGGATCGACTGCGCGGCCGCCGCGTTAGCCCACAGCGCGAGGGTGGCGGCGACGGCAACCAGTGCGGCCGGGCGGGGGCCGGAGGGCGGGCGGAACGACATCGACTTCTGTTGCAGAATACACCGAGAGGTTGCGATGACGGCATCCGACTGGCAGCGGGGGAGTTGGGGACGGGCGGCGGCAATGGCCGTGCCGCTCGCGGTCTGGGCGCTGGCGCTCACCGGGCCGCCAGCGGCGCGCGCCCAGAACGCGGCGGCCGAGCGCCACCGCATCCCGGCCGACTTCATGAGCTACCTCGGCGCCGACTGGCTCGAGCGGGGCGAGCGGATTACCGAGGAGCAGCCGGAGCGGGTGCTCGATGCGATGGGGTTGCGGCCGGGCGACGTGGTCGCGGACGTCGGCTGCGGGTCGGGCTACTACGCCCGGCGCATCGCGCGCCGCGTGCAGCCCGGCGGGACGGTCTACTGCCAGGACATCCAGCCCGAGATGCTCGACATCATGCGCGAGCGCGCCGCGGCGGAGGGCGTGACCGGCATCGAAGCCGTTCTGGGCGCGCCGGACGATCCCCGCCTGCCGGCGGCCGCGGTCGACTGGATCATCATCACCGACGTCTACCACGAGATGTCCGAGCCGGAGGCCATGCTGTCCGGCATCCGCCGCGCGCTGGCGCCGGGCGGCCGGGTGGCGCTGCTCGAATACCGCGCCGAGGACGGGACGGGAGACCACATCCTGGCCGACCACGCCATGTCGGTGCGGCAGGTGCTGCTCGAGTGGCGGGCGGCAGGCTTCGAGCTGGCCGCGCTGCACGGCTTCCTGCCCAGCCAGCACCTCTTCTTCTTCCGTTCCGCGGACGGCGGGGGCGCCGGCAGCGCGCTTGCCGACCACGACCTGTTCGCCGCGCTGGAAGCCGGACTCGTGGAGGTGGAGGCGCGCGGGGCCGGCGCGGGCGGCGTCACGCTGCGCATCCGGCGGACCGGCGACCGGCCGCTCGTGGTCACCTCGCCGGTGGCCACGTGGTTCGAGGCGGACGGCGCAAGCGACATGATCGCGCGCCGCGACGGCTGGGTCGTCCTCGACGACGGCGCGTGGCAGGATTGGACCCTGCGCGCGGTAGGGCGCCAGCCGGACCGCGAGCCGCCCGGATCCGGACAGGTGCTGCAACTCCAGCCGCCGTCGGCCATTCCGGAGATCGAGGCGGTGCTCTACCAGGTGCAGGCCGGCACCTACACCGTGGCCGATTCACCGACGCAGTATCCGCTGCGCACGCCCCGCGTCGAGGCGGCGGCCGTCTGGATCACGGACCGCGACGCTTCCTACGCGGCGCTGGAGCCGCTCATCGGCGGCTCGCGCGTCCCGGCGCAGTACGCCGCGGCGTTCGCCCTGGTCTTCATCGACCGCGCCGGCATCGACGTCACCCGCCTGCAGGTGTGGAACGACCGCGAGGAGATCTTCGGCCGCCTGCGCGACCAGGGCCTGCAGGTCTGGTACGAGCTGAAGACCGAAGGCCGGTAGGCAAACGTCCGGCCCGTTTGTGAGGAACAGTGCCTGTTCAGCATGTCTTGTGGAAGATCGGTAAACGCCCTGAGCGCCTGCTCGCGAGTCGGCTTGTTCGATGTGGGCCAAAACCTCACGAATCAGGTATGGTCATCCGGTGAACGACGTGACGGGCTCCTACCAGTTCGTTCGCCGCCCAGCGAAGACAACTACCGCGGCCAAATCATCGCGCCGAACGGTTAACAGGAGGACAGATCTAGTCGGTGGGGCACTCGAATGAGAACAACAGTCCGGTAATCTCCATCTCGGCACGAGAGGCATCGCTCCGGCGCAAGGTCCGACGTCAACTCCGCTCGCTCGGGTTCCGCAAGTCAGCCGACGGCGCCCTCGAAGTCGACGGAGACGACAAAAACCTCGTCAGGAGACTGCACGCTCCGCAGCGGCTCGAACGCCTCTCCGCCAATGCCGATTTCCTATCGGGCCGCGCCCCCAAGTTACTGCAGTACTTCGCCTCTGGCCGTGAAGTCGAACCTGCCGCGATCCAACCCGAACTCGAACGAGTCCATGCCGGCTCCTGGCAGGCCGACTTGTTTCGGCTGGCCGCTCTCACCTGGTCCGTACCTGTCTCCAACGGGTTCGGCCGGCGTCTCCGGTATATCGTCTGGGATGCCCACAACGACAAGTTGCTAGGCCTTATTGCAATAGGGGATCCGGTCTTCAATCTCTCGGTTCGCGACACACTCATCGGGTGGAATGCCGAAGACCGCCGCGAGCGCTTGGTCAATGTCATGGATGCCTATGTGCTTGGCGCACTGCCCCCGTACAACACGCTATTGGGCGGAAAGATGGTCGCGTGCATGGTCCGCTCCCGACAGATCTTCAACGATTTCACGCGCACCTATGGAAACACTACCGGGATCATCTCCGGCAAGGTCAAGAAGGCGCGCCTCCTGGCCGTCACCACTTCCTCCTCGATGGGACGTTCCTCTGTCTACAATCGCTTAAGGCTGGACGGCGTACGATACTTCGCACCTATCGGATATACGCGCGGCTGGGGTCATTTCCATATCTCGGACGATCTGTTCGTCGAGTTTCGTGACTACTTGCGGAGCATCGGCCACCGATATGCAGACCAGCACCGTTTCGGACAGGGCCCGAACTGGCGCCTTCGAACTACCCGTGCGGCGCTCAAGGCGCTCGGGTTCAGAGATGAATTGCTTCGACACGGCATCCGGCGCGAGGTCTACGTCTGCAACCTTGCATCCAATGCCACGACTATCTTGCGCACGGGAAAGGGCCGACCGGACCTCTCGTCCCTTCTTACGGTGCAGCAGGTCGCCGACCTCGCGCTCGAACGATGGGTAGTTCCCCGCGCTCAGCGACGTCCTGATTACCGCGTCTGGAAGAGTGACGATGTGCTGCGGCTGCTCGGCAACGCCGTCAGCATCCCGCCAGTGCAAGCCGCGTCTTGCTGAACGAGGTCTAAATTAGCGATCTGGATCTATGGACCAAGATGCTGCCACCCTGAAGGAATTCCAGGACCGCCTGGACGCACACTTTCGCTCGCTTGTTACCGCCCGGAAACATTCCGGCTTCCCAATCTTCGCCCTTGAACACGGCCTGAATCCCGCGGAACTCGATCACGTCAAAGCCTTGCTTCGCGCCCGCCATCGGGCTCGGCTTCCCCTGGCACACCACTGGCTACTATGGGTCGTTTACGCCAGCGAAGCCGGATACGCATACGTCGGCGACGAATACTGGCCATCGTTTGAGGAGCAGACGCCGAACTGGCAGTTTCATGATCGCGGCAAGATCAAGCCTTGGTTCAAGAAATTCCAGAAGTCCTTCAATGGTGTGGTACCGTCGGGTCCATGGGCTGAGCAGTTCAGCATCATCGCTTGGCCGATCACCCACGCGCTGCTGCCTCGATATCTACAACGCCAGTTCGCCAAACTGCTGTACGACCTCCGGTTCCGTCTGGTATCGGCCTCACTCGACGCAGGTTCGATCGGTAGGCTCCTCGCCGCTCACGCGTCCCATGCGTCAACACGCTTCCAAGCGTTCCTTCAGCAAGAGCTGTTGACTGGTCAGATCGTGGCCGCGCTTCTTCGCGGAGAGTCCGTCCAAGACGATGAACTGATCTACGCCCCGACGCTGACTCGCATCATTGAGGATCTCCAACGCGTACGCAGTTCGCGCGAATGGCTCAAGGAAACTAGACGCGTCGTTTCGGATCGCTTCAGCGGCATCGGCCGGGGCACGTATGGTGTCTCCTCGACAACTCGCACCGGCCCAGACGATTCGGTTCTGCTGGACTCCTCGCGATTCTTCGTCCGTCCCGACCTCCTGCTCCGTAACGCCGGAACCGGAAACTGGTCCGTACTGCTTCAGTTGAAGTCGTTTCGCCCGGTGGCTGCCATAAGTACGGAACTCCGCGCTTTCCTCAACGCCACGCGATGCCGCCTGAATGGCGCTAACGACTGGAAGCCGATCGGATGGCTCCTATCGGGTGATCGCAAGGGTATCCTGAGGTGCTGGCCGGACACGGCCTCGCCACTCATCCAGTTCGAACGGCCGAACTCACTCATGGATCAGCTTCTCGAGTCCGAGTGCCGGCTCGACCAAGGTCCGGTCTGGCTTTTCCGCATCGGCAGCGACGGTATCGGACGTCACATCGCTTCGCGGACCGTCAGACCAGGAGGCAACTACGTCATAGTGACTGCTGGGACCATACCTCCCAAACTGCCGGAGTCCGTGCCCTGCACGCTGCAGTGCGCGGATGTCCATGCCGTCCGCCTCGCGGTGCCGGAGCACGTCTCGGCTGACTTGACCGCTCGCTTGCGCGACGTGGGACTCGACATGGCGCGCACCATCCGCGTCTGGCCAGCCGGCTTGCCCGGCCGCGGCTGGGACGGGGAAGGTAGCTCAGAGTGGCTGACCACCGAATCTCCCTGCTTCGGCATCGCCCCTGATCACCCGCTCAAGGCGCTCTCCTTTAGCCTAAACGACGAGCCTGAGCAGGTTCTGATCGCAGAACCCCAGTCCGGTCCGATGTTCGTGCGACTGCCACCACTACCGGCTGGCATCCATACCCTGAACGTCGAAGCGCACCGCAGTCGGGAGCTGGATGACGCCGTTTCCTCGCCTCGAGCCAAAGGATTCGCACGACTCACCGTCCGGGAACCGGTGCCTTGGATCCCCGGGGTCGCGTCGCATTCTGGCCTGATCGTCACCACCGATCCGTACGACGCCAGTCTCGACATCTTCTGGCGCAACGAACTAAACCTCACCGTGCATGGACCCGAAGATTTTGCCGTGAACTTCCGTGTGACCCTGAACAAGGCCGACGACGGACAGATACTGTCCGAGCGCGTCGGTCACGCCATGAACCTACCCGTCACGCCCGATGCTTGGCGCAGCACGTTCGCGCGCTTCCTTGACAACGAAACCCGTGCCTGGAAGTACTTGGAAGCAGCGAGTTGCACATTGCAGATTGAAGGCAATTACCTGGGCATATGCGCACTCAGATTCGATCACGATCCCTTGCCTCTGCGCTGGGCCTTGGAGTCCCGGCAGCGCCAGATCTTCGTCCACCTCGTCGACGACACCGGCGAGTACAACACTGCTCCCGATGTCCGGTTCTACAGCATGGCGCGCCCGCTTCACGGCATTCGCTTGGACGCAGAAACTGCCAGGAAAGACTGGACCGTTCCGCCGCCCGGCGGACTCTTCCTCGCAAGCCATCCACCGTTCGCTGACGCGGCTGTGGTGAGTGCGCCACTACCACGGGCTGGACTGAAGAATCTCGGCGTGCAGCCTGATATCGATATTGCAGGCGGCCAACCGGCACTACAGGAAGCCTTTCGTCTGCTTCGTGTCTGGCACGGTGCAAGGCAGGCCGGTTTCCTCGCGGGCGTCAGGCGGCGGCAAGTCACCAGTTGCATCATCAACGCGATCTTCAAGACGGTGTGTGGCAAGAGATGGGCTAAAGCCGAAGAGGTCTTCGCCCAACGGCCCACATCTCGAGACTCTCTGGACGCGCTCGAGACCCTCGTCGACAGACGCACGCAATTCGGCCAGCGCCTGTGCCGGCAGGCGAACCCGGGCGATAGCGAAACCGCACTGACCGTGACTTTCTCCACGGAGGCCAGACGCCATGGCGCATCCCGAGACCATGCCCTGTGTCAGTTTGCGCTCCGTCTGGCGATCAACCCGAAAGATGCTCTCGCTGATCCCCTCCTCATGACGCGCGGCGGCCAACTCGCCGAACATCCTGCGCTCCTCTGTCACGGGTCACCCAATAATCCCCAGTTGTGGTCACTGAAAATTCCCCACCCCGCATACGGAGGGGAGGGGCAGGATGACGACGACAGCGGTGACGATCGGTCCCGAGCAGGCGATGCTCGGGGAGGTCGAGATGGTCG
>JAJEEU010000026.1 GCA_022820825.1 Vicinamibacteria bacterium
GGCGGGCGTCCCGTATTCTGATGGGCCTCCGCGGCGCGTTCCAGCTCGCTCTCCAGATTCTCGACTAACGCATCTAGCGCCTCGGCTTCCTGCCTCTTCCGGCCGGCCGGCGGCATCGCGCCGCTGCGGAGCTTGCGCGCCACCTTCTCCCAGGTGGCGCCGTCGGCGTCAATGCGCTCGACGTCGCTATGGTCGAGCAGCAGCCCGGCCGTCTGCAGCCGCTCGTTGTGGCACGTGACGCAGTACTGGTCGAGGAGTGCGCGAGGCTCGACCGGCGCGGCGGCGGGACCCGCCGCGTACAGGGCTGACGCCGACAGGCACACCGTCGCCACTACGACGGCGCACCCGCACGCAGCCGCTCGGGACAGTTTCTGCATCCCGATCACCTCAATCGCGCCGCGCGAAATCGAACAACGCGATGCTAACACGCCGGCACCGGGTGTCAAGCATGGCGAGCGCTCCGTCAAGAGCTCGCGGGCATCCTGAACGCCAGCAGCTCTTCGACGACGTCTTGCCCGTTGTCCCGTCCCGGAAAGACGTGCTCGATTGCGGGCGTGACGTTTGCTACCATGCGGCAACGGGCCGACTGCGGCTACACGGGGTCGGCGCGTATCCGGGGAGGGCGCCATGGACCACATCACCGCCTCGGACATGATGGCGCGGTCGGAGACCACGCTGCCGCCCGGCATGGACATCTACGACGCCCTGCGCCGCCTGCTGAAGTACAAGCTCACGGGCGCGCCCGTCGTCGACGAGGACGGCGTCCTGCTCGGCATGCTCACCGAGCGCGACTGCCTGAAGGTGGTCGTGGCCGGCGCGCTCGACGGCTGGCCCGGCGGCAGCGTCAGCGACTACATGAGCAGTCCGGCCCGGTCGATTGCGCCGGCCACGACGCTGTACGACATCGTGCACCTGTTCCTGACCCGGCCGTACCGCAAGCTGCCCGTGGTGGACGAGGGCGGCCGTGTCATCGGCCAGGTGAGCCGGCGCGACGCGCTCGTGGCCTTCGAGTCTGCGCGGGACAATCCGCGGCTGTTCGGCGAACGCAGCGAGCCGGTGCCGGAGGGAGAGGGCGTCGATTCGGCGATGCGCCGCGCGCGTCGCGGGAAGTAACACGGTACTGGCCCGGGGCGTGCCGGACCGTCGTCCTTGAACGGGGGAGTGATGCGCCATCCTGCACTCATGCGGCGGTTGGCCGGCCGCGCTTCTTGGTCGGCGGGCGCGGTCCTGCTGCTGGCGGGCGGGCTTGCGGCGCAGGCGCCGGCCGGCAACCCGTTGCGCAACGCCTATTTCGGGGAGCTGCACGTCCATACAAACTGGTCCCTGGACGCCTACCGCAACGGCAACTTCGAGGGCCCCGAGGTCGCGTACCGCTTCGGCCGCGGCGAGCCGGTCGCCGGACCCGACGGCGGCGCGCAGGTCCGGTTGCGGGTGCCGCTCGACTTCATGGCCATCACGGACCACGACGTCTGGCTGGGCCAGCTCCAGCTCTGCGACGACGTCAACGGTCCGGTGTACGACACGCCGACGTGCCGCGATCTGCGGCAGATCCGGGTGTCGGGTCCCAGCCGGGACACGCTTTCGCCCCGGCCGCAGTGGAGCACGCTGACGAGCTGGCGCTTCGGCATCCCCTTGCCCGAGGTCTGCGGCGGCAGGGGCGCCGGACCCCACAACCGCTGCTACGAGCAGGCGGGGCACATGTGGCAGGAGATCCAGCGCCACGCGGACGCGTTCTACGAGCCGGGCCGGTTCACGACCTTCGTGGCGTACGAGTGGTCCGGCATGCCGCCGGGCGCGGGCCACATGCATCGCAACGTGATCTTTCGCGGCGAGCAGATTCCGGAATGGGGCGGCTCGGCGATCGAGATGCAGCACCTGCCGGAACGGCTCTGGGAGTGGTTCGAGGCGGCGTGCACCGGCGCGTGCCAGGTCCTGTCGATCCCGCACAACACCAACTGGAGCCAGGGCGTGGCGTTCGCGCCGCGCAATACCGACGGCACCCCCTTCACGCCGGAGGGCCTCGCGCGGCGGGCCGCCGCCGAGCCGCTGGTCGAGATCTTCCAGATCAAGGGCAACTCGGAGTGCTACGCCGGCCTCGGCACCGCCGACGAGGAGTGCAACTTCGAGCTGTACCATCCCGCCTGTCCGCCGGACCAGGAGCCGTCGTGGGAGCGGGACGAAGGCTGCGCCTTCGCCGCCGACTACGTCCGCAACGCGTGGAAGAGCGGGCTGGCCGTGGAAGCCGAGCACGGGGTCAATCCGTTCAAGTACGGGGTGATCGCCGCCACGGACGACCACTCGAGCCGGCCCGGCGCGGCCGATGAGCCGGAGTACGTCGCCCGCATGGGCATCCGCCCGCCGGCGAACGCCGCCAACCCGGGCGGTCTGGCCGGCGTCTGGGCCGAGACCAACACCCGCGAGGCGATCTTCGACGCGCTCAAGCGCCGCGAGTCGTTCGGCACCAGCGGCCCGCGCATCCGCGTGCGCTTCTTCGGCGGGTGGGACTACGCGGACGATCTCCACGCGGGGCGCGACATGGTGGAGGAGGCCTACCGCACCGGCGTGCCGATGGGCGGCGACCTGCCGCCGCCGCTGGGCTCCGGCGGTCCCCGCTTCGTCGTATGGACGACGAAGGATGCCGGCAGCGCGAACCTGCAGAAGGTGCAGATCATCAAGGGCTGGACCGACGGCGCGGAGACCCACGAGCGGGTGTACGACGTTGCCTGCGCGGACGGCCTGACGCCCGATCCCGAGACCCGCCGCTGCGCCGACAACGGCGCGGCGGTAGACCTGTCCGACTGCAGCTATTCGGACGGCGTCGGCGCCGCGGAGCTCGCGACGACCTGGACCGACCCCGACTTCGACCCCGCGCAGCGGGCGTTCTACTACGCACGGGTCCTGGAGAACCCGACCTGCCGCTGGTCCACCCACCGTGCGTTGGCCCGGGGCATGCCCGTCTCCGAGCCGTCGACGATCAAGGAGCGCGCCTGGAGCTCGCCAATCTGGTACACCCCGGCCGGCCGGTAGCTGGACTGAGCCGTCCGTGTCGTTTCGGCTCACAATGCCAACGCGAAGGGGACCGGAGACCATGAGCACGACGCGCGTCAGGATCGACCCTGATGTTCCGCAAGACCTGCCCGAGGGAAGGATTGATGAAGAAGTGCTCGACCGCACCACCGACGCCGACCTCGCCCGGCAGCAGCGACAGGACGACGCCGAGGCGGTGCGGGACATGGCGCGGTGCGCGCGCCGCATCCACCGGCCCCGCCCACGTTCGTAGTGGAACCGTCGTGCGGACGCGAGTAGACTTTCCGTGTCTCAAGGAGGCCCTGGATGACGACGGAATCTAATTCGCGCTCCACTCTTGCCGTCGTGAGCGCTCTCCTCGCCGCGGCCGTCATGGCCTTGCCGGCGCCGGCTGCCGCGCAGGCTGCAGCCGGCGACGGGGTGACCTTCAGCCGCGACATCGCGCCCATCCTCCAGCGGAGCTGCCAGAAGTGTCACCGGCCCGAAGCGCTGGCGCCCATGTCGCTGCTGACCTACGACGAGGTGCGGCCCTGGGCGCGCGCCATCAAGAACCGCACCGGCCTGCGCGACAAGCCGGGCGTGATGCCGCCCTGGTTCATCGAGAAGGATGTGGGCATCCAGGCGTTCAAGGACGATCCGTCGCTGTCCGACGAAGAGATCCGGCTGATCGCCACGTGGGCGGACAACGGCGCCCCGGAGGGGAATCCGGCCGACCTGCCGCCGCCGTTAGAGTTCCTCGGGGCGAACGAGTGGGAGATTGGCGCGCCGGATCTGATCGTGTCCACTGCGCCGGTCGAAGTGCCGGGCGACGCGCCGGACTGGTGGGGCTCCATCGGCGAGTTCGACACCGGCATGAACGAGGATCGCTACGTCGCCGCCATGGAGTACAAGGAACGGACGGAGTCGCGCGAGGGTCCCGGGCGCAGCACCGTCGGCGGACTGTTCGTATTCCATCACGCCATCATGGACGTGGTGGCGCCCGATCCCGGGGGCGAGCAGGAGGTGATCCGGTTCGGCGGCTGGCCGACCCACGAGGTGGGGCGCAACGCCGACTTCTTCGATGACGAGGCGGGCAAGCTGCTCAAGGCCGGGTCGAAGCTGCGCTTCGACAACGTCCATCTGCACGCCAACGGCGCCCACACGCGGGCGCGGCTCGACATCGGTTTCAAGTTCCATCCGCACGGCTACGAGCCGACGCTCGACATGCGCGGCATCGCGTTCGGCAGCGGCGTCGACCTGGACATCGAGCCGATGGATCCCGATCAGACGGTGGAGGCGTACTTCACGCTGCCGCAGCACCTGAAGATGGGCGTCTTCGAGCCGCACCTCCACGCCCCGGGCGTGCGCATGTGCCTGGAAGCGGTCTACGGCTCCACGGTGGAGACGCTCAACTGCGCGGGATACGACCATAGCTGGGTGCGGGTGTACAACTACGAGGATCACGCGGCGCCGCTGCTGCCGAAAGGCACCATCCTGAAGCTGACCGGCCACTTCAACAACTCGCCGTCCAATCCGAACGTGATCGATCCGCGCAACTGGTCGGGCAGCGGGCAACGCTCCGTGGACCAGATGTTCATCAACATCATGCGCGGCGTCTACCTGACCGACGAGCAGTTCCAGGACGAGCTGGCCGCGCGGCGGCAGGTGCTCGGCCTCACCCCCGGCGCCCGGGTCATCGGCTGCCCGCTGTGCGGCGCGATCGACGACGAACCGGCGGAGGCGGTCGGGGGACAGCAGCAGTGAACCGGGGATTGGCGACCGTCGCCGCCGCTCTGGCGTGCTGGTTGTACGTACCGGACGCCGCCGCCCAGCAGCAGCTCGCGTCCGGGCAGGAGGTGGTGCCGGCCTACGAGGGCTGGGAGCCGAACGCCGATGGTTCGTTCAACCTCCTGTTCGGTACGATGAACCGCAACTGGGAGGAGGAGCTGCACGTCCCGATCGGGCCCGACAACCACATCGAGCCGGGCGGCCCGGACCAGGGGCAGCCCACCTGGTTCCTGCCGCGCCGCAACCGCTTCCTGTTCCGCGTTCGCGTGCCGGCCGACTTCGGGGAGAACGAGCTCGTATGGACCGTCACCAGCCCGAACGGCAAGACGTACCGGGCGTACGGCACGCTGCATCCGGACTACTTCCTCGACGAAGCCGTCATCCAGCGCAACCATGGTCTCGCCGTCACCGACCTGCGACTGCCGAACGTGGCCCCGGAGCTGCGCGTGGAGGGCGCGGCGACGCGCACCGCGAAGGTGGGCGTCCCCGTGACCCTGACGGCCCATGCCACCGACGACGGCCGGCCGGCGCCGCGGAACCAGCGGCCGCTGGATGTTTCGCAGCCGGCCACCGTCATCATTACGACGGCCGCCGGCCTGCGGCTGTCGTGGTTCGTCTACCGCGGCGGAGCGGAGGTGGTCTTCGATCCGCCGCAGACCAAGGTGTGGGAGGATACGCGTCCCAACTCGAACTCACCCTGGGGGCCGGGCTGGGAGACGCCGCCGCTGCCCGGGGACGGCAAGTGGGTGGCCACGGCGACCTTCACGCAGCCGGGAACGTACGTCCTGCGCTGCCTCGCTCACGACGGAGGCCTGAAGACACACCGGGACATCACGTTCAACGTCGAGTAGCCGGTCGCGTTCACCGGCCGTGCCGCCTGGGCGGGTCCCGACGCGGAGGAGTCGCATGCGCATGAGCAGTTGCAGCCGGGTATTGATCGGGGCCGCCGCCGCCGCCGCCGTGCTCCTGCCGGCGGGCGCCGGGGCGGAGCCGGTGACCGTGCTGTTCGACGACAGGGTGACCGAGGTCGAACGCACCCTGCCGGACGCCGACGATCTGTGGGTGCTGCCGGCAGACCTGCCGCGGGTGAACGGGTTCGAGCTCAAGCCGGAAGGCGCCTGTCTCGACGAGCTGTGCGTGCCGGTCCGGCAGGACCGCGACAGCGAGCTGTTCGTCCGGCGCGGGGGAGAGGGCTGGTTCAACGTGACCGGCCTGGCCCGCAGGCTCCAGCAGGCGTACGCCGTCGACCACGACCACCGCGTCTGGAGCCTCGGCCAGATCCCGGTCACGCGCACGCGGTTCCTCAACGCCGCGATGGCGCCGGACTTCGAGCTCCCGAACCGGGAAGGCGAGCTGGTGCGCCTGTCGGACTTCCGGGGCAAGAAGGTGCTCGTCGTCACCTGGGCCTCCTGGTGAGGCTGCCGCTTCGACCTGCCCGGGTGGCAGGAAGTCTACGAGGAGCTCGCGGACCACAACTTCGAGATCATCACGGTCGCCCAGGACACGCTGGGCGAAGAGGCAACCGCCGAGTGGCACGACGCCGCGCCGCTGACCTACACCACCCTGATCGATCCCACGCACCGCGTGAGCTCGCTGTACAACCTCGTCAACGTGCCGTCGGGGATCTGGGTGGACGAGGAAGGGCGCATCGTGCGCATCAACGAGGGGACCTATTCCAAGGCGCTGCGGTTCGGCAGCACGGTGGTCGGGTCGGACGACTACCGGCCCGCGGTGCGCGACTGGGTGCTCAACGGATCCGCCAGCCGCTTCGCATGGTCCCCGCGGGAAGTGGCGGACAGGATTCGCGAGCGTACGCCCGACGAAGCGCTGGCCGAGCCGACCTTCAAGCTCGGCGTCTACTTCCATCGCCGCGGCGACGAGGAGCTGGCGCGCGGGTACTGGGCCGAAGCGCAGCGGCTGTTTCCCGACAGTTGGAACTTCCACCGCCAGGACTGGCACCTGACGGAAGGGATGGGCGGGCCCCGGTTCATGGAGAAGCGCGAGGCGCTGGGCGACGAGCCGTACTACGCGCCGCTGGAGCTGGCGGACGCGCCGTAGCCCGGCGCCGGCCGCAGGGAGGACTGCAATGCGAGACGCTTGGCATCGGAACATGGCGCGGCCCGCGCTGGCGATGGTCGCGGGCGGCATGGCGGCGGTACTGCTGGCCGCCGTTCCGGCCGCGGCCCAGTCGCAGACGCCCGCCGACACGTTTCAGCCCTGGCACGCGGTGATGTACCGCTCGGTGATCGCCGCGGAGCCGTCACCGGACGGCCGGCAAATCGCCTTCCTGCGGACCAACCCGCGGCGCCCGCTGGAAGACGACAGCGGCCGCGCGTGGGTCGAGCTGTACGTGCTCGACGCAGACGGGCGGGAAGTGCCGTTCGTCACCGGCGAGGTTTCAGTGGGCGGTCCTACCTGGATCAGCAACGACGAGCTGGTGTTCGCGACACGGCGCGACGGCGACGACAACCGGGCGTTGTACCGCATCTCCACGCGCGGCGGCGAGGCCCGCAAGCTGTTCGAGCACGAGGCCGGGGTGGGCGCGTTCGACATCAGCGCCGATGGACGCCGGCTGGCGTTTCTCGCCCGGGAAGAGGCCGACGGAGACCGGGAGGCGCTCTCGAAGCAGGGCTTCAACCAGGAGATATTCGAGGAGAACCTGCGCTACACGCGCCTGCACGTGGCCGACCTCGATTCCGGCGAGGGGCCCGGGGACCGCGACGTGCGGACGCTCGACATCGAGGGGTCGGTGCGTTCGGTGCAGTTCGCGCCCGACGGGCAGCGCCTGCTCGTCGGCGTGACGCCGACGCCGCTGGTCGACGACGGGTTCGTGGCGCTCCAGTTGCGCGTCGTCGATCTCGACGGCCGCGTCACGGCGCGCATCGAGACCGAGGGCAAGCTCGGGCCCGCCCGCTGGAGCCCTGACGGCCGGCACATCGCCCTGGTGGGCTCGGTCGACCGCAACGACCCGGCGCCGGGGCGCCTGATGGTGGTGGGGGCCGAGGGCGGCGCGCCGCGCGACCTGCTGCCGGGTCTCGAAGCCCACGTCGCCACGCTCGACTGGCAGGCGGACGGCACGCTTACCTACGTCGTCGATATCGGCGCCGAGACGGAGCTGGCGGCGATCGCCGCCGACGGCTCGAACCAGAGAACGCTGCTGCCGGCCGGCGAGGTGGTGATCCGCAGCATCGACGCCGCCCCCGGGCAGACCGTGCTCGTGGCGCACACGCCGCGGCATCCCACCGAGCTCTACACGCTGCCCGCCGGCTCGGCCGCCGACCGCCGCACGACCAGCAACGATTGGATGGCGGACCTGCGCTTCGCCGGGCAGACCGTCGTCGAGTACAAGGCGCGCGACGGCCTCGACCTGGAAGGCATCCTGATCCGTCCGCTGGACTACGAGCAGGGCCGGCGCTACCCGCTGATCCTCGTCGTGCACGGCGGGCCCGAGTCGCACGACCAGAACGGCTGGCTGACCGGCTACTCGTCCTTCGGCCAGGTCGCCGCCGCGCGCGGTTTCGCGGTCTTCTATCCCAACTACCGCGGCAGCACCGGCCGCGGCGTGGAGTTCTCGAAGATCAGCCAGGCCGACGCCACGGGGCCGGAGTTCGACGACCTCGTGGACACGGTCGATCACCTGATCGAGATCGGCCTGGTCGACCGCGACCGGGTCGGCATCACCGGCGGCTCGTACGGCGGCTACGCGTCGGCCTGGGGCGCGACCTACTACTCCGAGCGCTTCGCGGCCTCCATCCCGTTCGTGGGCATCAGCAACGCGATCTCGAAAATGGGGACGACCGACATCCCGCAGGAGATGTACGACGTCCACCACCGCAAGTGGCTGTGGGAGGACTGGGATTACTTCGAGAAGGCCAGCCCGATCTACTACGCGACCCGCAACCGCACGCCGACCCTCATCCTCCACGGTGAAGAGGATCCCCGCGTGCACCACAGCCAGTCGCTGGAGCTGTACCGCACGCTCAAGCTGCTGGACCAGGCGCCGGTGCGGCTGGTCTTCTACCCCGGCGAGGGCCACGGCAACGCGCGCTCGGCGGCGCGCCTCGACTACGCGCTGCGGACGTTGCGCTGGATGGAGCACTACCTGGTCGGGCCGGGCGGCGATGCGCCGGATCCGGATGTCGACTACGCGGCCTACCTGCCCTGGGCGGAAGCAGAGAGCGACGACGAAGACGCCGCCCCGGAGACGACGGGCGCGGCGGCTCCGTAAGCGCAGGTCCCGTATCCTCCGGTGTTACTGGCCGCCCGCGGCAGCCGCGGGGAGCGCGCTGCCGGCGCGCGCGGCCTGGAGTTGCGCTTCCGTGCGGAACTGGATGCGCGCGGCGCGGCTTGCTTCCCGGTACACGACCCAGACGTCCGGCCCGCCGGCATTGTCGACGGCGATGTGCCGCAGCTCGGCCCCGAGGCTGGGGAGCTTGAAGATCGTGTACTCCTCGGTGTCGGGATTGAACCTGGCGACCGCGTCATCGGACGACAGGTTCGTCCACACCATGTGGTTCCGGTCGACCACGGTCGCATAGGGATGCGCGCCGATCGGCAGGTGGTAGTACGTCGCCTCCAGCGTGTGGATGTCGATCTTCGCCAGGTTGGAGCCCCACCAGTTCGCCACCCACACGGTGTCGCCCTCGGGATCGGCCGCCAGCCGGCGCGGCGCCTGCCCGCCGGGGTTGTAGACGCTGCCTGAGAACCGCATCGCGCCGATGCGGTGGAAGAAGTCGCGATCCTCCGGAGTCAGCAGTTGCTCGCGGTCCAGCGCGCCGGGCGGCCGCATCGGCACCTCGTCCACCTCGCCGGTCGTGCCGTTCGCATGTCCCACGATGTCCATGTTGAACTGGGCCCACCAGCCGTTCCCGAGGCGGTCGGCGGCGGTGCCGTAGGTCTGGCCGTCGCCGATCGTCTTGTTCTGGTAGTACGTGAACTCGTTGGTGCCGGGATCGAACTTCAGGGCGCCGTGGCGGTTGCCGGCCCAGATGTTGCCCTTGCCGTCTTCCTGCAGGCTCCCGCCCACGCGCAGCGGCCGCGGCGGCGTGTAGAGCTCGAACGTTTCGGTCCGCGGGTCCACCCGGCCGAGGCTGCCCTGCGTGTCGAACCACATCATTCCGTCGCGCGCCTTCACTATGCCGTGCGAGCGGCGCGCCCGCCTGCCGTCGGGCGCGGTCACCTTGAAGCCGGTGACCTGCCCGGTCCGCGGATCGATCCTGGCGAGCGTGCGGAAGTCGTTCGGCACCGAGTCGGTGATCCAGACGTTGCCGTCGTCGTCCACGGCCGCATCGTGCATGCCGCCGCCGCCGCGCATGCCCGACGGGATGCCTTCGGACCAGTCGCTGCCGTCGATCGACGTGCGCTCCGTCGGCAGCTCCGCGATGGGGATGTCGTACTCCGTCACGACGTGGCGCGCGGCCTCGCCGCTGGGGCGGGGCTCCAGATCGAAGGTCAGGGGTTGCGACTCCGGGCCGCGGACCCTGGCGAGGTACGCCGCCAGCTCGTTGCGGTAGTACTCGATCGTGATCGACGGCCGGCCGTTGGAGCCGCGCCAGCCGTGGTAGCTGACGTTCGCCATCAGGTCGATCATGGCGCGCCAGCCGCGCTCGTCGAAACGGTTCTGCAGCACCAGGCCGGCCTGGTGGCATTCCGTGCACGTGACGCGAAACAGCTCCTTCAGACGGCGATCCTCGCGCGTGTCGGCGGGCAGCCCATTCAGCCATTCCACGCCCGAAAGCTGATGGGTGAAGTCGGCGGCGGCCGCCAGGGTGAAGTCCTGCGCCACGCGTCGCGCCGGGTCGAGGACCACATCCGCGGTCGAACGCTCGTAGCCCACGGCCTGCGCCCAGACCTGGTACTGCCCTCCATCGAGCGGAGGCTCGAGCGCCGGGAAGTAGAACCTGCCGTCAGCGTCCGTGAAGACGGAGGTCGTGATGGATGCGCCTTCCGCCCGCGCGGAGACCGCGGCGCCGGCCAGCGGCTCGCCGCTCGGTGACGTGACCGTGCCGGCCAGCGGCGTCGGCGCGGAAGACTGCGCCGCCACGGGGGCAGCCGACACCGCCAAGAGCAACGCGCAGACGCCGGCAAGCGCTCCAGCCAGCACGACGGACCGTCGGTTTTCGCGCATGTTCCCTCTCCTGGCTACTCCGGCGTCACGGTATTGAGGTAGGCGATGACCTCGCCGACCTGCTCCGGTGAGAGCGTGTACTGCCAGCCCGGCATCCGTGCCGAACCAACCATGATGACGTTGCGGACCCTGTCTTCACCCAGGTTGCTGACGGTCTCCCGGGTGAGGATGGGGGCGAAGCTCTCCGGATACGAAGGCTGGCCCAGCGGGTCGTGGCAGATCGCGCAGCGCTGCACGAACAGCTTCCAGCCGGCCAGCGCATCAGCGGGAAGAGCAGGCGGCTTGACGACCTCGGCCATGTCGTACTCGGTCCGCACGATCTCCGGGCTGGACACGCGCGTTTCGCGCAGCGAATCCTGGGCCAGCACGCCGAAAGCGATCAGCACCAGCGACAGCGCAACATGCATCGGATTCGCTCACATACTTGTCGGGCCGCGCCGTCCGGAGACCTATTCCGCGCTGCCGGCGACGACGACGGTGATGTCCCCGGCGGTCATGAGGCCGCCGTCGTGCACCAGGCACCGCACCACGTAGGTGCCCGGCTCGCTGAACGTAGCCTGAACCTCCCACGTGTCGTCCGCGGGCACCGGCGGAGGTCCCCAACCCGGCGCCCACGGCGAGTCCGCGCCTACCCTGCGATCCTCCCAGACCTTGAACTGCTCCGGCTCGAACGTCGCCGCCGCTCCTGCGCCGCGGTAGACGAACCAGGCGACGCGCAGCCCCCTGGACGCTATCGTGGTCACGCCCTGGGGCCTGGACCTGAGAGCCACCCGCTCCGGCACGCCGTCATCCTTCGCCACGGCCGTCAGCGTCAGCGGCTGCCCCACCGCAGCCGTCCTGCTGGTCCCGCCCGGCAACTCGAGCGTGGGAGCCTCGTTCGTGAGGATCCAGTCCTCGGTGGGCGCGCCGCTGTTGCGCTGCAGGATGATGTCGTCGATGAAGTAGTCCGGGTGGAGCGACGCGTAGGCCTTCTTCGTCTCGCCGTTGGGACTCGTCAGGGTCCAGATCAGCTCGTTGTCGCCGAAGTCCGCCGGCACGTGTATGCGGAAGAGGAACCGGTTGCGTCGCGGCAGGAAGTGCGTCGGCTGCCCCTGATCGGGACCTCCCGGCTCGATGTTGTTGGCCGGGCCGATCGGAATGTCGAGCGCTTCCTCCCAGTTCCGGTTGAGGGTGCCGAACACCAGGTTGAAGGACCCGTCGGGATTCTGCTCCCAGCCTTCGTAGGCGGGCACGACTTCCTGTCCGGTGGCGTGCCGCACCGGCTGGGCCTCGCCTGCCCCCACCCCGGCGCCCAGGACGGCCACCGCCAGCAGCAGGCAGCCGCGCGCGCCAACGCTGCGCGAATGCGTCAGGCGTGTCATCTGCCGTGCCTCCTACTCGCTTGCGTCGGTCTCGGCCGGCGTTTCCTCGAACAGGCCGCAGAGCGGGCAGCCGACGACCAGGTCTCCCCGCTCGATGCCGAGCTTCTCGCGCCGTGCGGCGATCTCCTCCGCGAACTCTTCCTCGGTCAGGTAGATCCCGCGCGCCAGGTTGATGAACATCTGGTCGACCGAGCGCTGCCCGTCGCCGGACCAGTTGCGCGGATCCGGGACGTTGGGATTCGACGGCGAGTTGTTGAAGTAGCCCACCAGGCGCAGGATCGTTCCCGCCGGCAGGAGCGGCGCCGTGTCGTCCTCGTAGGTATAGACCCTGACCCAGCCGTGGTCGTAGCCCGCGCAGTTGAGCATCTCCCGCGTCCGCCCCCAGATCGCTTCCAGGCACATCCGCACGCCGGGCGCGTGCAGGTGGGGCTCGAAGATGGTCATCTTGAGGGGCTCGGGGACGACGAAGAAGGTCTCGAGCTGCTGGTCCGGGTCCATCGCCTCGAGGTCGATGTCGACAATCGCCCAATTGATGCCCCGTTCGTTCAGCGTCGGTTCGTAGCCCCTGGGGTGGAACTTGAAGCCGACGTCCAGGTGGGCCGTGGTGTCCGCGCCGTTCGCGTGCAGGTGCGTGTTGTTGAACACGATCCTGGCGCTGGCGGGCATGCGGCGGCCCGCTTCGGGATTGAAGTAGTCGGCGTTGCGCCCGACCTCGTGGACCGGCCAGCCCCCGAGCCGCGCGCGCGCCTGCTCCTCCTCGGAGGCGGCGGGATCGACGACGCCCATGGTCGCGTGGTGGAACACGAACAGCGCGCCCACCGTGTCGCGCCCCCCGCTCCCGCGGTGCTCGGTGACTTCCTTGTACTCCACCGCGGCGACGTAGCGATCTTCTGCCAGCGCGGTCTGCACCTCGCCGATCGCTCCCCACCAGTCCGGCTGCTCGCCCGCGACCTGCACGCTGGGCGACGAGATGATCAGGTCAGGTTCCCCAATCTCCCACTCGTCCACGTCGATGAAGGCAACCGGCGGCGGCATGTCGGCCGGATCGCCGCGCGGCGCCCCGTTGTCCGCCCACACCGCGATCTTCTCGATCTCTTCCTCGCTCAGCGAGGGATCGTTCTTGAAGCCCTGAATGCCGATGTCCTTCTCGATGAACCAGGGCGGCATGACCCCCTGCTTGTCGCGCAGCCCGGTGCGCTGCTTGATGGCCCTGGCCCAGGGGCGCACCTCTTCGTAGTCGATCAGCGACATCGGAGCCAGCGCGTCCGGCCGATGGCACTTCTGGCAGCTCCGCTGCAGGATCGGCGCGATGTCCTTCGTGAACGTCACCTCTGCGCTGGCGGAATCCTGCGCGAGCGCGGGCGCAGCGAAAGCGGGCGCCAGGGCGACGCCGGCAGCCACCGAAAGAGAAAGGAACGTCCTCGTCATCTGACCCTCCGTTCAACCCCGGTTACGCCCCTCGAAGGAGCGCTAGGTATGCAAGGCTCACTCTACTACACTCCCCGCCGGGACGACAGACGCCATTTGGCGCCGTTCGGGCTAGATGTCGGCCAGCGTCAGGGGGCGCGGCGAGCGGCCGTCCACGTCGGTGAAGCCGTAGTCGACGCCGAGTTGCGCCGCCACGAGCACCTGGCCCGTCCGGCGCTGCACGTCGGGATCGGCGGCCAGGGCCGCCACCGCGCGTCCCGCGAACTCCGGGCTCTCGGAGTTGCTCAGGTCGAAGACGCCCGCGGCCAGCACCGCCTCCGTGCGCACGAGGCCGGGGTACAGCGACGCCACGGTGATGCCGTGGTCGCGCAGCACCGCTGCCGTGTCGGCCGTCAGCTTGTCGGTCGCCGCCTTCGACACGCCGTAGATCACGTTGCCGAGGTACTTCTGCGCGGCCCACTGCGACACGTTCACGATGAGCCCGCGCTTGCGCGGCACCATCAGGCGCGCCGCGTGCTGGCTGGCGACGAACGCGGCGCGTACGCCCGCGGTCATCATCGCCTCCCAGCGCCAGGCCGGCTGCTCCCAGAACGGCGCCGCCCACGTGAACTTGCCGTCCTCGACCATCCGCTCGTAGCCGCCCCAGGCGTTGTTGACGAGGATGTCGAGCCGGCCGTGCTCCGCTGCGATCTGCTCGAACAGCCGGCGCACGGCGTCGTCGTCGGTGTGGTCGCACTTGACGCGCGTGACCGCCTCCGGGAGCTCCGCGGCGTCGATGGAACGCCCGCTTCCGTAGACGGTGGCGCCCGCCTCGAGCAGGCTGACGGCAATGCCGCGGCCGACGCCGCGGCTCGCGCCCGTAACCAGTGCAACGCTGCCGTCGAGGTTCTTCATGCGCCGCCGTGCTCGGCGAGCAACGCGGCGACATTCTCGAAGCCGGCGGCTTGCGCGCTGTCGTGGGCTGTCGTGCCGTCGAGATCGGCGGCGCCGGCGTCGACGCCCAGCTCCAGCGCCAGCCTGACGGTTTCCAGCATCCGGGCTTCGAGATCGTCGCTGGCCGGCGGGACCCACCCGCGCGCCATCCGCCCGCCGCCGGTGTCGGTCGCCGCCAGCAGAGCGCTTCGCGCTTCGTGCCGCCGCGCCGCGCTTCGCGACGGCATGTAGTCGACGCGGTGCACGAACAGCGGGTCGGCGCCGTGGCGCGCGAGCAGCCGCATGATGCCCGGCTCGCGGTAGCGGGCGGCCAGCCAGAACGGCGTCGCGCCCACGAGAGCCGGCGGGAAGTGGAAGTCGCGCGATGCGCGCCGCGTCGGCGTCCAGTTGCGGACCCGCGCATCGGGGTCCGCGCCGTGCTCCAGCAACGCGGCCACCAACTGTTCGTCGCGGTGCATGACCGCCGCGTGCAGCGGGGCGAAGCCGGCCCCGGCGGCGTTCGGGTCGGCGCCCGCGGCCAGCAGGAATTCGGCCACGTCGCGGTTTCCGGCATGGGCGGCGAGCGCCAGCGCGCTGATCCCCCAGGCATCGGCGGCGTCGACGTCGGCGCCCGCGGCGACCAGCAGCTCCGCGGAAGCGACGGCCCCGACCCGCGCCGCGAACATCAGCGCGGTGTTGCCGCCGTGCGGGATCTCGCGGCTGTTCTCGGGACGGGCGTGCGGCGGCACCGCCATCAACTGGCTCCAGACGTCGGAGCGGGCATGGACGTCCGCGCCGTGCTCCAGCAGCGCCGCCACGGCCCCGGCCCGCTGCCGCGAGGCCGCCCACATCAGCGCCGTCTGGCCGCGCGTGGCGCGGGCGTTGACGTCGGCGCCCGCTGCCGCCAGCAGCTCGATGATCTCCGGATTGCCGGCGCGGGCGGCCACCATCATGGAGGTCTCGCCCAGCAGCAGCGCCCGGTTCGGATCCGCGCCCGCCCGCAGCAGGCGGCGCACCATGGCGGAGCTGCCGTTCTCGCACGCGAGCCAGAGCGGCGTCACGCCCAGATCGGTCGCCGCGTTCACGTCGGCGCCCGCCCGGATCAGCAGCTCCGCGGTCTCCGCGGCGTCGCGGTTGCTTGCCCAGTGCAGCGCCGTCGTGCCGTCCGCGGCGGCGGCGTCGGCCGGGGCGCCGTCCTCGAGCAGCGCCCTTACAGCAGCCGCGTCGGCCTGCCGGGCCGCGTCGACCAGCGGCGGCGCCTCGGCGGCGGCGGCGCCTGCGCCGGCGAGCAGGACGACCAGCGCGCCGATGAGCTTCGGCATATGCGCCCTATACGCCGGGCAGCGTGTCGATGGGGAGCGGGCCGGTGCTGCCGCCGACGCGCTCGACCGGCACGTCCAGCTTGTCCATCAGCGTCACCAGCAGGTTGGCCAGCGGCGGTTCGTCGGCGTAGCGCAGGTGCCGCCCACCGGCGAGCTTGCCGGCCCCGCCGCCCGCCAGCAGCAGCGGCAGGTTGTCGCCCGCGTGGCGGGTGCTGTTGGAGATGCCCGAGCCGTACAGGATGGTCATGTGGTCCAGCAGCGAGCCGTCGCCGTCGGGCGTCGCGCGCAGCTTCGCCAGGTAGCCCGCGAACAACTGCGCGTGGTAGCGGTTGATCCTGGACATGTGCGCGACGATTTCCGGCACGTCGTTGTGGTGTGAAAGGGGATGGTGCGCCTCGGGCACGCCGATCTGCGGATACGGCCGGGCGCTCTGCTCCTTGCCGATCATGAACGTGACGACGCGCGTGAGATCCGATCGGAGCGCCAGCAGTTGCAGGTCGAGCATCAGCTCCAGGTGCTCCTCGAACTGCGCCGGCGCGCCCTGCGGCTGCTCGATCACCGGCAGGTCGAGGTCGCGCTGCTCCTCGGTCTTCTGCACGCGCCGCTCCACGTCGCGGATCGCCTCCGTGTAGTCGTCGACCTTGTGCCGATCCTGCGGTCCGAGCTCGCGCCTGAGGTCCGCCAGCCTGTCGGTCACTGCGTCCAGCAGGCTCCGGTGCTGCCGCAGGCGCGCCTCCCGCGCCGCCCAGTCGGTGCTGCCGCTGTCGCCGAAGAGCGTCTCGAACACCGCGCGCGGGTTCCACTCCATCGGCAGCGGCTGCGTCGGGCTGCGCCACGAAATGGTGTGCGTGTAAACGCAGCTCAACTGGCCGCTGCAGGCGCCGGCGTTATTGGGCTGGTCCATGGCCAGCTCCAGCGACGGGATCTGCGTCTCGTCCGCAAAGTGCCGCGCCAGCAACTGGTCCATCGAGACGTCGGCGATGATCTCCACCTCGTTGCGGCCGCCGCGGGTGGTGCCGGTGAGGAAGGATCCGGACGCGCCGGCGTGGATGTAGTTCCAGTTGGCCTTGAGGCCCGACAGCACCAGGAGCTGCTCGCGGTACGGCGCCAGCGGCTCGAGGATGGGCGTCAGCTCGAAATTGCTGCCTTCCGCCCGCGGCGTCCAGTACTCCATGGCCATGCCGTTGGGCACGTAGAACGCCTGGAAGCGGTGCGCCGGCCGTAGCGCGGCGTGCGCCCGCAGCGCGAAGGCCGGGACCATCGCGTCCAGCAACGGCAACCCGACGGTCGCCCCGAGACCCCGCAGAACGGTCCGCCGCGCCAACGGTTTCGTGGTGAGCAAAGCCATGGCCTGCGTTCCTCTCGCCTACTGCGCTGTTGCCGCAACCTCGCGATGCAGGAAGACGGGACTGGTGACGATGCCCGTCACGAGCGACGACCAGCGGTAGTCGCGGTCCGCAGCGTCGCGCACGATCTGCCGCACGGCAGGTCTATCGTAATACTCCAGGCGCCGCCCGAGTGCGTACGCGAGCAGTTTTTCGGTGAGCGTGCGTGGAAACTGCTCCGGCCGCTCCAGCAGCAGCCCGCGCAGCCCGGCCAGCCCGTCGACCGCCGCGCCGCTCACCGTGGTGCCGCGCGCGTCCACCGGCGCGCCGGACTCGTCCACGCTCCGCCACCCGCCGATGACGTCGAAGTTCTCCAGCGCGAAACCCAGCGGGTCGATCACGGCGTGGCAGCTCGCGCAGGCCGGATTCCGGCGGTGCTGCGCCAGGCGCTCGCGGATGGTCAGCTCCAGCGCGGCCGGGCTCGATTCCAGGTTGGTGTCGACGCCGGGCGGCGGCGGCGGCGCGGGCAGGCCGAAGATGTTGTCGAGCAGCCACTTGCCGCGCAGCACGGGCGACGTGCGGTCGGGATAGGACGTCGTCGCCAGGACGGCGCCGTGCGCCAGCAGTCCGCCGCGCTGCTCGCGATCCGGGAGCGCGACCCGCCGGAAGCGGCTGCCCTGCACCCCGGGGATGCCGTAGTGCCGCGCCAGCCGTTCGTTGACGAACGTGTAGTCGGCGTCGAGCAGCGCGACCACGCTGCGGTCCTCGCGCAGCGTGCTGGCCACGAACAGCTCGGTCTCGCGCCTGAACGCCTCCAGCAGGCTCTCGTCGTAGGTCGGGTAGCGGTGCGGGTCGACCACCACCTCGCCGACGCGGCGCAGGTTCAACCATTGGGCGGCGAAGTCGCCGACCAGCGCGTCGGCGGCGCGCGGATCGGCCAGCATGCGCCGCGCCTGCGCCTCGAGCGTCGCGGGGTCGGTCAGCCGCCCGCGCTCGGCGAGGTCGAGCAGCTCGTCGTCCGGGATGCTGCTCCACAGGAAGAACGACAGCCGCGAGGCGACCTCCAGGTCGCTCAGGGGATACGTCTCGCGGTCTTGCGGCAGGTCGACCGGCTCGCAGTATACCCGCAGCAGGAAGTCCGGATCCACCAGGATGCGCTCCAGCCCGTACTGGATGCCCGCCTCGAAGCTGCCGCCCTCGCGGCGCCCCGTCTCGAAGAACTCCAGCAGCGACTCCCGGTCGCGGTCGGTCACCGGGCGGCGATACGCGCGGCGGGCGATCCGCGACAGGATCGTCGACGCGCAGGCGCGTTCCTCCGCGGCCCCAGCGGGTTGACAGACGAAGATCGCCCGCCGGCTGGGAGTGTCCGCGGGCGCGCCGCCGAGCGCGTACGGGCCGCCGATGTCGACCGCGCCGACCGCGGCGTGGTCCATGTAGATCTGGTCGTTCGTCAGCACGCGGCCGCGCTGCAGCGGCTGCCGCAGCCCTTCCGGCTCCCACAGCTCGCGCACGAACGACACGCCGACCACTCGCGGGCCCGCGGGGACCGTCACGCGCAGCTCCAGCCCCGCGTCCCCGGTCACCTGCATGTACTCTTCCCACTCCGGGTCGCCCGCGAACCCCGGCTCGCCAGCGCCGGCGTAGCTCGCCGCCACCGGCCGGCCGGGGGCCGTGCCCCCGACCGTGAACCGCTGCAGCAGCCGGCCGTCCAGGCGCACGTCGAGCTGCTGCGGCCAGCCCATGCCCATGATGTAGTCCTGGTACTGCCGGCGGAGCCGCACGCGGATGACGTATTCGCCGTCGACGGGGAAGTGGTACGGCACGGCGATGCCGCCGCGCGAGCCGAACGGCAGGTCCTCGCTCTGGCGGTCGTCCTGCACGATGTGCAGGGGAATCTCGAACGTCTCGAAGCCGGGCGCGGCCGGCGGCAGGCCCGTGGCCAGCCGCGTGACCTGACGCGCGACCGACAGGTAGCGTTCCAGGTGTACGCGCGAGATCGTGAGCACGTCGGCGAAGTTGTCGAAGCTGCCGTCGGCGGTCTCGTCGCCCGGCAGCAGCGGCCTGACGTCGAAGCTGCGCGGGTCGAGCGCGATCAGGTCGCGCAGCGCGTTCGCGTATTCCGTGCGGTTCAGGCGGTGGACGGCGCCGATGCGCCCCGGCCGCGGGTTGGCCGCCCAGGCCCGGTCGAGCTCGGCCTCCAGCGCGGCCGCCACGGCGTGGTACGTCTGCACGTCTGGGCGCGGACGACCGGAAGGCGGCATGGAGCCGGCGCGCAGCTTCTCGGCGACCCGCTCCCACACCTCGGGATGGTCGCCCGGCCTGCCGGCGTCGAGCCCTTCGAGCACGAGCCCGCCGGTGCGCAGGCGCTCGCTGTGGCAACTCAGGCAGTAGCGTTGGACGAGTGCCCCTGCGGCCTCACGAGCGCCGCGAGACTGTACAGCCGATGATTCAGCCGGCCCGGGGGAGGCCTGCAGGCCGGCGGGCAGCGCAAGGAGTAGAACGCCGACGACCGATGTCGTTGCGCGCATGGCCTGCAACCAGAACCGCACTGTAACGCTCACGAATCCGGCTGTCAAAGCGGCGGGATAGCGGGCCGCGGGGTGCGGTATGATGGCGGGCGATCACGGTGGCCGCCCCCTGGGCGGCGGCGCACAGGAGGAAGAGATGATCAGCAGAGCTCTCGTCGTCGCTTCGGTTCTCTCCGTGCTGGCGCTGGGTGCGGGCGCCGCGGGCGCGCAGACGGCGTTCGAGCCGCCGCGGCTGCCGGATGGCAAGCCGGACCTGCAGGGGGTCTGGGACTTCCGGACGCTCACGCCGCTGCAGCGGCCGGAAGACCAGGCCGAGGCGGTGCTGGCGGAGGAAGAGGCCAGCGAGGTCGAAGCCGCGGCGGCAGCGCGTGACGCCGCGGCCAACGCCCCGACCGAGGACCGCGAGTCGACGCTCCCGGTGGGCGGCAACGTCGGCGCCTACAACGCGTTCTGGACCGATCAGGGCGCCAGCGTGGTCGACGACCGCCGGACCTCGCTCATCGTGGACCCGCCGGACGGCCGCGTGCCCCCGCTGCAGCCGGGGCAGGTGATGCAGGTGCTGTCGCTGGCGGAGGATCTGGGCGGGCCCCCGCCTGTCCGCGTCCGGGCGGCGGGCAGGGGCACCGACAGCTATGAGGATCGCGGCCTGTCGGAGCGCTGCCTCCTCGGCTTCAACTCGGGTCCGCCTATCGTGCCGGTCGGCTACAACCAGAACATCCAGATCGTCCAGACGTCGGACCACGTGGTGATATTCCACGAGATGGTGCACGATGCCCGCATCGTGCCGCTCGACGGTCGCGACCACCTGCCGCAGAACATACGGCAGTGGATGGGCGATCCGCGCGGGTACTGGGACGGCGACACGCTGGTGATCGAGTCGACCAACTTCACCGCCAAGACCGCCAGCTTCAACCCGTCGATTGCGGAAGCGGCCGGCAACGGCACCACGCTGCACCTGACGGAGCGGTTCCGGCTCGTGGCGGAGGATACGCTCCAGTACGAATTCACCGTCAACGACACGCAGACCTTCACCGGCCCGTTCACCGCCGTGATGCCGATGAAGCGCGGCGACGTGTTGTACGAGTTCGCCTGCCACGAAGGGAATTACGGCCTGCACAACATACTGGCCGGCGCGCGCGCCCAGGAGCGAGAGGTCGCCCAGCAGTAGCCATGGCCCCGTGGCGCGTGCTTTACGGAGCGGTGCTGATCGTCGCCGCGCTGGCGGCGGTGCCGCCGCCAGAGGCGCACGCGCAGCCGGCCGCCGACTTCGTCCCGGTCACGGATGCGGTGCTCCAGGACCCGGCCCCGGCCGACTGGCTGATGTGGCGCCGCACGCTCGACGCCTGGGGCTACAGCCCGCTCGATCAGATCGACAGGGATAACGTCGGCGACCTGCGCATGGTCTGGTCGCGGGCGCTGCACCCGGGCAGCCAGCAGGGCACGCCGCTCGTGTACGACGGCGTGCTGTACATGCCCAACCCGCGCGACACGATCCAGGCGCTCGACGCGGCCACGGGCGACCTGCTCTGGGAGTACCGCCGCCCGCGCCCCGACGACCTCCATGAGCACGTCTACACCGCGCTGGGGGAAGCGAATCGCAACATCGCCATTTACGGCCGTCTGCTGATCGGCACCAGCGCCGACGGCTACGCGTACGCGGTGGACGCGGCCACGGGCCGCCTGGCCTGGGAGACGCGCATCGTCGATTACACGCGGCACCCGGCGCACCAGACCTCCGGCCCGATCATCGCCGGCGGCAAGGTCGTGTCGGGGCGCGGCTGCCTGCCTGCCGGCGGACCGCACGCCTGCGTCATTACCGCCCACGACGCGGAGACCGGCGCGGAACTGTGGCGCCGTCCGCTGATACCGGCGCCCGGCGAGCCGGGCGACGAGACCTGGGGCGACGTGCCGTACGAGGAGCGCACCCATGTGGGCGCGTGGATGGTGCCCAGCTACGACCCGGAGCTGAACATCGTGTACGTCGGCACGTCGGTGAGCTCCCCGGCGCCGAAGTTCATGCTGGGCGGCGCCGACAAGACGCACCTGTACCACAACTCGACACTCGCGCTCGACGCCGACACCGGCGAGATCGCCTGGTACTACCAGCACCTCAACGACCACTGGGACCTCGATCACCCGTTCGAGCGGATCCTGCTCGACACGGCCGTGGCCCCCGACCCCGGCATCGTGAGCTGGATCAACCCCCGCCTGCGGCCTGGCGAGGTGCGCAAGGTGGTGACCGGCATCCCCGGCAAGACCGGCGTGGTCTACACGCTCGACCGCGAGACCGGCGAGTTCCTGTGGGCCACGCCGACCGTCGCGCAGAACGTGGTCAGCCACATCGACGGCGCCACCGGGGCCGTCTCGGAGAACGCCGAGCTCGTCTTCACCCGGGAAGGCCAGGAGGTGCTGGTCTGCCCGGCGTTCGTCACGGGCGGCAAGGACTGGGAGGCCGGCGCCTACAGCCCGCTGACCGGGCTGATGTACTTCCCGCTGCGCAATACCTGCGCGCGCATGATGGCCGACTCGGAGCAGCCGCTCTACGCGCTCGCCAAGCGCGACCAGATCGCGCCGGGCACCGACCAGGTCGGCGCGGTCCACGCCATCTCGGCCGAGACCGGCGAGACGGTCTGGACCTACGAGCAGCGGGCCGGCACCACCTCGCTCGTGGCCACCGGCGGCGGGCTGGTGTTCGGCGGCGACGGCAACGGCCGCTTCCGCGCGCACGATCAGGAGAACGGGGACGTGCTGTGGGAGATCAACCTGGGCTCCATGGTCACCGGCTTTCCGATCACGTACGCGGCCGGCGGCCGGCAGTACGTGGTGGCCAGCACGGGCTGGTCGATGAGCTCCACCGACAACCTGCGGCTCACGCCGGAGCTGCGGCCGGGCACCGGCAACAACATCTTCGTGTTCGCGCTCGCGAGGTCCTCGCAAGGAGGCCAGGAGTGACGACCTCGGTTGCGAGCTCGTTCGGGAACCCGTTCGTGAGATGAGGATCGTGCCATGACGCAACCCCAGACCAACCAGACGGCGGTCGACCCGAAACAGATCGACCAACGCGTTTTCGATCTCTACGACGAGTATTGCCACGGCCGTATCGAGCGCCGCGAGTTCCTCACGCGCTCGGCCGCGATTACCGTCGGCGGCACATCGTGCCTCTGGATGGCGCAGGCCCTGTTCCCGCGCTATGCCGAAGCCCAGCAGATCTCGTTTACCGATCCGCGGATGAGAGCCACCTATGTCGACTACCCGTCGCCGGGCGGCACTTCCGGAGAAATGCGCGGCTATCTCGTGCAACCAGCGGGCGAAGGGCCGTTCCCGGCGGTGCTGGTCATCCATGAGAACCGTGGTCTCAACCCGCACATCGAGGACGTGGCCCGCCGCGCCGGCGTCGCCGGCTTCCTCGCGTTGGCGCCCGACGGGCTGTCGCCGGTCGGCGGCTATCCCGGGAACGACGACGCCGGTCGCGAGCTCCAGCGTGGACTCGAACCGGCCCAGCTCGACCAGGACATGATCAACAGCGCGCGCTATCTCAAGTCTCACGCGATGTCGAACGGCCGTCTTGGCGCGACCGGTTTCTGCTGGGGAGGCGGGATGACCAATCGGCTCGCGGTCGAGCTCGGGGCCGATCTCCAGGCGGGTGTGCCGTTTTACGGAGCGTCGGCGGCAAGCGCCGGTGTCCCGCGGATTCAGGCGGCGATGCTGATCATCCTGGCGGGGACCGATCCGCGCATCAACGCGATGTGGCCGGAGTACGAGGCGGCGCTCGAGGCGGCCGGCGTCAACTACCAGATGCAGCTCTACGATGGCACGTTGCACGGATTTCACAACAACTCGACGCCGCGCTACAACGAAGCGGCTGCCGCGTTGGCGTGGAACCGGACGGTCGGCTTCTTCCGCGAGCATCTCTCCGCGTAGTTCCCGGCGCCGGCCGGCCCTTCTCGACAGCCGGAGAGGTACGTAATGCGCAAATTCGCTATTCGTCTGCTTGCCCTGTTTCGACGGGCTTCACTGCTGTGGTGGAAGCTGCTCGGCAAGACGGCGGACGACGTGGCGGAGCAGCGTGTGACCGGCGGCGAGTCGTGGAACGAGTTCTGCGACACGTTGAAGGCCGCCGGCGCCGCGTTGCAATTCCCGGGAACGCCTCGGGACGCGTTCAGTCAGGCGGAGGGGTATCGGTATCTGAGCCGCATCACGCGGGCCGGACTGATGGCCTTCATCGAGCACGCGGATCCGAAGGCCCCGGTCCTGCACCGCGTGGTCAACGAATGCACCAAGCTGGGGGCGGACAACCCCGACAACTTCTATCTGACCGCGGCGCTGGACGGCACGTACGAGTACAGGATCACCGGGCGGCGCAACACCATCGCCTATCTGAGCCTGGGCACCCAGCGCGGCCACTATGGCCAGGGCGGCGGATTGCCGCCCACCGGCCACATCGAATCCGAGCAGATCGAGATGGACGAGCAGGGGCGCTTCGAGCTGCTGCTCAGCCGCCATCCGCAGCCCGGCAACTGGCTGCCCATGACGCCCGAGACCGGAACGCTGGTCGTGCGCCAGACCTTTCTCGATCGGGAAACGGAGGTTCCGGCGGACCTGCGCATTGAGCGCATCAACTGCGCGGACCACGAGCGCCGTCCGTCCCCGCTCACGCCCGGACAGCTCGACGGAGGCCTTAAGACGGTGGGGGAGCTGGTGGCCGGCGCGCCGCTGCTGTTCGCCAAGTGGGCGCGCGACTTCCAGCGCCACAGCAACGCGCTGCCGCAGTTCGATCCGGACACATCGCTCGCGGCGGGAGGAGATCCCAACATCGCCTACTACCACAGCCACTGGGCCCTGGCCGCGGACGAGGCGCTCGTCATCGAGGTCACGCCCCCGGAATGCGAGCACTGGAACTTTCAACTGAACAACTACTGGATGGAATCCCTGGACTACCGCCATCACAGGATCCACACCAACAAGCATCTTGCCCACCATGAAGACGACCGTTCGGTGCGCCTGATCGTCGCGCATGAGAACCCGGGCCGGCCCAACTGGATCGAAACCGCCGGGCACGCGTCCGGAACCATGTGCTTCCGGTGGGTGCGCGCGAAGGACCACCCGCAACCCCGGACGCGGGTGGTCAAGTTGAGCAGCTTGCAGGACTAGCCAAGAGCTCCGGTATGGCGTTGCGCGGGAAGTCCTCGGAAACGTCGACCGACTACGTTCACCCCTACCGGCCGCTGCCGGTCCGCGCGTTCAATCTGCTCGGACGCGCCGCCGGAACGCTGGGCTGGTCGGGGGCGCTGAGCGTCGGGGCACTCGTCGACAAGGCGACGCGGAAGACCGGGCTGCGTGATTTCGGGGACGACGGACACCTGCAGGCCCTGGAAGTGCTGGTCGGGTCGATGAACGACGAGGCCGAGCTGACGGCCACGGGCCGGCTGGTGCAGGAGTCGAGGCTGGTCGGCGCGCTGGTGTCCCGCCTGCGGATTCAGGAGTTGCTCGCGAGGCATCCCGAGATCAACGACGTCGACCCCGGTTCCGTCATCCTGGTCACCGGACTGCAGCGCACCGGCACGACGCTGCTGCACCGGCTGCTGTTCTCCCATCCGGAGATTCGAGGCGTGACCGGCGTGGAAGCCCTCGAGCCCGTTCCGGCAGGTACGGTGGGCGCACGGGGAAACGGCAACCGGAAGGCGCGCGCCGTCCTGGCGCAGCGGGCGCTGGCGTACCTGTCCCCGGACTTCAACAAGGTCCATCCGGTCGACCACGACGAGCCGGAAGAGGACGTCATGTTGCTCGACCTGAACTTCATGAGCCAGGCGCCGGAAGCGACGATGCACGTGCCCACCTATTCGCGCTGGCTGGAGGAGCAGGACCACACGCGCACGTACGAGTACTTCAGGCAGGTCCTGAAGATCCTGTCCTGGCAGCGTCCCGGCCGGCGCTGGGTGCTCAAGACGCCGCACCACATGGAGTATCTCGACGTGTTCCTGCAGGTCTTTCCCGCCGCCGTGGTCGTCCAGACCCACCGCGACCCGCGCAAGACGCTGCCTTCGTTCTGCAGCATGGTGGCGCACGGCCGCGGGATCTTCAGCGATGCCGTCGACCCCGGCGAGATCGCGGCGCACTGGTGCAGAAAGACGCACCTCATGGTGGAAACGATGATGCGCGTGCGGGACGGGTTGGATCCGGATCCCTGCGTGGATGTCTCGTACTACGATCTCCTGGATGATCCCATCGGGCAGTTGCGGCGCGTACTGCAGCGCGCGGACATCGGCTTCGGCGACGAGGCCGTGCGGAGGGCGAACCAGTACCTGCAGGCCCATCCGCAGAACCGTTTCGGCAGGCACACGTACCGCTTGAGCGACTTCGGATTGACGCCGGAAACCGTCGAGGAGAACTTCTCGATCTATCGGGAGAGATATGGCATCCCCATCGAATAGCAAGGGCGGCCGCAGCATCGCGAGCGCGATCATGGCCGGGGTGCGGGATCTCCGGCAGCCGCAGGTCGCGACGGTGGACCCGGTTCCGGAACGCGTCCGCATCGACGGCAAGACCTGCCTCGTGACGGGAGCGAGCAGCGGGTTGGGCAAGGCCGCGGCGGTAGAGCTGGCGCGGCGCGGCGGCAACATGATCCTGGCCTGCAGGCCGGGACACGCGGAAATCCCCGACGAGATCAGGCGCCTGTCGGGGTCGGAGACGGTTGAGCTGATGGAGGTGGATCTTGCCGACATGGCGTCGGTCCAGCGCTTCTGCGACCGCCTGGCTGAACGCGGGACCCGCGTCGACATCGCGTTGCTGAACGCCGGCGTGATGCCGCGCGCCGCGAGGCGGACGCCGCAGGGATACGAGACGATGTTCGCGGTGCATTTTCTCGCCAACCGGGTGTTGATCGACCGCTGGATGCGGGACGGCGTGATTCAGCCCCGCGGCAATGGCGGCGAGGTTCCGCGGATCGTGTTCGTCACGTCCGAGCAGCACAGATCCGCCAGCCCCATCGACTTCGATCGCTTCGGCGCGTACACGGACTACGGGCTGAAGGACGGCGTACGGCATTACGGCGCGAGCAAACTGGTGCAGTGCACGTTCGCAAAGGAGCTGTCGCGCCGGCTCAACCCGGGCGGCGGTGTCGCGGTGGCCGTGCACTCCATGTGCCCGGGAGGCGTGGCCACCAACATCGCCAGGGAGGCGCCGTCGCTCATGAAGCCGGTACTGAACGCGGTGTTCCGGCGCCTGTTCCAGTCGCCGGAGCAGGCGATCGGGCCCGTCATCCACCTGTGCTGCGCCGAGGAGGCGGGCAGGGCCACGGGGCTGTACCTGCACCTGATGCAGCGCAAGCCGGTCTCCGACGCGGCGGCGGACCCGGAAAACGGCTCGCGGCTGTGGGCGGCCAGCGAGCCCCTCGTGGCCCGGTCGCGGGAACCGTGCTGATCCACGCCCGGACACTTGCGGCCCCTTGAGTCGGGGGCCGTTTGGGTAGATACTGTGCGGCAGCGGTCACGCGTTTCCAGGGGAGTTGTGTCATGAGCAGGACGTTGCGCTACTTGATGCTGGTCGCCGGCGTGCTGGTTCCCGCCGCCGCGGGCGCGCAGTCGGGCGCCGCGGAGCGCGAGGTCACGTTCGCCAGGGACATCGCGCCGATCCTCCAGCGGAGCTGCCAGGAGTGCCACCGCCCGGCGTCCGTGGCGCCGATGTCGCTGCTGACGTACGAGGAGGTCCGGCCGTGGGCACGGGCCATCAAGACGCGCACCGCCCTGCGCAACAAGCGGGGCGCCATGCCGCCGTGGTTCATCGAGAAGGACATCGGCATCCAGCAGTACAAGAACGATCCGTCGCTGACCGAGGGAGAGATCGAGAAGATCGCCGTCTGGGCCGACAACGGCGCGCCGCTCGGCAATCCGGCCGACCTGCCGCCGCCGCTGCAGTTCGCCGGAGAGGACGAGTGGACGATCGGCGAGCCGGACCTGATCCTGGAATCGCCCGAGATCGTCGTGCCCGCCGCGGCGCCCGACAAGTGGACGTCGCTGGGCACCATCCCGATCGGGCTCGGCGAGGACCGCTACGTGGCCGCCGTCGAGGTCAAGGAATTCAACGACGTCCCGAAGGACCAGTCCAGCGGCACGGTGGGCGGGCGCTACGTCTTTCACCACATGACGTACCAGACCATCCTGCCGGATGCGCCGGACGGGCAGAACGTGACGCGCTGGCCCGTCCACGAGGTGGGCCGCAACGCGGACGTGTTCCCCGTCGAGGCCGGACGGCTCCTGGAGGCCGGGGCGCACATCAACCTGGACAACGCGCACCTGCACGCCAACGGGCGCGAGACGCGGGCGCACCTCAAGTTCGCGTTCAAGCTGCATCCGAAGGGCTACGAGCCGGAGCTGCGCTACACCAGCAACGTCATCGGCAACGGCGTCGACATCGACATCAAGCCGATGCAGGCGGGCCAGGAGCTGCACGCCTACCGCGTCCTCGACGAGCACACCAGGATCGTGCTGTTCGAGCCGCACCAGCACGCCCCCGGCACGCGCATGTGCCTGGAGGCCATCTGGGGGCACAACGTCCAGCAGCTCACCTGCGCCGGCTACGACCACAACTGGGTCAAGCAGTACATCTACGAAGACGACTACGCGCCGCTGCTGCCGAAGGGCACCATCCTGCACGTCATCGGCTGGCTCGACACCACGGTCGCCAACCGCAACGTGGCCGACCCCCGCAACTGGTCGGGCGGCGGCCGCCGGTCCGTGGCGAACATGTTCATCAACATCGGGCAGGGCATCGCGCTGACCGACGAGCAGTTCGAGCAGGAGATGGCCCAGCGGCGGGAACGGCTGCAGTTGACGAAGAACGACTACCAGATCGGCTGCCCGCTGTGCCTGGTGGAGTTCCCGTCGCAGCAGACCAACGCGAACAACGACCAGTAGCGGGACGCGGGACCGGTTGCTCCGCGGCGTTCAGGCGTTGCGGAACTTCCTGCGGATCCAGTCGAGCGTCACCCGGTCGAACTCCGCCGGCTGCTCCTGCTGCGTCCAGTGGCCGCAGTCGGCGATCACGTGCTGCTCCAGGTCCGCAATGAAGGCGGCCATGCCGGCCGCGCCAGAGGGGCGCAGGATCGTGTCGTTCTCGGCGCCGACGTAGAGACACGGGACCTCGATGTCGCCGGTGTGCCGGAACATCGCCGCGCCGCCGTTGGCCATGTTCGCCCGGTAGTAGTTGAGGCCGCCCGTGAATCCGGTGGCCTCGAACGTCTCCACCCAGTAGTCCAGGGCCGCCGGCGACAGGACGAGCTCGCCCTGGTAGTTGCCCTCCTCGATCATCCGCAGCCAGTCCATCGTCTTCTCGGCGGAGTCGGGCGGGTACCGGCGCATGTTCTCGACGTCCCAGTACCATCCCCTGCGGAAGACCATCTCGAGCGCGCGGCGCACGTCGCGCTCGAACACCGCCTCGGCGCGGCCGGGCTCCAGGAACGTGGTGCTGTAGTAGTTCTCGGTCGGGATGATCAGGGGCTCCTCCGCCGGCTGGCCGGCGCCCTGGTTGCCGCCGAACGCGGGCGTGTTGACGCCGATGACGCCGGCGACGCGGTCCGGATGGATGCGCGGCATGGTCCAGACCGGCACCCCGCCCCAGTCGTGGCCGCAGAAGACGGCCCGCTCGATGTCGAGCGCGTCGAGCAGGCCGAGCAGATCGGCGCAGAGATTGGAAATGGCGTACCCCGTGACATCCGGCGGGCGGTCCGTGAGTCCGTAGCCGCGCATGTCGGGCGCAATGGCGCGCAGGCCGGCCGCGGGGTACGACCGGAGCTGGTTGCGCCACGAGAACGCCAGCTCGGGGAAACCGTGCACGAACACGACCGGCAGGCCCTCGCCGGCTTCGTACACCGCCATGCGGATCCCGTTGGTCGTGATGAAACGGGGCGCGGGCAGGCCCGGCGCCGGGCGCACGGCCGGTTGGGCGCCGGCCGGAAGAGGTCGGACGAAGGGCGCCGCGGCCAGCGCGGCCGCGGCTCCGCGGACGAATTGACGCCTGGAGAACAGCATGGCTGGATTATACGGATAGCATTGCGCACGCTTTCGCGGGCTGGCGAGTAAACTGAGTGTCCCCGCGACGCGCTGCGGGGACGAGGGAGGACATCTCATGCGGATGCGATTGATGCTCGGGACGTTGATGGCGGGCGCGGTGCTGCTGATGGCGGCGGCGCCGGCGGAAGCGCAGTGCGAGCCGGACGGAGAGGTGCAGTTCATCTGCGGGCCGGCCAGCCCGGAGGACCTCGCCCCGGTAGCGCAATCGCCGTGGGTCATCGTCTCCAGCATGATCGACGGCGGCGATCTGCACCTGGCCGACACGCGTGACATGACCACGACGGTGCTGTTCTCGCCGGCCACCGGGGCCGCGGAGCACGACATGGAGACGTACGGCGACTGCCCCGGACCGGTGACCAGCGATTTCCGGCCGCACGGGTTGTATCTGCGGCACTCCGACGGCGTCGACCATACGCTGCTCGTCGTCGGGCACGGCGCGCGGGAGGCGATCGAAGTGTTCGACGTCGACATGCGCAGCGGCAGTCCGGAGCTCACCTGGGTCGGCTGCGCCGTGGCGCCCGAGGGCATCGGGCTCAACTCCGTCGTCGCGCTACCGGAGGGCGGCTTCGCATCCACCAGTCCGGCGGCGGGCAACATCTGGGAGTGGCGGCCCGACGCCGGCTGGAGCCTCGTGCCCGGCAGCACCGACATCGGCCCCAACGGCCTGGAGATCTCGCGCGACGGCCAGTGGTTCTACGTCGGCGGCTACGGCGACATGTCGTTAATCCGCCTGTCCCGCGGCCGCCTGCCGGTCGTGAAGGAGGGCGTGGAGGTCGGCTTCCACATCGACAACGTGCGCTGGGGCGCCAACGAGATGCTGCTGGCCGCCGGCCACATCGGCCCGACGCGCGAGAGCATCCGGACCTGCCTGCGGGGGGAAGATGACTGCGAGGGCATCGCGTCGCACGTCGCGGAGGTCGACCCCGCGCAGATGACCCAGCGGCGGGTCGTGGACTATCCCCACAACGACCTGCTGCTCCTGGGCACCGTCGCGATCCAGGTGGGCGACGAGATCTGGGTCGGCCAGGTGGCGGAGGGCACGCGCATCGCCCGCTTCCCGGCGCCCGGCAACTGACCGGCGGCGGCGATCAGACAGGGGGTTCCGAGATGTGCGAGAGGCGGTTGAATTCAGGGCGTCCGCTTGCGCTCGCGGCGGCGTTGCTGCTGGGCGCGGCGCCCGGCATCGCGGCGGCGCAGTCCGCGGATGGGTTTGCACCGGTCACCGACGCGGTGCTCCAGGATCCCGCGCCAGAAGACTGGCTCATGTGGCGGCGGACGCTCGACGGCTGGGGTTACAGCCCGCTCGACCAGATCGATCGAGACAACGTCGATGAGCTGCGGATGGTCTGGTCGCGCGCTTTGACCGCGGGGCGCCAGCAGGGCACGCCGCTCGTGTACGGCGGCGTGATGTACATGCCGAACCCGCGCGACGTCATCCAGGCGTACGACGCCGCCACCGGCGACCTGCTGTGGGAGTACCGCCGCGACCGGCCCGAGGATCTGACCGAGTACATCATCACCCCGCTTTCCGAGGGGAACCGCAACCTCGCGATCCACGGCAACCTGATCATCGACACGAGCACCGACGGCTACGTATTCGCCATCGACGCCGCCACCGGCCGGCTGGCGTGGGAGACGCGCATCCTCGATTACAAGGTGCATCCCGCCCACCAGACGTCCGGCCCGATCATCGCCAACGGCAAGGTCGTCTCCGGGCGCGGGTGCATTCCAAGGGCCGGCCCCGAGGCGTGCGTGATCACCGCCCACGACGCGCGGACCGGGGCGGAGCTGTGGCGCACGCGGATGGTCCCCGCGCCCGGCGAGCCGGGCGACGAGACCTGGGGCGGCGTGCCGTTCGAGCAGCGGCGGCACGTGGGTGCGTGGATGGTTCCCAGCTACGACCCCGAGTTGAACCTGGTCTACGTGGGCACCTCGGTTACTTCGCCTACCCCGAAGTTCATGCTGGGCGGCCGCGACCTCGAGCACCTGTACCACAACTCGACGCTGGCGCTCGACGCCGACACCGGGGACATCGTCTGGTACTACCAGCACCTGACCGACCACTGGGATCTCGACCACCCGTTCGAGCGCATCCTGGTCGACACGGCCGTGGCGCCCGACGCCGGTGCGGTCGACTGGATCAACCCGCGCCTGCGGCCGGGCGAGCGGCGGCGGGTCGTCACCGGCATTCCGGGCAAGACCGGCGTGGTCTACACGCTCGACCGGGCTACCGGGGAGTTCCTGTGGGCGACGCCGACGATCGCGCAGAACGTCATCAGCCACATCGACGGCGCCACCGGCGCGGTTGCGGAAAACTCGGAGGTCGTCTTCAGCGCCACCGGCCAGCAGGTGACGGTCTGCCCCTCGTGGTACGGCGGCAAGGACTGGGAAGCCGGCGCCTACAGTCCGCTGACCAACGCGATGTACATGCCGCTGCGCAATACCTGCGCACAGCAGATGTCCGTACCGTATGAAGAGAATCCGTTCCTCGCCGTGACGCAGCGGGAGGAGCTGGCGCCGGGCGTCGAAGAGCTCGGCATGGTGCTGGCCATCTCGGCCGAGACGGGCGAGAACCTGTGGCGCCACGACCAGCGGGCCGCCACCACGTCGCTCGCGGCCACCGGCGGCGGACTGGTGTTCGGCGGCGACGCGAACGGGCGCTTCCGGGCCCATGACCACGAGACCGGCGCCGTGCTGTGGGAGATCAACCTCGGCTCGCCGGTCACCGGCTTCCCGGTCACATACGCCGTCGACGGCCGCCAGTACGTCGCCGCGAGCACCGGCAACACGGGCACGACCAATGCCCAGATCCGCCTGACCCCGGAGCTGCGGCCGAGCGCCGGCAACACCCTGTTCGTGTTTGCTCTAGCCGAGTGAACGGCCCAGGCCGCCACAGGAGGTACGTACCGCCATGACGACAGCTGAGAATCAGATGTGTCCGCCAACCGCTCTCACGACGCCGCGCCGTGTCGGCATACCCGCCGCCGCCCTCTTGGCGGTCCTGCTGTTCGGGCTCGCAGCATCGGACGTAGGCGCCCAGGAGGAACCGATGGTTCTGCAGGGCCTCGTCGTATCCGACGGCAGCCTCGCGTTCGGCGGGTTGTCCACGACGGAGTGCTTCGCCGTCTCGGAACTGAATGTTGGCGGCGTGATGGTCACCGTCCATGAGTCGCATTGGCAGAGAAGGGCCACGGCAAGCGCCGCGTGGGAGGACATGCCGGGCACGGTAGAGACGGGACGGGTGTGTCCTCTGTCGCCGGAGGAACCCGGCGACTACCGGATGATCATCGACGGGACCATCGATGGCGATCGGGGACTGTACCGCAGCAACGTCTTCACGAAGACCGCGGTGCCCGTCCTGCCCGGCGTTGCCGCCGTGTGGCTCGCGCTGCTGCTGGCCGGCCTGCTGCTGCGCGCGCGGCCAAGATAGAACATAAACCACTTGTTATGAGCAACTTGAGAGGACAAAACCGCCTCACCCGTCGTTCTCGGCCGCCTTCGTTTCCTCCACGAGGCTCAGCGTCACGCGTAGCGTGGCGCCGTGGCCGATGCCGTCGCTGAGCGGCCGGATGCTTCCGCCCGACCCGATCACGAAGTTCGCGGCGGAGTGCAGGCCCAGTCCGCTTCCGTCCTTCTTGGTCGTGTAGCCGGCGTTGAACACCGAGCGGAAGCAGGACGGGTCGATGCCGATCCCGTTGTCGGCGACATCG
>JAJEEU010000039.1 GCA_022820825.1 Vicinamibacteria bacterium
GGCGACCAACGCGGCGCGCCGCCTGGAGCGCCGGCTGAAGTCCCTGCGCGGGCGCATCGCCGACCTGGAACAGCGCATCGGCGAGCGCGAGCAGTCGGTGCGCACCATCGAAGCCGCAATTGCGGCCCCCGACTTCTACAGCGATCCCGCGCAGGCCCGGGCCCGCATGGACGAGCACCAGGCGATCATGTGGGAAGTGGGCAACCTGATGAACCAGTGGGAAACGCTGCAGTCGGAGGCCGACGAGCTGGCGCGGCAGGTCAAGGACGCGGCTGCGCCGCAAACCCCCGGCAGGCGCTAGCGCGGTCTCGCCGGGCGGGCTATGCCCGCGGGTGGAACTTCTTGTACTGCCGCGTGAGTTGGGCCGCGTTCACGTGGGTGTAGCGCTGGGTCGTGCTGATGCGCGAGTGTCCGAGCAGCTCCTGGATCGCCCGCAGGTCGGCGCCCCGCTCCAGCAGGTGCGTCGCGAAGGAATGCCGCAGCGCGTGCGGGCTGATCCCGGTCCTGACGCTTGACGCGGCGACGTAGCGCCGCACGAGACGGTCGACGCTGCGCGCCGACAGCCGCCCGCCGCGGTAGTTCAGGAACAGCGCATCGGGGGCGGCGGCCGCAGCCTGCCCCGCGTGCGGGTGCGCCGGCCCCGCCAGCAACCCGGGCCGATCCGGAAGGTAGCGCCTGATGGCCTCCGCGGCGGACCGGTTGAACGGGAGCATCCGCTCCTTCCCGCCCTTGCCGCGCACGCGCAGGAGGCGGCCGCTCAGGTTGACCTGCTCCAGGTTCAGGCCCACCAGCTCGCTCAGCCGCAGCCCGGTAGCGTAGAACAGCTCCAGGATGGCGTGATCCCGGCGCCCGAGCGCCGTGGCGGGGTCGGGCGCATCCAGCAGTTGCCGCATCCCAGCCTCGTCGAGGTGCGCGGGCATCTTGCGCTCGACCCGCGGCGCCTGCAGCGGGGCGCCGGGGTCCTGCTCCACGTGTCCGGCGCGGCGCAGATAGCGGCCGAACGACCGGATCGCCGCCAGCCGCCGCGCCGTGGAGGCGCCCGTATCGCCGCGCGCGTAGAGCTCGCCCAGGAACGCGCGGATGGTGCGGTGATCCAGATCGGAGAGTCCCGCCGGACGCGGGGCGGCGCGCCTGTCGAGGAACGCAATCAACTGCGACAGGTCGCTGCGGTACGCCGCCACGGTGTGCGCGGAGGCGTTGCGGTTGTAGCGCAGGTACTCAAGAAAGGACTGCAGATGCTCTCTCATCATGCGTCCTCGGGCTGCCGGACCAGTCCGCCAGGTCCCGCAGCGCCCGCGCGGCGAGCGCCTGCCGCCGCTGGCGCCGGTTGCGCGGCGGGTTGTCGAGGGATGGCAGCAGGCCGAACGCGGCGTTCGTGGGCTGGTAGTCGGCCGGACGCGCATGCGACACGTAGTACGCCAGGGCGCCCATGGCGGTCGTGCGCGGCGGGGCGGACGCCGCCCGCCCCTGCGCCAGCGCCGCGGCATTGATGCCCGCCAGGAGCCCCGACGCCGCCGACTCGACGTAACCTTCGACCCCCGAGATCTGGCCGGCAATCAGCAGATACGGGTTGGAGCGGGTCTGCCACGTCTCGCGCAGCACGGTCGGCGCGTTGATGTAGGTGTTGCGGTGGATCATGCCGTAACGCACGAACTCGCCCTGCTCCAGCCCCGGGATCATCCGCAGCACGCGCCGCTGCTCGCCCCACTTGAGCTGCGTCTGGAACCCGACCAGGCTGTAGTGCTCGGCGGCCAGGTTGTCCTGGCGCAGTTGCACGACCGCATGCGGGCGGCGGCCGCTGGTGGGATCGGTCAGCCCGACCGGCTTGAGCGGCCCGAACCGCAGCGTGTCGAACCCGCGGCGGGCCATCACCTCGACCGGCAGGCAGCCTTCGAAGAACCGCGCCTCGTCGAAGTCGTGCACGTCCGCCAGCTCCGCCGTCACCAGTGCCTCGTGCAACGCGCGATACTCCTCCGCGTCGAGCGGACAGTTCAGATAGTCGCCGTCGGCCGACTCGTCCCAACGCGATCCGCGGAACACCCGCGACCGATCGATCGACTCGGCCAGAACTATCGGACTGATCGCATCGTAGAAATACAGGTGCTCCCGTCCGACCAGCGCGGCGAACTCGGCCGACAGCGCCGCGGACGTCAGCGGGCCGGTGGCGACGATGACGGGTGACGCCGGGTCGCCGGCGGCGGGAATGCGCAGGACCTCCCCGCGGACGACGGAAATGAGCGGATGCGCTTCGATCGCTCCCGTAACGCCGGCGGCGAAGCGCTCGCGGTCGACGGCCAGCGCCGCGCCGGCCGGCACGCTCGTCTCGTCGGCAATCCGCATGACCAGCGAGCCGAGCCGGCGCATCTCCTCCTTGAGAAGGCCGACGGCGTGCTCCAGCTTTGCGCCGCGAAAGGAATTGCTGCAGACGAGCTCGGCAAGGCGGTCGGTCTTGTGGACGGCCGTCGGACGCACCGGCCGCATCTCGTGCAGCGCGACGCGCACCCCGCGCGAGGCGGCCTGCCACGCCGCCTCGCAGCCGGCGAGGCCGCCGCCGACGATCCGGATCATGGCTCCATCCGCAGCAGGGTTGCGGTACGAATTTCTAGCTGGCCGCCGGGACGGCCAGCTCCGCGCTGCGCGCGTACTCGCAATCGTCCTTGTGGCATAGCAGTTGCCGCCCGTGGCGCTTGGTCACCTTCTCCACCAGGAAGGGCGCGCCGCAGGTTGGACACGGCTCCGGGACGGGACGATTCCACAACGTGAACTCGCACTTGGGATAATTCTCGCAGCCGTAGAACTCTCCGCGGCGCGACTTGCGCACCACGATGTCGCCGCCGTCGCTCGGGCACGCGACGCCGGTGCTGTCCCGCTTGATGTAGCGGCACTTGCGGGAGTCCGAGCAAGCGGTGAACTCGCCGTAGCGGCCATGCTTCACCACGAGCGGTTGCCCGCACTTCGGGCAGGGCTCGTCGAGCGGGCGATCCTCGCGCACCGCCGCCACGCCCTGGGGGGTCGCAATGAGCTTGCGGGTCGTCTTGCACGCCGGGTAGCCCGTGCAGGCCAGGAACTGACCGAACCGGCCGCGCTTGACCACCATGGGCCGCCCGCAGTTGTCGCACGTTTCATCCCCGGTGGTAACGGACTCCTCCGCCTTGTCGACCTCGCGCGTGTTGCGGCATTCGGGATAGCCCGTGCAAGCCAGGAACATGCCGAACTTCCCGACCTTCATGACCATCGCGGCGCCGCACTTGTCGCACTTCTCCCCGCTGGGCAGCCCGTTGGCCTTGATGTCGGGCATCGACCTGGCCGCCTTCTCCAGGTCGACGCTGAAGTTGCGGTAGAAACCGCCGACCGTCCCTTCGTAGTCCGCCTTGCCCTCCTCGATCCGGTCGAGCTGCTCCTCCATCTCGCGGGTGTACGCGACTTGAATGATGTCGTCGAAGTTCTCGGTCAGCAGGCGGGTCACGAGCCGCCCCAGGCGGGTGGGCTTGAACCTGCCCTCGGCCTTTTCGGCGTACTCGCGCATCTGCAGCACGCCGATGATCGACGCGTAGGTGCTGGGGCGGCCGATCCCGTTCTCCTCCAGCTCCTTCACCAGCGTCGCCTCGCTGAAGCGCGGCGGCGGCTGGGTGAACTTCTGCTCCGGCTTGATCCCCCGCCGGGTCAGGCGCTCGCCCGCGGCCAGCGGCGGCAGGACGGCCGTCGCCGCTTCCTCGTCGCCGCCGGCGGCCGGCGGCGCGGCCTCCGCGTCGGCTCCGCCGTAGACGGCCAGCCAGCCGCTGAACTTCGGCACGGACCCCTTGGCGCGCAGGACGTAGTCGCCGGCCGCAATGTCGACGGTCGTATCGTCGAAGGTGGCCGGCAGCATCTGCGAGGCCACGAACCGGTTCCAGATGAGCCGGTACAGGTAGTACTGCTCCGGTTTCAGGTGCGGCCGCAGGCTCTCCGGCGTGCGCTCGGCGGAGGTCGGCCGGATCGCCTCGTGGGCATCCTGGGCGTCCTTGCCGCGGCGGTGGCGGTTCGCGCGCGGGGGCAGGTATTCCGCGCCGAACGCCGCTTCGATATGCTGGCGCACCTCGCCCAGCGACTGCTCGGACACGCGCGTCGAGTCCGTTCGCATGTAGGTGATCAGGCCCACCGAGCCCTCGCGGGGAAGTTCGATCCCCTCGTAGAGCTGCTGCGCAATCTGCATCGTCCGCTTGACCGGAAACCGCGCGGCCTGCTGCAGCTTGCTCGTGATGAACGGCGGCGGCGCGTGCCGCTTGCGCTCGCGGGTCACGACCGCATCGACGACGAAGTCGGCCGCTTCCAGGTCGGCCACGACCGCCTTTGCCGCGGCGCCGCTGCCCACCTTCAGCGCGCGCTTGCCCTGCTTCACCAGCCGCGCGTCGAAATCGGGCGGCACGCGGCCGGCCAGCCGCACCGTGATGTGCCAGTACTCCTCCGACTCGAAGCGGTCGATCTCTTCCTCGCGGTCGCACACCAGCTTGAGCGCCACCGACTGCACGCGTCCCGCCGACAGTCCGCGCCGCACCTTGTCCCACAGCAGCGGGCTCAGCTTGTAGCCGACCAGCCGGTCGAGCACCCGCCGCGCCTGCTGGGCGTCGACCATGCGCTGATCGATCTCGATGGGGTGGTCGAGCGCGGCCCGTACCGCCATCTTCGTGATCTCGTTGAACATCAGGCGGCTCACCGGCCGCTTGCCGGCGCCGAGCTCTTTCGCCAGGTGCCAGCCGATCGCCTCACCCTCGCGGTCGGGGTCCGTCGCGATGTAGACGTGTCCGGCGCCCCGGGCTGCGTCGCGCAGCGTCTTGATCACCTTCTTGCGCGTCGGTATCGCTTCGTACTCCGGCACGAAACCGGCCTCGATGTCGACGCCGAGCTTGCTCTTGGGCAGGTCGCGGACGTGCCCCATCGACGCCACGACCTTGAAGCCCCGGCCCAGGTACTTGTTGATCGTCCTCGCCTTTGCCGGCGACTCGACAACCACGATCGCTTTCTCCATATCCTCGTCTCGCCCCTTATCGTTACCCTACCATCATGATCCAAGAGCTAGGGAGCCCGTGGTGAAAGCCCCGCTGCATTCGACCGGCCATGCATCCCGCCTGACTGTGTTGTTCCTCGCTCACATACTCTGCAAGTATGCTCGCTCGTCACGCCTTGTCAGCCGGGCGCCTGACCGGTCTCGGTGCGACGCGGGGTTTCACCACGGGCTCCCAGTTTCATGACCGGCTGAAGCGGCCGCCGTCGGAACGGGCCAGCCGCCCCTCTATCTCCAACTCCACCACGCGGGACGCCAGCGTGGCGCGGTCGAGCCGCGTGAGCGCGGCCAGCTCGTCGAGGTCGTAGGTTTCGCCCCTGTCCATGCGGCCGAGCAGCTCGTCGTCCTCCGGCTCCGCACGAAACCCGTCGGCGCCTTGCGGCCTGCGCGCTTCGGGGCGTATCTCCTCGAGAATGTCATCCACGCTCTCGACGAGCCTCGCCCCGTCCCTGATCAGGGCGTGCCCGCCCCGCGCGCGGTCCGCCAGCACGCTTCCCGGCACCGCCATGACCTCGCGGCCCTGCTCGGCCGCGCAGCGGGCGGTGATGAGGGAGCCGCTGCGCTCGGACGCCTCCACGACGACGACTGCCAGCGACAGTCCGCTGATCAGCCGGTTGCGGCGCGGAAAATGAAATGCCCGCGGCGGCTCGCCCGGGGGCAGCTCTCCGGCGACGGCTCCCGCGGACACGACGTCCCGCAGCAGCGCATCGTGCTCGGGCGGATAGATGACGTCCACGCCGCAGCCCGGTACGGCGATGGTCGGCCCGCCGGCCTCCACCGCGCCCCTGTGCGCGGCCGCGTCGACGCCGCGCGCCAGGCCGCTGACGACGGCGATGCCGCAGGCAGCCAGCCCGGACCCCAGCCGGAACGCCACTTCCCGGGCGTACGGCGAGCCGCTGCGGGAACCGACGATGGCGACGGCCGGCGCGCCGAGAACCCCCGCCGCGCCGCGGTACCAGAGCAGCGGAGGCGGATCGGGAATCGCCGCGAGCGGCGCCGGATAGTCCGCCGCGCCGAACGGCAGGGCGTTTATCCCGCGTTCCGCGGCAACGCGCAGGAGGCGGTCCGCCCGGCGCCGCGCCGCGTCCAGCGCGCCGCCGAGCGCCTGACGCTCGG
>JAJEEU010000074.1 GCA_022820825.1 Vicinamibacteria bacterium
CCTGCTCGCGGCCGCGGCGTGTGCGCCGGCGCAGCCGGACCGCGCGCCGCCCGCGGGCGAGCCCGGATCGGCGCCGATCATCCTCGAGACCCAGGGCAGCTTCGCCTTCGGCGGCACCGTGATTACCGGCGCCGACGGCAACACCTTCCGCGGCGACCACGGCTACGCGCAGTACCAGGTTCCCCCGGACGCGCGCAGGTATCCGCTGGTCATGTGGCACGGCGGCGGGCAGTTCTCGAAGACCTGGGAGACGACCCCCGACGGACGCGACGGCTTCCAGAACATCTTCGTGCGCCGCGGATTTTCGACCTACATCATCGACCAGCCGCGCCGCGGCCGGGCCGGCCGCACGACGTCCGGCACGACGATTCCCGACGGCGCGCCCGATGAGGCCAACCTGTTCACGATCTTCCGGCTCGGCATCTGGACACCACCTGAACCACCGCGGTTCTTTCCGGGCGTCCAGTTTCCGCAGGACGCTGAATCCGTCAACCAGTATTTCCGCCAGGTGACGCCGGACACCGGGACGCCGGGCGGCGGGGCGACCGGCGGCGACGAGGGTGCCGCCGTGGCGACCGATGCGGTCGCCGCGCTGTTCGAGAGAATCGGGCCGGCAGTGCTGATCACCCATTCCGCCAGCGGCATCCTCGGCTGGCAGACGGCCTTGAAGAGCGCCAACGTGCGGGCGATCGTGTCCTACGAGCCGACGGTGTTCCTCGTGCCGGAAGGCGATCCGGCCCCGCCGTCCGGCTTTGCGCCGGCCATAGCGGTGCCGCCGGAGGAATTCGACAAGCTGACGGAGATCCCGATCCAGATCGTGTTCGGCGACAACATCCAGGCCGAACCGGCGGGTATCTTCGGCGTCGATCTGTGGGTCAGGTCGGTGCCGGCCGCGGAGGCGTTCGTGGACACGGTTAACGCACGCGGCGGACAGGCAGAGCTGCTGCACCTGCCGGATGCCGGCCTGACCGGCAACACGCACTTTCCCTTTTCCGACCTTAACAACGTCGAAGTAGCCGACCTGCTCTCGCAGTATCTGGCCGGGCAGGGGCTCGACGGGCGAGACTGGCGCGACTAGCGGGCCGGCCTGCTAGTCGCTGGTGGGCTGCGGGTCGGGCGTGAACACGCGCTCCTGGAAGCGCCAGCCCGCGGACGTCTTCACGACCGTGTCCTGGTAGAGCCCCGCGGCCATGATGGTGTACGGCTGCGTGCGCGAGTCGACGAGCAGCAGATAGCAGGTGCCGTGCGCGCCTTCGGCCGTCGGCGTGATGATCAGTTGGGTGTTCCAGTGCCTGGCCTGGCCTTCGAAGCCCTGCATGAAACCTTCGGCGAACGCCTTCAACTGGTCGAACCCCCTGGATTCCCCGAAGACGCCGTCGGATGTAAACGTGTTGGCCCAGCCCTCCGCATCGCCGAGATCGAGCGTGTGCGCGTACTTCGCGTACAACTGCTGGATTTCGATGTAGTCGTCCGCGGTCAGCGAGCCGCTCTGGGCCGCGCCGGTGGACGCGACGGACAGGATGCCGACGACGATGGCGGAAATGATCGAACGCTTCATGGTTGCTTCCTCTTTCTCCGCAAGCGGGCTTGCCCGCGGCACTGCGCATCTTACAGCGGCGTCCGGCGGCGGTTCAACGGGGTGATCGGGGCCATTGCATACCCATGCTGCGGAACACATGTAGGATTGCTGCCAGGATGCGGAATTGCGCGGGGAGAAGTGACGGTCGCCGATTGGGGCGGCGTGTTTTCACGGCGGCCCTGCAGTTCGCTCTCGCCCTGTGCGTCGTCGCGCCGGTTTCCGGTCAGGGCGGAGCGCAGGATGGTGAGTGGCCCACCTACGGCGGCGACCTGGCCAGCACGCGCTACTCGCCGCTCGCGCAAATCACCGCCGAGAACTTCGAAAGCCTCGAGCTCGCGTGGCGCTTCGACCAGGACGGGCTGGGGCCCGGCCGCGCCACGCCGCTGATGGTCGGCGGGGTGCTGTACTTCACCGGGGCCGCCGGCCGGCCCGCCGTCGCCGTCGACGCGGCCAGCGGCCGTCTGCTGTGGAGCCATCGGCTGGACGAGGGGGAGCGTGCGCGGGCGGCGCCGATACCCGTGAGCCGCGGGCTGGCATGGTGGAGCGACGGCAACGACGAACGCATCTTCTACGTCACTCTGGGCTATCAGCTCGTGGCGCTGGACGCCGCGACCGGTCGACCGATCCCCTCGTTCGGGCGCGACGGCATCGTCGACCTGAAGCGCGGCATGGACCAGGAGATCGATCTGTTGACCGGCGACGTCGGGCTGACGGCCGCGCCGATCGTGGTCGGCGACGTCATCGTCATCGGCGCCATGCACGCCCCCGGCGCCGCGCCGCGCAGCCGCACCAACGTCAAGGGCTACGTCCGCGGCTACGACGTGCGTACCGGCGAGCGGCTGTGGATCTTCCACACGATCCCGCAGTCGGACGAGTTCGGCAACGACACCTGGTTGGGCGACTCCTGGTCGTACACGGGCCATACGGGCGTGTGGGCGCAGATGAGCGCGGATGAGGATCTCGGCCTGGTCTACCTTCCGGTCGAGCTGCCGACCAGCGACTACTACGGCGGGCACCGGCCCGGAGACAACCTGTTCTCCGAATCGATCGTCGCGGTCGATGAGCCTACCGGCGATCGGCGCTGGCACTACCAGCTCGTGCATCACGGGCTGTGGGACTTCGATATTCCCTGCGCGCCGATCCTGGCCGACATCACGGTCGACGGCCTTCCAGTCAGGGCGCTGGCGCAACCCACGAAGCAGGGTTGGCTGTACGTGCTCGATCGGGTCACAGGCGAGCCGGTGTGGCAGATCGAAGAGCGTCCGGTGCCGCGGGGCGACGTGCCGGGGGAGTGGTATGCGCCCACGCAGCCGTTCGTGACGCGGCCGCCGGCGTTCGAGCGCCAGGGCGTGACGCCGGCCGACCTCATCGACTTCACGCCGGAAATCAGGCGCGCCGCAGAGGAGCTGGCCTCGCGCTACGCATTCGGCCCGCTGTTCTCGCCGCCGATCGTCAGCCGTCCGGAGGGACCGCTGGCCGTGCTCATGCTGCCGTACGAGCAGGGCGGCGCGAACTGGCCGGGCGGATCGCTCGATCCAGAGACGAACATGCTGTACGTCTTCTCGTCCACGAACATCGGCTCGCGCGGCCTGCTGCCCGCGGATCCCGAGCTGACCGACGTGGCGTACGTCTCGGGCAACGTGGAGAGCGGTCCGGCGCCAATCGCCCGCGGCGGCGGCGGCGGCGCGCTGACGGTCGAGGGCCTGCCGCTGGTGAAGCCGCCCTGGGGCCGCATCACCGCCTTCGACCTCGACACCGGCTCGCTCGCATGGCAGATTCCGCACGGCGGGACGCCGGACGAGGTGCGCAACCACCCCCTGCTGGAGGGCGTCGAGATCGAGCGGACCGGACGCTCGGGACGCGTTGGGACGCTGGTGACGCCCACGCTCCTGATCGCCGCCGAAGCCGGCGTCTTCACGGCGCCGTCCGGCGAGACCGGCACGCTGCTGCGGGCCTACGACAAGGCGACCGGCGGGGAAGTCGGCGCCGTATTCGTGCCGGGACCGGTCAGCGGATCGCCCATGACATTCCTGCTGAACGGGCGGCAATACATCGCGCTCGCCAGCCGCGGCGCATTGCTCGCGTACGGGTTGCCGGCGGACGGGCAGCAATGAATCGCGCGCCCGCCTGCGAAGGCTGCTAATATACGCTTGCTGCTCCAAGCGCCTGGAATCCGCATGAGAACGCGTTGGCTCCTCCGCGGCGCGGCTGCGACGGTGGGTCTGTGCCTGGCCGGCCCTGCCACCGCGGCGCCGGCGCCGGCGTCCGCCCGCGCGCTGCTGGACGAGTACTGCGTCCGCTGCCACAACGAGCGGCTGCAGACCGGCGGACTGGCGCTGGATGCGGTCGACGCGGAGCACGTCGGCCGCGACACCGGCGTTTGGGAGCGTGCGGTCCGCAAGCTGCGCGCGCGCGCCATGCCGCCCGCCGGTGCGCCCCGTCCGGACGAAAACGCCTACGAGGGCCTCGTCGAGTACCTGGAGGCCGAGCTCGACCGCCACGCCGCGACGCACCCCGATCCGGGCCGGACCGATACCTTTCGCCGCCTCAACCGCACGGAGTATCAGAACGCGATCCGCGACCTGCTGGCGCTGGACGTCGACGTGACGGCGCTGCTGCCGCGCGACGACGCGAGCTACGGCTTCGACAACGTCGGCGCGGTAAACCTGTCGCCGTCGCTGCTGGAGCGTTACCTCTCGGCGGCGCGCAAGGTGAGCCGGCTGGCGGTCGGCAGCCCGCTGCCCGCGCCGGGCAGCCGCGTGGTCGTGCTGCCGGCCGACCTGACCCAGGAGGACCACTTCGAAGGCCTGCCGTTCGGCACGCGCGGCGGAGTGGCGGTGGACCACAACTTTCCGCTCGACGGCGAGTACGAGATCCAGGTGCGGCTGTCGCGCAACCGCAACGAGAACGTCGAGGGGTTGACGGAGCCGCACGAGCTGGAGCTCACGCTCGACGGCGAGCGGCTGCGCGTATTCGAGATAGTTCCCAACCGCAACGAGCTGCACGGCTACTACGCCGACGAGGACGTGGACAAGGGGTTGCTGGTGCGGCTGTCCGTGGATGCCGGGCCGCACGTCGTGGGCGCGGCGTTCCTCAAGAAGAGCTCCGCGCTGATCGAGACCGAGCGGCAGCCGTACGACGCGCACTTCAACATGGACAGGCACCCGCGCACGCAGCCGGCCGTGCGCTCGGTGGCGATCGCGGGTCCGTTCGAGGCGACGGGCGCGGGTGACACGCCAAGCCGCCGGCGCGTCTTCGTCTGCAGCCCGGGTGTTCCTGCCGAGGAAGCGGCGTGCGCCGGAACGATCATCGAGAACCTGGCCCGCCGCGCCTACCGGCGGCCGGTGAGCAGCGCGGACCTCGCCGCGCCGCTGGCGTTCTACGAGCGGGGCAGGGCGCAAGGCGGTTTCGAGGACGGCATCGAGCTGGCGCTGCGCGCGCTGCTGACGAGCACGGAGTTCCTGTTCCGCATCGAGCACGACCCGGACGGGCTCGCGCCGGGCGCCGCGTACCGCCTGAGCGACGTGGAGCTCGCCTCGCGCCTTTCGTTCTTCCTGTGGAGCAGCCTGCCGGACGACGAGCTGCTCGACCTCGCCGCGCGCGCGGAGTTGGGCAAGCCCGACGTGCTGGAGGCGCAGGTCGCCCGGATGCTCGCCGATCCCCGCGCGGAATCGCTGGCGACCAACTTCGCGGGCCAGTGGCTGCACCTGCGGAACCTCGCCGCGTCGCGCCCGAACCTGCGGCGGTATCCCGACTTCGACGACAACCTGCGCAGCGCGTTTCGCCGGGAGACCGAGCTGCTGTTCGCGAGCGTCGTCGATGAGGACCGCGATGTCCTCGATCTGCTGCGGGCCGACTACACGTTCCTTAACGAGCGGCTGGCCCGCCACTACGACATCCCGAACGTCTACGGCGACCACTTCCGGAAGGTGGCGCTCGCGCCCGGCAGTCCGCGCGCCGGACTGCTCGGCCACGGCAGCGTCCTGACGGTCACGTCGTACGCGACCCGCACGTCGCCGGTGCTGCGCGGCAAGTGGATACTCGAGAACCTGCTGGGCATGCCGCCCCCGCCGCCGCCGGCCAACGTGCCGCCCCTGGACGAGGATCGGGACGGCGGCGCGGGACTGCCGATGCGGGAGCGCATGGCGCAGCACCGGGCGAACCCGGCCTGTGCGGCCTGCCATCAGCTCATGGACCCGGCCGGGCTCGCCATGGAGAACTTCGACGCCATCGGCCGCTGGCGGGAGCGCGACGCCGCGCGCCGGCCGATCGACGTCTCGGGCAGCCTGCCCGGCGGGCATGAGTTCGAAGGCGTCGCCGGACTCCGCCAGGCGTTGCTGGCGCGCCCGGAGCTGTTCGTGCGGACCCTGACGGAGAAGCTGCTGACGTTCGCCCTCGGCCGCGGCGTGGACCACGCCGACGCACCGGCCGTGCGGCAGATCCTGCGGGAAGCCGAGCTCAACGACAATCGCTTTTCGTCACTCGTGCTGGCGGTCGTCGAGAGCGCGCCGTTCCAGATGCGGAGGTCGCAATGATCGTGAAGAAACTGGCGCTGCCGCGCAGGACGTTCCTGCGCGGCCTGGGAGCGACGGTGACGCTGCCGCTGCTCGACGCCATGGTGCCCGCGCTCACGGCCCAGGCGCAGACGGCCGCGGCGCCGGTCCGGCGACTCGGCTACGTCTTCATTCCGATGGGGATGAATCCGGAACCGTGGACCCCGCAGGTGGACGGCCGCATCACGGAGCTGTCGCCGTCGCTCGCCGCGCTCACGCCGCACCTCGACGACCTGACCGTGGTTACCAACCTGGAGCTGCGCAACGCGTACACGACCGGCAACCACGCGTCGTCGAACGCGGCGTTCCTGAGCTGCGTGCGCGGCAAGCGCACGGAGGGCAGCGACTACGAGCTGGGCACGACCGTGGACCAGATCGCCGCGCGGGCGGTCGGCGGCGAGACGGCGATCCCGTCGCTGGAGCTCGGCACGGACCTGATCGCGCAGGTCGGCAACTGCGACAACGGCTATGCCTGCGTCTACATGAACTGCCTGTCGTGGTCGTCGCCCACGACGCCGCTGCCGCCCGAGGCCGACCCGCGGGCGGTTTTCGAACGACTGTTCGGCGACGGCGGCACGCCGCAGCAGCGCCGCGCCGCGCTGGAGTCCGACGCGAGCATCCTCGACTGGGTGCTCGACGACATGGCGCGCCTGCAGTCGAGGCTCGGCGCCGGGGACCGCTCGAAGGTGAGCGAGTACCTCGACACCGTGCGCGAGGTCGAGCGGCGGATCCAGCGCGCCGAGCAGCACGCCGAGGCGTCAGCGCTGCCGGCGCTGGAGCGGCCGACGAGCGTGCCGGAGTCGTGGGAGGACCACGTCAAGCTGATGTTCGATCTGCAGGTGCTGGCGCTGCAGGCCGACATGACCCGCATCATCACGTTCCAGCTCGCGCGCGAGGGGAGCACCCGCACCTATCCGCAGATCGGTGTGCCCGAGCCGCACCACCCGGTGTCGCACCACGTGAACGATCCGGAGAAGCTGGCCAAGCTGGCCAAGATCAACGCCTACCACGTCTCGCTGTTCGGCTACCTGCTGGAGCGCCTGGGCGCCACCGCGGACGGCGACGGCTCGCTGCTCGACCACACGACGTACCTGCTGGGCAGCGGAATGGGCAATCCGGACGTGCACGACCACAGCAACCTGCCGATTGTCGTCGCGCGCGGCGGCGCGGGCGGAGTCAAGGGCGGCTGGCACATCAACTACGCCGATCCGACGCCGCTGGCCAACCTGCACCTGGCGCTGCTCGATCACATGGGCGTGCACCTGGACAGCTTCGTCGACAGCACCGGGCGCGCGGGCGAGGTGTTCGAGCCGCTGACGCTCTGAGCGGCCACTGTCATCCATGACACGGATACAACTGCTCGGTGTTGCCGCCGCGTTCCTGCTGCTGGTGGGCCACGCGCCCGCGCTCGCGGCAGACGCGCGGCTGGTCGACGCCGTACAGCGGGCCGACGTTGCCGCCGTGCGCACGCTTCTGGCGGAGCGCGTCGACCCGGATGCGCCGCAGGCGGACGGCAGCACCGCCCTCCACTGGGCGGTGCATCGCGACGACGTCGACATTGCCGCGCTGCTCATAGCGGCGGGCGCGAACGTCGAGGCCGCCAACCGCTACGGCGTGCGGCCGCTCTCGCTGGCCTGCACCAACGGCAGCCCGGCCATGGCGGTGTTGCTGCTCGACGCCGGCGCCGATCCGAACGCGGCGCTCGCCGAGGGCGAGACGGCCCTGATGACAGCCGCGCGCACCGGCGTGGTGGACGTGGTCGACCTGTTGCTGGCGCGCGGCGCCGACGTCAACGCGGCCGAGACCTGGCGCGGTCAGACCGCGCTGATGTGGGCGGCGGCCGAGGGACACACGGCGGCGGTCGAGGCCATGCTGGCCGCGGGCGCGGACGTGGGCGCCGCCTCCGCCCGGGGATTCACCGCGCTGCTGTTCGCCGCGCGCGAGGGCAGGCTCGAGGTCGCGGAGCTGCTGCTCGACGCCGGCGCGCGCATCGATGACACGCTGTCTGTCAATTCCCAGCGCACTGCCGGCGGCGTGGAGAGAATGCGGGCATCCGAAGACGGCCTCAACGCCTTCCTGCTGGCCGTCGGGAGCGCGCACTACGAGCTGGCGGCGGTGCTGCTTGAGCGCGGCGCCGACCCGAACGCGGCGCCGCGCGGGTGGACCGCGCTGCACCAGATCTCGTGGGTGCGGAAAGCGGGCGATTCCGGCAGCAACAATCCCGCGCCGGTCGGCTCCGGCGACATGGGCAGTCTCGAGTTCGTCCGGCTGCTCGCGGCCAGGGGGGCCGACCTGAACGCGCGGGTCACCCTGCGCCCCCCGGCCGGCATCACGCGCCTGAACATGATCGGCGGGACGCCGTTCCTGCTCGCGGCCCGCACGGCCGATGCCGATCTGATGCGGCTGCTGGCCGAGCTCGGCGCCGACCCGTTGCTGTCGAACGAGGACAACACGACGCCGCTGATGGTGGCGGCCGGCGTCGGCACGTCGTCGCCCGGTGAGGATCCAGGCAGCGAGCCCGAGGTGCTGGAAGCCGTGCAGGTAGCCCTGGACCTCGGAGCCGACCTGGACGCGGTGGACGACAACGGCGAGACCGCCATGCACGGCGCGGCCTACAAGCACGTCCCGGCGGTGGTGGCCTTCCTGGCCGAACAGGGCGCCCGGACAGACGTCTGGAATCAGGAGAATGCGCGCGGCTGGACGCCGCTGAAGATCGTCGAGGGCGTGCAGCGCGGCATGAACATCATCAGCTCGCCGGAGACGGAAGTGGCCGTGCGCGCCGTCATGGCGCGCGCCGGCGTCACGCCGCCCGCCCCCTGACCGGCCTCCCGGCCGGCGCCGCGGGTCAGTTCTGCTGGTTGGTGGCCAGGCTCGCGAGCTTCGCCTCGCGCTCGGCGACGACCTCCGCGTACTGCTCCTCGTCGAGGAAGGTCACCTTCGGCAGCAGCAGGAACATGTCGTCGATGGAGCGGTTGCCCCAGCCCTTCCAGTTGCGCGGGTCCACGACGTTGCGGTTCGCGACGATCGCATATAGTGCCGCATGCCGGCGGCGGCCCGCATCCTGCTGATCTTCGCGCACCCGGATGACGAGAGCTTCATCGCCGCCGGCGTCGCGCGCCGGTGCGCGGACAACGGCGGGAAGGTGGCGCTTGTCACGGCCACGCGCGGCGATGCGGGACGGGTCGGGGAGCCCCCGCTGTGTGCGCGTGACGAGCTGCCGGAGCGCCGCGAGCGGGAGCTGCGGGCGGCGGCTGACGCTCTGGGCATCTCGGAGATCGACCTGCTCGACTACCGCGACAAGCACCTCGGGGACGCGCCGGCAGGAGAAGTGCGGGACGTCCTGGCCGCGCGCATCCGCCGCTTCCGGCCGCACGTCGTCGTTACGTTCGATCCGAACGGCATGAACGGCCATGCCGATCACGTCGCCATCTCGCGCTTCACGCTCGACGCGGTAGCGGCCGCGGCCGATCCGCGCTGGTCTCCGGCCGGTGCGCCGTCCCATCGTGTGCAGCGCCTGCTGTGGAACTCGCCCGTGCTGCCGTGGGAAGTGACGCAGCCGAAGGATCTCCGGCGGGAGCCGGGCGTGGACTTCGCGGTGGACGTCGCGGCCCAACGGACGGCGAAGGCGGCGGCGCTGCGCGCGCACCGCACGCAGAACGTGCCCATCGACCGCTGCTTCTTCAGCAAGCGCGATGTCGACCGCATCCTCGGCCTCGAGCTGTTCCGGCAGGCATGGGGCCCGCCGCTGCGCCGCGTGCCGGAGGACGACGTGCTCGCCGGCGTCGACCTCACGGACTGAATCGGCGCCACCGCGCTCAAGTCGGCGGAAGGTTTCACGCGGCGGGGATGTCCAGGACCACCAGCGTGAGGTCGTCGTCCAGCGCGAGGTCCGGCTTGCCGACCCACCGCGTCACCTGCGCCACCACGTGGTCGGCCCAGGCTTGCGCAGGCAGCGCCGCCTGGTCCGCCAACAGGTCGCGCACGCGTTCCAACGCGAACAGCGCACCATCTGGCGCCCGGGCCTCCACCAGCCCGTCGCTGTACAACACCAGGCGGTCGCCGGGCGACAGCTCCAGCTCGGTGGCGACAAAGCGCTCGTCGGGCAGCAGGCCCAGCGCCGCGCCGCGCTCGCCCACCTCGCTCGCGGTGCCGCCGCCGGCCGACAGCAGCAGGGGGTGCGGGTGTCCGGCGTTGGCCAGCAATACGCGGCGGGCAGCGAGGTCGACACAGGCGTAGACCGCGGTCACCAGGTTCCCGGCAAGCTGGTCGTAGAGATGCCGGTTCATGCCCGCCAGCATCTCGGCCGGCCGCCCGGCCATGCCCGCCCGGGAGGCCGCGCCCGTCTTCACCATCGAGGCGATCAGCGCCGCCGGAACGCCGTGGCCCGAGCCGTCGGCCAGCAGCACGCCGAAACGACTCTCGTCGATGGGGAAGAAGTCGTAGAGATCGCCGCCGACAGCGCTCATCGGCTCGTACCGCACGGCGCACGCTCCGCCCGGCACGGGCGGCAACGCGCGCGGGAGGAGCGACTGCTGGAACTGCCGGGCCGCCTGCAGCTCGACGTCGATCACGGCGAGTCGCCGCTCGTTGCCGAAGGCCCGCAGCACCAGGGAGTAGCTGATCGCGCCGGCAAAGGCCAGGATCCCAAGCGGCTGGACGCTGACGTTCCAGATCAGGCCCAGCAGCCCGAGGCTGTCATGAACGACGGTGGCGACGATGACGACCAGGCCCACCAGGACGATGCGATCTTCGGGGCGGCTGCGGATCTCGCCGGCGGCCATGTTCAGCAGCACGATGGCGATCCACGCCAGAACCAGCAGCAGGTACGCGTTCATCGACGCTCCGGGCGCGCCGCTGCCGATATCGATTGCGGTCGCGGCAACCGCGAACACGAGCTGCGCCTGCCAGATGCGGCGAAACGACCGGTAGCGGCCGGCACCCCAGTAGTGCTCCATGAAGACGAACGTCGTTACCGTCAGAAAGTAGAGACAGACCGGTCCCGCATGGTCCCAGACAACGGCCGGGACCAGTGGTGCGAGGTTGCGCGTGGAATCGAGATCCACGAGCGTCCGCAGCCCGAACAGGAACAGGCCCGCGCCGAAGGCCGGCAGCTCCAGGTTCTTCCCCGACCGCAGGATCGCCGCCAGCAGCATCAGGCTGAGCCCGTTCGTGAACAGCACGGCGCCGAACGCGATGCTCAGGACTTCCAGGTTCGATTCAGCGGGAGACATCGTGCTGGCGGGCGCCCATCGACAGGTTGGCGGCGGCGCGGCCCGCGTGGAGCGCGAGCCGGGGCACCGGCATCGTAGCACGCGGCGGTATAATCGCGTCCGAAGCCGACTAGTCCGTAGCGAAACCCCGCGTCGCAGCGGGACTGGAGGACCGTGATGCCGCGTACAGCGATTACCGTGGCGGGCGTGCTGTTGATGCTCCTGCCCGCCATGTCGGCGGCGCAGTCCGGTGGCGGGGATTCGGATACGGGCCGGACGCCGTGGGGCGATCCCGACCTGCAGGGCTTCTGGACCAACAAGACGACGACCCCGATGGAGCGTCCCGGCGAGTACGAGGGACGGGCTGCGCTCAGCGACGAGGAGCGCGCCGAGCTGGATGCGCGCGCCGCGAGCTTCGTTGACCGCCCGCCGCCGCCGGGCAGCACGGGCGCGTACAACAGTTTCTGGGTGGAACGAGGCACCAGGTCCTCCCAGACATCGCTGGTGATCGACCCGCCGGACGGACAGCTTCCCGATCTGACCGACCGCGTGCGGGAGCGTGACGCACACGTGGCCGCCTCGCGCAATGCGGCGCCCGACAACTACACGGACCTGAACCTGTACGACCGCTGCATCACGCGCGGCCTGCCGGGCGCCATGATTCCCGGGTTCTACAACCACAACTACCAGATACTGCAGACGCCCGACCACGTGGTCATCCTCGTCGAGATGATCCACGACGCGCGCATCGTTCCGCTGGAGGGGCGCTCGCACGGACCGTCCGGCGTGGGGCAGTGGCTGGGCAACTCGAGCGCCCGCTGGGAAGGCGACACGCTGGTGGTCGAGACGACCGGCTTCAGCCCCAGGCACGATGAACGGGCAGTCAGCAACGGGCTGTACCTGGTGCACGCGTCGGGCCCGCAGTTGCATCTCGTGGAGCGTTTCACGCGCATCGACGCGGACACGATCGACTACCGGTTCACGGTGAACGACCCGCTGACGTACGCGCAGCCGTGGACCGCCTCCACGCCGATGAGCCGCATCGACGGGCCGCTCTACGAGTACGCCTGCCACGAGGGCAACTACGGCCTGGAGAACATCCTGGCCGGCGCGCGGACCGCGGAGCGGGAAGCCGCCTCGAAATAGACGCGGCGCGACATGCAACCCGTGCGCCCACTGCCGCTCGCAGCGCTCCTGTTGGTGTTCCCGCTACAGGGACTGGCGCAGCCGGCGGCCGGCGGCGGCATACCGCGCACGCCGTGGGGCAGTCCGGTCCTGCAGGGCGTGTGGACCAACTCGTCCCTCACGCCGCTGGAGCGGCCGGAGGAGTACGGCGAACGCGAGTTCCATACCGCGGAGGAGCTGGAGGAGCTGCAGCGCGGGGCGGTCCAGGGGCGGATCGATGCCCTGCCGGAGCCCGAAGCCACGCTGGCCGTCGAGTTCAGCGAGATCTGGATGGAACCCGGACCGCTCAGCGGGCGCACATCGCTGGTGACGGGGCCAACGGGCAAGATTCCGGCCTACACCGCCGCGGCGCAGGAGCGGCTGGCCGACGGCCTGCGGCAGCCGCTCACCCAGCGCGCCGATTCCCACGACGACCGGGGCTACAGCGAGCGCTGCCTGCGCTTCGTCACCGGCGGCCCGCCGATGATGGCGTTCCCGTTCGCGCCGCTCCTGCAGATCTTCCAGACGCCCGACCATGTCGTGATCCAGACCGAGGAGAACCACGAGATCCGGGTCATACACCTCGACGGGCGCCCCCGTATCGATCCGCGCATCCGGCTCTGGCGGGGCGATTCGCGCGGGCGCTGGGAGGGCGACACGCTGGTGGTCGAGACCGTCAACTTCAACGGCAAGGGCGGCTTCAGGGGGTCTGCGGCGGCGCTGCACCTCACCGAGCGCTTCACGCGCGTCGATGCGGAAACGGTCCTGTACGAGTTCACGGCCGACGACCCCGGTACCTGGACGGAGCCGTGGACGGCGGAGATGCCGCTCAAGGTGTCGCCCGCACCGCTGTACGAGCACGCCTGTCACGAAGGGAACTACACGCTGCCGCTCGTGCTGAACGGCGCCCGGGTGCAGGAGCGCGCCGCGGAGGCGCCATGAAGCATGTCCGTGTAACGCTCTGCGCGGCGATGATGGCGCTGGCGGCGGCCTGCGGCCAGCCGCAGGTCGACGCGCCGCCGCCAGCGGCGATGCTGGATCCCGACGTTCCCGTCGCGATCACGGGCGGCGAGATCCGGGGCGCGCCCGCCGGCGGCAACCCGGACATCGTTGCCTTCAAGGGCGTGCCCTACGCCGCGCCGCCGGTGGGCGGCCTGCGCTGGCAGCCGCCCCGGCCGGTCGTCGCGTGGGACGGCGTGCGCGACGCTACGGCGTCCGGACCGGTCTGCATGCAGACCGGTCCGGCCTGGATACGCGCGCCGGACGCCGGCGAGGACGATCCGGAGAGCGAGGACTGCCTCTTCCTCAACATCTGGGCGCCCCGCGAGATCGAGGCGCCGCTCCCCGTAATGGTCTGGATACACGGCGGCGGCTTCTTCAACGGCGCGGGGTCGCTCCCGATCTACGACGGCACGCGGATCGCGGAAAACGGCGTCGTGGTCGTGAACATCAACTACCGGCTGAACGTCTTCGGGTTCTTCGCGCACCCCGCGTTGTCGGCCGAGTCGCCGCATGGCGCATCGGGCAACTACGGTCTGCTGGACATGGTGGCCGCGCTCGAATGGGTGCGGGACAACATCGCCGCGTTCGGCGGCGATCCCGACCGGGTCACCATCTTCGGGGAGTCGGCCGGCGGCGGCGCGGTGATGGCGCTGCTGCTGGTCCCGCAGTCCGAGGGCCTGTTCCACGGCGCCATTTCGGGCAGCACCTGGGTGTACGGCTGGGACCGTGAATTGCGCGAGCCGCTGGGCGATTGGCTTTCTGCCGAAGGCCAGGGCGTGCAGCTCGCCGAGTCGCTGGGAGCGTCCGGCGCTGCGGCCCTGGACACGCTGCGGGCCGCCACGTCCGAGGAACTGCAGGCGGCGGCCGACGCCAATGCCGGCAGTCTGATGCTGCGGACCGGGTACGTCTGGGCGCCGAACGTCGACGGCTGGATCATTCCCCGCGACCCGCTCGCCATGTACGAGGCGGGGCTCCAGCACGACGTGCCGCTCATCACCGGGATGATGTCCGACGAAGGCATCGGAATTGCCCAGCGGTCGGATATCGAGGATGCGGAGGCCTTCGAGTCGTACGTGCGGACCGTCTATCGGGGCGTCGCGGACGAGATGATCGCGCACTACGGCGTCACGTCGCCGGAGGCGGCCAGGCCGGGCGTTGCCCGACTGATGAGCGACATGCGGTTTGCAGGACCGGTGCGCGTGCAGGTGGAGACCCACGCGCAGGTCTCGTCGCCCGTCTGGCTGTACCACTTCACGCGCGTACCGCCAACCGCCCTCGGCTCCGCCGTGAACGGCGCCTACCACGGCGGGGATCTCGTGTACTGGTTCGGTACGCTGGCCGCCGGGCCCGGACCGCCGGGTGGACGCCCCCATCCGATGGCAATCCACGGCGACTGGACCGACGCCGACCGGCGGCTGTCGGAGACGATAATCGCCTACTGGACGCAGTTCGCCGCCACGGGAGACCCGAACCGCGACGATCTGGCGGCGTGGCCCGCATTCGAGCCAGCGGACGGCCGGCACCTCGACCTGGGCGAGACCGTGACCGGCGGCGAGCGGCTGCACGAGGCGGCCGGCGGGTTGTTCAGGCGCTTCGCGGCGAGCCAGCGCGCGGGGACGTAGCAACGGTCGCAGGACATCAGGGATCCGAAGGAGGTCGCGATGCGGAGCAACCCGGTCGCAACGTGGTCGGCGCCGGCGGCGGTCCTTGCGGCGGTCCTCGCGATGACTGCGATCCCGGCCGGCGGCCAGGAGCGCTGGACGCCGCCGCGGACGCCCTGGGGCGATCCCGACCTTCAGGGCGCGTGGACCAACGGCACCCTCACGCCGCTGCAGCGTCCCGCGGAGCTGGCCGCGCAGGAGTTCCTGAACGACGAGGAGCGGGCGGTGCGCAATGTCACCACCCGCCTGCGCGACGACGGGCCGGTGCAGGGGCCGGTCGGGTTCTACAACGACTTCTGGCTGGAGCAGGGCGATCTGTCGCGGCGCACGGCGCTGCTGGTCGACCCCCGCGACGGGCGCTTGCCGCCCGTGACGCCCGCGGAGCGCGAGCTGCAGGCGTCACGGCGCGACTCGTACACGGACTCGCACCTGGCGCACGGCACCCGCTTCGATTCCTGGGACGATTTCAACACGCTCGACCGCTGCATCACGCGCGGCATGCCGGGGCTGATGATGCCCGGCTTCTACAACCACAACTACCTGATCCTGCAGACGCCCGAGCACGTGGCGATCCAGGTGGAGATGATTCACGACGCGCGGATCATTCCGCTGGACGGCCGCCCGGGCCCGGCGGCGTCCATCCGGCAGTGGCTGGGCAGCTCGCGCGGCCGGTGGGAAGGGAACACGCTGGTGGTCGAGACCACCGGCTTCACGGACAAGGTGCGCCGCCGGACGGGTTATTTCCCGTCCGTGGTTTTCGGCGGCGACGCCCGGCTCCACCTGGTGGAGCGGTTCACGCGCGTCTCCGCGGACACCATCGACTACCGCTTCACCGTGACGGATCCCACCGTGTGGACGGCGCCGTGGACGGCGGCGATTCCCATGACGACCCTGGACGGGTCGCTGTTCGAGTACGCCTGCCACGAGGGGAACTACGCGGTCCCCAACGCCCTGGCCGGCACCCGCGCCGAGGAGCGCTCCGGAAAGCTGGCAGCGCCCAGATAGCCCGAGCGCCGCGCGCGGTGTCCGACTGCTCAGGATACCCGCACGGTCCGCGGATACTGCTGGTGGTTCTCCAGGCCGGTCTGCTTGTATTCCAGCTCCTCGGGGGTGGGCTGCACGTGGCCGTCGACGTCGGTGGCCCGCGAGACGAGCGTGTGCTCGCCCGGCGTGGCGCCGTCCCAGTCGAAACTGAACAGCTTCCAGGAGTACGTGTCCGAGGCCGTTGCGGGATCGAGCGTCGCGCGTTGCCACGCGCCGCCGTCCACGCTGACCTCGACAGACCGCAGCGACGTCCCGTCGTGCAGCACGAAGCCGTGCACCGTGTGGCGGCTGCCGGAGCGGGTCACGCGGGCGATCACCGACTTCACGCGCAGGCGGCTGATCTCGGTCTCGTGGAAGCTGACCTCGCCGTCGATCTCCTCGGCCCACAGCGTGCGGTACCAGCGCGCCTGCCACTTGCCGAGGAAGCGGTCGGCCTGCACGCGGATGTGGTTGAGCCACTTGACGTTGCACACGCCGTACCAGCCGGGGACGACGAGGCGCAGCGGGAATCCCTGCTCGCGGGTGAGGGCCTCGCCGTTCAGCGCGTACGCCAGCAACGGCTCCGGCGTCATGGCGTCGGCGCGCGGCATGCTGCGGGCAAAGGGCTGGTCGACGTTGTGCGTCTGCCCGCGGAAGTCGACCGCTTCCTCGCCGTGGTCCGCGCCGAAGAAGACGACCTCCCGCGCGCGCGGCTGCAGACCGGACCGTTCGAGCACTGCCCGCAGCGGGACGCCGGTCCAGCGGCCGTTGCTGGCCAGCCCCTGGACCATGCGCGGGCTGTTGCCGGAGCACTCGAAGCCCGCGACGACGTCGGCGGCGCCCATACCGCGGAGCTCGTCGAGCGACAGCTCGGCGGGCCGCTCGACCAGGCCGCTCACCTTCAGCCGGAACGCCCCGGCCGCGAGCTCGGGCTGGTCGAAGTGCTGGATGGTGTAGAAGTCGTTCCTGTTCGTCAGCGGACCGTCGATCGTGCGGATGTCGAGCACCCGCCGCGTCGGACCGAGCGCGCCGGCCCCGAACTCGTCGGGGACGTCCGTGAACGGCACCAGCGCCTCGCCCTGCGCCAGCGCCGGCAGCGCCCATTCCGGCAGGCCGAGCATGCCCAGCCCGGCCGCGGCCAGTCCGCCCTTCAGGACCGCTCGACGGGTTGTTTCGTTCGCCATTGCCCAGCTCCCTCCGCTCGCGTTGCGCCCGTGGGAGATTACCACAGCCGGGGGGCGATATAATGCCCGACAGGCCGGATAGCGGTGAAGTACGGAAGGGGACGGCGAGTCCTGGCGCGGCCGTCCCCAAGCCGCGCACAGCGCGGCCCGGCAAGCCCGGCGCGGGGCAACGGGGTCCCCGCGAGTGGCCGGCGAGGGTTTGGGGCGCAGCCCCAAGTAGTAATGATGACAGCGGCGAAACTCGCGTGCGCGGCCGTGGCGGCCGTGCTGCTTTCGGCGCCCGGCCCGGCGTCCGCGCAGTCCGCGGGGGACGGCGCGCTGCCGCCGGAAATTCCGCTGTTCCCGCTCCAGGACATCGTGCTGTTCCCCGGTGTGTCGCGTCCGCTGCACATCTTCGAGCCCCGCTACCGTGAGATGGTCACCGAAGCCGTGCAGGGGGACGGCGTTATCGGCATGGTGCTGCTGCGGCCGGGCCATGAGGCCGAGTACGAAGGCAACCCGCCGATCTTCCCGATCGGTTGCGCAGGCGAGATCACGGAGGCCGAGGAGCTGGACGACGGCCGCTGGATCATCGTCCTGCGGGGCTCGGTCAAGTTCCGGGTGGTCAGCGAAGATCACAGCCGCTCGTACCGGGTGGCCGGCGTCGAGGCGATCGCCGACCCGCTGGACGCTGACGACCGCGCCGCGCTGGGCCTGCGGCGCCCGCGGCTTGCCGAGATGTACGCGTCCATCGCGCCCGGCTCCGAGCCGCCGCCCGACGACATCTCCGACGAGGTGCTCGTCAACGGGCTCGCGCAACTGCTGAGCATGGACCCGCTCGACCGGCAGGAGCTCCTGGAGGCGCCCGGACCGCTCGCGCGGGCCGACGCCCTGCTGGAGCTCATCGACGGACAGGGCGGGGGACAACCGTGAGCCGCCGGCCCGCGGCATCCGCGGTCGGCGCCGCGCTGGCGCTGATCGTGGCCGCGCCGGTCGCCGCGCAGCCCGCCGCCGCGCCGCGCACGGTCTGGGGCGATCCGGATCTGCAGGGCGTCTGGGACTTCCGGACGATCACGCCGATGGAGCGGCCGCTGGAGCTGGCCGGCAAGCAGGTGCTGACGGAAGAGGAAGCCGCCAGCTACGAGGCCCGGGAGAACCGGCGGCAGAACCGGGACCTGGTCGACCCCGAGGAGGGCGGCGCCATCTACCCGCCGGCGTCCGAGGGCGGCGTCGTGCCGTACAACGAGTTCTGGTACGACCGCGGCTCGTCGCTGGCCGAGGGCGGCCGCACTTCGCTCATCGTGGATCCGCCGGACGGACGGTTGCCGCCGCTGGCGCCGGGCGCGCCGCGGCAGGGGCGCACGGTCAGCGCCGACGTCGCCGGAGAGCGTCCCGTCCGCTTCCGGAGCGGCGGGATCGGCGCCGACGGCCCGGAGGACCGGGCGCTCGGAGAGCGCTGCCTGCTGGGCTTCAACGCCGGTCCGCCGGTGATCCCCAGCGCCTACAACAACACGCTGCAGGTGCTGCAGACGCCGGACCACGTGGTGATAGTCAACGAGATGATCCACGACGCCCGCATCGTGCCGCTGGACGGCCGGACGCACCTCGCGCGGTCGATCCGGCAGTGGATGGGCGACTCCCGCGGCCGCTGGGAGGGCGACACGCTGGTGGTCGAGACGACCAACTTCACGGACAAGACGGCGAGCTTCAATCCCACCATTCAGAGCGCCGCCGGTACGGGCGCCACGCTGCATCTCGTGGAGAGATTCACGCGAGCCGGCGCAGGCGCGCTGCGCTACGAGTTCACCGTCGACGATCCCCACACGTTCACGCGGCCGTTCACCGGCGTCATACCCATGACGACCGCCGACGGACCGCTCTTCGAGTACGCCTGCCACGAGGGCAATTACGGCATGTTCAACCTCCTGGCGGGCGCGCGCGCGGAGGAGGCGCGATGACGCTCGGAAGGAAGGCGGTACTCGTACTTGCGGCGGTTGGCCTCGCGGCCCTGGCGCTGTCCGCCCCGGTCGCCGTAGCCGTGCAGTCCGGCGCGGCGGAGGCGGCGCCGTTCACCATCGACGTGCCCGACGCGGTGCTGGACGACCTCCAGCGGCGCCTGGATCGCGCGCGCTTTCCGGACGAGCTGGACGGGGCGGGCTGGGCGTACGGCACCGACCTGTCGTACCTGCGGCAGCTCGTCGGGTACTGGCGGGACGGCTACGACTGGCGCGCGCAGGAGCGCATCCTGAACGAGTTCCCGCAGTTCACGATGAACGTGGACGGGCTGGACGTGCACTTCATCCACCGCCGCTCGCCGGAGCCGGACGCGCTGCCGATCATGCTGATACACGGCTGGCCCGGCACCTTCTTCGAGTTCTGGAAGACGGTCGAACGGCTCGCCGACCCGGTCAGCCACGGCGGGAGCGCCGAGGACGCCTTTCACGTCGTGGTCCCGTCGCTGCCCGGCTACGGGTTCTCGGAGCGCCCGCGCCGCATGGGGCACTCGCGGCGGCGGACGGCCCGCATGTTCATGGAGGTGATGGCGCGGCTCGGCTACGACCGCTACGGAGTCCAGGCGGGCGACGTCGGCGCGAGCGTGGCGCACAACATGGCCGTGTACGACGCCGCCCGCGTCGCGGGGCTGCACCTCAACAGTTGCGGCGGCGCGCCGCCCGACCCGGACAATCCGAACGCCGGCCTGACGGATGCGGAGATCGAGCGCCTGCGCGAGCGGCGCGCGTATTTCAGCGACGAGGAGCGGGGCTACCAGCGCATCCAGGCGACGCGGCCGCAGACGCTCGGCTACGGTCTGAACGATTCGCCCGTGGGGCTGGCGGCCTGGATCGTCGAGAAGTACCGGACCTGGTGCGACTGCGACGGCGATCCCGAGGCGATCTTCACGAAGGACGAGCTGCTGACCACGGTGATGATCTACTGGGTGACGGAGACCGCCACCTCGGCGGCCCGCTACTACTACGAAGGCCAGCATATACCCGAGCCGCCGTACGTGCCGCCGACCGACAGGGTGGTGGTGCCGACCGGCTGCACCGTCTTTCCCGGAGAGCTCGGCTTCAGCCCGCGGAGCTGGGCGGAGACCCGCTACAACGTGCAGCGGTTCACGTTCATGGAGCGTGGCGGGCACTTCGCCGCGCTGGAGCAGCCGGAGCTGTTCAGCGACGAGCTCCGGGCGTTCTACCGCGAGGTGCGCTAGCAGCAGCCGGCCGGCGGCGTTTCCTGAGGAGAGATTCAATGACAGGCCGCAAGTTTCCCGGTCGGTCGGCCGCGGCGTTCGCGGCCGCCGGACTCGTTGCCGTCCTCGGCGACGACGCGCTGCGCGGGCAGGACCGCCGCGAGCCGACGCCGATTCGGCAGAACCCGAACATCGACCGGCCGATCACCAACGAGGGGTTCGACAGCGCCGTCATCATGCTGCTGCAGCGGCTGGTGGCGGCGTACGGCCCGATTGCCGACAGCAACGACAAGCCGAATCCGTACACGCGCATCGAGCCGTTCGGCGAGCCGCCGCCCGGCAACAACGGCGAATGGGCGGCGGTGATCGCCGCCGAGGGCGGCCCGGACGGCCGGCTGTACGTCCTGCACCGCTGCCACGAGAATTCCTGCGTCGACCGCTCCGAGCCCCCGGTCGTCGTCCTCGATCCGACCACAGGCCGGCGGCTCGACACCTTCGGCGCAGGCCTGATGGCGTTTCCGCACGGCCTGCACCTCGACCACGAGGGCAACGTCTGGACCGCGGACGTCGGGCGCGGCGACGCGCCGGGCGGCCACGTCGTGCGCAAGTTCACGCCGGACGGCGAGCTGCTGATGACGATCGGCGAACCCGGCGTCGCGGGCGACGGTCCCGGCCAGTTGCGCGAGCCGACCGACGTCGTCACGGCGCGGGACGGCACGATCTTCATCCCCGAGGGCCACATCAAGAACGGACCGCATTCGCGGATCTCGAAGTACGCCCCGGACGGGACGTTCATCGCGCACATGGGCAGCACGGGGCAGGGGCACCTGCAGCTCAGCGCGCCGCACGCGATCGCCATCGACACCGAGGGGCGGCTGTTCATCGCCGACCGCGACAACAACCGGCTGATGATCTGGGACCAGGACGGCAACTACATCGACCAGTGGCAGCAGTTCAGCCGGCCGAGCGGCGTGTACATCGACCACACCGACACGATCTACGTCGCCGATTCGGAATCCTGGGGTCCGGACAATCCGGGCTGGAAGAAGGGCATCCGGATCGGCAGCGCGCGGACCGGCCAGGTGCACTACTTCCTGGAGGACATCGAGTCGCGCGACTTCGCGCACAGCGGGGCGGAGGGGGTCGGCGTGGACACCTTCGGCAACGTGTACGGCGGCGTCGTGCGGCGGCGCATGCTGGAGCGGCACGAGGCGCCGAGCGTGCAGCCGACGCGCGGTGCGACGTGGGGACCCGGAGGCAACTGACGGCCCGCCGCCGGCGGTTGTCGCTCCCGCTGGCGCTGGCGCTCGCCTGCACCGCACAGGCGCACGCCGCGCAGGCGCCGGCCGGCGCCCCGGATTCCGACCAGCCGGTCGTCATCGACGGACCGCCCCCGCCGGTGCCGCCGGCCGTGGTCAACCGCGACGCCGCCGGCCGCATGACCATCCGCGCGATCCGCCTCGCCGAGCCCCTGGACATCGACGGCGCGCTCGACGAGCGCCTCTATCTCGACGTGCCCCCGCTGACCGGCTTCGTGCAGGTCGAGCCGATCGAAGGCGCGCCGGCCACGGAGGAGACCGAGGTCTGGCTGGCCTTCGACGACGACAACGTCTACATCAGCGGCCGCTGTTGGGACTCCGCACCGGAAGAAGTCTGGGTCGCCAACGAGCTGCGCCGCGACAGTTTCAACATCGGCCAGAACGAGTACATCGACATCGTGCTCGACACGTTCTACGACCGCCGCAACGGCATCAATCTCACGGTCAACCCGCTCGGCGGCCGCATGGACGGCCAGATCACGGACGAGCGCGACTACAGCGCCGACTGGAACCCGGTCTGGTCCGTGCGCGCGGGCCGCTTCGACGGCGGCTGGACGTTCGAATCGGCCATTCCCTTCAAGTCGCTGCGCTACCGGACGGGCCGGACGCAGGTCTGGGGCTTCAGCATCACCCGCAAGGTGCGCTGGAAGAACGAGCTGTCGTCGCTCGTGCCGCTGCCGATCTCGCGCGGCATCATGCTGATTTCGCAGGCCGCCACGGTGGTCGGCATCGAGGCGCCCGACGACGGCGGCCGCACGCTCGAGATCAAGCCGTACGCGATTGCCGACTTCACGACCGACCGCGGCGCCGTGCCGGCGGTCGCCAACGACCTCAGCGGCGAGGTGGGCCTGGACCTGAAGTACGGGCTCACGCAGAACCTGGTCGCCGACCTCACGGTGAACACCGATTTCGCCCAGGTCGAGGTGGACGAGCAGCAGGTCAACCTCACGCGGTTCGGCCTGTTCTACCCGGAGAAACGGGAGTTCTTCCTCGAGAACCAGGGTGTGTTCTCGTTCGGCGGGACCGCCAGCAACCTGTTCGGAAGCGGCAGCATCAACGTGCCGATCCTGTTCTACAGCCGGCGCATCGGCCTGGAGGAAAGCGGCGGCGCGCTGTCCGAGGTGCCGATCGACGCGGGCGGGCGGCTGACGGGCCGTGCAGGACCCTTCAGCGTCGGCGCCCTGAACATCCGGACCGGAGACCAGCCCGCGGCCGACGCGGTGGCGACGAACTTCTCGGTCCTGCGCCTCAAGAGCGACGTGCTGCGGCGCAGCAGCATCGGTGCGCTGCTGACACGGCGGTCGGTGTCGCGGCGAGCTCCGGGAGCAAACGTCACGTACGGCCTGGACGGGAGGTTCTCCTTCTACGACAACCTGAACGTCAACACCTATTGGGCAGGCACGGACACCGCCGGCATGGAGGACGAGATCAGCTACCGGGCGCAGCTCGACTACGCGGGCGACCGCTACGGCGTGCAGGCGGAGCGGCTGGTGGTGGGCAGCGGCTTCAATCCCGAGGTCGGCTTCATGCGCCGCGAGGACTTCGAGCGCAGCTTCGCCGCCTTCCGCTTCAGTCCGCGGCCGCAGTCCATCGACGCGATACGGAAGTTCTCGTGGGACGCCAGCATCGACCACATCGCCGATCGTTCCGGCCTGCTGGAAACGCGCGAGCAGTACGGCCACTTCGGCATCGAGTTCGAGAACAGCGACCTGTTCGACGTCTTCTACATGCGCAGCTACGAGTTCCTGAAGCAGCCGTTCGAGATCGCCCCGCAGGTCGTGCTGCCGGTCGACGGCTACGGCTTCCAGCAGGTGGAGGTGGTGTTCACGCTCGGCCAGCAGCGGCCGTTCGCCGGCTCGCTGGCCGTGGCGCGGGGTTCGTTCTACAGCGGCGACAGGACCGGCGTCACCCTGGGGCAGGGACGGCTCGAAATCACGCCGCGGCTGTCGCTGGAGCCGAGCGTGTCGCTCAACTGGATCGATCTGCCGCAGGGGCGCTTCTCGACCGAGCTGGTGACGACGCGGACCACTTATTCGCTTTCGCCGTTGATGTTCGTCAGCGCGCTCGTGCAATATAACTCCAGCACGAGGTCGGTCGGCGCCAACGTGCGGCTGCGGTGGGAGTATCAGCCCGGCAGCGAGCTGTTCGTCGTGTACAACGAGGCGCGCGACACGCTGCGGCCCGGGCGGCCCGAGCTGCAGAGCCGGGCGCTCATCGTCAAGATCAACCGGCTCTTCCGTTTGTGAGCAATCGTCAGGAGGTCATCATGCAGCGGACACTCGGATGCCTGGTCGTGGTGCTGGCCGCCGCGGTCGCCGTCGGCTCGTCGCAGTTGGGCGGGCAGGAGCACGACCCGTTCAACGGCACGTGGGAGCTCAACATCGAGAAGACGAAGGAGTTGTCGGGCGGCACCTCGCCGGTCCACGAGATCATCAGCTTCGAGATCGGCGACGACGGCGTGCAGCACTACCGGGTCGAGATCCAGTCCAGCGAGGATGAGCCGCTGCGCGAGGGTTGGTACGACTCCAAGTACAACGAGGCGAAGTTCGTGCCCTACAACGGCACCGTCTATCCGCCCGACTCCGTCGGCATGGAGGTCATGACGGTCAAGGTCGACCGGCGGACGCACTACCGCATCGCCCGCACCCGCGACGGAGAAGCGCAGTACGTCATGATGCGGCGGCTGTCGGAGGACGGCCAGTCCTACATCTCGGCCGGCCTGCGCATCGACGGCTCGCCGGGGTTGTACCGCTGGATGGAGCGCGTGAATTAACAGGAGGCGCACCATGAGACCGCGTACCTGCGTGACACTGGCGGTTGCCGCGCTCCTGCTGGCAGGGACGGCGTCGGCGCAGCCCGCGGCAACGGCCGGCGACGGGTGGCAGGCGCCGCGCACGCCGTGGGGCGACCCCGACCTGCAGGGGGTCTGGACGAACACCACGACTACCCCATTGGAGCGCTCCGACGAGTTGGCGGGCCGCGAGGTGCTGACCGCCGAGGAGCGGGCAGAGTTCGACGAGCTGGCCGTGCGCAACGCGGACCAGCCGCCACGGGAGCGCGACACCGGGGCGTACAACAGCTTCTGGCTGGAGAAGGGCCTGCGGTCGGACCAGACGTCGCTGATCGTCGACCCGTCGGACGGCAAGCTGCCGGCGTTCACGCCGGCCGCGCACCAGCGCGTCGTGGACCTCGCGGCGGCACGGAAGCTGCCGTCGGCTTCCTGGACCGACCTCAACGTATTCGACCGCTGCATCGCGCGCGGGATGCCCGGCGCCATGATGCCCGGTTTCTACAATCACAACTACCACGTGCTCCAGACTCCCGGATACGTGGTGATTGCGCTCGAGATGCTGCACGACGTGCGCGTCATTCCGCTGGACGGCCGGCCGCACCTGGCGCCGCACATGCGCCAGTGGCTCGGAGATTCGCGCGGGCGGTGGGAGGGCGACACGCTGGTCGTCGAGACGACAAACGTCGCGGACAAGGTGAACGAGTACCGCCGCTCGCACACCGTGTTCGGCGCGAGCCGGCACCTGCGGCTGGTCGAACGCTTCCGGCGCGCCGGACCGGACCGCATCGACTACACGTTCACCGTCGACGACCCGACGACGTTCGTCACGCCGTGGACCGGACGCGCGCCGCTGCGGACCACCGACGGGCCGTTGTACGAGTACGCCTGCCACGAGGGCAACTACGCCATGGAGCACATCCTCCGCGGCGCGCGCGCGCAGGACGATGCCGGACCCGACTTCAATCCGGTGGCGCCGCTGACGCTCATTCGAGGCGGCAACCCGTAGGCGGAGGGAGGAACCGTGCGGACACGAAATCTGGTAGCGGCGATGGCTCTGGTGGGCGTGGGCGTGGCGATCGGTTGGACCTCGGCGCCGGGAAAGGCCGCGGCGGCCGCCGGGACGTTGACCGCGCAGGACTACGCGGAGATCGAGCAGCTCTACTGGCGCTACAACCACGGCGGCGACTTCCGGGACAGCGAGCTGTGGCTGTCGGCGTTCGCGGATGATGCAGTCTTCACCGTGGTGGGCGGGAGGACGCTCCGCGGCATGGACGAGCTCGAGGCCATGCGGGTCGAACGCGACGCCGGGCACGGTGACCGGGGCCGGCGCCACTGGAATAACGGCTGGCGCATCGTGCCGACGGCCGAGGGCGCCGCGGCCCGCGTCTACTGGATCGTGGTGGACGTGGGCAGCGGGACGCCGTTCACCGACAGGTCCGGCTACTACGACGACAAGTACGTAAGGACGGCGGACGGCTGGCGCATCAAGGAGCGGGTCATTACCTTCGACAGCGCGGAGTAGCACCCGAACGACGGCCGCGCCCATCCATGGCTCGCGGACCGGCAACCGAACAGGAGGAATGATGCGGACAAGAAACCTGATGGTGGCGATTGCGTTGGTGGGAGCGGGCGTGGCGATCGGCTGGTTTTCGGCGCCGGGCGGCGTCTCCGCCGCGGACGGCGCGCTGACGGCGCAGGACTACGCCGAGATCGAGCAGTTGTACTGGCGCTACAACCAGGGGTCGGACTTCCGTGACGCCGACGTCTTTCTGTCGGCGTTCGCCGAGGACGCGGTCTTCAACGTGGGCCAGCGGACGATCAGCGGCATGGATGAGCTTACCGCGTACCGCGTGGAGCGGCACGCGGGGCAGACGGGCGACACCGGCGTGCGCCACTGGAACAACGGCTGGCGCATCGTGCCGACCGCCGACGGCGCCCAGGCGCGCGTCTACTGGATGCTGGTGGACGTCAGCGACGGGCAGCCCAAGCAGACGGCATCGGGCTACTACGAAGACGAGTACGTCAAGACGGCGGACGGCTGGAAGTTCAAGACCCGAACCATCAACTTCGACCGCGCCGGCTAAGGGGACGGCGAACACGGAAGCGGTCGTCCCCAAGCCGCGCACAGCGCGGCCCGGCGGCAGCGGCGCGGGGCGACGGGGCCTCGCTAGCTGCCGCCGGGGGGTTTGGGGGCGCAGCCCCCATCTAACGAAGCCGTCCGTGTTACCAAGCTGTCGATCTGGACTCCGTCTCCCAGCGGGTCTGACTCCAGCTCCGCATGGAGCCGCGGGTCTGGATCCGCCAACCGTCGGGGGTGCGGGTGAACGTGTCGAAGTAGTGGCCATGCCCGACGATCGCGGGAGGCGACTGCAGGGTATCGACCACGATCCAGTAGCCCCGGCCCTTGGCGCCCTCCGGGGTGCCCTTGACGATGATGTTGACGGTCACGTGCGTGATCCCCGTGCCCTCGGCGCCCGGCCGCTGGCGGAACCGCGCGCGCAGCCCCTCGTGCCCTTCCCAGACCTCGCCGCCGCCGGTCGTGAAGACGGCGTCTTCAGCGTAGGCCGAGAGGTACAGCTCCTCGTCCTGGAAATCCAGGCCCTGGGCATAGCGGTAGTAGAGCCGCTCGATCTCCGCGATGTCCTGTCCGGTGAGCTCGCCCGAGCCGCTGCGTCCCTGGGCGTACGCCCAGCCGACGGCCGCGACCGCACCGATCGCCACGATTCCAACCAACACACGCCAGTTCCGCATTGCGAATCCTCCTGTGATTCCGGATGTTCCAGCGCGGGCCCCGCGCCGCGCATGCTTGCTGAATGATAAGGGAGACGGAGTCAGCGCCGGTCCAGGCGCCGGAACTTCTGCACGCGCTGGCCGGTGTTCACCTCGGTCGTGTACAGGTTTCCCTGCGAGTCGATGGCGATGTTGTGCACCGCGTGGAACTGGCCGGCCCAGCGTCCGGGCCGGCCGACGCGTCCCAGCACCGTGTGCGTCACGCGGTCGACGATCCGCATCTCGTTGTTGACGCTGTCGACCATGAAGAGGAAGGTCTGGTCGGCGTCCCCCGACAGCGCCATGTCGGATACCGATCCGTTCAGCAGCGTGGCCGGCTCGAAGTACGCCTCCGCCACGAACGTGCCGTCCTTGCGGAAGACGTGGTAGCGGTTGCCGACGCGGTCGCAGGCGTAGACGAGCCCGTCGCGGGACGCATGGACGCAGTGCACCGGGTTGCGGAACTGGTGCGCCGGCGGCGCGGCCGGGTCGTACGTGGATAGCGGCGCGTCGTCGGGACGGCGGCCGTAGGCGCCCCAGTGGCGCTTGTACTCGCCCGTCTCGGAGTCGAATACGATGACCCGCCGGTTCCCGTAGCCGTCGGCTACGTACACCTCGTCGGCTTCCACGTCGACGAACACGTCCGCGGGACGGCCGAGGTTGGCGGTGTCGTTGCTGTTCATCTCGTTGCCGGGCCGGCCGATCTGCAGGACGAACTCGCCGGCGGACGTGAACTTCAGCACGTGCCGGTCGGTCTGGCCGTTGCCGGCCAGCCAGATGAAGCCCTCGTCGTCGGCGAAGATTCCGTGCTCGTTGGCCGGCCAGTCGTAGCCGTCGCCCGCACCGCCCCAGGCGTCCAACAGGTTGCCGCTCAGGTCGAACGCCAGGACCGGGGGCGCCGCGACGCAGCACTTGCCGAGCGGCGGATCCTGCTCGGCAGCCCGCTCGCGATCGCTCAGCGAGCCGGGCCGCTGGACGATCCAGACGCGGTCGTCGGGGCCGACGGCCACGCCGGCGACCTGGCCGACGATCCAGTTGCGGGGCAGGGGCTTGGGCCAGAACGGATCGACGAGGAACTGCGGCACCCCGGCGGCCGTCTCGTCCACCGCGACCGTCGTCGGGGCGTGCACCGCGCGGCGTTCGAACGGGACCTCCGCCGCCGAAGTCTGACCGGCCGCCGGCGCCGCCGGAAGCACCAGGCCCGCAAGCACGACGACTGCCGCGGTCCCGAGCGTCCTTGTTGTAGTCCGCATAGCGTCCCCCTTCGCCCGCGCTCCGCCGCGGTCCTCTCATGCTATCGTTTCGCGCATGTCGGGAGCGCGATGGGTCGGTCTGGCGGCGGTCTTGATGCTGCTGATGGCAGCGCCGATGCCGGCCGCGGCACAGGCAGACGTTCCGGAAGTGCGAGAGTGGACCGCGCCGCGGACGCCGGACGGGCAACCTGATATCCAGGGCGTCTGGACGAACTCGACCATGACACCCCTGGAGCGGCCCGCCCGCCTGGCGGACAAGGCGTTCTACAGCGAGGCGGAGGCGGCCGAACTGGAGGGAGCAGCGTCCGAGCGCCGGCAGCGCGCCTTCGAGCCGGGCGGAACCCGGGTGCAGCGCCTGCCGCCGGGCAGCCGCTTTGCCGGCTACAACGGCGCCATCTGGTCCCATGCACGCACGATCGCACCGACGCGGCGCACGTCCATGGTCGTCGATCCGCCGGACGGCCGGGTTCCGTTGCGGCCCGCGGCCGAAGAGCGGCGCGACTTCCTGGTAGCCAACCGCTCCGACACCTACGACAACATGAGCGTCTACAGCCGCTGCATAACGCGCGGCATTCCCGGCGCGCTCATTCCGAACTTCTACAACGCCGGCAACCTCATTCTCCAGACGCCCGGCTACGTCGTGATCCTGACCGAGATGATCGGCGAGGCCCGTTTCATCCCGCTGGACGACCGCCCGCGGATCAGTTCCTCGATCGGCCTGTGGATGGGCGACTCGCGCGGCCGCTGGGAGGGTGAGACGCTGGTCGTCGAGACGACGAACTTCACGGAGAAGGGCTGGATCACCCCCAACCAGAACGCCGGCCGCATGCACGGCGTGCCGGTCACCCGCGACCTCCGGGTGGTCGAACGGTTCACGCGCGTGAGCGAGGACGTGCTCGACTGGCGCGCCACCGTCGAGGATCCGCAGGTCTACGCGGCGCCCTGGACCCTCGAGCTGCCGCTCACGCGCGATCCCGCCTACGACCTGTACGAGTACGCCTGCCACGAGGGGAACTACTCGGTTCCCAACATCCTCCGCGGCGCCCGCGTGCAGGAGCGCGAGGCCGCCGCGTCCGGTGAGCCGGGCCGGTAGCGGGCTAGCCGGCCGGCCAGATGCCCAGCGCCCGCCGCAGGGCGATCAGTTGTCCCACGTGATAGCCGTTGTGGTCGAGCAGGATGAGCGCGGTGCGCAGCGTATGGTGGTCTGCCTTCTCGGCCGCCGGGACGCTCGCAAACGGGTCGCGACCCGGGTCTTCGACGAGCTGCGCCATGGCCTCGGCAGCCTCCAGCGCACCCCGGCAGCTCGCTGACCACGCCTCCGCGGACGGCGGCTCCGGGCTTGCCGGCCAGTAGCCCGCCGGCCACTCCCGCGCCTGGTAGGCGGCATCTCTGCAGTAGGACACGAGGTCCTCGCCCGCCAGCCGCAGGTGCTCGACGTGCTGCCAGGCCGTGTGCGCGTGCCCCTCGACCTTCCGCCCGGCAAGCTCCACGGGAAATCCCTCCAGTGCCGCGGCCAGCCCGGCATGCGAGTGGCTCCGCCGCAGCAGTTTCGCAACCGTCGCTCGCAACTGTTCGGTGCTCATGGGGCGGAGGATACCTCACCGGCTTCCGACCGCGGTCGCCATAGCGCGCCGTCGCTACTCCGGGCCGGCGAAGGGATTGCTGATAGTCACTTGCTCGATGGCGTAGCCGGGCTGCATGTCCTCGGTATGCAGCGTCGCGCAGGATCCGTTCAGCGCGGCGCGGACTACGAGCGCGTCCCAGACGGACAGATTGTGAAGGCGGTGCAGGTCGATTGCGGCCAGCAGATCGGGCGGGTGCAGCGTGACGACGTCGAACCGCGTGTACACCTCGACGCGTCGGCGCGCGTCCTCGCTGCTCAATCCGAGCTTGCGGGTGGCGGCGGCGAAGTACTCCTGCAGCACCTGTAGCGACAGCACGCCGCACCGCTCGCGTAACAGGCGGCGGATGAGGTCACGTGCACGCGACTGCTTGCGCGGGTCGCGCGCGTCATCGGCGTAGATCAGTACGTTCGTGTCGATGAACTCACGGCCGCTCATGCAACTCCTCACGGGACCACGCGCCCTGCGAGCGGCCGGTATCCTCCGACCACAACTGCTCGAGTTGACCGACGGTCGCTTCCACGTCGTCGAGCCGCGCCAGGTCCTGCAGGTAGTCGCGGATGATCTGGTTCAGCGTCGTGCCGCGGACCGCCGCGATGCGCCGCGCTTCGGCCAGGATCCGCGCGTCAACGGATAGCGTTACATTCATGCGCACATATTATGTGCGCACGTAATATGTGTCAACGCGCTGCGAGTGATACGAAAACAAGCCCGCGACTATGGATCGGACGTCAGAAGCCCGGCTTGAGCGTGCCGGCCCGCCGCGCCGCCTCGAGCAGCGTCGGATAGAACTGCACGAACGTGCGCTCGACCGCGGTGTGCTCGGTGTGGCACGCGATGCACGGGGCGACGCGGTCGCCCGACAGCGGCTCGGCGGTCTCGCGCAGCGATCCGGCCGCGCCGAAGTCGTAGAACGCCCAGCCGTCGGCGAAGCGGTCGTCCTTGACCTCCGCCTCGAGCGCCACGAGATCCGCCTGGAACTGTCCGGCGTCGTTGATGGCGCCCTCCCGGCTCGACGCGCGGATCTCGAGGACGAAGATCGTCTCATCCGGCCAGCGGCCGTTCTCGAGGAAGGCGCGGTACGAGGAGGGGTTCACGAACACGTTCTGGAAGAGGCTCGGTCCGGAGCGTGCGCCGGGCGCGTCGTAGGTCATGTCGAGGCTGGAGCTCAGGAAAGTCCACTGCCGGTAGTCGTCCGGCCGCACGAGGTCGGTCGCGTTCACGTACCGCGGCCCGTCGGCACTCCCGGACTCCTGAGCCAGACCGGCCAGTGATCCCACGCTGCCGGCTGCCAGACCGGCGGCACACATCAACGTCAGGGCTGTTCGTTTCATCGGATCAACTCATTCCTAGCGGGACTTGCCCCTCCCTTGCTGAAGGGACGCCGCTCTCATGATACCGATGTCCTCGCCACGAGTGCGGGCAGATATTGTGCGGCCCGTTGTGCGACAATGCGGACATGGCAACGAACCTTGCGATCAACCCCGACCTGCTGGAACGGGCCCTGAAGCTCAGCGGCAAGAACACCAAGACCGCGGCCGTGACCCTGGCGCTGCAGGAGTTCATTGCACGGCGGGAACAACGGCGGTTGCTCGATCTGTTCGACTCGCTCGACTGGGATCCGACGTTCGACTACAAGGCGGAGCGCTCGCGCGGATGAGCCTCTTCGTGGACACCGGCGTCTGGTCCCTCGCCCTCCGAAGGGACTCTCCGGGCGACGCTCCCGAAACCATCCGTCTGCGGCAGGCGCTCGAATCCAGGGATGCGGTGTTCACGACCGGGCTCGTTCTCCAGGAGCTGCTCCAGGGCTTCCGCGGCCCCAAGGCCCACGACGCGATCGTGGCGCGCTTCGCGTCGCTGCCGATGATCGTGCCGGACCGTGATGACCATGTCGCGGCGGCCGATCTCCGCAACGCGTGCCGGCGTCACGGCGTCCAACTCGGGACCGTCGACGCCTTGCTCGCGCGCCTCTGCCTCCATCACGACGTGGAGCTGCTCACCACCGATGGAGACTTCCACCACGCCGCCCGCCATGTCCCGCTACGGATCTGGCGCCCGCCGCAGCGCCCGATCCATTGACGGCCGAATCCGCCCCGCGAGTCCGGAGCCGGCCATGAGCCCGTCGTGCCGCGCAGTGCGGTGATACGCCGTATAATCGGGCGACCGGTCCTCCATCCAAGGAGTAGGACATGTCCCTCCGCTGTCTGCGGCGCACAATCGGTCTCGCCTGTCTTGCCGGTCTGATTGCCGCGGGGGCGCAGACCGCCTGGGCCGTGGATCGGCAGCTCTTCATGCTGGTGACGGATCGGTCCGGGCAGCCGGTCACCGACGTCACGGCCGATGAGGTGGTGCTGGAGCAGGAAGGCTCGGAGTGCACGGTCAAGGACGTGCAACTGGACGCCGCACCGATGAAGGTGGCGCTGCTGGTCGACAACAGCGACGCGGCCCAGCAGTCGCTCAACTCGATGCGCGACGGTCTGGCCGCGTTCCTGGACACCCTGCCGGCGGAGCACGAGGTCGGCCTGTTCACCATCGCGGGCCAGGTCCGCCGGCGCGTCGACTTCACCACCGACCGCGAAGAGTTGAAGGAGCAGGCGACGGGCCTGTTCGTCGACCGCAACAGCGGCGTCGTCTATCTCGACGGCCTGGTCGAGACGTGGGAGCGGCGCTTCGAAGACGAGGATCTCTGGCCGGTCTTCGTCTCCCTGGTGTACGACGGCGCCGAGGCGAGCCGCAGCGTGCAGGACGACGAGTTCAACGAGTTCGCCCGTGACCTGGTCGGGCGCGGCGCCACGGTGCACGCCGTCCTCGTGTCAACCCGCGGCGGCGCGATCCAGACCACCATCTCCACGTTCCTGACCCAGAACACGGGCGGAATATACCGTGCGCTGGCGGCGCCGACGGCGCTGCCCGAGACGTTCACGGAGCTGGCCGAGACGATGGGCGCCCAGTACGAAACGGTGAAGGACCGCTACCGCGTCGTGTTCGAATGCGAGCCGGACAACCCGGCGGCCGGCATCGCCGCCGGCGTCAGTCGGGCCGCCGTGGGGGTCCGGCTGTTCCCCAACCGCCGCACCGACCAGTAGGACGCAGGTACCCGGAGGCCACCGCATGTACAGACTCGCGCTACCCGCCCTGCTGGCCGCGTTGCCGTTGCTCGCGTGGGCCCCGCCGGCCGCGCTGGCGGAGGCCGCCCCGCGGGATGACGCCCCCACGTTCACGAAGCACATCAGCCCGTTGCTGCAGCGCTCCTGCGTCGGCTGCCATCGTCCCGGGTCGATCGCGCCGATGTCGTTGATCACCTACGACGAGGTGCGTCCGTGGGCGCGGGCCATCCGGGAGCGCGTCTCACGTGCCCCGAACGACCCGGAGCGGATGCCGCCCTGGTTCATCGAGAAGAACGTCGGCATCCAGCGCTTCAAGGACGACCCGTCGCTGAGCGACGAGGAGGTTGCCCTTGTCGGCGCATGGGTGGACGCCGGCGCTCCGCGCGGCGATCCGGCGGACCTGCCTCCGGCGCGCGACTGGTCCGGGGGCGGGTGGGGCATCGGCACGCCCGACCTCGTCGTCTCGTCGCCGCTGGTCACGGTGGAGGCCGTGGCGGCAGATCAGAACATCCAGCTTCCGGCGTCACCCACGGGCCTTACCGAAGATCGCTACGTGAAGGCGGTCGAGATCAAGGAAGTCCGTCCCAACGACGAGCGCATCGAGCGCATCGACGGGCGCGCCAAGGGCGACCTCAACTACTTCGTGCTGCACCACGCGGTGATCACCGGCGCGCCGCTGCGCGACGGCGAGGCGGCGGACGGGTTCACGTTCGATCCCGGGGCCTTCCGCATCGTGCACGAGCTGGGCCAGAACGCCACGATCTTTCCGGACGACGTCGGCGTGCGCCTGCCGGCGGATTCGGCGCTGACGTGGGACGTCCACACGCACTCGGTCGGCAAGCCGGTCGTGCTGCGCGTCGACGTCGGGTTCAGGTTCCACCCGCCCGGCTACGAGCCGAAGTACCGCCAGGCGGTCGGATCGGTCTCGATGACGCTGGCGACGCAGTCCGACCTGGACATTCCCGCGGGCGAGGGCGAGGTGATGGTCGACGGCTACTACGTGATGCCGCGGCCGGCCAAGATGCTGACCTTCGAGCCGCACCTGCACTCCAGCGGCAAGCGCATGTGCGCGGAGGCGATCTACCCGAACGGATTCCGCGAGGTGCTGAACTGCGCCGGTTACAACCACAACTGGGTGAAGATCTACAACTACGCGGACGATGCGGCGCCGCTGCTGCCCGAGGACACGATCATCCACATGATTGCCTGGTACGACAACACGGTGAGCAATCCGCGCGTTGTCGACCCGCGCAACTGGAAGGGCTTCGGCAGCCGCTCCATAGACGACATGTCGCTGATGCTGCCGCGGGTGCTGTACCTCACCGACGAGGAGTTCGCGGCCGAGGTGGCCGGGCGCGCGGCGCAACTGGAGTGGCCGCAGGTACCCGCGCACCTGCAGCACCCCCGCCGGCAGCCGCCGGCACGCCGCTGAGAATGCCGTCCGCCCGCAGTACCGTCCGGCTTGCCGCGCTGGCGCGCCGCGCGCTGCTGGCCGCCGCAGTGGCGGCCGCGGCGCAGCCTGTCCTTCTGGGCCAGATCCCCAGCAGCCGCATCGTCTACTCGCGCGGCCAGACGGTGGCGCCCGCGTACGAGGGTTGGGAGCAGAACCCGGACGGCAGCTTCAACCTGGTGTTCGGCTACATGAACCGGAACCTGGACGAGCAGCTCGACATTCCGATCGGTCCGGACAACCGCATCGAGCCGGGCGGGCCGGACCGCGGCCAGCCGACGCACTTCCTGCCGCGCCGCAACCGCTTCGCGTTCAGCGTGCGGGTGCCGGCCGACTTCGGCGAGCAGGAGCTCGTCTGGACGCTCACCTCGCGCGGCCGGACGGAGCAGGCGTTCGCCACGCTGCGGCCGGAATACGTCCTCGACGGCATCATCATCATGCGCGACACCGGGTTCTTCGGCCAGTGGGGCGACGGCCGCAACAACCGGGCGCCGACGGTGGCGATTGAAGGTGAGGAAGACCGCGCGGTCGCCGCGGGCGAGCCGCTGGCCCTGGTCGCCGTCGCCGGCGACGACGGCTACCCGGCGCCGCGCGCGGCGCCGCTGGAGCTGCCCGCG